>JBDTQH010000004.1:0-217168 GCA_039932335.1 Chloroflexota bacterium
CTTCGCTCAGAATGACAAGGTAAACAGACACGCTTACCTGACACTTCTTTGTTAGCGATACATTTAGAATGACAATAGTGGAGGGGAGGTGGCGGCACACGATACTGAACGTTGAGAGGAATCGCGCTTGCTTGGCGCCCTTTGGGGTTGGTCCTCGGCATCACACTCCCCGCATACTTCCTGAGCAGTTGCGGAAAACTGAGCGCACAACTATACTTAACTAAGCTAAAGAGTCTATCCAAGGAACAACACATGGGTATAGCGCCCGGCACAAATACAAGCGACGCTGCTCGCGCCCGTTTTATGACACTGGCAATGGCTGCGGCTGACGGCTTTCGTGCCCTCTCGTTGGCCGTCGAGGGCGGCTCAACAGACACTGTTGCGGGCGTTTCTTGCTGGTATTCCTCCTCATATGTGCCGGTCTTCAACGGCGCTGGTATCTTCGATCCGAACCTTATCACCCGCGATACCCTGAACGCCATCGAAGCCTATTTCAAGTGGCGCGGGCGGCCCTACAGTGTCATGAGCCTTGACGCCCTTGTGCCCTACGCGGCCCGTCTCCTCCTCCGCTTCAACTTCACTGAGTACGACGCCATGCCTGCCATGTGGCTCGACGGGCCTCCCCAGGAAGGTTTGCGCGGCTCCAGCGAGGTGTGGGTGTCGCGCGTGACCACGCCCGGCCCTCTTGCCTCTTTCCGCGCCTTGCTCAGCCAGGTCTTCTACCTCTCCACGAGCGAAGTAGATCTGGTGCTTGGTGAAAAGACCCTGCAATCAACCCATGTACGCCACTACCTCGGTTGGATAGACAACACGCCCGTTGCCACCGCATCACTTGTGCTTTCGGGCAAAGTGGCGGGGGTATGGAACGTCGGCACGCTCCCCGACTACCGCAGGCGTGGCATCGGGGCATCGCTGATGCGCCACATCCTCACCGAAGCTCGCAGCCTCGGCTACCAATCAAGTATGCTCCTGGCCTCCAGCGACGGCTTGCCTATGTATGCTCGCCTCGGCTACGAGACGCTCAGCACGGTGCGTGTCTTCGTCCCGTCGCGCCAGGCATACGGCTAGCCCTCCCATCACAAAGCAAAAGACGAAGGAACTCTGATGGTCCTTCGTCTCTCGTCAGCCGTTATTCGCCCAGATCAGGGCCTTTGCGATTTGGGTATTCTCGTATAGCGCCACTTTTGCTGTCTGTTAGCCAGGATCTCGATGTTCTCCC
Source organism: Chloroflexota bacterium (assembly GCA_039932335.1). Taxonomy (GTDB): domain Bacteria; phylum Chloroflexota; class Chloroflexia; order QHBQ01; family JADMIH01; genus JADMIH01. The sequence goes on from JBDTQH010000004.1 coordinate 1,220, forward strand.
AGACATCCGGCCCAACACCCTGTCGCGCTGTCGGCAGCCACTCCTTGACCCGCTCCCACGTGTAATCCATGCTCTCGATAGCATCGAACAGCAGATCCTCACTCAGGAGATTGTGGTCAACAAGCGCCCCGAGCATCTCCCAGTAGCCCAGCACCGTGGTGAGCATACGCCATTCGCTGCTCTGAGGCGGATATTTCGTCCGTACCTCGTCCCACGAGTCGGCGCTGAACTTGCTCGTAAACCAATCCTCAGATTGCTGCAGATAAGGCTCAAGCCTCAGCTTGAACAACTTCACCATCAAGTGCGCATCTTCTTGCGTAGGTATTGACATCTAAACTCCTGCTAGCTAATTGATCTAACATTTCTAACACACATACCAGTATAACAAAATTACCCGCGCCGCCACCCCATCGCTCAACTGGTAAACGTTTAGAATAGGAGTAATGGGGTAGAGGAGCACTCCCCTGACGGGGTATGAGCGAAGCGGCAGGTGGTGGGTATCCCCCTATCGATATGTCAAGTCACTACACCCTAAGACTGAGCATTTACCCGTCAGAAAGCCCTTGCGCCAACCCTTCATCCTGCCCTATAATGAGTAACAACAGAATTACTGGCAGGCGTTGAGAGAAGACCGAAGTAGCGCAGCGTGTGTACCTTCAGAGAAGGGGTGGCTGGTGCGAACCCCCGTAACCGCAGGCGCGAAATACAACTTCAGGAGCTGGCAGGGTTGCGCCCGTTATAGCGCCTGAGTCAGCAGACTCACCGAGGCGCAGCGCCGCGAGGCACGCGCGAAGCACGGTGGTACCACAGAGCTAATGGCTTTGTCCGTCGCAACGATGGACAGAGCTTTTTTGATTCCGGAATACAAATCCGGATAGGTTGGCTGGCGCTATCTCAACCATAAAGGAGACAACAAGCAATGAAACAACAGGACGAAACACGACCCCTGCGAGGAGACGAACCAGCGCCGCCTGCGATGATTCCGGCTGCCGGAATCGTCTCCGAGGAAACGGCAGAGCTAGAGGCCGAGGCTCAGGCTCGCTCCGGCATCCAGATCGAAGAGGCAGAGCGGTGGGGCGGCGTGGACACGAGTGACGAAGCAGTCCGCGAAGTAATGACCCGTGCCGTGGTCGAAATAATCGTAAAGGATGACTTCGAGAAGCAACTTCGTTCAGGCCGTAAGCTGCGCGTAAAGCTCGGCATTGATCCGACCGGACCGCTGCTCCATATCGGGCGCTCCGTCCCTCTCTTCAAGCTGCGCCAATTCCAGCAGATGGGCCACCAGATCGTGCTCATCATAGGCGACGGCACCGCCCTTGTCGGTGATGCCTCGGACAAAGACTCCGAGCGTCCAATCCTGACGTCGGAACAGATTGAACAGAATATGGCAACCTACAAAGAGCAGATCGGACGTATCCTTGATCTTGATAAAGTAGAGTTCCGATACAACGGTCAATGGCTTCTCTCCCTCGGCTTCAAAGACGTCATTCGCCTCGCTTCGAAGTTCACTGTCGCCCAGATGATCCAGCGCGAGAATTTCTCCAACAGGTGGGACGAAGGCAAGCCGATTGGCCTCCACGAGATCCTCTATCCTCTCATGCAGGGCTTCGATTCGGTTGCAATCAACGCCGACGTGGAGATTGGGGGCACAGACCAGCTTTTCAATCTGATGGCAGGCCGCGCCCTGCAGGAAGACTTCAACCAGCCTCCGCAGGCTGTGCTCACCGTCAACATGATTCCGGGCACCGACGGCCGCAAGATGTCGACCTCATGGGGCAACGCTGTCTGGATCCTTGACGAGCCGCGCGACCAGTTCGGCAAGATCATGTCGATGGGCGATCACGTCATCCCCACATATTTCGAATCGGTCACGACGGTACCAATGACCGAGGTCAAAGTAATTACAGGCGGCATCGAAGACGGCAGCATCCACCCGATGGACGCCAAGAAGCGCCTGGCGTGGGAGATAGTGAAGCTGTACCACGGAGAAGAGGCGGCCGACCGGGCCAAATCCGACTTCGAGAAGCAGTTTCAGGAGCGCGGTGTACCAACCGATATCCCAACCGTGCCTCTTGCTCGTGTCCTGGGCGACAAAGCCAACGAAGCAGGTGAGTTGGGTATCCTTGACCTTCTCATCAACACCGGCCTTGCCCCCAATCGCAAGCAGGCCCAGCGCCTGGTGGAGCAGGGCGGCGTCAAAGTAGACGAGGACAAAGTCACCGACCGCACGCACAGTGTCAACCCGGCTGAAGGCACTGTAATAAAGGCGGGCCGCAACTTCGTCCGCATCACTGCCTGATAGACAGTGCCATCACATCAACCGCAGAAATAATGATGCTCTCAGCTGCAAGAAGCTGAGAGCACCATTATTTGCGTGCGGTAACAGCTCTCTGCTACCTCTCAACTTCAGCATGAAGCAAGCACATGTCGCCTCCTCCACGTCCACATGGCATTACCACCTGAGCCAGACCATCGCAACTGAATCCGCCTCAAGTGCGTAGACTATTGTAAGTCTAACTAATCCGAACTGAAAGGAGACAACACAATGGGCTGTGTAGATGTACTACTTTGTCTATTTCTCCCGCCATTCGCCAGCGGTGTTCGCGCCAGGGGCTGCGGTGTGATGATCTTCGTTGGCTTACTGACTCTGATGGTCTGGCTGCCGGGAGCGATAACCGCCTTCATTCTTACACTTAACTACAATGAAGAGCGCAGGCGTGCCATTTGACCGCGAGGGGTAGCAAAAAGCGGAACTGACTAATCTCAGTTCCGCTTCTCCACTTGATCGTTAAGGCTCAGTCCTGTGCCTGAGGGTAATCATCCTGTCGAGGGGTCTCACTCTGCTGGGTTGTCTGGTCTGGTGTTTGAGTTCCCGGTGCGTCGTCGACGCGCTCAATGACGACAGTCAACCGTCCCGCCAGCGCCGCCAGCGCGCCGATAGCCGCCAGCACGGGAGCCACAATTACGGCAGCCGCCGCCACTGCTCCACCTGCGGTGAGAGGGACCTCTATAAGTGTGCGCCCTTCTTCGTTCCTGATACTCACCCGGCGAACGTTCCCCTCGCGAATCAGGTCTTTGACCTTCCCTACTAACTCATCAGCAGAGATAGTGACCTCTTCCTTATAGCTCTTCCCCTGGTTCTGGTTATCCATATCATTCTCCTTTCGATATGCAGCCCGATGTTACCCGGTCAATCGCCGCAACTCTTTCGTGCCATACTCGTGCAAGACTATTGCTTCCCTGTCATATACGCGCAGCATGACTGTCTTGTTACATGTCTGGTGGCGGGCTATGCCGTTGTCAGTTGTCAGTTGTCAGTTGTCAGTTAACGGTTTGCTGTACAGCGCCGTCGGCGGTCGGCGGTCGGCGGTCGTAATACTGACAACTGACAACTGACAACTGACAACTACGTACTCCAATTTGACACCCTTCAACACGCAGGCATATAATGACAGACAGAGGCCGAATATCCACACAGCGAGAGATTATTGGGATACCGGATACTGTCAATAGCCCCCACATCATTCTTCTCCGACTACGGAGCGCACGTGCGTATCCTGGAGGAGATCCGGCATCTCCAACGCCGGGGTCACACCGTCCTCCTTTGCACGTATCACATTGGCTCTGACGTACCCGGTGTAGAGATTCGCCGCTCCATCGACGTACCGTGGAAACGTGGGGTCATGGTCGGCTCTTCACGACACAAGCTCTACTTCGACCTTGCCCTTGCCGCCACCGTGCAGCGTGCCGCTGCTGACTTCAAGCCCGACATCGTTCACGCCCATATCCACGAGGGTGCTTTGCTTGGCTGGACCGTTCGCGCGGTGCGCAATCGTCCGCTCGTCTTCGATTATCAGGGCAGCATGACCGCGGAAATGCTCGATCACAGTTTTATTCGCAAGGCTTCGCCTCTCTTGCCGCCCCTTAGATGGCTTGAGCGCAGGCTTGATCTTGCCGCCGACGCCATCATCACATCATCGCACAACGCAGAGCGCGTCTTACGTGCTGCCACGAAGGACTACTCAAATCGCATTACCACAGTGCCCGATGCTGTAAACACCCAATCTTTCGCGCCGCCCTCAACCGAGGTCGAAGCCATCGCTTGCCGCGCTCTTAAGCAATCCCTCGGTGTGCCGCTCGACCGCCGTGTGGTAGTCTATCTGGGCCTGCTCGCCCCCTACCAGGGCACCGACCTGCTGCTGGAAGCCGCCTCCATCATAATCAATGAGTGGGGCAGGCACGATGTCCATTTCCTCGTCATGGGCTTTCCGGGCGTCGATACCTACCGCAGTCAGGCCGACACACTTGGCCTCAACGGCTATGTCAGCTTCCCCGGCCGCATACCCTACGCCGATGCGCCCCGCTTCCTTGCCGTGGGCGATGTAGCAGTCGCTCCCAAGCTCTCCCTGACCGAAGGCGCAGGCAAGATCGGTAACTATATGGCGATGGGGCTTCCTGTTGTCGCCTTCGACACGCCCATCAGCCATGAATTTCTCGGCGACCTCGGCATCTACGCCCGGAGCGGCGACTCACGCTCGCTGGCCGCACAACTGCTGGCCTCTATTGATAGTCCTGATGGCGGCAAAGCACTCGGCCTTCGCCTCCGTGCAAAGGCCGTGCGAGAGCTATCCTGGGATGATGCGATACAGAGCATCGAGGCTGTGTACGAACAGGCCCGCGCACGCCGGGCAGGCCGCTCTATTCCCGCCCCACGTCTCAAGCAGACGGCTCTGCTCCCGCAGTCTCAGGCCGCGCAAGCTTCAACTGCACGCGGCAATGGACGTATTGTCACGCCAGCAAATGAGCTTTCAACCCCACCGGCAATACAGTTGCCCGCCACATCTCCTAACGGACGTATGGCCAAAAATCGGTCCGACATAAGCCCTCCGAGCGGCACACTGGATGCTCATGCAGCCAGGTTCTCGCTACCGCTGACTTCCCACAGAATTACGGACCACCTTGAATGATAATGCCCCCGCGAGGCCGCCTGTGAGCGAAGTACAGGAGACAACGCGGTCGGGCCGCACCGCCATACCCATCTACAGGGCGCGAAGCTGGCGCAAGCTGATCAAGCCCTACGCGGTGAGCCTGATAAGTGCCTTCTGGCTGCGTTGGCTCAAGTTCCGGCTGGGAGATCGTGTGGAGTTCGGGCGCAACTTCCAGACCAATGGCCGCCTCGTCATCAAAGGTCCTGGCCGCGTAACGTTCGGCGATAACGTGAATGCCTGGGCACACGCCGAGAAGAACGTACTGATTACCTTCACTCCCGACTCGCGTATCGCTATAGGCAGCGACACCCGTTTGAACGGCGCGGGCATCATGGCCTACACCACGATCGATATTGGCCCGCGCTGTATACTCGGCTCAACCCTCATCTTCGACAGCGACTTCCACCCGCTAGATCCAGCCCACCGCCACGACCCTGATGCGCCCGTCACATGTGCTCCCATCCGAGTGGAAGAGAACGCCTGGCTAGCCGGCCAAAGCGCCGTTCTGAAAGGCGTCACCATAGGCTGTAACTCAGTAGTAGGCTTCCGCGCAGTTGTGTCTGAGGATGTACCCGCCAATGTGGTGGTAGCAGGCAACCCGGCGAAGATAGTCAAACAGCTGTAACTCCACCACGAATCGCGGGAGCAGCCAATTGCTTCTCTTGCTGTCCTTATATCCATTTTGCCAGCCAGATCGCACCCCAGATATTGACAAGCACACTCGCCAGAATCAAGGCTCGTGAGAGATTCGTCATGGGCTTTGGAAGGCCAAGTGCGACAATCATTATTAAGAAGGGCATAAAGTCCAGCGCGTAGCGATAGCCGAATTGTACGAAGCCTGTCCAATAATATGTAATTAGTGTTGCACTGATAGTCAGTATTGTCAGCCAACACGCTCGCACAAAGGGTTCTTTCCACTTCGCTCGAAATGCATACACGATCGCTGGAGAGGTCAAGAAAATGCTCATGCCCCATGGCGAAGGCTGTATGTATGGCGGCTGCAAGACCGCAGCATCCTCAGCCGGAAATGGCATTGGACCTTGTAGCAGCAGTGTGAACAGGTTCTTCGGTATGTGTACCAGGCTGTAGAATCCGTATTCGTGCGCTGTGACAAGTAATGGGCTGGCCACAGCCGCCATACTATATCCGGTCTCGATAGGGCTACCGAATCGTGCATAGTTATATGCAGCAAGCAGAATCATAGGGATCGCTAAGCCTGCAACTAATGCTGCGTAACGTCCAAACGCGGCCACCGAGAGATATCTCCTTATGCCGTTGTTATTCTGTGCTTGATTACTCTCGTGCCAGATTACCCATACAAAGAACGGGAGCGCAAACAAGAGATCAAAGCGTGTTGCTTCGGCCAGTCCCACCAAAAGCCCCACTACCAGCATCCGCTTCTTGCCTAATGCTTCTGATATAGCAAGCAAGATACATGTTGTACCTACTATGTGGGCAAAATGCCATGCAGCAGCTACTACAGCCATGGAATAGTACACCGTACCCCCGAAGAAGAGTAATAGTGCCCACTTGCGTCGCTCACCAATCACACCTATTTGCTTGAGTATTCGCGCCAGCAGATAATAATTGAACAGAGTAAGCACAATTCCCGCCCACACTTCCTCACGCGTGCCGAATAAGTACATTAGTGGAAGGAATGGAATGAGAACAAGCGCGGGTACGGGACCAAACGGCAGATATTTGTTCCCTTGAAAGGTTACTACGTCCGCATAACCTTCCATATCATTGACAGACAACTCCCCACGAACAAAGTGCTCGGCCAGGTAAACATAGTGATCGCCGTTCACGACCGGCAAGTAAAATGGCCTGAGTAGCACAAGCACCACCATTGCCGCAACTGCTAGCGCAAAGAGCCTGTCCCAGAGGCGAGACACCGGCATCTCTTCCGCACCCTGTTGAACATGGCCATCAAAGAGCGGCACTTTTTCGCTTGTTGCGTCGGCTACTGGTGCCTGCATTTGTTCTTCCTCAGGTGCGAGAACATTGTGGTCAGCCGGATACTTCATGGCTCCAATTATAGCAGTAGGGACGGTCCAAGAACCGCCCCTACAATGATTACCATAGTCCTGAATTAGTCTTGTAGAAAGTCCTACCCTTGCTTTAGCTTCCTCACCAGCGCATCAGCCACTTCTGAAGTGCTCCTGGCGGTGGTGTCGTCGCGACGCTGCTTGAGGTCGTAGGTGACATCTACGCCCTCAGCGATGGTCTCATCGAGCGCATTCTCAAGGCGGTCGGCGGCCTCGCGCTCACCGATCCAGCGGAGCATCATCACGCCCGAATATATCATCGCCATCGGGTTCACCTTGTTCTGGCCCGCGTACTTGGGTGCGCTGCCGTGGATTGGCTCGAACAACGCAACATCTTCACCGATGTTAGCGCCCGGCGCCACGCCCAGGCCACCCACCAGCCCGGCACATAGGTCGGAGAGTATGTCGCCGTAGAGATTCGGCAGCACCAACACATCATACAGATCGGGCTTCTGCACAAGCTGCATGCACATGTTGTCGACTATGACGTGCTCAAACTGAATATCAGTGTGCTCGCGGGCCACTTCCTCGGCCACACGCAGGTAGAGGCCGTCTGTTGCCTTCATGATGTTCGCCTTGTGAACTGCCGTCACCTTGCGGCGTGCGTTCTCCTCGGCATACTTGAAAGCAAACTCCACGATACGCCTGCTGCCGCTGATAGAGATCGGCTTAATCGAAATCGCCGAGTCGGGGCGGATTGTTGCCCCGTTCTTGCGGGCTATCCAATCTATCAGCTCGGCCACCTCGGGCGTGCCCTCGTTGAACTCGATGCCCGCATACAAGTCCTCGGTGTTCTCGCGCACCACCACCAGGTCAATATTATCATACCGCGAGCGCACACCTTTGCGCGTCTTGCAGGGCCTCACATTAGCATACAAGTCAAGTGTCTTGCGAAGTTGCACATTCACCGACCTGAAGCCCTTGCCCACAGGTGTGGTGATCGGCCCTTTCAAAGCCACTTTGTTGCGTCTTATCGAATCGACCACCTCGGGAGGAAGGGGCTGGCCTGTTCTCGCGATAGCGGCTTCACCCGCATCCACCACTTCCCATTCTATCTTCGCGCCCGAAGCGTCAATTACGCGCTGTGTTGCCTGTGAAATCTCCGGCCCAATGCCGTCCCCCGGAATAAGCGTTACCGTGTGAGTCACCGTTGACCTCCTGGAAGAATTGCGTGCTCTTAATTTTCGTTTTGCTCTTCTGCTACCAACCTGAAGGCGGCTCTATTCATACGGCCGCCAGGTATATTTCATACCGGTGGTTACCTCCCACAGATACGCAATAGGTGTACGTTGCACATTTGGTGTAGTACGCAATACGAACTATGGGTGTGCATATTGTACCATAAGTAAGGGTTGACACCCCAAAATCCGGCGCGTATACTCCGTTTATGTGGGGATTAGTACGTCCTCTTGAGGCGTGTCTATTCTATTATCCACGGCTATGTTTACGGGTTTACGGCACTATTAAACGCCGGCACTTTAGTAATAATCACAGGTAAAGAGAGGCACGGAACTTTTGCCCACGCTGCGCATACTGCATCTTGCCGATATTCATCTTGGGATGGAGAACTATGGACGGACCGATCCGGCCACAGGTCTTTCGTCGCGTCTCGGCGACTTCCTCCATACGCTTAACAACGCCCTTGATTGGGCGCTCAATAATGATGTTCATCTCGTCCTGATCGCGGGCGATATCTTCAAGAACCGTGACCCAACCCCGACCGTCCAGCGCGAGTTCGCAAAGTGCATACATAAGCTCTCCGCCGCAGGGATGCCCACATTTATCCTCGTGGGCAATCATGATGTGCCAAACGCACTCCAGCGAGCCAACACGGTCGAAATCTATTCCACCCTGGCTATTCCGATGGTGACGGTTGCTCAGAAGCCGAGCGTGCATCTTGTTGATACAAAGGTTGGCAAAGTGCAGATTGTTGCGCTACCCTGGCTTTCGCGCTCCTACCTGATGAGCAACAACAACTTCCGCAATCTCACTCCCGACGAGTTGAACGGCGAGATCATACAACTCGTAGAGGGCTTTATCGACAACTCGGTAGAAAAGCTCGACCCGTCTATGCCTGCCATTCTGACCGCTCATGCCTCTGTGCAGGGCGCGGTCTTTTCGACTGAGCGCGAGATCATGCTGGGCCAGGATGTAGTGCTTCCGAAAACAATCGTCGCCAATCCACGCTTCGATTATGTCGCGATGGGACATATCCATAAATATCAGGTTCTATCGCAGAACCGCCCTCCTATCGTTTATCCAGGCTCTCTTGAGCGCATAGACTTCGGCGAGCAGAACGATAAGAAAGGCTTCGTTTCCGTAGAGATTAGTGAGCCGGGGCCCGACGGTGTGCGCGAGGTTCGACACGACTTCCATGAAGTGCCTGCACGTAGGTTTCTCACAGTAAAAGTGAACGCCGCTGTCGATTTTCCTACCGAAGAAGCGCTCAGGCGCATCGAAGAGAACGAGGACGCTATCAAGGATGCTGTTGTGCGCGTCATTATCGAGACCACGCCCGACCACCTGCGCGATCTTCGCCAGGACGAAGTCAGGCGCGCCCTCAACTCGAAGGGACCTTCATTCGGGTCCGTTATCACCAATTCAGCACGCGCCCATAGGCTCAGGCTGGGTGATAAGGTAATTGAGCAGATGAGTCCACGGGAAGCCCTCAGGATCTATTTGCAAGACAAGAACACTTCGCCGGAGCGCCTGGAAATGCTCCTCAGGTATTACGACAGGTTGAGCATGTCGCTCACGGAAAATGAGCGGCCGGCTGTAGGAGACTAAAGACGACATTTGGCATACGTGAAGCGGCCATCCAGGGCTGTCAAGACGTAGTACTCACTCGCGGAACGCACTTACGCTGTACGCAATAGTCAAGGAGGGATGTCATGTCACAACATGATCATCAAGGCGCAAAGACACATGGTAGTTCGGGCCAGGCCAGCGGGAGCGATCTGGAGGTCGCCCCCTTCCAGTTTGAGGCAGACAACCCGTCTGAAAATCAAGCTGCGGGCCAGTTCGGTGATATGGATATGGAATTCGAGCCGTTCATGTTCGATCAGGGCGAGAGCCTCGGCATATCAGGGCCGGCAAGCCCCGCGATTCAACCTTTACCCTCGGCTCCCATATCATCCGGACCCGCACCTGTTGCTCCCGATATGATGCAGTCCTCTGCTGATCCTCCTTTCGCTGTAACAGGGCACGCTGTTGCCATGCCGTCCTACCTGATGCATACATCACATGACGCGGATAGCGCGGACGACACGCCCACGCCTGCTGTACCTGTTGATATGCCCGAACCTACCATAAATCCGCTCGCCTCAGCGCCGCTAAACTCGGGTTCGTTGCCCTCCCAGCCGTTGAGCTCCGATTCTCTCGCTTCGTCACCCTTGAGTTCCGGCTCTCTCGGCTCTTCTCCGATAAGCTCAGGTTCTCTTGGCTCTACACCTCTAAGCTCAGGGTCGCTCAAGTCACAGCCTCTCTCGTCAGGTTCTCTCTCGTCAGGCTCACTTTCTTCCGGCTCGCCTGGTTCGGCGCCTCTGAATTCGGGTTCGCTTGCATCACAGCCACTGGATTCCGGTTCTCTTGTCTCCGGATCCCTCTCCACAGGCCCAATGGCCGCGCAGACCACCACAAGCACAGGTCCTATTTCCTCCGGTGCCGGTATGGGCCGCTCGCGTGGCAACACAGGCCCGCTTGGGTCGGCCACACCCAACGCCAACAGCTCCTGGAGTGATAGCTCACTTGCGTCGATTGAGGATTTCAGCTCTGTACTCATCGCAATGCAGGCGGGCAAGCGGCTTCGACATTCCATGCCGCCCACTGATATATACACTTCGCAGGGCACGGCCACTGCCACGGCCACGGCCACTGCCGCAAGCCTGGAACAGCCGCCCGCAGAGGTAGCCGTTCAGCCTCTTGCTACTGCTGAGCATGCTGTAACAGATCAAGAGATGCCCGATTGGGCAGCGCAGGCCGTTTCCGGCATGTCCGGCATGGCTACGGGCGCGCCAATGCAGAACGAACAGAACGAACAGACGGGCGCAGCAGCCGCTTCAGATTGGGCAGCCCAGCAGTGGGAGCAGCAAGTTACCACGGATAGCGCCTTCGGTTGGTCCGCGCACGAACAGCCGCAAGCCGAAACCGAGCAGCCACTCCCGCGCTGGAGCATGAATCCGCAAACGGAGTCGCCGGATGCCACTTCATGGACCGCCGCGCAGCCTCAACCCGCGCCTGCCCCAGCACCTGCCCCTGTGCGAGAAGTAGCGCCTCTGCCAACATTCGGTGCCAGCTTTGCCCACAGTGAAGCAGTCCAGAACGATCTTGCTGCGCTTCGCGGCACTCCTGTAAGCGAGGCCCTGGGCGGACTCGATCCCGGTGTGGCTGATATGCTCAGGCAACGGAGCTATACCATCTCCGAAGGCACGCTCACAGGCGATGAACTGCAGTTTGAAGGCTTCATGTTCAACCAGGGTGCTCCAACGCCTCTGCCGCTCATGCCTAATATGGACGCCGCTGCATTGGCAGCGTTGCCCCAGGATATGGGCCCCGTCTTCGACCCGTCTGCCTATATCACTCCGGAAGCAGTAGAAGAAAGTCATGAATATAGCGATCTCGATTCGGGAGTGCTAGGCAGGCCGCGTCCTGATGATGAGCCTGCCCCACGCTCGCAGAGCGCTCTCCCATTCTGGCTCCAGGAAGGCTCTCGCGCCGCTGCATCTATACCTGAGTCTGCGCAAAGCCCTGCACAGCTCGCAAGTGACCCTGCCATGGATATGGCCGGCAACTTTGCTGCCGATGCTGCACTCGGCCAGGAAGAATTCAACGACCTGCCTCCTATCGATCCGTTCGATTTCGCGCTGCTCGACAGCCAGGTTGACGACGAGGCGTTCGGCTTCAATACAGAAGAGTTGGCCGGGCTGATGCCAGGCGGTCGCGACCCGATGGTGGTAACTGCTAATCTAGAAGCCCTGGCCGATTTGCTTGGTAGCAACTCCCCCAACCTGCCTGACTCCAAGACGCTCAAGCAAGCGGGCCTGGGCAGCATCGAGATGGTGATGCCCGTAGTCCGCACACCGTCGCTCGCGCCTCCCACCTATGAGCCTAACCTTGATCCTATGCTCGGTGAAGGCATAGGTGAAGATGCCACCACCAACTTGCCTTTCAGTCCCACCACAAGCTCAGCCAACCAGGATGCACAGTCCGGTCCTGACGCTGCTAGCGATGCAGGCGGCTGGATGGCTACCGATACTACTAACCTCAGCCGGCACAACATGGCCGGGCTTACCGAAAATCCGGCGACCGGAGAAATGGCAGTTGCCGACCTCGATGTAGCACCTTTCGATTTCGAGGAACTTGATCTGCATGTTGATGAGGAAGCGCCAACCGGGCATCTCAATGCTGTCAATACCGTGTCAGGCTTGAACACCGCCAACCTGGGCGCTCAGTCGGGCAACCAGACCGGTAAAGTCGGCGCTCAATCCGACGCGCCAGATGAGGTGTGGAGAGCGGCCGACGGCGATACATCGCTCTTTGCAGGGCCTTCTACGAACACGCAGGCAGATCTGGAGGATAGCGATCTGCCGACCGGCTTCCTCCGAGAGGAAAACCGTACAGAACCTGTAACAGTCGTAGATGTAGTGGGTGAAGACAGTGCATATTCTCCTGAGGCTACCTCAGACGAGTCCGAAGGCGCTCACATATTCAGGGCGCGCGTGGCCCGCAGCGCATGGGGTAACTATGCGTCTGACAACGAATCGGCACCTGCACCCGCACCTGCACCTACGTCGGGACCGTGGGAAGGATTGGCTGCCTCAACAGAGACAAGCAACTCACAGACGGCAGACTCCATGGTGAACTTCGAAGAGGAATACGTGCCAAAGATGCCGGCAAAAGGTGATATACTCTCTTCCGGTCCTTTACCTCCCCTCGATGGATTTGATGACCTCACCACCTGGATAGAGCAGAACCCGCACGATATGGGCGCGCACATGGCTCTCGCCTCGGCCTATGCCCAGGCAGGCGACATGGACACTGGACTGCGCGTCTACAGGCGCATGCTGCGAAAGCCTGACGTATCGGCGAATGTGTTGCGCATGATACACGACGAGCTAGTCGATCTTCAAGACCAGGGGACCGGAAACCCCCGCTACCATCAGGTTCTGGGCGACCTTCTTCTGAGGCAGGGACGCCGCAAAGAGGCTATAGACGAATATAACAAAGTGAGCTAGACTCATCGACACAGAAAACACAACAAACAAGCAACCCCCAGCAGGTTGCTTGTTTGTTGTCTCTTACACCTCGATTGTGCAGCCTTCCACCTGCACAATCGAGGTGTAAGAGTTCAGAGCGGAGGTGCATGGGAGCGCATCTGAATGGGCTAAGGGTGGGTCGTCCCTTACCTGGATATCGGGTTGCTCCACCTTGAATCTGAACATATACCCGCGATGCCGAGATTGATTTATCGGGCAGCAGCGAGTATCATGCGCTATCGAAGCACATCCGCAAAGGAGTACAGTGCCATGCACATACCCACGTATTTCGAGCGCCGCCCGTCAATGGACCTGAGCGCAGACACGATAGCTTCCTTCGAGCGGCTCTATGCCGAAGCCGTCGAACACGGCACCGGCGCAGAAATTGACTACCGCCTGAGCGCGCCAAAGTGGCAGTTCCTCTGCTATATGGCTGACACCAGGGGCATTCTTCTCCACGGCTCAGGCAATCCCGACATTACAGAGTTTGAGCCTCGCCAATCCAATGATACCCACGAGTTCGGCAACAGGAAGGCCGTATATGCCGCCTCCGATGGTCTCTGGGCGATGTACTTCGCCATCGTGGACCGGGATCGCCACGTGAATTCGCTCATCAACTCTTGCTTCCGAGTGCTGGACAGCGATAAGAAACCGGGCGACCCCATCTATTTCTTCTCGATAAACGATGACGCGCTGCCTCACCGGCCCTGGCGCAACGGGATGATCTATCTGCTGCCGAGTGCCACGTTCGAGCAGCAGCCACTCGACGACTATAAAGGCGTAGATGCCGAAATAGCACAATGGGCAAGCCTGGTGCCTGTCAAGCCGCTGGCGAAGCTTGCGATCGTGCCGGACGACTTCCCATTCCTCTCACGCATTCGCGGGCACAACCTCAAAGAAGTAATGGAGCGGGCTACGGCTAATCCCGACGGCTTTCCATGGGTAGACGAGCCACGGGACCCGGCTAACACTGCTACGACCTAACCTAATCGTTACGCTGCACATCGTCAGCGTAGTCTAGCCCCGCATCACCAAGAGCAGCATCGAGGGTGTCATATCGCTGAAACTGCATAACCTTCCCGCCTTCTACACGAAAACGGGATGCAAGATCGCGCTCGCCCGTGACCTCCCCTGTGTCGATAGAGCGCCAAACGCCATGCTGCTCGACCACCACGCTATCGCCGCGCACAAAAGCACGTAGCGTATCGACGGTCAACCCCGCCCGGCTGAGCCACGCCACAAGCAGTTGGTGACCAAACCCCGACCCGCGAGGCCCAACCACCTCAATATCCGCATGGGACAGCTCCAACAAACGCTCCGCATCAGACCTGTTGGCGGCATCCAACCACCCCACCACAACCTTTAGCGGTCCATCCTGCTCCATACCACCTCTGCAACCAATGCCCCACCTGCTGCACCTCGCTGAAGCAGCATAAAACAACATCCAAGAACGAGGAGTTTTGCGTTTTGGCGCTTCGAGCACGTATCAGAGCGGTCAGCGGTCGGTCGTCAGCGTCTATCCCTCTCCCTCGCCCATCACGATCTTCGACCCCGCACCAGTCTTCACGATGTTTATGCGCGTGGGGAACTCGTCCTTTAGCTCCTCGATGTGTGTAATCACCAGTATCTTCTCGAAGTCGTCCTGTATAGAGCGTATTGCCCCAACCAGCTTCTCGCGGCCTTGCCCGTCCTGGCTGCCGAACCCTTCGTCTATCACAAGCGTCTGCAATTGCGTGCCCGCCCTGCGCGCCAACAACTTACTCAGCGCGATTCTCACCGCGAAGTTCACCCTGAACGCCTCGCCGCCGCTGTACATCTCATAGGACCGCATACCCACTTCGTCCGCTATCTCTATATCCAGCGTTTCGATCACGCTCTTGCCGCTCTTCGCGTCTCGCTGGGTATGGAACTGCACGCTCATCCGTCCATCGGTCATCCGGTGCAGCAGCGCATTCGCCTCCTCTTCGACCTCAGGGATGATGTTCTCTATAATCATCGCCTGTATGCCTTTCTTGCCAAAGGCGGTCGAAAGCTCATCGTAAATGCTCTTCTCATCGGTAGCCGACTGGAACTCTACGGCAAACTTCTGCTTGTCTTCTTGCAGCTTATCGCAATGCTCCAGCTTACTCTTCAGGTCGCCCTTCTCCTCGTGAAGCCTGTGCACCTCATCCGCCAACACCGACTCCTCCGTGGCCTTAAGTTGGCGCTGCTCTCGCACCTCGCCCAGTTGCTCCACCTGCGGCACAAGCAGCAGTTGCTCGGAGCGGTCGCTCTCCTGCTCGCCTCGCATTTGCGCCAGCGCCTGGGTCTGCTCCTCGATCTCGGTCAGCACTACAGGCAAATCGCGCTCAACGTTCACCAGGTCGTAATACATACGTTCATAGCCGTGCTGACTCAGCTCTTTCAGCCGCTCCGTAACACCTTTGTGCGCGTCGGCGTCATACGCCAGGTTCTTTATCCGCACTGCAACGGCAGCTAGCCGCTCGCGGGCCTCGTGAGCGAAATCGCTGTCGGCAAGCCGTGTCTTCACGGCCTCAAGCTGCGACTCCTCCTTCACAAGATCCTGCTCGTTCTGGTCTATCGTCGCCAGCTTCTGCTTCATGTTAGCTTCACGCTCGCGGTACATCTCCAGCGGCTTTAGCTCGTCCTGCTCCCTGGCGAACAGGGTTACGGTTGCCACAAGCTGCTTGTTCACTTCGTCAAGATCGCGCTGCTTCTCACCATACTCGCGCCGCTTATCGTCAATATCCTTCTGGTACGACTCCCTGACGCGCCTGAGGGCATCTTCGGTTAGCCCTGTCCCACACAATGGGCACCCCACGTGGTCCTTAGCCTTAGCATGCGCATCGAGCAGCATATCGAGCTTCTGCCGTATCAGCTTGCCCTCTTCTGCCAGATTGTTCCTGTCGCGCGTAATGGTCTGCACCCGCACATCCAGCCTGTCACGCTCGCAACGTGTATCCTCGTGCTGCTGCTGGAGCTTCATCAGCTTATTCAGCTTATCGAGCACCTCGGATAGCTGGCTCTCCAGCACAGCCCGCCCCTGCAAGCTCTGGCCCAGTTTGCGTATCTGCTCTTCGTGCTGCTTGCGCCTGCTGTCCAGCCGGATACGTTCCCCGTCAAGCTCCTTTTCGATTCCCATGTACTCTACCTGGAGGTTATGGACCGTAGTCTTGTCAGCATTGAGGTTGCGGTCCTGGTCAGACAGCCTTTGCATTTCGGCGTACCCGGCTTCGATCTCAACCCGCTGCGCGATTAGCTGCTCTGCCGCCTTCTTCTTATCGGTATCTCGCACAATCTTGGTCTTGACGACATCCATGCTGCGCTCGCGTCTGTCGAGCCTGCCTTTTATCTCCAGAAGCCGCTTCTCGCTACCTTCCAGCGTCTGCTCGAAGGACCTAATCTCGGCCAACTCGCGCCGGGCTTCCGCGAGGACAGCTTGCTGGGTGGATAGCTGCTCCGCGACCACCTCAAGCCTCTCGTCGTAACCGGGCCTGAGCAGCAGGTCGCGGTCGATGCGGTGAATGGTATTCTCAAGGTCCTGCATGCGTGACTTGCGAGCGTGCGCTTCCAACTTTGCTTGCTCTTCGAGATAATCGTACTCGCCAAGACCCAGTATGTCGGCCAGCACCTTCTTGCGATCCGTGGGGCTTTTGACGGTAAACTCGTCCGCACGCCCTTGCATGATAAACGCCGAGTTGATGAACGTATCGTAGTCAATCTTCAGCAGGCTGTTGATTCGTGCCTGGCTCTCGCGGATGGTCGCCCCGCTGATCGTTCGCCACGCCTCCGAGCCTTCACCCTCCGACAACTGCACTTCCAGTACCGTCGTGCCCGACTTCCCCTTCATCGCCCGCTTGCGTATCACGCGATGTGCGCTGCCGTTGAGGATGAACTCGAAGTCCACCTCCATCTCGGTGGCACCCTTGCTGATAAGCTCATCGTCGATAACCCGGCCGCGAGCCTTACCCCACAGCACCCAGGTGATTGCCTCCAACAGCGCCGATTTCCCGGCACCGTTCTCCCCCGAAAGGCAAGCCAGATGCACACCCCGCAAGTCCAGCACCTCGGTAGTATCCCTGTAGCACATAAAATTACGAACAGCCAATCGGACAGGTATCATTTTTTGGCCCTTTACGAGAAATGAGAAGTGAGGACGAAAACGTAAAACGTAAAGCGTAAGATCGTAATAACTTAGCGCCTTGGCGTCTTGGCGTCTCAAACCAGTACTCACGTTTTACGTTTTACGGAACAATCTGCCAATCCATTGGCAGCCTGTAATGGTACAGGCGGTCGGTGGGTTCGCCATCCCGGTGTATGCGGCCTCGGTCCTGCCGCCTTACGGCATCATATGTATTATGCACCTGTATAATGCGCCGCTCCTTCAGATTGAACAGCACCAGGCCTGCTTTCACGGGCTGCAGGCTGGCTTGTCGCGTAGTCTCATCCACCACCCTGAACGCAGGAATGTCATGCTGCGTACGCTGCTCGTCTGCATAATCGATCATGCTATGTATCCGGTCGAGCTTGCCATCAGTATTATGCTCATCGAACAGAGCCAGGCTGCTCAACACATTCTCCTTCAAGTCGCTGTCATAGGGCTCAGCCGCAGCCAGCAGCGACTCAACATCGCTTGGTGCCTTGCTACAAGCTGCCACCAACGCCTTCAAAGCGTTACATGGCGCAACAAAGCTAACCGAACCGTCATTATCTATTACAGTAAATCTCATTACAAACATCGCTCTAACCCGAAAACTCCTATTTTATATCTATTCTCTATGCCAACTGTGGGCAGGTTCTCCCCGCCATAATATCCCTATTCGCGCGCTGCACCCTACCCGTTCTTGCCTCTCTGCGACTCAAGGGCCGCTCCAATTGCGACGCCCACGCCCACCCCAAGAGCAAGACCCACGGCTAAGTTATTTGTGGCCACGCCCAGCGCGGTGCCAACACCGGCACCAATTGCCAGCCAGGCACCAACCATACTCCCACGTGGCGGCTTCCCACTATTATCCGATGGCTTTTGATCCATATCCATTCCTTAACACCTCAAACAAAAACAGGCCGAGCAGCCAAGACCGCCCCGCCCGCTAACCGAACATAAGTACCTATTTATTACCTGTATTTTACCATATCGCGCATCGCCCTCGCCATTGACGCCCCTTTTCCACAGGGCTGCTTCAGGGCGTAGTTGTACGTTGTCAGTTGACGACCGCCAACAGCAGACCGCGTTGTAAGTTGTCAGTTCTTCGACGTTGCTATGTGCCGCATACTCGCGTCCCTCATTACTTACCAAACCATAAAGACCTCTGCATGACTCGGCGGTGAATCCGTAACCCCCATCCCCTGCCCCCAATCACCCACAAGGACTATCTTTCCTATAACAGCCCCAAAACCTGTCTCATATCCGGACACCAATGGCATTACTACTATGACAACCCACAGAACAGACCCCGCTGCGTGCGCATCAGCCCGGTCCAAGCCAAAAGGAGGAGCCTGCCCAGACCAATACCGGTGTTCCCTGCCGGAGGGCACATAACCAACCACCCTCTGTTACTTACCCAACCTTACCACCAGCATAGCTGGCACAGCAGCAGGTCAGCCTCACCAATCACCACTACCACCATGCTGGCCTTGCCCTACCCCACACCCCATACCCTGCCTCCCTACTACCCACCAATACGCAATACGCAATACGAAGTACTTAGTAGAGAGGAGGAGCGGTCACGATGACGCGGGGACAGTGGAGCATCGAAGCGCTCAGGGACACCGGTATTCCCTTCCACAATACCCTCGCTGCCGCATACCCGGAATCCCAATACCCTAAACTCCATCGTCCTTGGCGTCCTGGCGTTTCAAAACAAAAGGAACCTCTGCGCCTCTGCGGTCAATCCCGAAACAAACGTCCATCATCTAAAGCAAATCCCGGGTAACACTATCCTCCTGGCGGTACAAAACGGTAGTCTCACGAAACACCTTTTGCTGTACAATAGGGCATAAATATACCGCACCTCATAGACACAGGAGGGAACAACCATAATGGCAACCACACCGCAAAGCAGCGTCCCCGCCCACATCTTCCGTGAATACGATATCCGCGGCGTCGTAGATCTCGATCTGAACGAAGACGTCTACTACAACCTGGGCCGCGCCTACGGCACCTTCCTCTACAACCAGCAGGGCATAATGCCCGTACATGGCGAGCGCCTGAAGATTGTATGCGGCTACGATGCTCGACTCTCCGGGCCACGCTTCCACAAGGCGGTCACTGAAGGTCTCCTCAAATCGGGGGTTGACGTGGTAAATATCGGCATGGTGCCAACCCCCGTCATGTACTTCGCGGTCAAATACCTCGACGTGGACGGTGGGGCCGCTGTTACAGCCTCGCACAATCCCGCCGAATATAACGGCTTCAAGTGCCGCAAGCGGCGTGCCGACGGCCTCAACGCTCCCCTTACATCCAACGATATACAGGAACTCTACAGCATCATTGAGAGCGGCCAATTCCATGAAGGAGAAGGTCAGTACACCGATCACCCTGTTACCGACGAGTACATAAAGTACATAGTCAGCAACGTCAAGGTGTCGCGTCCGCTCAAGGTGGTAATTGACCCCGGCAACGGAGCAACAGGCCCTACAGCCATGAAGGTCTACCAGGAGCTTGGCTGCGACGTCAGCGGCATCTATCTGGAGCCGGACGGCCATTTCCCACACCACCTGCCCAACCCACTCAAAGAAGAGTTCGTGCAAGACCTTATCGCCGAGGTCAAGAAAGTAAATGCGGATGTTGGCATCGGCATCGACGGCGACGGCGACCGCCTCGGTGTGATAGCCAACGACGGCACCATCATATGGCCCGACATGTACATGATCCTCTACGCCCGCAAAGCCCTTGAGCGCGTGCCCGGCGGCCCTATTATCTTCGACGTAAAATGCTCGCTTGCTCTCCCCGAAGACATCGAGAAGCACGGCGGCAAGCCTATCATGTGGCGGACGGGCTACACCAACATCTTCGCCAAGCGGTTCGAGACCGGCGCGCCATTCGCCGGCGAGTTCAGCGGCCACATCTTCTTCGATGATCCTGTAATCGACTTCGATGACGGCATCTACGCCGGGGCCAAGCTGCTGGAAGCCCTGGGTGACAGCGACACGCCTATTTCTGAGCGTTTCGGCGATGTCCCTCACTACTTCAATACAACCGAGGGCCGCACCGATGTGGGCGATGAAATGAAGTTCAAGCTGATCGACAACCTGCGCTCCCGCTTCGAGAAAGACTTCGAGGTAATCACCATCGACGGCGTGCGTGTGGTCTTCCCGACCGGCTGGGCGCTGGTCCGCGCCTCCAACACAGAGCCTGCCATCACCTACCGCTTCGAGTCCACCAAGTCACTCGAAGACCTGCAACTCATCAAAGGTATAGTCCAGACCGCCCTCCGCGATGAGGGTGTAGACATCACGCTATAGCGATCCATCAGGGCAGCATAAATGGGGGTGGTTTCTAGACCGCCCCCATTTATGCTGTCTTTCAGATTACTACCCCTTCCCGCTCTCCACACCGCCATTCTCGTGCAGCATCTCGGCTATCTCAACATGCCCATCTGCCAGGGCTGCGTCCAAAGGCGTCTTACCGCGAAAGTTGAGCGGGTTGGGGTCAGCCACGCCAGTTAACAGCCAGCGTACCATCTCTGCGCGCCTGTGCTCTGCCCCTGCTTGAACAGCACCACGGCACCATCGCCACCGCCGTTCGCCACAAGCAACTCAACGCACAGGCCGCAACTCAACTGAGCTGAACTCCGCGCTGCCCGTTCCTACGATCCGCAGCCAGAGTAACGCACTTGAGCTATTAGTTGGAACCGCGAAAGCGAACGCGCTTACCGAGGGCGCACCGAGCGGGCAGAGAAACCCATCGCCGTAGGGGAATGTGTCGACCACGTGCCCATCCCCTGCAAGCGTGGACACGAAAACACGCTGCTCCCCCTGAAGATGCTCGTTATTGTAGTGGAACAAGAGCACATACTTTCTGCCCGGCACAAGACTGTGGACCGGGAGGGTAACATTGACCATCTCTTGCGAGCCATCTGCGCTCAGGACGAAAGCATTACCTTCCTGTGCGAGCGAAGCGCCGGCACCGAGCGACCAAGATTCCTGCTCACTCTGAGCGTCACCGGAAGGAGGCGGGAGCATATTCTCGCCCAGAGTGGTGGTACGGAAAGCAGGATTCAATAGAGAGCGTGCAGCCACAAGGCCCGGCTGGAGACCCATCCCCCATTCCAGCAGCCTATCGATCTGCTCGGCGGGAGATCCCCTCGGTGCCTGCTGCCTCAACAGAGTAAATCTGTCAAACGGAATAACCTCAAGTCCTATTTCGCGTGCGCGCTGCAGTTGCTCAGGAGGCACTACCTCCGGCAAGCCAACTGCTCCCCACACGATAGCATCGTTAGCTAACCTCGCCACTCGCGCTTCATCGAGGAGGCTGCCGTCGATGGTTTGTACAGTAGAATTATGCAGCCATAAATAATAGTCAAGACCATCCACAATAAAGGATGGAGCGGGCTTGATGCCCCACATGCCAAGTCCAATCGCCATCGAGCCGGGAGGGCTATCCGCAACTATGCGCGCCGCTGCACCTCGGTAGTCCTGCGGTATCTCCTTAGACATCGCATACGACTCTGCCAGCGCGACAGGCGCTTGCGCCAGCAAAACGACCAGCACAGCAGCATATGACGCTCGCAGTACAGTACCATATGCCTTTGGCCTGCGTGTTTCTCTGCCGCCGGCGAACCGCACGTAAAGCCGCGCTGCAAATCCAACGAGCCAATCGACCCCCATTGCAGCCAGCAGCACAAGCGCAGGAAAGAGGAAGCTGTAATACTTCATTTTGAGCAGGAGCATAGCATCACCTGCATTCACCCAGAAAGCCGCCAGCGGCAAACCCAGCCAGACAAAGAGCAGCAGGCTTGATAGACGACGCTCTCGTACTAAAGTAACAAGAACATAGGCCAGCCCTATCACGAGGAACAGCAGAAGCAGTGCATTAAAGCCAAGGCCCTGAAGCAATGCTTGCAAGTCAGCAAGAGTACCGTGCTTCCCAACCGGCAGTCTGTCGAAACCGTTCCCCCTTGTGACGAGAAACCGCTGGGCATAGGGCAACCACGGGAGATAAGCCACAAAGATGACAGCCGCCGACACGGCAGCCAGCATAATCTGAACGCCCACCCCACGGAGCGTTACGGGCACACCATCCCGCGACTCACTGAGCCTGGCACGCCCGCTCAAAAGGGCAACTAACCGGGCCAGAAGAACAATCATAAGGAACAGGGCAACGACCGCCGACACTATGAGCGCGATATAATCGTTGTACAGATTGAGAATGCTGAACAAAGAGAAGGCCAGCCAGTCAAGCACGCCGCCGTGGTTAACCGCACGGTACGCAAAGAGAACCTGCAAGATTGTAAAAAGCAGCAGCGGGGCGTAAGCGTGAACATCCTGGCTGTAGAAAATAGCGAAAGGCGAAAGCGCCATCATGAGCGCGGCGAGTAACCCCACGCGAGGCCGAGCCATCTCTCGTCCCAGCAGATAAACTGCGGGGATACAGAGCGTGCCAAGAATAACGAAAGGCATCCGTACTGACCACTCGCCGCCGCCAAACCCGCGCATGAGCCATGTAAGGTAGAAAGACAACGGGCTTGTATCGCTGTAGCTGGCCGCCAGAGCAAACACCTCGCCGGAGCTATTCATCCGTACAGGATAGGCAAAGCTGATTTCGTCAAACCACAGGCCCCGCGCATCCAGCCTGTAAAGCCGAAGAGTCAGTCCCACAACAGTAAAGAGCGTGAGCAGCAGAGCCGGACTCAGGGCGATAGAAGCCAACCGGGACGTGCTGCCGCGACGGGCGTTCGCTTGCGGCCCGGTTGTGTTACTATATCCCAACGATTCATTGGCAAGATCTTCCGCCGCCATGCAGGAAATATATCACTTCCGAGACGAAAACGACACCCGTATCTTATGCCGAACAGGGGAGAGCGATGCTTCAGCCCATACCTATTACCAACGACAACACCGCGCTTACTCCGGTAACAACTTTCACCGGCCATAGCCTGGAACTCGACTTCCCATCCCTGCATATAGGCGTTGCTGAGTACGCGGAAGGGCCAACGGGCTGCACTGCCTTCTACTTCCCGCAGGGCGCGGTTGCCTGCAGCGTAGATATACGCGGCGGCTCGCATGGCACAGTGCTCACGGAAGGGCGCGACCGCCTGCACGCCATTTGCCTCGCGGGCGGCTCCGCGCTCGGCTTAGAGGCTTCGGCAGGAGTCACCGCGGAGCTATTCGCACAGCGCGGCTACCTCACAGGCTGGACCGACATTCCCATAACATCGGGCGGCATCATCTTCGACTATAATTTGCAGCGAGATAACGCCATTTACCCCGACAAGGCGCTTGGCCGGGCGGCGCTCAAGGCCGCCATGCCGGGCAGCTTCCCACTGGGCAGGCATGGCGCGGGCTGCTCGGCGACCGTTGGCAAGAGCCTGCGCCCCTCACACGAAGGCGAAAGCTCAGGCCAGGGCGCGGCATTCCGCCAGATTGGGCCTACAAAGATAGCGGTCTTCACGGTGGTAAACGCTGTAGGAGCGATTGTCGACCGCAAAGGACGCGTGGTGCGGGGCAATCTCGACGTTGCGACAGGCGAGCGGCACCACCTGGTAGAGGGTCTGGAAAGCAACCTGATAGCCGCTCAACAGGCCGAACCTGCACCGGGCAACACCACCCTGACTGTAGTAGTCACCAACCAGCGCCTGAACCTTGACCGCGGCCTCGCGTGGTCGCTGCGCCAATTCGCTCGCCTTGTCCACACCTCGATGGCGCGGGCCATACAGCCATTCCACACGATCTACGATGGCGACGTTCTCTGGGCAGTCACCACAAACGAGGTAGACAACCCTGCCCTAAACGATGTTGCCCTCGGCGCGGTAGCGTCAGAGCTAGCCTGGGATGCCGTTTTGTGCTGCTACTGATTGCCGAAATATCGCGCCATCTTCTCTCGCAAGAACTCCGCTGAACGGCGCAGTTCGTCCATGCCGTTCACGCCATCCTCTATGGAGACCCAGCCGTCAAAGCCCACATCGCGCAGCGTCGAGAAGATGGCATCAAAATCGTTCAAGCCCTTTCCGATCTCGCCGTGCTGCAGGATTGAGGCGTAACCGACCGAGTCCTCCTGCGACCTCAAATCGGCGAGCGTATAGCCAGGCTTAAGCGAGCGGTCGCTTGCGTGCATCGTTACCACGCGATGCTTCACCTTCTCCAGCAGAGCGAGAGGGTCCTCACCCGCGAGGATAGCGTTCGATGGGTCGTAGTTGACCGCCAGCCGCCTGGAGGGCACTCGGTCAAGTATCTCGCAAAAGAGGTCGCTGCTCTGCGCGAACTCGGAGTGCGTCCAGTAGTTGTCTTTGTAGTGGTTCTCCAGTGTAAGCGTCATATCAAGCTCCTCCGCATACGGCAAGAGCGACTCAATGCAGTCAACCACCCACGCTATCCCCTGCTCGCGGCTCACATCGGGCCGTCGCTGGCCCGAAAGCACGCGGCAAAACCGCCCGCCCAATGCAGCCGTTATAGCCATAACGCGCCCCTCTTTTTCAACCTCAGCCTTGCGCTCGGCTGCATCAGGTATCGTAAAGTCGGGCGAGTAGCACATCATCGGCATACTCAACCCGGCGGCGTCCATGCGGTCGCGTACCGCCTGTAGATAGTCGGGAGTATCTTCGATCAGGAAGCGATCGTACAACTCCAGTCCATCCACCGGGAGTGCGGAGGCCATGTCTATCCAGTCAAACAGGCTCATGGTGCGAGTGATACTTAGCTCGTCCATGTAGCATTTAGGAAATGCGGCTAGCTTCACCATAGCCATTATTCTACACGAATCTTTATGTTGCCCGCACGCGGCGCAGGCATTAAGCGAAATAGCTCAACGCGGAGGCGTTACTATTGCCGCCTATTCTGCGTTATAGAAATAGGTAAAAGACGCCCCGTAACGTCTTCGCCGAATATACCTAATAAAGCATAACCAGCCACACAAGGCACTCATCCGGTCATTTCAGTACGCAATACGCAGTACGAAGTACGCAATACGCAAGAAACAGGAACAATGCTTTATCTCTCAGAACTTATCGGCAAGCGCATCATCGACAGCCAGGGCAACACGGTGGCACGTATTCGCGACCTCGTCGCGGAACTCGTCACGCCCGACGAGAATGCCCCACAAACAATTACTGTAGATGACGATGGCGAGCCATTGGAACACGATGTACCGTTAGTAAAGGGCTTGCTTGCGACCACTGGGCGCAAACGCGAGCCGTTTTTCCTGCCCATAACGCAGGTAATGGCCTTTGTCAAAGATGGCGCACAGCTTGGCTCACTGCAGGTAGACTTGCAGCCTTTTGAGCGCCGTGAAGGCGAATTGCTCCTCACCAGGGATCTCTGGGACAAGCAGGTGATAGACCTGCAGCGCCGCCGTGTGGTGCGCGTAAACGACATTATTGTCACATCGGCCACTACCGACACCGATAAGCCCATATGGTGGGTGCGCGGCGTAGATATCGGGCTTGGCAGCCTTTTGCGCCGTATCCATATAGCAGGGCCTGTGGGCGCGATTGCGCGCAAAGCAGTGCAACCAAATATTGTTCGCTGGCAGCACCTTGATGTGTTCGGCTCCAACGTGCCCGGCGGTCTGCCTTTGAGCCACAAGAAACTGGCGCACCTTCACCCTGTGGAGATCGCCCGCATCACCGACTCTCTCAGCTATCACCAGGGAGCCGAAATCATCTCCTCCCTCGACAATACACTGGCCGCCGACACGCTCGAAGAGATAGAGGGCGAGCGCCAGACAGACATTATCGAGCAGATACCGGAAGAACGCGCCGCCGATATCCTCGAAGAAATGTCCCCCGACGAGGCCACCGATCTGCTGGGAGAGATGGAAGCAGAGAAGGCGACCGCTCTCCTCGAAGAGATGGAGGACGAAGAAGCGCAGGAGCTGCGCCAGCTACTTCGTTATCCTGCAAACAGCGCCGGCGGCACGATGACCACCGACTTCATTTGCGTCACTCCGGACATGACAGTCGCCGAGGTAATAGAGACGAACAGGCCAATCTTTCTGAGCGCTGATCTCATCTATTACATATACGTGGTAGAAACGTTGAGCAACGATAAGCTGGTGGGCCTGATTACTGTACGAGACCTCCTGGTCCACAACCCGGATGAGCCTGTACGCGATTTCATGCTAACAGAGCTGCTCTCGGCCAGGCCGGGAGAAAGCCAGCGCGAGGTGGCGCGCAAGATAGCCGAATACAACCTGCTCGCCTTACCTGTAGTTGACCGCAATGATGTCCTGCTTGGGGTCGTAACAGTTGACGATGCACTCGACGCCCTTCTGCCGGAAGGCTGGAAGAAACGGCTACCAAGGATATTTAGCTAAGTGTCAAAAGAAACGTCACCCACCAGGACACAGCCCTCTGATGTAAGCCCGACCCAGGGTCCCACGGTGAAGAGCACCGAGCCGGAGATCAAGCATCGCTATACCCCCACACCCGTCAACGAGCCGGAGACAAGATCCCGCCCGAAATTTCTCCCACGCTTGCCCAACCCGCTAAAGTATCTACGACGCCTTCCCTTCTGGGCCTATCTTGTAGTGCTTGGCCCCGGCGTGATCTCGGCAGCCGCGGGTAACGACGCGGGCGGCATCGCCACCTATGCCTCGGCGGGCGCGGCCTACGGCTACAATCTCCTCTGGGCTATGCTGCTAATAACAGTCAGCCTCGCGCTTGTACAGGAGATGTGCGCCCGCATGGGTGCTGTCACAGGCAAAGGTTTGTCCGACCTGATTCGCGAGCAATTCGGCGCGAGCCGCGCTATGCTGGCTATGGTGGTGCTGCTTATAGCGAACACTGGCGTCACTATCTCGGAGTTCGTCGGCATCGCCGCTGTTGCCCAGCTTTTCGGCATACCAACATGGCTCGCGGTGCCTCCTATCGCCGTACTCATCTGGTGGATGATCACGGGCGGCTCGTACAGGACAGTGGAGAAGGTCTTTATGGGCCTCTCGCTGATCTTTTTCACCTATGTCGTTGCCGCCTTCATGGCGAAGCCCGATTGGGGCGAGGTGGGCCGTTCTTTCCTCCACCCCACGATCAGCTTCGAGCCGACCGCATTACAAGCCCTGGTTGCTTTGATAGGCACAACTATCACGCCTTACATGCAGCTTTTTGTCCAGTCCAGCGTGGTTGAGAAGGGCGTCACGTTGCGCGACTACAAATACACCCGCTTCGACACCGTCTTTGGCGTTGTCCTCGCCAATGCAGTCTCGGTATTCATCATCATTGCTACCGCCGCCACCCTTCACGTCAACGGTGTCACGCAGATTGATAGTGCGGCCGATGCGGCAAAAGCGCTGGAGCCTGTCGCCGGTCAGGGCGCGACGCTCCTGTTTGCGCTGGGGTTGTTCGGCGCATCCATGCTGGCGGCAGGGGTGCTGCCTCTTGCAACAGCCTTTTCTGTAACAGAATCGCTGGGCTTCGAGAAAGGCGTTAGCCTCTCTTTCCGCGAAGCGCCTGTTTTCATGGGCTTGTTCACTGTGCTGGTAGCCATTGGTGCCGTAGTTGCCATGATTCCGGGCCTGCCCTTATTCCCTGTTCTGATTGCCGTGCAGATACTCAACGGTGTGCTGCTGCCCATCCTGCTCGTCTTTATAGTGCGCCTGGCGTCCAACCGCGACATCATGGGCAAATATGCCATTGGCCCCGTATACAAACTGCTTGCCTGGGCCACCGTAGTGGTCATCACGGTCGCCGTAGTGCTCATGCTCGGCACTCTCTTCATACACTAATCGTCACGTAATAAAAGAACCGAGCCAGCTGGCTCGGTTCTTTTATGTCGCCGGAGAAATGGTTACACCTTCATTGTCTGCCACTTGCCGCCCTTGAAGCGCACGAACATCAACAGTGCTCTGAGCGCCGACTCTACAACAAGCGCCATGTAGATGCCCACGAGGCCGAGGCCCATACCGGGGAAGCAGACCTGTGTGAACGGTATGCACACCACGTTTAGCCCAAGGAAAGCGCCCGTAGGGAGCCGCACAAGCCACACAGCTATCGACGTTACCCACATCGGATAGCGCACATCGCCCGCACCCCGCAGCGCGCCGCCCAGCACAAAGGCCACCGCCAGGAACGGCTGGCCGAAAGCGATCGCCTTCAGAGCGTCGCCGCCTAGCTCGAGCAAGCGCGGGTCATCGGTGAATATTCGCAGGATCGTCTCTCCAAAGAAGAAGAAGACTACGCCCATAATGCCCATCCAGATGATAGCTGAACGGGTGGAAAGCTGTGCGCCCAGCAAGGCTCGCTTGGGGCTATTCGCGCCAAGACTCTGTCCAACCAGTGTAGTAGCTGCTGTCGAAAAGCCGAACCCCGGCATCTGCGAAATGAACACCGCATTCAGCGCCAGCCGCGACGTAGCAAATATAACCTCGCCCATGCCTATCACCAGGAAGCTGTAGACCAGTATGCCCACCGACATAAACATCTGCTCAAGCGCGGAAGGTATACCAATCTTGAGCATCCTGCCGATAATATCGAAGTTGGGCCGCCAGGACCCTCTGCCGAAAAGCTTGAGACGTGCCTTGGGCAGCAGGAAGAGACTAAGCAATAGAACTGTGCCGATGCCGCGTGAAATCACGGTGGCCCAGGCCGAGCCTGCGACACCTAACTCAGGTATCCACGGCAGGCCGGGCACGCTTATATGCGCTGTGCCGCCGAAAATATGCACGATGCCTGTGAGCCACTCGCTCAGGATACCGCTGGCCCTTATGCCGCCGAACACCATCTCGACCGCCAGCACAGCGTTGATCACGTTGATAAAGGCTGTCACCATCATAGGTGTGCGAGTGTCGCCCGCGCCGCGCAAAGCAGCGCCCGCCACGAACATCAGCACGATAAATATAGAGGCAAATAGAGTGATACTGAGGTATGTGGCTCCATCACGCGCCGCTTCCGGAGTGAGGCCCAGCATGGTCATCAGCGGTCCGGACAGGAAACCGACAGGGGTTAGCAGCACACTTGCCGCTGCCGCCAGAATGAGCGACTGCTTCAGCACTTCGTTGGCGCGCTCGCGCTCGCGGCCACCCACGTAGCGGGCAATCAGCACTGTTGTGCCCATGCTGACCGCGATCAAGGCTGTTGTGAGCACCCACACAAGCTGCTGCGCCGCTCCCACGCCCGAAAGCGCCGCTGTACCAAGCCGCGCCACCACAGCGGTATCGACGATACCAAGCAGGGTCTGGAGCGCGTTCTCGGCAATCGCGGGCCATGCCAGGCGAAATACGCTGCGGCTTACATCTCTGCGCTCTTCCAGCGTAAGCTCGGATGCGCTCTCTCCCGGCCGGGTAACAACCTCGCCTCGCGCCAGCTCTTCGGCCTGCGAAGCGGTCATAGCCGGCATGCCACCGACCTGTATACTATCTGTGGCTGCCGCAACTTCAAGGGCCGCAGCCTCGGCTGTTTCGCGGTCTATACGCTGCGTATCAGCCTCCGTCCTATCAGTCGCAGTCCTGGTTGCAGCCCGATTGGCTGTAATCTTAGTTTCGTTCATAAAGATATATATCTAATCCCTGACAAATGTCAATAAAAAAGACCCTGAGGTCTTTATATTACGCCCACCGTGCAGCCGGTGGTTTCTGGTATGTACACCAAAAGGCACAATCTATACCACTTTCTGTGTGGCGTTGGGCCAAGGCGCTATTTCTCAGATACTATTTTATATAGTTAAGCTACCATTAAGCAAGCAACATTCCTGCCAGTTCGCCCCTGGCAACTGTTTGTTGGTTATCCGGTGGGGGTTTGAGCAGGCTCTTGACCGTCACGGTTCCCTGCGCTATCTCGTCTGGACCAAGCACGACCGCGTACGGCATACCCAACTTATCAGCATACCCGAACTGCTTGCCCAATTTATCGCCCGGATTCAGGTAGACTTCACACGCGATGTTTTGCGCCCGCAACTCCGACGCCAGGGCCAGAGAGGCCGATGTGCTGGCAGGTGATGCGTCGAACACGGTAATGAGCGCCTTGCTTGCCGTAGACATGGGCGTTACCATCCCAAGCTCGAACATCACATCTATCATGCGCTCCACGCCGAACGACACGCCTGTGGTTGGCAGGTTGCGCCCGGAAAAGAGCGACATAAGCTCATCATAGCGCCCGCCGCCCCCCAGCGAGCCAATCTTCGGTTCGTCTACCACAACCTCGTAAACGGTGCCCGTGTAATAGTCGAGGCCGCGCGCCAGGGTTACATCAACACGATAGCGATCAAGGTCAACGCCCATGACCGAGAGGGCATCAAGTATCTGCTGCATCTCGTTCAGCCCGGCGGTGGCCTCCGCATCGTCCTTGAGTGGGCCTGTCAGTTCGGCCAGCAAGGCTGCATTGTCGCTGAAGCTCTTTACATCTTTGCCGCTAAGGAAGAGATCAAGCGCGCGCCGGGCCACATCTTCGGGCAAGCCCTTCTTGACCATCTCCTCGCGCACGCCCTCGGGCCCGATCTTATCGAGCTTATCTATGGCGCGATATATTGTGCCCGCCTGGTCGGGAGCAACACCCGCGCTGCGCGCCAGCCCTGCCAGCACTTTGCGGTTGTTTATCACCACCCGGTAGCCGGTAAAGCCAAGCGTCGTCATGGCCTCGCCCAGGATGGAAAGTATGTCAGCATCGGCCAGGGGCGAGCTTGTGCCTACTATGTCCACATCGCACTGATAGAACTCGCGATAGCGTCCGAACTGGGGATTGTCGCCGCGCCACACCGGGCTCATCTGGTAACGCTTCCACGGGAATTGCAGATCGTTGATGTGCATGGCGACCACGCGCGCCAGCGGCACGGTAAGGTCGTAGCGCATGCCCACTCGGCGCTTGCCCTGATCCTCAAACTTGTAGATCAACCGCTCGTCTTCGCCGTACTTCCCTTCGAGGGTGGCGGCATATTCGAGGGCAGGAGTCTCCAGCGGTGCGAAGCCGTGCAACTCAAAGATAGAGCGAAGCGTCTCCATGACGTGCCTGCGCGCGAACATGGTGGCTGGCATTATGTCGCGGAACCCCTTCAATCGCTGAGGGTCAACGCGCTGTGGCTTCGCTTTCTCGTACTCGTTGCTGGACATCCTTTCTGTTTCCTCCCGCATTCAAGGCAGTATCGTTAAATTATAGCATACAGATGCTGACAGGCATGCATCTGTATGCTGCTTCAACAGGTCAACTTTCGAACGGGAAAGGCCGACTCACCAGAGCATGGGCAACTTTGTGAGCGTAGGAAAGTAACCCCATGCGTGAGCCATGAGACAAAGCTTCTCAAATATGGGCCGTATAGTTGACCACACAGGGGCAGCCCACGAAGTGGGCGGTAGAGAGCAGTTCCACGCTTACCCATGAGTAAACGGACACATGGATCATCAGCCCACGAAGTGGGCGCAAGAAAGTAGCCCCACGCGTAAGCGTGGGGAGAGACGTCCCCTTCATCCAAAGCCCCGTAGGGGCGACAGACGTACAGGCAGCATTGCACTCTATTTTGTGCCGCCCCTACGGGGCTTGTTTGGTTGGGTGGCTGTTACCCCACGCTCGCGCATGGGGCTACTCTCTTACGCCCCTCCGGGGCTAGTTTGGGCCGGCCTTGTCCACCACGCTTGCCATAACCCTATCTGGCAGTCGTAGCGACTATCCACAACAAATCCACCAATCCACAGCGCACAGCGCGCGGCATATAATCAGGCTTGTATGAGCAACTTTGCATATCTCCACCTGCACACCAGCTACAGCCAAGGCGGTGGGCCCGCCGCGCCCGCTGATTGGTGCCGCCGCGCCGCCGAGCTTGGCTACAGCGCGGTCGGTGTTTCCGATCGTGCGCCCCTTGCCGCCTTCCCAACCATGTACCGCAGAGCCAAAGAGGCGGGTCTTACACCTCTCTTTGGCCTTGAGCTGGACATCCTGCTGCCACCGGACGGCGGGCGCAAGGCAGAGCCTGTCACGCAACCCGTCCTGCTCTATGCACGCAGCAGCACCGGGGCGAAGAACATGGCGCTGCTTGCCTCTGAAGCCTATGCGGGCTGGCCCGGCACAGAGAGGGCGCTAGCATGGGATGTGCTTGCTGCCCATTCGGTGGGGCTGGTGCTGATTATGCCAGGCGGCGACGAAGCGGGCGCACTCAGCCCCTTTGTCGGCTCATCTCCCAAAAAGCTGGCCGACCTGGGACGTGCCTTCAAAGCATCGTTCCCCGATGCTGCCTTTATAGGCCTGCCCCATGCCGGACGGCCGGGCGACAACGCTCTCGCCGATCAGGTCGCCACGGCAGCCGCAGCCATGGGTATACCACCGGTCGCCTTGCCCACTGCCCGCTATTTGTTGGCCGAAGACGCACCATCATACGAAGCGCTCAAGGTGGCCCGAAAGCGCGCAGGCTGGCCGCGCGAAGACGCGGATACCACTCTCTCCACCACTTCTATAGCCCCGGACCGCCCCGGTCACGACTACCTGCGCGCCCCTGAAGAGGCTGCCGCGCTGTTCGCTCAGTGGCCCGAAGCAGTAGCAAACGTAGCGACCATAATCGGCATGGGCACGCTCTGTACCGAGGAGTGGCCTCTCACTGCCGATCTGCAGGAAGAAGCCCGCACGTTCCTCCTGGGGCTTGCTGAGAAGAAGCCAGGCAGCAGTCCGGACGCCCACGCGCTACAGCAAGACATGCTGCTGCAGTTAGCTCTCGAAGTGGACATCGCAACCAGGCGAGGTAGAGAAGGTGCGTGGGTCGCGCTGTCCACTATCGTGGATATAGCGGAATCAGGCAAGCTGGAAGGTGGACCACTCCCCCTTGGCGCGCCAACAGGCACAGCGAGGGAGAGTGCGCTTGCATATGCGCTTGGCATCTCCCCGATCGAGCCGGCGACCAACCAGGCCACGCCGCCCGTCGGTAGCGGCGCTGGACCACTACCTCTGCCCGGTCTCGAAGTGCCCGTCACGCGGCGCGACGCCCTCGTTGCTGGCCTGTCGAGCGAATATGGCCCCGGCAGGTTAGCGCGTGCGGCGTGCGCTCTTCCTCTTACCCCTACACAGGCTGTGCAGGCGGCAAGCAGCGTGCTGGGCGTCGCGGGCGAGGACCTCAGGGCGCTGGCACTGGCAGCCATAGAGCAGGGCTGGGACGCGCTCGCTCCAGGCAGCGAGCAACAAGGCAACAGCGCCCGGCTGGCTGCCCTCGCCATCACGCTCAAAGCTGTGCCTCTCACCTTCCGTCCCGACCCGGATACATTCCTTGCAGCACCGCGCCAGACCCACGGCACAGGCACACTGGCAGCATACGGACCAATCCTTGCCCCTGCGAACGGCGAGTGGATGCCCTGGACAGAGGAAGAGATATGCGAGCTTCCCTACCCGGCCTTCTCCCTTCATCCGACCCGTGCGCTTTCGGCGCTGGACTCGGCGCTGGCCTTCGCGAAGCGTTTCCCTACGCCTGACTTCCACGCCGATGACGCCAACCCGGCTACTATGCCGGTACTCACTGAGGCAGCCGTTGCCTTACTCCGCAAGGGGGAGCTTGCGGGAATACCATATCTCTCCGCCGCAGCCACAAAGGATTGGCCTGCCGAAACGACACTTGATGTGGTAGCAGAGTGTGTAGCCAGATCGCTGTCGCCCAAGCATCCTCCCGCGCCCGACCCCAAACCGGCGCACTGGGACGAAATCACCGCCTCGACAGGTGGCGCGCTCCTCTTCAAGGATCAGTTTGCCGCGCTTCTGATTGGGTCAGGGGTGTCCCCGCACGAATTGCTACAGGTACAACGTGCTA
The DNA here is from genome assembly GCA_039932335.1 of Chloroflexota bacterium. Lineage (GTDB taxonomy): Bacteria > Chloroflexota > Chloroflexia > QHBQ01 > JADMIH01 > JADMIH01. The sequence goes on from JBDTQH010000004.1 coordinate 35,372, forward strand.
TGCGCAATCCCGGTGAGGGAGATAGCGAGCAGGCAAAAGCAAACTTCACACAGGCATCGGGCCTCGGAGAAGTGGAAGCGGATGCGCTCTGGAAGGCGCTCGCCGCGCATGCTGGGGTGCTGCTCGACCGTGATGTTGCGGCTGCTCATGGTCGTATCGCCCTGTGGATGGTGGCAGTCAAAGCAGGCCACCCGGCGGCGTTCCTCGCGGGCGTGATGGCAACCACTGTGGGCCGCACCGCGATAACAGCCCTTGCTGAAGAAGCGCGGCGGCTCGGCATCAACATTGAAGCGCCGCACATCAACAGAAGCGAAGCCAACCCCACGCTCCAGCGCGATGGCGAGTCGTGGTCTATCGTCTGGGGACTGAATCATCTCCCCGGCTGGCATGATACGGTAACAACCCGCTTCCTTGCGGCGCGGCCTGCCACCGGCTTCAATTCGTTGCGCGAGGTGGCGCTTGCCGCCGTCAAGGCCGGTCTCTCCGCGGCCCACATCGAAACGCTGGTACGCTCAGGGGCATGTGACAGCCTCGGCGCTACCGTTCGCGATCGCGACACACTGCTTGACCTGCTTCCCGCTATGTTCGAATGGGCATATGCCAGCCACCAGACAACACAACAAAATGATCTCTTTACCGTGGCTACCTTTGAGCCACCGGCAGAGGACGACCTGCGGGACAGCACACAGGTTACGCATTCGCCGCGCACCCGCTATGTTCGACGCACGTGGGAACAGGCCAACATAGGCATGGCGTTCACCCAGGCCGGCGAGATGGATGCGCTAATATCTGCCCTCAACAAGTCGGGCGATTTGCGGACGCACCTCATGACGACCGCGCAGGTTAATGCAGGCCACCTGGAGAGCAGCATCAACCTGGTCGGCCTTCTATCCTCGATAATGATGGTACAGAGCAGCAGCGCAACCGACAAAGACCCGATAGCCGTCGCATGGCTCGAAGATGTCGAGGGCAGTATAGAGCTAGTGGCCTTCCCACCTAACTACAAGCGCCACGCCGATCTGTGGCTGGAGGGCAATCTCGTGGTGGTCACGGCCCGCGTCAGTAAGCACCAGGACGGCGAGATATATCTGCTAAGCGAGCATATCGTGCCGTTCCAGGCAGCCGCAGAAGAGGAAGCCATGACCCTCACGATCAAGGCTCCGCGCAAGAGCGCAGCCAAAGCGGACGACAAATCCGCCAGCGCGACAGTGCCGGTACCCTCTAAGCCCGCGCCCCAGCCGATTGCCGCCGCATCAGGCTATACCCAGCCTGTAGGCAGACAGTCATCGCAGCCGTCGTATTCGTCCGGCGAACCGGCCACGTACAGCCTTATCATCAGCATTCCCCCGGCCGATGACGACCATGCTGTAATAGATAGCATGATTTCGCTCAACGAGCTGCTAACCTCTAATCCCGGACCCGACAGCGTTACAATCAGGGTGCAATACAACCCCGATGCGGGCAACTGGACATCAGCGCGTCTCCCGGGAGGCGTTCGCTACAGCAGTCGCCTGGAAAACTCAATCCGCCGCTTACTCGGCGACGATGCCCTGGCCGTCATCAAGCTGCTCGGCTAGCACAGAGATAAAGTTACTATGAGGGAGATAGGAGAAGTTAATGCTTCTATCTCCCTTTTATTGTTACGCTGTTATGCTATAATAACTACCTAATACTACATGTGTTAGGACTCATGCGCATTATTGGGTAGTACTCCTAGCTAGAAATAGCGGAGATCCAAATAGGCATCTTCGCCGGTAATCCAGCAGCCTGGCTATCAAGCACGCTCTTTTCGTCAACGGGGCGCGTAAATAACCTCTTCCGGGCATGCCACCGACGCCCATCAAGATGGTACTATGACCATCGTCTGTACTTTTGCGTTCCATAAGTAGTACCAATGTCATAATTCTTTCCGTTGACACTACCGTCGCTACTTTGCTATAGTTTTGTATGACAAGCTCCTGGTCAGCCGCGACCCGCTGCCTTACTTTGTCCTTTAGCGCGTGAAATTGGGGTGGGCACTTTATGGAGAAAACGCCAATACGAGTTGTTATCGCCGACAGCCATGACCTATTCAGGCAGGGTCTATCAAGCTTGCTGACCAGGCAGGCCGAAATAGAGATTGTGGGTGAGGCTAAGGACGGGGAAGAGGTCGCTCAGATGATGCAGACCCTCAAGCCCGACGTCTTACTTATGGAGATCTACATGCGCGGCGTGGATGGGCTCCCGTCGGTCCTGCAAACCATGGCCGAATACCCGGCCACAAATGTCGCGATCCTCACCTCTTCCGAAGACGACAATGATGTGCTTTCTGCCGTCAAGCTTGGCGTTAAGGGCTACATCCTCAAGAACAGCAGCCTGGATGAGCTTGTGCAAGCAATCCAGGCGCTCTCACAGGGAGGGGCTTACTTCTCAAGCAGTATGTTCACGAAGGTGCTGCAGGAGTTCACTCACCTGGCCCGCAGGCGCGATCTTCAAGAGGCTAAAGGCATTGATGCGCTTACTGACCGCGAGAAAGATGTGCTGCGCCTGGTGGCGAGGGGCGCGACCAACCGCGACATTGCAGACGAGCTTGTGATTACCGAGAACACGGTAAAGGTGCACCTGCGCAATATTCTCGATAAATTGCAGCTACGTAACCGCCAGCAAGCGGCAGCCTACGCGGTGCAGGAAGGCCTTGTATCGAGGGTTATGCCCGGTAGCGGCGTTTACAATGGTTATGGCATCAGGAATGGCGGCAATAGCCTGCGGGTTGTGCCCAGCGCCGATGATGTTCGCGCTGCACGCTCGCGTCTTGCTGACTATAAGATGAAGTTGAGCTAGGTTAGCGCGCCGGGCTGACTCGGCCCGGATGGGTAGAACGCAAAGACCCCTCACCCCCAACCCCCTCTCCCCGCTTCGCGGTGAAAGGGGGCTTTTTTATTTGGGTGGGGATAGTTAGGGGACACCCCGCCCCCCGCTTCGCTCATACCCCGGACAGGGGGACCCCTGTCAACCCCTTCTGCTGAGGTGGAGGACCAAGAAGGAATGTGAAGGGATAGGGACATCCTAGCCCCTGCAGGCGGTCCCCCTGCACCCTCTCCTACCTGCACCGAGGACGGTCGGCGGTCTGCCGTCGGCGGTCATCGAGCGACAATGCTGTCCACTATCACTTGATGGTTAGCTCACCCAGCACGACTGGGGCGCTGGAGGGGCCGTTTGGTGGGACCCATAGGCCTGTTTCCAGGCGGTAGGTGCCGGGAGTGAGGGTTGCGGGTAGGGGAATGTTGTAGCTTCCTGCGATCCATTCGCCGTTGTGCCAGCTTGATACTCTGTGCTGGATTTGCTGCACATCCGGATAGCCTCGCAATAAGCCTGTCAGCGGCACTACATCAAGCTGGGCCACCGTGCTTCCGGTAGCAGGGTCTACCAGGTGGATCCACACCTGCCAGCCCGGATCGCCCGCATTCCCATCTCTGAGGGCGCGATAGTAGAGGTTGAGGCCAATCGCCTGGCCTGGACTGTAATCGCCCTGCGGCGTAGCAGCGGCAGCGTCCAGCAACACGGCGGTCGATGTCACGGGCGCGAGATCGTAGCCTTGTAGCTCGGCAAAATCTGTTACCCCGGCTTTGACACTTTGCATCATCGGCGTGACCTGCCCGGCAGGGCTTGTTTCGAGCACGCTGATGGTCGGCCCCTTGCCGCCCTCTTTGTCACCCGCGAAGTGCTGCACCTCGCGCAGGCTCTTATAAAGCGGCCAGTTGCTTGGGTCGCGCTCTTTGTCGATCAGGTCACCGTTCAGCACGACATAGCCATAGCCGTGCTGCGCGTACCAATCGGGCGGGCGCAGGGTCAGTTGCTGCTTGTCGTTAGGGCGCTCAACGTCGAACGGTATCACATCGGGCCAATCCTGCACCTGCCAGGGGTGCAGTTCGGCGGCGAAGCGGTCGCCCTGCTTCATGCGCTCCTGCATCCAGTTCCAGGCCAGAGTGCGGCTGTCAGGATCGGCCATGTGGCTGCTGTATGCCAGTGAGATACGCAAAGGCTCCCAGGCAACAAACAGCAAAGCTACAACCACCAGCACCCAGCGTGCTGCGCCCCACAGCCTGCGGGCCTGCGACATCGGTATCTGTGCGCCCATGCCCCGCGCCATCGTGACCAGTTGCACAACAACGGTGTCTATCACGAACCCCGCGATGATGGCAAGGAAAGGCATCACAACGATCATGTTGCGAACGTATGTCAGGCTAAAGCGGCTCATCGCCAGCACATAGAGGATGGGGAACGGCAGCAGCAGCCAGGCCCGCCTGCGCGCCATCGGATTGATTACCATGAACGCCGAGCCGAGCGCGGCTGCTCCCAGCAAAGAAGCATCGCTGGACGCGAAGTCGGTCAGGTGGCGCATCACAGACGCCCACATTGCTTCCACTGTGTCGGCGGGCAGGTAGGCGCGCACCTGGAAAGTAAAGCCTTCGTAGAAGTCGTGCCAATCGAGTATCAGGTAAGGCTCGCAAAGAATAAAACCGACAGCAGCGGCTATGGGTATCGCAACCAGGGAGATTAGCTGCCGTCGTGTCACAAACGGACGCTTCACGCCATCCTCTGTTTGCGAGCGCGATTTACGCCACACTACGAACCATGCAATCAAGGGGACGACCATCAAATAGAGGCCGTTATACTTGGTGCCTGTAGCCACACCAACGAGCAGACCCGCCAGAATGGAGCGCCAGATCAGCGGGTCAAAGCGCTCACCGGGGCGCTCGGTGTTGCGGGTACGCAAGAGCCAGTTGGACGCCCACAGCACCATCAAGCCCATAAAGCCAAGCGGCACATCGGTGATGGCAAAGTGGCTGTACTCCACATGCAGAGGGGATACCGCAATCAACAGCGCGGCTATCACCCCAATCCGGCGGTTGCCGTCGAACATCTGCCGCGCCACCACGTACATGAGCGCAACCGTTGCCGCGCCCACGATGGCTGTGAATGTGCGCGCCCAGACGTAGACGCCGGGGGCCAGGGAGAATATGTGCGTAATATCAGGCAGCGATTGCGGACCATCGTATATCCCGCGCAACGTACCCCAGAAAGTGTGGGCGCGAATAACCAGCGCCTCTATATAGATATAGAGCGACGGCCAGATATAGAGATGAGGGTTGAGATCGCCCGTCTTGATGATGTGGATTGCCGAGTCGATCACCTTCGGCTCATCAGGGTGTCCAACGTAAGGGAGCCAACCGCGCACCCCCAAGATTCGAATCAGGAAGGCAAAGACGAATAGCCCGGCAGGAATAAGAAAATCAGGCGAGCCAACACGACGCGCCGCCGTCTGTAGCTTGGGTGGCATGATGATATTATATCATTGAGAAGGGCGCGGTAAAACGTAAAACGTAAAACGTAAAACGTAAGGACGGGTTGAAACGCCAAGACGTCAAGACGCCATGGTTATCATGGTCTTACGTTTTACGCTTTACGTTTTACGCAGTACCTCCCGCCTCCCGCCTCCCGCCTCCCGCCTCACGCTCCCCGCCCATCCAGCCACGATTGCAGCTTTTCCGGCTCCCAGGTGGTCAGGATGCGGTCGGCGGTGGCCCAGCCTCGGCGGGCTATATGTACGCCGTATTCTATCAGGTCGTAGTTGGAGGGGTGGTGAGCATCGGTATCGACTGAGAAGGTGCAGCCTGCCTCCATCCCCTCTTTCACATAAATGTCGTCCAGATCGAGGCGGTCGGGAGCAGAGTTTATTTCAAGAGCAGTGCCTGCGATTGCGGCTTCCTTTATCACCGCGGTTACGTCCATATCAGAAGGCTCACGCTGGTTTATCAGGCGGCCAGTGGGGTGGCCGAGGATGTCAACGTGGGGATTGCGTATCGCGTTGAGGGCGCGCCGTGTTACTTCTTCTCCCGGCTGGCGCAGGCCGATAAAGGTGGACGCCACAACAATATCCAGCCAGCCGAGCACCTCGTCAGGGAAATCAAGCGTGCCGTCCACCTTTATCTCTAGCTCTGTGCCGTGCAAAATCCTGAACCCATCACCAATACTGCGCCGCGCCTCTTCTATCTCACGGCGCTGTGCATGCAGCCGTTCCACCGTCAGTCCCTTCGCGATAGTCAGGCTCTGGCTGTGGTCGGTTATGGCGATATATTTGTAGCCGCGCGCTTTGGCGGCACGCGCCATCTCTAGGATGCTTACAGTACCATCACTCCAGGTCGAATGGCAGTGCAGATCGCCTTTAATATCCGACATTTCTACAAGATGAGGCAGAGTACCATGCGCTGATGCCTCTAGCTCGCCCCTGTTCTCGCGAAGCTCCGGCGGCATCCATGTCAGGCCGAGCGTGCGGTAGATATCCTCTTCGCTCTGGAGCGGCACACGATCGCCGTTGGCGTGATAAAGGCCGTACTCGTTCAGCTTATAGCCCATCTTGATGGCGCGGTCGCGAAGGGCTATGTTGTGCTCGCGCGAGCCGGTGAAGTGATGTAGCAGCGACGGGTAATACTGTGGGTCCATAACATACAGGTCAACCTGCATACCGTTGTGCAGCCTTACAGTCGCCTTGTTCTCGCCCTGCGAGTCGACCTGGCCCACCATAGGCAGCGTCACAAAGCAGTTGAGCACCTCCAGCGGGTCGCCTGCCGTGGCAAGCAAATCCATGTCGCCTACCGTGGGTTTCCAGCGGCGTATCGACCCTGCGATGTCCAGGTGGTCGAGGGTCTTGCAACCTTCTCTCAGGAGAGCGGCCATCTGCCGTGCGACCGGCAGTGCGGTGCCGAGCAGATCGCGCTTGTCGGCGCTTCGCTTCTGCAACACGACAATACCTTCTTTAATGCTCTCGACAGTACGCTCGCCGAAGCCGGGCACAGTGAGCAGACGGCCATCCTCTATTGCTTTCTCAAGATCAGCCATCCCCTGTATGCCAAGCGTCTGGTAGAGATACATGGCTTTCTTGGGGCCGAGGTGCGGTATCTGCGTTAGAGCAATCAGCGAAGGCGGCACTTCGTTCAGCAAGCGGTCGTAGAATCGGAGCTTGCCCGTGGTCATCAACTCATCCACTTTGTCGGTAATAGCCTTACCCACACCCGGCAGGTCATTGACGCGCCCCTCACGCCACACTTTCTTTATGTCCTCAGGCAGGTTCGCGAAGGTGGACGCAGCCGTCCGGTAAGCGCGCACCTTAAACGGCGACTCGCCCTTCAACTCCATCATAGCCGCTATATCGTCAAATATACGGGCATACGTCGAATTGGTAAATGCGGCGGCTTCCGGCGACATCTCAGGCATGGTTGGCATCGTTATAGCTCCTCCAAAGTGTTCCTAAAGAAGAATGAGCAATGAGTAGGGTTCAACTCATTGCTCATCTTTATTAGCAGATATTATACCGCCGGTAACGCCTAGTCATCTTCCAGCAAACCCTGTTCGCGGGCATACTTGGCGGCGGCTTCGCGCCCTGTGAGGCCGAGCTTGCGATAAACCTCAGTTAAATAAGTGCGCACCATTGTCTCCGGCATACCCGTCTTATGAGCAATCTGGTCGTTGGTCATGCCCGCCGCGAGCAGTTTGAGGATGGCGCGCTCGTTTGAGGTAATCAGCACATCAGTGGAGAAGTACATGTTATTACCCGCGCCGGGCGGCTCCGAAGGTATGCGGTCGGACAGCTTGGTGGTCGACATATCTTTGGCGGCGGTCGATCCGCTCGCCGGTTTTTCGTCACCTTGCAGCAGAGGCGTCTCACCCGACATAACATCGCGTATCGTGCCGAGCAGTATCTCGCTTCCGGCATCCTTCAGCACATACGCGCTCGACCCGGCGCGGCGTGCCTCGCGCAAATGCTCATCGCCCTTGAACATTGTGAGGGTGATAATCAGGATGCCGGGATAAGAATCGGCCAGCCTGCGCGTTGCCTGCATTCCGTCCATACCAGGCATATTTATGTCCATCAGGACAACGTCGGGGTGAAGGCTTTCTACCCGGTCGATAGCTTCAAGGCCATCGCTTGCCTCACCAACCACCTCAATATCAGGCTCCAGCTCGAACATAGAGCGGAGTCCCTTTCGATAGAGTGCATGGTCGTCCACAATGAGCAGGCGAGTTTTATCGCTCGGTGCTCTCAGCTTCCCGTATGGAGAGTTCGCCATGCGCGAGAACCAGATTCCGCTCTTCTCGGAAGAGGATGCCAATACCTGACCCCCTTGTATAGTGTGTGACGCACGGAGTGTGTCGACGGCCGGAGAGTGTTTGCGCTTTTGAATAATGTGCCTGCTTTACCGTCAAACCGTACCGCTTGCTAGGAAATACCATCTACCAGGGCGTGAGCCGCTGTCGCCGCGTCGCTATTGTGCGACATAAGCTCGTCCAGTACTTGTTCCAGTTTGCCGCTCTCATCGAGATTTCGCATGATGCGCTTCAAGAGAAGATCGCGAGCCCGCTCAAGTATTTCGTCCTTCAATCGTGCGCGGCGCTCCTTTTCAAACAACCCCTTCTCAATAAGGAATGCCCTGTGCTTGCTTATCGCTTCGGCAAGCTCCTTCACGCCTGTTCCGTCTGCGGCAATCGTCTTGACTATGGGCGGAACCCATGTACCTTCGGCATGAGGGATAAGACGCATTGTTGTTTTGATGTGGTTAGCCAGGCGGTCCGCGCCTTCTCGGTCGGCTTTATTTATCACGAGCACATCAGCGATTTCAAGCACTCCGGCCTTCAGTGCCTGCACATCATCTCCCATGCCGGGAACCTCGATAAGCAGGGTTGTATCGGCAAGACCCGCTATCGAAATCTCATCTTGCCCAACGCCTACTGTTTCGATAATAATTATATCATGCCCGAAGGCATCCATGATACGGGCAACATCGACAGTTGCCGTTGCCAGCCCTCCAAGTTGACCGCGTGAGGCCATGGAGCGCACAAACACGCCGCTATCCTGGTAGAAGCCGAGCATTCTGATGCGGTCGCCCAGTAGCGCGCCGCCACTTAGAGCCGATGTTGGATCGACCGCCACCACGCCTACCGTCTTGCTGTCGGCGCGGTAGTGCTTCACAAGCTCATTTACCAGTGTAGATTTGCCTGCACCAGGGGGGCCTGTTACCCCTATCGCGTGGGCGCGGCCTGTGCGGGGTGCGATAAGTCGCATTGTCTCACGGTAACCCACCTGGCGGTTCTCGACAATGGTCATCAGGCGTGACGCCGCCCCACGGTCGCCTGCAAGCATCTTATCGACAAGAACAGCGACGGGGGTGGCTGCGGCTCTTTTGGGCTGGGAGGAGGAGGCGGGAGCGTCCGTCGGCATAAACCCTACTCTTCCTCACCGGAATGTCGGGGCGTGACATTTTCCCGAACAAACTTCACCGCTTCTGACATGGGTGTGCCGGGTCCAAACACGCCCGCGACGCCCATTTCTTTGATAGCGGGGATGTCGTCATCGGGAATGATGCCGCCCGCGTAGATGAGCACGTCATCGAGGCCGCGCTTGCGCATCTCACCCACAATCCTGGGGAAGAGGGCCATGTGCGCTCCCGACAGAATAGAAAGGCCCACAGCGTCCACATCTTCCTGTAATGCCGCCTCGGCTATCATTTCGGGTGTCTGGTGCAGCCCGGTATAGATAACTTCCATACCTGCATCACGCAGCGCGCGTGCAATAATCTTGGCCCCGCGGTCGTGCCCGTCAAGGCCCGGTTTCGCGATAAGCACCCTTATCTTGCGCCCGGCATCGCTGCCCGGCTGGGCATCTTCTTCAGTATGAGTACCGGATGGCGTCTCTGCCACCATATTTCCCTCCTACCCTGTATTGCCACTGTGCAATATCTGCCTGTGCACCTCAATATTACCCGAATTGGCCAAAGCCGTAAAGGAAGAAGCAGCCGGTTAATGTTCAGATTTAGCCTGGAGCAACATGGCATCCAGGTTAGGGAAGACCCACCGCCCCCCGCTGCGCTCATGCCCCTCCCACGCGTGGGAGGGGAGCCTAAGAAGGAGGGGAGAATGGGGGACACCCCCACACCCCCGTCATGGGCTTCGCCCCTGCACCCCTACGTGGAACTTTTGCAGCAGCCGTGTGAAATAGAAACAAGGAGCGACAAACCGATCGGTCGTCGCTCCTTGTTTCTTTAGCGGTCTAATGTGAAGCCTTACATTGCTGTAGCGAAATAGTCTCTTTGCGGCTACGAGGATGCGGTGGAAAAGGCAGCCTGCTCGTCTTTATTAGTGGAGTCGTAACCAAGCAAGTTGATTGCAGACTGGCGAGCGTCCTCCAACGAGCCTCTCCTCTTCTGTGCGGCTGCTGCAAGGCGAGCTAGGCGGTCAAGATAGCGGTTCAGCTTTTCGAGCGCGGCCTGGGCTTCCGGATACGTGGGGTGCAGGTTCTTTACGTCCCAGATGCGCACCAGCACGTCCACTACATTATTGTAATACTCCGCAATGCCGTAGTTGGCGCCCATAGAGAGAATTAACTGGCGCTCGTGGAAGTTGGGCATAAGGTGGCCGGGCATGAAGAAGTCCATCAGCACTTCGCAGAGCGGCCAGACATAGTTGGGATTCAGCTCAAGGTGCGCCTTCACTGCCTCTCGATAGAAGGCATAGTGCAGGGTTTCGTCCTTGGCGATTGTACGCAGTATATTCGCCAGTAAGGGGTCTTCACTGTCAGCCTTCTTCGCGACACTGATATAGAACGCCTGGGTTGATAGCTCTTGAATTGAGGTATAAGCCATACCCTCGAACGGGGTGGCCTCGCCCGGTGTCCATGCGTTACGCACTACCGTCTTGCGAAGGGTGTGGAGGCGGTCGGGGTCGATATTACGCGTGACCAGCAGATATGTCTCCAGGATGTTGGAGTGCTGATCTTCCTCGCTGGTCCATGTGCGAACGAAATCCTGCAAGACCTCCAGCGAACCGTTGAAGATATCTGTGAGGCCTGCGGTAAACCAGGGAAGGTTAACTTCAGTCAGGAGCGCCGTTTCTACGGCCACGGCCAGTTCGGGCGAGATAGTGGCCTGCGATGGATGCCACGGGTCAGTCTTGAAATTGCGGCCCCGCTCCCACGGTATTAGAGAATGGTAGCTCCAGTCTATTTTGTTGGTTCTCTGAATGTGCGAAGCGTACAGGTCCTTGAGCTTGTTCTCTAATCTTTGGTCAACTGCGGTAAGTCTCGGCATTAATAGATCTCTCCATTCACTATGTTCCGTTGCAATCCGCTCTTACTTCTTTTGCTGCTGCGGACCGGACATCCTAGCTATTATATCGTATTTACGCAAAGAGTAAACAAGAGTGAATGCAATCAGGCACGGATTAGAACAGTATCCCCGCCAAAATACAAGGTAATTGCTCCCCGCCCAATGAGAGAAGTCCGATAGGAACCTGCCACCCAAACCAATGTGCTGCATAACAGCGCGTACCAATATAGCAAGCCAAAGCAGCAAATGTGCCAGCAACATACCCGGGCTAACACTTGCGCTACACCATACGCAATACGGAGTACGCAGTATGCTCATCCCACCAATGAAGAAGGGGAGGCGCGCCGTCCTCCCCTTAAATCCATACCATAAAGCTGGGTATCAGACTATGTTGCTGAACGCCTGCACGCCGAATACTGTCTTGAGCACGTTGGTTATCTCACCAAGCGTGGCGTAGGCGTGGGCGGCTTCTATCAGGGCCGGCATGATATTCTCGGTGGTGGTGGAGGTGTGGCGCACCCGCTCCAGGGCGGCAGCCCATCGCTCCTGATCGCGCTCGGCACGCAGGCGGGCTAATTTCTCGCGCTGCTTTGCCTCGCCCATAGGATCCATTTCCAGGATCGGGATCTCGATAGGTTCTTCGATTACATACTTGTTTACGCCCACCATTGTCTTGCGGCCGGTGTCGATTTCGTGCTGGTATTCGTAAGAGGCACGAGCTATCTCGTTCTGGAAGAAGTTAGCCTTGATAGCAGGGATAACGCCGCCGAATTCCTCGATGCGGTCGAAGTAGTCGTAGCACTGCTTCTCCATCTCGTTTGTCAGCGCCTCCACAAAGTAGGAGCCGCCCAGCGGGTCAACGGTGTTAGTGACGCCCGACTCCTCAGCGATAACCTGCTGTGTCCTCAAGGCGATGCGTACAGCCTTATCGGAAGGAAGGGCAAGTGCCTCGTCCATCGAGTTGGTATGGAGCGACTGCGTGCCGCCAAGAACGCCCGCCAGCGCCTGTATGGTTGTCCGCACGATATTGATTTCGGGCTGCTGTGCGGTGAGGGACGCGCCTGCTGTCTGCGTGTGGAAGCGCAGCCATAGCGAGCGGTCGTTCTTCGCGCCGAAACGCTCCTTAAGCTCACGGGCCCAGATTCGACGCGCTGCCCTGTACTTGGCGATCTCCTCAAAGAAGTCGTTGTGCGCGTTGAAGAAGAAGGAGAGACGTGGAGCAAAATCGTCCACGTTCATGCCCCTGTCAACACACCACTGTACGTAGGTCAGGCCGTCGGCCAGGGTAAAGGCAAGCTCTTGCGCGGCGGTAGAGCCTGCCTCGCGGATGTGATACCCCGAAATCGACACAGGGTTCCATCGGGGCATTTCCTTAGCGGCGAACTCAATAGTGTCTACCACCAGCCTCATAGAAGGCTCAGGCGGGTAGATGAAGGTGTTCTGCGCGATGTACTCTTTGAGGATGTCGTTCTGGGTGGTGCCGCCCAGCGCCTTTCGGGGGATGTTCCGGTTCTCAGCGGCGGCTATATAGAATGCCCATACCACGGCAGCGGGGCCGTTGATGGTCATTGAGGTCGTTACCTGGTCGATGGGTATGCCGGCGAACAGCGTCTCCATATCGGCCAGCGACGACACGCCCACGCCCACTTTGCCGAACTCGCCGTAAGCCAGCGGATCGTCCGCGTCGATACCGTAGAGCGTCGGAAAGTCAAAGGCGGTAGAGAGACCGGTCTCGCCATGGTCGAGCAGGTAGCGGAAGCGTGCGTTGGTGTCCTCAGCAGAGCCAAAGCCCGCGAACATACGCATAGTCCAGAAGCGCGAGCGATACATGGTGGGGTGAACACCGCGTGTGAAAGGATACTCGCCAGGGAAGCCGAGGTCTTCCTGATAATTGAAGCCGGACAGATCAGCAGGGGTATAGATGCGCTCGATGGGCTGGCCCGATATAGTGGTGAACTCGTTGGCGGCGAACTGCTCGGGCAGTCTGGTCAGTGAGCCTGCCACCGTGTTTTCTTCCCATGCGCGACGTCCTGCCGCGGCCTGCTGCTGTTCGGGTGTTAGCTCTGCCGAGCGCAGCCTGCGCCCCGCGCCATTGCGATACCTGGCGCGAGCCTTGCCTTCGGGCCGTGATACTGTATCAACCATGGAAATCACTCCTTTGTGATCGGCATCCCCATTCCGCACATGGTGTGGGCGGCATTATCAAGCTATGGGTTCGTTCTGCCTGTTTATAATGCGAACTATAATCTATAGGCCTTATTATACACGCACCCGCGGCCCACATGGTAGGGCTGAACCTTGTTGCAGTTGTGCGTCGGGGATTTAGGCGAATCTGTTAGACAAGTTTGGAGAGCAAGTCCCTCATAGCCACCACGCCCAAGCCCACGAAGTGGGCGTAAGAATGTAGCCCCTGGCGTAAGCCTGGGGTAGAGCCACCCAAGCAGCCAAGCCCCTGTAAGGGGCGACAGACATACAGTTCATGAACCAACTATTCTTGTGTCGCCCACTTCGTGGGCTTTAGAGAAGGAAGGACGCCGGTCCCCAGGCTCACGCCGTGGGGCTACCGTCTTACGCCCACGACGTGGGCTGTAAATGGTTACCTAATGGCTGGCGCACCCGGGTTGTTGCAGTCGTGCGTAGAGGCTGCGTTTGCAGCTTACTTAACAGGAACGCTAGGCTTCCATCTCGATCTTACCCTGCTTTTGCACCAGCTTCTGTAGCGCTGCGATCGCTGCTTGCTGCTCGCTGTCGTCTTTGGACATTATCTGGATTGTCAGTGGGTGCGATTCGGCGGGGTTGTCGTAGATGCCGTGCATAGAGAGTAGGGATACAGCAGCGTGGTGGCGCACCAGGTCTTCCGGGTCGTGGAGGGCTTGCCGGAGGGCGTCCACGCTGCCGGGTGTCTTTACGTCAGCAAGCACCCTGGCGGCGTCAAGGCGGACGCCCCAGAACTGGAAGTGCTTGAGCAGGTCGATCAGGGTGGCGGCAGCGGGTGGGTACTTCTCGATGTTCCAGAGGGCGCGGGCAACTTCGACACACTGGCTGCCTGTTGTTTGCGGCAGCATCTCTTTTAGTTTAGCTGCCACGCTCTTAGGGCCAAGTGTAGCCAAACCCGCCGCAGGGCGGTAGTCGGATGAGCCATTGTTGAGTGCTTCGGTCAGCAGCCTTTCGGCCTCCTCTCGTTCCTCCCCTTGCAGGCTTAGAAGAGACTGCGTGTCCAAGCCATCATGCCACGCCATATAGGGGTCGCCAAAATACGACTCGTAGAAGCTTTCGAACGCGCCGGACCGTCCTGCCATAGTGGGTTTCTCCTTACGCCCTGGATTGATACAGTTATAATGGGCCTATGGAAGAGACGCAACCGCAATCTATGGAGTACGGGGAAGAACTGGCTATAGCCCGCCAGAGTTTTGACGATTTCACCGAACGCATGGACCTGCGCAGGATTGCCGTTATCCTGTGTGATGGGGACGTGGACGGGCTGGGGGCGGGCGTGCTGCTCTGGCACTATCTTACTCGCCGGGGCATTGCGCGCGAAAATCTGGTCGTGCTTCACCCCGAGAAGGGCGAGAACGCCTTCACACCGACCACACGCGGGTATGTTGCGCGCAGCCACCCACGAACGCTCTTTGTGCTCGACCTGGGCGTATCGGACAGACAGATTGTGCATGAGATCCCGACGCTCTTTGTCGACCACCACAGGCCGACAGGCGAGCCGAAGGACGCTACAGTTATTACTGGCTACCTCTGGAGGCCCGTACCGACTTCCAGCCTGCTTACCTATCTGCTTTGCAACAGCCGCGGGGAAGTTGCGGATAAGGCCTGGGTGGCTGCGATAGGGAACATGGGCGACCTGGGGCCTGAGTATGGAGAGTTGCGTGCCGCGGCGAAGGCACAAAAGCTCAAGTGGGTGCGGGAAGCAACCACGCTGCTGAATGCGGCCAAGCGAAGCAGCCTCTATGCTCTTGGCGCGGCCTTCGAGGTCTTGAGAGACGCTGAGAGCGCCCAGGAGATAGTTGAGGGTAGGTCGGCTAATGTTGAGATGCTGAGGCAGTGTAGAGCCGAGGTAAAGGCCGGGCTGGACGAGGTAAAGAGGCTCGCACCTAAGTTCAGCAAGACCGAGAAGGTGGCGCTGTTCGAATTCAGTGACCCGAACCGCATCCACCCTCTCCTGGCGCAAAGCTGGCACGGACGCCTGCCCAAATTCATTGTGATAGCCGCCAACCACGGATTCGTGCCCGGCAGGGTGTCCTTCAGCGCGCGCACGTCGTCAGGCGCGAACATCCTGGAGTTTCTTGCACGCTTCCGAGATGTCGTGCCGCAAGAGCTGGAGTACGGTTACGGTCACGACCAGGCGGCGGGTGGCGTGGTGTCCGAGGAAGGTTGGGCGACGCTCAAGCAAGCGTTCGGCTTTTAGGTCAGCGTGTTACCTTAATCCATTTGGCACACAGGACGGAATAGACGCCGAACGACACCAGGCCGAGCGCGACGATTCCCAGCAGTATAGGGCCGTAAGGTTGGTGGGCAATCGTTTTCAGTGCGCCGTCGAGGCCCTGTGCCTGGTTAGGATCGTATCGAAGAGCAGCCTGGACCACGAAGAAGCCGAGAAGCATAAAGACCACGCCGCGAGCCGCCGAGCCAAATCTGCCTACTTTAGTGGCTATATCAATTTCGTTCTTGTTCATCTCGCCCGTTTTGAGGTCTTTCTTAAAATCGGCAGAGAAGGCCATGAACAGTTGGCCTGCGCCGCCTATCATGCCGACTATTCCAACAATGCCCACCAACCATTGACCCAACGGTACAGAGAGCAGCCGGGCGGTCATGTCCTGCGAGGCTTGAGAATTGCTACTATCACCAGTGCCCTGAATAAATGCGATTGTAGGCAAGATCAAGCTGCCGTAGGCGAGCGCGCTGACCAGATAGCCGCCGCGCTGTGCGAGGCCCTTGGGGTCGGTGCCGCGCTTGAGCGGGTCGAGGAAAGCGCGCACAAGGCCCCATAGCGCGTAGCCCGCAAGACCGATAGCAATCAGCACGAGCAAGAACTTTCCGAACGGCTGTGCACCGATAGCTGCGATGGCACCCTTCTTATCTGTTGTTTCGCCGCCAACGCCTAACGCCACCTGCACCGCCAGTATGCCAACCACGATATAGAGCACTCCACGAGCGACGTAACCTATGCGCGCCAACCACTCTACCCAGGTGCTATGCGCGACCTCCTGCCCTCCCTGCTGTACTTTGTCCTTTGCAGCCTTCACTGTTGAATTCATGCCGTCCTCCCACGATCCAATTAAGATTACGCCCGGAGATTATGAGACAACAGAATGCAAATAGCGTGCCGTTGGGGAGAGGTCAGGGATTTACGAATTTACGGAACTCACCGCAGATAGCGCAGAGGTTCGCTGAGGTTTAGAGAGTGCTGTCGGAAGAGAGCATGCGGCACAACGCGGTCATCGGTCGTAACTGACAACGCGGTCTGCCGTCTGCCATCGGCGGTCAACGTACTGACCCCTACGCCAAACGCAATACTCAGTACTTATACCGCAACCACTCGTGGGGGATGGAGAGGCGCTGGCGGGGGATTACTATGGTGCAGCCGGCGTTGCCGGTGGCATCTTCGCCGTACATATAGACGAGCTTACCGGGAACGTCGAGGAGATAGTCAGCGCCGCGCATGGCAAGCTGTGCGTCGAAGCCTTTGATGCGTGTGCCTTCGTCCTTGAGAAAGTCGCGCAGCACTTCGCGCAAACCGCTACTGGAGATGCTGCTGCCGGTGGGTCGGCCCTTGCCGTGTATTACCTCAAGGCCGTCAACCCTGCCACCCGCCAGCGCACGGTTATACTGATCAACGAAGCGCGCTATGGCGTCAGCGATTACGTAGCCGTGGAGATTGAGTGGTTCAATGTTCATGGATGTATAGAGATAGCAAGAGTCTAGCCCACAGGTTCCGCGATTGGTTGGCTTACGTCCAACCTTGCCTCTTCATGTGAAGTAGATGGTTCAAGCAACATTCCGATGTATATGGTACCGAGCAGCAAAAGCACTAGCACAGGTTGAAAAACCAGCCTGGCAGCCGCTGTGCCTAGATGCCAGGTTAGATCGTGCGGAGTCGCCAGGAAGGCAGCAACTGTGCCTGCGACCTGGGCAAGCACTACCAGCAATAAAGGCAGTGCAGCTAACCATCGCCGGGGCTTGAATATAAGCACACTGACCACAAGCAAGGGCACCATGAGCCAGATCACGTTGTATACGGAGATATCGCTTGCATAAAATATCAGATTACGCAGTACGACATCGAG
The DNA here is from genome assembly GCA_039932335.1 of Chloroflexota bacterium. Classification (GTDB taxonomy): domain Bacteria; phylum Chloroflexota; class Chloroflexia; order QHBQ01; family JADMIH01; genus JADMIH01. The sequence goes on from JBDTQH010000004.1 coordinate 52,806, forward strand.
TCGATCTTGCCAGTTCGCCAGGATAGCCCCGATGGTAGGTTCTAGGTCGCCCTTGATGCCCACCACCCACTTCTCAATCTGCCAGGGCAAGAGGACAAGCCCGAACGGCACTGCGGCAACCCAGGCCCGCGACCGCGCGAACTCCTTCCTGAGTAGTGCCAGCCCTACCAGTATACCAAACCCGGCCAGCGCGACTACCAATCCTTCGTTCTTTACAGTGCCAACCAGAGCAAAGAAGAAGGCTGACAAGCCGAAATCAGCAGCAGTTGGTTTGGACTGCCATCTATACAAGAAAATAGCCGCGAAGAGAAAGTAGACCGCCAGTGGCAGCTCGGCATAGCCAACCAGACCATCTGCTCCGTATGTCATGAGCGCGGGCAAGCCCACAAGCATAACCAGACCCGCGATGCGCACTGCACGGCTTATGAGACCGCTGAGACCAAAGTAGAGACCTGCACAAGCCACCCCAGCAAGCAAAGCCCACCACACCTTGACCAGCACTTCCTGATCGCCCGTCCAGGAATATATACGAGCCACGCTGAGAGGCACCAACTGAGGGTAGTCAAGATGGGCGAAGACGGCATAGTGGGGATCGGTGAAGTAGTTGAGAGGCAGTGTGCCTGTCTGGTAAAGGACCCTGCCCTTGAATATCCACATAACGAGCGCATCCCAACCGGCGAGGGGCTGATTTAGGGTGCGCTTTATCATAGAAGCTGTAAAGACAGCAATCAGCAGCGCGACGGTGATCTCAATAAACATGGCAAGCCGTTCCTGGCGGGTCTGTCGTGCCCATTTCTGCGGAACTGACGCAAAGCCCAGCCCGTTTGCGCGGCGTTCGGCCCACAGACGCCACGCCGCTAACGCGCCCACCGCTATCCACGGCAACGCGAGCAGCAGGGTGTTCCAGGGCAAACCCGCCTGCGCGTAAAGTAGTCGCTGAGCCGCCAGCAAGCCTGTGCCGAGGAGCCACGTGGCGGGCAGTAGCAAGCCGAAGGGCATACGCCACCAGCGCAGGGCCGCGAGCATGAGCCCGCCTGCTAACAATGCCGATAGTTGGGAGGCTGCGAAGCCTAATCCTGGACCCAAGAGCTAATCTCCAGTGATCACTTTATGCTGTACAGGCAACCGTCTACCGAGCAGATAATCTCTTGCAACCGGCCGCGCAGACCATCGAGCCTCGCTGCCGTCTCAGGACCGAAATTAGCGAGGCAGCCGCCCTGCGCTTTAGCCAGGTCAGAGGCACCAAACGGGTCGGTTAGTTCGGTGGGCACAACTTTACGCGGGTAGAAATAGTAGTCGGCAAGCTGATATATGGCGCTGCCCTGGTTGAGCAAAATGAAGGGGCGGTCCTGAGGGCAAACGGATGCGGCTGTCTGGAGTAAGCTGTTGTAGGTGACCCCTGAAGGTGTGTCCATAAACCGGCTGGAGCTTGCCGGTATGCCGACTGATTGTTCTTCTGCGCCATGGACAAAGCCGCCCAGCACATAGGCAAGCGAGAAGAACACCGACACTACCACGATCAGAGATGCGAGCACGACCTGCGCTATGTAGCGCGGCCCCATTTCCTTTATTTTTGACACAAGCATGCCACTGTGCGGTGCTGTGTCTCGTGATCTGGATAGCAAAGTTGCCACAATTCTCCAATGCGCTGCCATGCACAGCAATCAAGCAGGTCCGTTACAGCCAGATTATAGCAGGGCGCAGAGAAAGCAGTCAATTAAGACAGATAGGCAATTAGTACAGGTTAGGGGTGCAATAAATACTGTGTTGCGATCGCCGCAAGCGTTACCCGCGAGCACTCTTCAGCAGGTTGGAGGCTATCACAATGCGCTGTATCTGTGAGGTGCCTTCGTAGATTTCCGTGATCTTGGCGTCGCGGAAGAAGCGCTCCACAGGATACTCTTTGACATATCCGTAGCCGCCGTGGATCTGCACGCCGGACCACGCGCTCTTCATCGCAAGCTCTGACGCGAAGAGCTTGGCCATACTCGCCTCTTTGCTGACACGCTGGCCGCGGTCGCGCATAGTGGCGGCGCGATATAGCAGCAGTCGGGCGGCGCTCAATCCCGTTGCCATGTCGGCAATCATGAATTGGATAGCCTGCTGGTCGGAGATGGGGCCGCCGAACTGCTCGCGTTGCAGGCTATATCCGACCGATTCCTCATAGACACGCTGGGCGATGCCCACGCCCTGTGCGGCGATACCTATGCGGCCGCCATCGAGCAGCGACATGGCTATCTTGAAGCCTTCGCCTTCCGCGCCAAGTAGATTTTCGGCAGGCACTTCGGCATCTTCGTATATTAATTGGGTAGTCTCGGAGGCACGAATACCCAGTTTATTTTCCAGCTTGCCTACCTGCAGACCGGAGATGTCCTTGGGGCAGATGAAGGCCGAGATGTTGCGCGAAGGCTTGCCGCTGTTGCCTGTTACGGCGAAGAGAATTGCCACATCACACGACTTGCCGGAGGTTATCCAGGTCTTGGTGCCATTAATGACGTAGACATCGCCTCGCTTTACTGCCGTGGCGCGCATGGAGGCGGGATCGGAGCCTGCCTGGGCCTCGCTGAGGGCATAGGCGCCGAGCCACTGGCCGGAAGCCATCAAGGGGAGGTAGCGGGCCTTTTGCTCTTCCGTGCCGAAGCCAAGCAGCGCTCCACACGCCAGGGAGTTGTGAACCGAAACCACGGTGCCAATGGCGGGCACCACGCGGTTCAGCTCTTCCAGCATCAGGATGTAGGAAAGCGTGTCGGCCCCTACTCCGCCGTACTCCTCGGGCACAAGCATCCCGGCAAAGCCAAGGTCGCCCATTTTGGCGAAAACATCGCGCGGGAAGATATCGTGCTCGTCCCATTCGTGGGCGTGAGGCTCAAGCTCGCGAAGTGCGAAGTCGCGGGCTGTGTCTTTGATGAGCTGCTGTTCCTGGGAGAGTTCGAGGTTCATAATTGCCTACCCTGACATCTATCTAAAACAAAGACGCAGAGGAATTGTTGATCCTCTGCGTCTTTGCGGCCTACCTAGGCATGTGCTGTGGCCTTCTTCGCTGCCTTTAGCACTTCGCGAGCTATGACCAGGCGCTGGATCTCGCTTGTGCCTTCGCCGATTTCGGTCAGGCGTACGTCTCGGTAGAAGCGCTCAACATGGGCCTCCGTGATGTAGCCGAAGCCGCCGTGTACCTGGATCGCCTTGTGGCAGCAATCCTCACCTACTTCTGAGGCAAACAGCTTTGCCATCGCGGCTTCCCGCGTGAAGGGCTTCTTGCGGTCCTTCAGCCATGCTGCTTGATAGACCAGCAGGCGTGCGGCCTCCAGCTTTGTCGCCATGTCGGCCAGCATGAATTGGACGGCCTGGAAGTTGGAGATAGGCTGGTTGAATTGCTGGCGCTCGTTGCTGTAGCGGATAGCGGCCTCGAAAGCAGCCTGGCCGAGGCCAACAGCCATCGCGCCGATAGAGATGCGCCCACCGTCAAGGATTTCGAGGAACTGCCGGAAACCGAGACCGGGCGTGCCGAGTATGGCGTCGTCCTTTACACGGACATTCTCGAAGAAGACGGGCGAGGTAATAGAAGAGCGCAGGCCCATCTTATCCTCGTCCTTGCCGAAGGAGAGACCCTCGGCCGGGTTCTCTACCACAAAGCTGGTAATGCCGCGTGAGCCTGTGGCCTCTTTATCCGTCTTGGCTGTAATGACCATGACGCCAGCGATACGGCCCGATGTCATATATAGCTTGGAGCCGTTTATGACCCAATCGTCGCCATCCTTGTAGGCGAACGTTTTGGTGCCGCCTGCGTCGGAGCCTGCGTGCGGCTCGGTAAGGCCAAACGCACCGATCATCTTGCCATGGGCCAGGGGAACGAGGTATTTCTTCTTCTGCTCTGGTGTGCCGAAGAGGTAGAAGGGTGCCGCGCCAAGAGATGTGTGGGCGGCCAGCGTAAGACCCAGAGAGCCGTCGCCACGAGATATTTCTTCGACCGCGATTGCATAGGAGATAGTATCGCCGCCCGCGCCGCCATACTCCTCAGCGAAGGGTACGCCTAGCAGGCCAAGCGCGGCCATTTTCTCGATCAGGTCGTGGGGGAACTCGTGGGTCTTGTCGCGCTCAAGTGCGCCGGGGACGACTTCTTTATCAACGAAGTCACGTACTGTACTACGGAATAGTTTATGCTCGTCGGAAAGCTCGAAATCCATGTGTATAGGGCCTCCTCATTGAGGTCGAAGTTGGATGCTGGTCGGAAGTCAGAAACGCGACGTGGAATCGCTTATTCCCGAAATGAAGTCGCTCGCCGGACATTCTTTTGATTATATCACACGATTTTAGCGATTGTCGAACGCCGCCGGATCAGTAAATGTTCAGATTAGGGGTGGAGGTATCTAACATCCGGGTAAGGAAAGACCCACCCGCAGCCCCTGCACCCCCGCTGCACCATTAGACTGAACACTTACTACGACCAGGTACAGGGCTAATGCAAAGTCGGTTTCTAGCGTGCCCTCTTGGTGGTGTCATTCTGAACAGAGTGAAGAATCAACCTCCATACTAATTTCTACCCAGACGGATTCTTCGCTACGCTCAGAATGACACTGCCTGCTGCAGTGCGCTTACCTGCCACTTCTGTGTTAGCGAACCACTGAACGAAGTGAAGAATGACAAAGTCCAGGTGGTGGCCAGTTCACCGGCATTTCAGACTTTGCATCAGCCCTGGCCTCCAACTAGCCGTTGCTGTGGAAAACGCCTCTCCCACCTCCTCTTTTTGTTACCTTACGCAGTACGACGTGCGCATCCGCCAGGTCGCCCAGCGGTTAGGCCCAAGGGATTGCCGACTTACTGCAGAGAGCGCAGAGGTTCTGAGGTTAGCCTAGTGCTGTGGGAAGCGAGTATGCCGCACATACCGTTAACTAACAACTAGCAACGCGGTCTGCGGTCTGCCGTCGGCGGTCATACGCAATACGCAATACGCAGTACCCAGGTAGGATTCTATGAGCGACAACACAAAGCGTTTGGTAGCAGGCGGGTTCTCGGAACTGGCGGGAATAGGGGCGCTGGCCCTGTTGATATACTATCTGTCGATCACAGATGTGGCACGCATCTCGGATGTGTGGGCGGTGGACCGCGTGGTGGCCTATTTGCTGATGTTCGTTGGGCCATTGCTGATCTTTCTGCCGCTGAGCCTGGCGTTGAGGCTGGGGCCGCTGCCTGTGCTGGGGGCGGGCTCGTGGGCGCTGCTCGGGTACGTACTGATTTTTGTGGGCGCACCGGGGCGGAAAGACGCGGGCTTCTTTACGTATGCCGCGTTCCTGGGTATTGTGTTTGTGGCGCTTGCGACAGTGCTGGCGGTGCCGCTGGGGGCGCTGAGCAAGCGTTTGCTGCCGGGGGTGTCGCCCACAGTGGGAACCATACGTGCCCTGAGGCAGGGTGCCCTGCTGTCGCTGTTTGTGGTGAGCCTCATGGCTATGTCGCCGCTGGGAGTGCTGAACTGGCTGAACGCGCTGCTGGTGTTTACCATTGCTGCCCTCACGGAGTTCTTCTTCCTGGCCCGGGATTAGCTTGCCGTTCGCCCGGTGTCTACCGATAAAGTGCGCCGGGGCAATAGACTCGGGCCAATGAATTGGGCGTCACACAAATAATTCGCACGTTACCTTGTCTCTGTCGCCCCTACGGGGCTTAGGGTTCGGGTGGCTCTACCCCACGCTTACGCATGGGGCTACCTTCTTATGCCCACGAAGTAGGCTGATGACTGTTGGTGTGCTTCACTTCGGGCTTAGGCCATGAGCGTGCTAGCGTGGGATGAACCTCGGGTCGGTGGAATGAGTATAATTAGTATATGAACAAGATTACTATTATCGGCCTGGGATTAACAGGCAACTCAATCGGAATGGCGCTTAAGAAGACGGGCGCGGGTAATATACTCGTGGCGGGGTTTGACCCGGACAACGCACGGGAGCAGTTCGCGCTCAGGAAGTACATGAGCGTTGATGAAATCGCCCCGAACCTGGAGAGTGCTGTGCGCGGCGCTCAGCTTGTTGTGCTGGCTACGCCCATGGCGGCAGCGGGTGAGGTGCTGGCGGCTATCGCGCCTTTCCTCGAAGATGGAGCAACTGTCACCGATACGCTCGCGCTGAAAGAGCCTGTCATGGCCGAGGCTGGTAAGGTGCTGGGAAACGGCGTTAGCTTCGTGGGCGGGCACCCGTTCTCGCTGACGGTCGATCTCGATGTGGCGGACGACAATACGGCTCCCGACCCCGATATTTTCAGGGGAGCGCCCTGGTGCATCATGCCGTTGAGGGGAGCACGCAACGAGGCACTGAACACAGTAATCAACCTTGCTGAGGCGCTGGGCGGCAAGCCGCTCTTCATCGACCCTGTTGAGCACGACTCTTTTCTGGCGGCTGTGAGCCAGTTGCCCGTAGTGGCGAGCGCGGCGTTCCTTAAGACTGTCGCGGGTAGCCCTGCCTGGATCGATATGAGCGGGCTAGCCCACGGGCGGTTCCGCAGTGTGAGCGAGGGTGTCGCTGCCCAACCCGAACTGCTGGCGTCATCGTTAGTAGACAACCGCGCGCTGCTGGTGCGCTGGGTGGACCAGTATATGGCAGCCCTTTACGATTTGCGGACCCTGCTGGCAAATGGCAATGAGGAAGAGCTAGGGAAGATTCTTGCCGAGACGCACGCAGCGCGGTTGGATTGGATTACTCCCGACAGCGATGGCATGGACGATGCCAGGCTGCGCGCCGACTTGAACCAGGCCATAAGCGATTCGCGTCCCACGCAGGCGCTGATGGGCAGCTATCTGACCGAGAGGCTTTTCCGAAAGAAAGAGCGGGGCAGCAGATAGCGTCCATTCTCTATAGTGTACGACATAAGTGAGAAGTCCCCGCGAGGGGATTTCTTTTTGCTTGCCGTCGCCATGTTAAAAGTCTATTATTGAGTTTGTGAGCAGCAACACAATACAATCTGCACAATCGGCAGAACAAGCTAAGGAGCAAGCACAGACAGCAGGCGTAGAGAAAGCCGCGGCTATGCGCCCCGGCCTCCATCTCGCTATTGCAGCGCTGGGGATCTTTCTGGCCGCGCTGGACCAGACGGTGATTGTGACGGCGCTCTGGCCGATCTCACAGGACTTGCAGATACCGATCACCGAGCTTGATAAGGCTGCCTGGGTGGTGACGGCGTATCTGCTGGGCTATACGGTCGCGCTGCCTTTGATGGGGCGCGTGGCCGATGTTTACGGGCAGCGGCGTATCTATATTATTGCCATGGGCGTGTTCATGCTGGGGTCTGTGCTGTGTGCGCTCGCCCCAAGCCTGGGTTGGCTGATCGCGGCCAGGGGATTGCAGGCTGTGGGCGGCGGGGCTGTGCTGCCTGTTGGCATGGCGATGGCCCGGCACGTATACGGCGAGCGGCGCGTGCCGTTCATACTTGGCATACTGGGCGCGGTGGCCGAGGCGGGCGGGGTAGTAGGTCCGCTCTGGGGCGCGTTGGTCATGCATAACCTGGATGGTGTATTCGGGTTCATCGGCTGGCGCTGGATATTCTGGGTAAACATACCGCTTGGCTTGCTGTTCATGGGGCTAATGTTCCTCACGCCGAAGCTGCCGCGCTTCCCAGGCAAGATCGACTGGTTTGGCGCGGGCTTGATGGGGGCGGGCTTGCTGGCATTGTCGCTTGGCCTGAGTACGCCCGGTTCCGTGGGCGCATGGGCAGGGCTAAGCACAGTGCAGGCGCAGGGAGCGGCTGAGTGGCTTACACCGCAGACCGTTGTGCTGCTGGGGTTGTCGCTGCTCTTCTTTGCAGGGTTTGTGCTGTGGCAGCGCAAGGCGTCGGAGCCGCTGATACCGCTTGATTTGTTCAGGCTGCGCAACTGGCCTTTTTCGGCGGCCAACCTGACCAATTTGCTGGTGGGGGCCGCGCTCATCATTACTATGGTGAACGTGCCCTTATATGTGGCAAGCGCGCTGGACGGCACTGTCGAGCAGGGCGGGTTGATGCTGCTCAGGATGACCGCGTTTATTCCTCTGGGCGCTATCGCGGGTGGGTTGCTGGGTGCGCGTATTACCTACAGATGGATAGCGGTCGCGGGGCTGCTGTTCGCGGCGGCCGGGTTCTGGGAGATGCATAACTGGACGATTACCTCGGCTGACGACCCGTTGACATGGTTCGGTTTAGGAATGAATGGTCTTGGGTTCGGCCTGCTGATATCTCCGGTCACCGCGACCGCGCTGCAGTGGGGCGGTTTGAAGCGGGCGGCCCTATCTGCGGCACTGGTGAACCTGGCTCGTATGATCGGCATGATGGTGAGCCTTTCGGCATTGACCACGGTGGGCTTGCAGCGGTTCCAGGCTCTCATGGCGGAGCACCCCGCGCCTATTTTCCAGAATGTTGGTGAAACAGCCGAGCAGTATGCGCAGAGGCAGGCGGATTATACACTGGCTTACCAGACTGCTTCTCTGGATGTTTATACGGCAGGCTTCCTGATAGCTGCTCTGCTTTGTATAGTGGCGGTGCTGTTCGCGGTGTGGCTGCGGCAGAAGCCGGGGTCGGATGTAGAGACCGGAGTCATATTCTAGGCCAGTCTGGTTGCTACGAAAGAAAGAGGGCCTTGCACCAGACCAGTGCAAGGCCCTCTTTCTTTTGTGTTTGTAGTTTTGCTACTTGACGATTCTCGGACGTATGAATGGGATTTCCCACACTGTACTGTCCTGCGTGTATGAAGGGTTAGTCTCGATACGCAGCCACGACGACGAGCATTGACCCGCCGGACCGAAGAAGGTTTGGTACTCCGGGTCAAGTTCGGACGGTATCCTCACCAGTTCAGGGTCCGGCCCGCCTGCCGTCCAGTCGTCACTTGGGCCTAGATAGCCGGTCGCTACGTTCTGCCAGCAGTTGGGGTCATCCAGCGGCGTACATGGTTTGTAGGTGCTTGCCACAAGTACGCACTTCTGCATCTGGTATTGCATAGGCTCGTTGCAGCGGCTGCCGACAATGTCGCAGTCCTGGTCGAAGTGGCGTATACCGATGGACTGGCCGGCCGCGCCTTTATTTACCTGCGACAGGAGCAAGGGGAAGCCTGCGCCTGTGTCGAGGTTGAGAGGCAGAGCGCGCTTTGCGAATATGTCGGTGTTCCCCATGTCCCAATCGGGCAGATCCAGCATCCAGTTATCGTAGTAAAGTTGGTTGACGTAGCAGTCGCCGCCATTGAATGGCTCGCCACAGAAGGTGTTGTCGCCATTCTCGTCATTGGGCGGACCCGTGCGGAGGTCGAAGTTGTTTTCACTTGCTCCTGCTGTGCCCTGCACGTAAAGGTAGAAGTAGTAGCCTCCATTCTCCTCTTTCTGGAAGCAATCACCACCGCTTGTGTTGCCGTCAGCGCATGGATGTCCTGCTGATCCTTTCAAAGGTATGTCAAAGCCCTGTGGCTGGTACCAACTCAGGTCGATACGGCTATCTGCTGCCCCCGCAGCCTGGTAGGAGGCTATAGGCCGCTTGAAAGGCTGGTCTGATAGGCTTGAAGGGTCGCCGAATGCATTATTGATATTAGGGTCGAAGTGCCACAGTGTGTACAGGGTTGTAGTCTCAAACCTGGCATCGTGTGCCGGGTCATGGTACTGCTCGTTTGTTTCGTCCTGCGGCGCCCAGTATTCATCAACGCGCCAGAATGCGGTCCTGCCGCCGGTAGTTGGTACCACAGGGTTTATTTTGGTACTACCGCGAGCCGGGAAGCCGTTAAGTTTCATGCCTGGACCGAAGTCGGGATCGTCCGTGCTGCAATCGCCCGGCCTTGTATTCCATGTGCAGTTAGCGTAAGAGTCGGGCGAGATCTGCGTTGGCTGCGGTGACGGGCAGAGGGTAGCTGTCGGTGATGGTGTATATGTGCGTGTGGGTGTATTTGTAGCTGCCTGCATGTTGACGCTGCCGTCAACACTGTTATTCACGCTGTTGCTGGCACTGTTGCTAACGCTGTAATTGGTATTGTTCATTGCGCTGTTGAGACTGGAGAACTCTGAGATGGGCACCCAATCGCCTGTGGCTTGCCATCCTCCCATGTTCGTACCGCTCATCATCGCGTTGAGTTTCTCAGCGGTAATCTTCACGTTGGTCGCCGCGACATAATCCATACCGGGGATAACCAATCCCTCCGGTCTACTTGGACGCGGTGTACGCGTAGCACTCGGCGTAGATGTCTGCGTGACGGTAGGGGTATTGGTTGGTGTATTTGTTTTTGTGTTGGTAGGCGTGGTTGTGAATGTCTTGGTAGGTGTGCGTGTGAGTGTGGGCGTGTTGGTTGGCACGGTCGCTGTACGCGTTGGTGTATTCGTAACTGTATTTGTTCTTGTGGGCGTGTTGGTTGGAACCGTCTCGGTGGGCGTTGCTGTTTTAGTTGGTGTAGGTGTGATAGTGAATGTCTGAGTCACCGTAGGTGTTCTGGTGATGGTCCTGGTTGGAGTACGCGTGGCGGTGGGTGCGGTAGGCGTCTTGGTAGGCGTCAGTGTAATTGTACGTGTGGGCGTGACCGTGCGCGTCCGAGTGACTGTACGTGTCGGTGTGATCGTTGGGGTATTGGTTGGCGTATTCGTTTGAGTGACGGTAAATGTCCTGGTGGGTGTGTTCGTAATAGTAGGCGTCAATGTCTTGGTCGGTGTCTGAGTAATAGTAGGCACCAGTGTCCTGGTGGACGTTGGTGTGACAGTAGGCACGAGTGTGTTGGTAGGTGTTGGTGTGATAGTAGGCGTGTTGGTAATGGTAGCAGTGTTGGTCGCCGTGCGGGTTGGGCGGGTGGGTGTGGGCGTAGCAGTTGCGACGATATCTGTCGGCGTGCTGGTGGGCACTACGATAGGAGTGTCGGTGGCTGTCGGGATGTGGGTGTTTGTTGGAACCGGAGTAAGGATACACGCGGGTGGTGTCGGGGGTATGTCTTGCCGGTTATATGAGTCGGCGTCGAATATTTGCACTACGACGCGGTCATACGCGTAGTCAGCGGGCACATTTATGCGGTAGAGGTAGCCGTAGGGCAACTCACCCTGCAACGGGTTAACGTTGTTGAAATCTGTGTAGTCGGGTGAATAAGCGTCACCGTTTCGGCGGTGGGCGTCTCTTCCCCAGACCATGAGAGTAAGCTCGCTAACGACGCCGGGCTGTCCGAATGGTTTCGTGTAGAGTTCCGCGTAGCTGTTAATGTCGGCGGTTGCTTCGGCGCTTACATCTACCGTATTCCAGATAGGAATGAGGCGCATGAAGTAGGTTTCGACGCGTTCTACAGCCTTGACGCGCACCTGGTGAATAGTACGCGGCGGCGCAGTTACTTCAAGCGGAACTGCGAGGGCGCTGGAGGGTATACCGTTGGCTTCCATTATCTGGATAGCCTTGGTTATGGTAGTAACACCGGAGGCCCCGACTTCCATTTGAACGGCGGACAGGGCAGCAGCGTCGACAGCGCTCTGAAGCTTGGCGCGTTTCCCCATCAGGTGGCCTACGTCAACGCCGAGGCCAACAAAGAGGATCAATACCGTCATAGTAAGGACAATTATTATAAGTGCTTGACCGGTTGTTCGTGCCTGCAAGAGTGCGCTGAGGCCGGTCGGTCCTCTTCCTCTTGAGCTTACACTTGATTTTCTACGTGCTCTTATCATGTGTGATTACCTCAGTTTTGCTGGCGCCCCAGGTTGAGTTGCTTGGACCTGGCCGTGATTGGTCAGAATACCTGTGCCTGTTCTTGAATAGAAGAAAAATGGTTAATATTGCTGGATGATTGCATAGCTGCGCATGGGGAGATTAGCTGAACCAAGAAAAGCCCCGAGCACAAGCGGGTTATAGACGTAGCTGACCTCTACGATAGCGAAGGAGACATCTCGGCTGGGGTCCACGCCCTGATTCTGCAACAGCGCCTGGATTTCTTCGGGCGTAACCACCGGGTCGGCCGCCCCGGTTCCGTAGGCGTGATTGCTGTCCCAGATACCTATGTCGCCGTTTAGATCGGTCACACCCTTGATGATGTAAATGTTCATTTGCCCCGTATCAAGGCCCGACAGCTTGCGAATCACCAAATCGACGGTCTCGGCAGGGCGGCCTGCGTCGAGGGTGAAGCGAGTAGCATCGCGTGCTGCTGTGTTGACGCGGCTCCACGCGTTGAAAGCTAGAGTGCCTTCCAGTACCACGGCGAATATGAGCATCAGGATCGGCAGCATAAGAGTCATCTCCACGAGGCTCTGGCCCCGTGAAGTACGACCCCTGCGCAGGCTAGCTCTGTCCAATGTTGGGCGGGTGGCTAGCTTCCAGCGGTGACGGTATTTTGTTAAGTCTGTTAGCTTCATGCGTTGATCTCCGCGCTTAATCTTATGGGCAAGCTAGCTCTTCGTCTGGCGGGTTTGTCCACGTGTATGTGGCTGAGGCAAGGCCCGGCTTGCTGGCAGTCACTGATACCTGGACGACATTGGCCGGTGGATTGACAGTCACGGCACCGCATGCCCCATACAGATTCGAGGTCATATGCGCTAGCGTACCTGTACTGGGAACGCCAGAGATGTCTACAGCCGTTACGTTTACTGTTGCATCAGTTATGAGGTTACCGAGGTTATCGGTGACATTGACCTCAACATAAAGGGGTTGGGCGCCTGTACCTGTGATTCTTCGGGAATAATAGGAGGCGATCACGAGGCCGGGGGTGGGGGTCATTGTGGGCGTGGGACTCATATAAGGAGTCCAGGTTGGGGGCGGCGTCGGAAGCGGGGGCAGGTTGGCATGGTCGAAGTTGGTAACGGCTCCCCACTCTTCGTTGACGGACCTCTCGTAACCATGAACGAGCACCCTTGGGAGGATAGCGTTTACCAGTGGAGTCAGAAGCTGTACGTTATAAAATACGTCGACCTGCACGTACTGATTGGGCTTGCCACCTGCAGGCTCAGCACCGGTGCCATCGGGAAGGACGCGCACACGATAAAAGCCGAACGCGGAGGGGTCGTCGACGGAGGCATCAAGGGGAAGGCCACCGAGGCTTTCTACGGCGATGCGGGAGATTGATATATCGCGTGGTATGTTGTTGTTGCGCCCATCGCGCTCTCGCTGGCCGGTAACAGCCCAGCGAACGGCCTGCCGGGCGGAGTTGCTCACGGTGACCTGGGCCTGCACCAATCGGGCGATGTCTATGATGCCGAAAATGATCAGCAGCAGCAGGGGTGCGATAAGTGCGAACTCCACCAGGCCCTGTCCGAAGCCTTTACGCCGCCGCGCCGGGCGAGCACCTTCCTCCGCAGCCGTAATCTCAAGAACAGGAGCCGCTAGCACGCTTGATTCAGCTGCTTCAGCCTTGACTTTGACCCATCTTGGTTGGTAGTTGTTCATAAGCACACCTTATATGATTCGTGAGCGGCCATAGTACGGACGCATAAGCCCATTCCCCAGGAAATTATGGCGCGAATAGAGGAGTCTACACTCCACGGCAGACTCTGACACAAATAATTATGTCGTGTCGTGGTGTATAAGGTAATGGGAATGTAGTACCGGGGCCTTGTACCGAAAGGGTTATATTATTGTAGTACTAGTGGTAGAGGCTGGGGCTAGGACCGGTGGATGCAACTCAAAACGTGGGCTACTTCGTACTGCGTAGTTGTCGGTTGTCAGTCCTCTGGTCGGCGGTCCTAACTGACAACCGACAACTGACAACTGACAACTACGCGGCCTGCCGTCCTACGTCCCGCAACAGATCACGTTTTACGTTTTACGCTTTACGTTTTACTCCCCGCCTCGTTCGGCGGCTGTGCTATAATTAAGGCTGATTGCGGCATTGGTCCCATAATTTCCCTACACGTGGTTTCTTTATGCATATTGAAGAGGATAAGTACTGGCATTCCGATCCTCGTTTGCCCGAGCCGGTGGACCCCGGAGAAGATGGTGGCAGCACAGACCCTGAGGGTGGACCTGAACTGACCGGCGGCGGCAGTAACAGGCATGTGTTTCGCGAAATCGTTGAGACTGTGCTGGTTACTCTGCTTATCTTTTTTGTGGTACGGGCGGTTATTCAGAACTTCAAAGTGGAGGGCGACAGTATGCTGCCGACCCTTCATTCCGAGCAGTACTTGCTGGTAAACAAGGGCCTCTACTTCCGCTATGACGCTAACTTCCTGGTGCGGCTGTTCAATTCAAGCGCGCCCGAGGATATGCGCTACCTGTTCCACGGACCCCAACGCGGCGATATATTGGTGTTCGAGTCGCCTACCGAGCCGCGCGATTTTATCAAGCGGGTGGTTGCTGTAGAGGGCGAGACCGTAGAGGTCAAGGCGGACCCCGATTCGACCGGGAGGCCGGGCGACCCCTGCGGCGACTGCGGCGTCTATGTGGACGGGGTGCGGCTGGACGAGCCTTATGTGAAGGCTACGCCCGATTATGTTCAGGAACCTATTGTGGTTCCGCCCGGCACTATATACGTGCTGGGGGATAACAGGCGTAACTCAAGCGATTCGCATGTGTGGGGGCCGCTCGATGTGAACAAGATTGTGGGGATTGCGTTCCTGTCATACTGGCCTACCAATCACTGGGGCTTCCTGCCTCACCCAACCTACGCCGAGATAAAGAAAGGTCCCTAAGGCAGCACTTCTCAACATGTAAAAAGCGGGCCAGAGATAAAATCTGGCCCGCTTTTACTAATTCAGCGCAGGTGCAAGGTCGCGCAGGTCTGAGACGCTATTATCGTCGCCTCCTCTGCTGCTGCGGTAGAGATCGGCAAGCAGCTTGAGCACTGCGGTGTGGTCGCGCAGATTATGGCGGGCATTGGACTGTGTGAGGCCGACGCGAATAGTGTAGGCTTGTTTGGGAAGGGCCATGAAGAGATATTCGTCGGTCCAATCGTCACCGATAGCAAGGGCGAAATCGGGGTTAATTCGGTCCCACCAGTAGAGGCTGGACGTGCCCTTGTTGATGCCACCCGTCTTTATTTCGATTACCTTATTGCCCTGCAACACCTGCACGTCGATGTTAGCGGTGAAGTTGACCAGATAATCGAGCAGCTCCTGTGAGCGCAGTATGCCGAGCTCAGGGTCTGCAGCGCGGTAGTGCCACACAAGCGAGTAATCTTTTTCCTCAACGAACGCGCCGGGCAATCGATCTGCATACATCTCAAGGATGGGGCGGATGCTTGGCTTCCAACTGTTGGAGATCGGCTGAATAAGATTCCAGTCCTCGCCATAGGGACGCACCCAGACACCATGTTCAGCAATAAGCCCAATGTGGAGGTGACCCAGCCAGGCATCAAGCGTCTGGCGGTCGCGTCCGCTTATGACTACCACCTCATTGGCCGGGTCTTCACCCAGGCATCTCAGCGTGGTAAGCACTGTGTCGTTCGGGCTTACCTGGCGGGGATCCTTGGAGAAGGGCATAAGAGTGCCGTCGTAGTCCAGAAGAATAAGCCTACGTTCTGAGGCGATATAATCCGAGATGATCTGCGCTTCGACTTCTGAGTTGATAAGACGGGCCTTGAGGCGGGTGCGGTTGATGTAGGCACGGTCAAGCTCACGTATGAAATCTTCGGTCCAGGATACCACGTCGTAGCGCCTGAGACGGTTCTGCATCGTTTTATTGCGGTGCCTCTGCTCGTCGGCGGGCATTTCAAGCGCCTGCACTATGGCTTCGGAGATTTCTGTACGGCTGTTTGGATTGACGATTATTGCTTCGCCAAGTTCTTGCGCGGCCCCCGCCATCTCACTGAGGATTAGTACGCCGGTGTCGGTGCTGGCAGCGATGTACTCTTTGGCAATCAGGTTCATGCCGTCGCGCAGAGGTGTGACAAGCGCAGCATCACTGGCCTGATAGAGAGCGACAAGCTGCTCGAATGGAAGAGAAGTGTACTGGTAGCGGATTGGAACCCAATCAAGTGTGCCGAATCTGCCATTTATCCGGCCCACCAGTTCGTCGATCGTCTCTTTGGTTTCACGATACTGGCCTACACCAACACGTGATGGGATCACCACCAGCGTGAGAACAACCTTACCGCGCCACTGGGGATTCTGTTCAAGGAATGCCTCATAGCCGTGGAGGCGTTGCGGTATGCCTTTAGTGTAGTCGAGGCGGTCTATAGAGAGGACGATTTTGGTGTCAGGCAATGCGCGGCGCAACTCGGTTACTTCCGCCAGCGCCTCTGGGGTGATAGTGGCCTCGTGGAACTTGTTGAAATCGATGCCCATCGGGAATGTATCGGCTTTGATGATGCGGTCGTCGTAGTTTATCTGTCCCATGTTATGATCATAGCCAAGCACACGAAGCACGGAACGAAGGAAATATTGTGTGTAGTTGTGCGTATGGAAGCCGACCAGATCGGCGCCCAGCAACCCAAGCAAGATTTCGCGGCCCCACTTGCGGGGGAGCAGCCGGAAAAGCTCAAAGCCAGGGAACGGAATGTGCAGGAAGAAACCGATCTTCACATCGGGCATGCGCTTGCGAATCAGGTCAGGGAGGAGCATTAGCTGGTAATCGTGCACCCAGACTGTGTCGCCGGGGTTCAGACATTCAAGCACAGCGTCGGCAAAGCGTTCGTTGACTTGCTTGTAGGTTGCCCAGTACTCTTCGTTATAGTAGGTGACGGATGGGAAGTAGTGGAAGAGCGGCCAGATGGTGCTGTTGCAGAAGCCATGATAGAAGCTTTCCATCTCCTCTTCAGGTATGAAGACGGGATAGGCGTTCACGGTCTCGGCCTGCTCGGTGATGGTCTGCTCGTCCTCAGGCGCTACGCTTGCACCAGGCCAACCGAGCCATACATAATCTTTTGCTATCTGCTCTGAAGCTCTACTGTTTGCGGGATCTTTGAGACCGTCCAGGTATGCAGTAAGGCCTGATACGAGGCCGCCTGAGCTTGGTTCCAGTAGGAAATCGCCGTCGTGCTTCACGACCGTGAAAGGGAGTCTATTTGAGACGATGAGCAGTCTCTGCGCCCGCGAGTCTTGCTCTTGCATGATTTATAACCTCTTCTCTAGTAGTGCCGTGTATATGTGGTGTATCACCTCATGATTTGAATGAAGGTTGGAAACAGCAGCCTATCACACCAGCGGCGACGTGACGGTAAGGAAGCAGCAAAAATGCTCTTCCTTGAGTTCGTGCTATTCACACTACATAATTGTATAGCAACAATCGTACCATAAAGGCATGCCGGTGTGCCAGCTATATAGTAAAGAACCCTCCCCGCGTACACATCTACGGGGAGGGCTTCTTGCATTTTGGCGTGCCTGCGGACCGCGCTGGCCGGCATAGGGATATTACTGTTGCGGCATTTCCAGCTTGAACCAGTAGAAGGCATGGGGGCCGAGAGTGACGAAGTATGGTAGCTCGCCTATCATCGGGAAGCGAACGCCGCCAATTAGCTCGACCGGTACGGCTCCATTGTATGCAGAGAGGTTTAGCTCGCAGGGCTGGGCAAAGCGGGAGAGGTTATTTATGCAGAGAATGTATTGGCCGTCGTACTGGCGGATGTAGGCGAGTACCTTCTGGTTAGTGGGGTCGAGGAAGCTGATGTCGCCGCGACCGAATGCAGGATACTGCTTGCGGACCCGGATAAGTCGCCTCATCCAGTTGAGGTAACTGGTCTGCGTGCGAAGCTGCGCCTCGACGTTCAGACCCTGGTAGCCGTAAACGGGATCGGTAATGACGGGGCTGTAGAGGCGAGCAGGGTCGGCGCGTGAGAAGCCCGCGTTGCGATCGCCTGTCCATTGCATGGGTGTGCGGACGCCGTCGCGGTCGCCGAGATAGATGTTGTCTCCCATGGCAATCTCGTCACCGTAGTAGATGACGGGAGTGCCCGGAAGGCTAAGCAGCAGACCGTTGAGGAGTTCCATCTGGCGGCGGCCGTTGTCCATGAGCGGAGCAAGGCGGCGGCGGATGCCGATGTTGATCTTCATGCGTGGGTCGCGGGCGTACTCGTAGTACATGTAGTCGCGCTCTTCGTCGGTGACCATTTCGAGGGTTAGCTCGTCATGGTTGCGAAGGAAGATGCCCCACTGGCACTGTTCGGGTATCTCGGGGAGGCGGCTGATAATGTCGATAATTGGGCGGCGCTCTTCTCGGCGGATGGCCATAAAGATGCGCGGCATGAGTGGGAAGTTGAAGGCCATGTGGAATTCATCGCCGTCACCGAAGTATGGCAGCAGATCTTCCGGCCACTGGTTAGCTTCAGCGAGCAGGATTTTGTCGGGATAATGCTCGTCGAGGTAGCGGCGGATTTCCTTGAGGTATTCATGAGTTTCGGGCAGATTTTCGCTTTTAGTGCCTTCGCGCTCGAAGAGGTAGGGCACAGCATCGCATCGGAAGCCATCAAGACCCATGTCGAGCCAGAACTTCATGACGCGGATCATCTCGCGGCGCACAGCAGGATTGTCAAAGTTGAGGTCGGGCTGATGGCTGAAGAAGCGGTGCCAGTAATATTGCCTGGCGGTCTCGTCCCAGGTCCAGTTGGAGTGTTCGGTGTCCGTGAAGATTATGCGTGTGCCTGCATACTTGTTGGGGTCATCACTCCAGACGTAGTAATCGCGCACCTTGGGATCCGTGGAAGTGCGTGCTGCCTGGAACCAGGCATGCTTGTCTGATGTGTGGTTCAGTACGAGGTCGGCGAGCACGCGAATACCACGCTTGTGTGCCGCCTTTATGAAAGCTTTGAAGTCGGCGACTGTGCCGTAGTTGTGATGGACTGTGTAGTGGTCGGCGATATCGTAGCCGTCATCGCGAAGCGGAGACTCGAAGAAGGGCAGAAGCCAGATACAGTTGATGCCCAGGTCTTGCAGGTAGTCGAGCTTTTCGGTGAGGCCCCGGAAATCACCGAAGCCGTCGCCGGTGCTGTCGTAGAAGGCTTTGACGTGAAGTTCATATATGATAGCGTCTTTGTACCAATCGTTCGTGGTCGTCATGTGTCCCTGCTCCAGTTATATAATACGTACTACGTACTACCTACTGCGTATGGCCGCAGACGGCGACCGTCATAATACTGACAACTGACAGCTACGCAGTACGTATTATACCGTTATCATTGGATTTTTGGAGCAGGGATTCTTTTTTCGTTATTCTCCGGGCGGAGGGTGAGTTGGCCCAGGCGTAAACGCCGTGCAACCTCGCCTACTATGGCGATTACAAGCACCCCGGCAACAACTGTAAGTGCGTCTTCAAGGGTCTTGAAACCGCCAAGCGTGACGAGGAGAGTGGTCGCGCCTGCGGGTGGGTGAAAGGCTTTTAGCAGGAGAGCGACAAGAAGGGTAAGCATTATGGCGAGCACCGATGCACCCATTCTCTCAGGGGCAAGCCTGTGGTCTGCGAACGGTGTTGGGCTGTTCCATGCGTTGAACAGGGCGACGGAGAGGAAGCCCATGCCAAGCCCTATGAAGTGGCCCACGATCGTGTTATAGATGCGTGCGGCAGGATTGGCCGGACTTCCGGCCTGCAGATAGGCAGTTGGCCCGAGGCTAGGAAAGAGAAGGGGTCGGCCCGTAAGGAGGCCGAGCACGCCAACCACCAGCATGAGAAAACCGCCCACAAGCGGTGCCCAGATGGGATCGAGTATTGTTGTTGGGGTCTGGGCTTTGGGCATGGAGGCGGCGATGTTGGTGGGCTTGTCGGCAGGGACCACAAGCGCCTGCGGGGCGGCGCTCTTGATCTCGGTGCGGAGCCATGCAAGCTGGCGGTCGGCGTGCGTGCAGCATTCGTCGGCTGTTGTTTCGAGAGCTTTGTCGCGCATGGCTTTGGCGGCCTGCACGACAGTGGTCCACTGCATTACGACGCTGCTGGTGAGGAGCGCGAGGTCTTGCAGATCGGCCAGCAACCCAATGCCTCCGGTGCGCGTGCCCTGGAAGAGCGCGCCTCGAATCTGCGCGACCTGCTCGTTCTTGCTCTTGTCTTCGCCATATTTCTCGATGTACGGCTTAAGGCTCTCGACGTGAGCGCGTGACCACGCCGCCACCTCGATGCACATATCATGTATCTCCGGCTCGCTGCTGTGGCGCTCGCCAACCAGCATGAAAGCATCCGCAAGGCTTTGCTCGCTTGTTTGCAGCATACCGAGGTATTTGGGTAGTTCCATTGGTTGCTCCTTTGTCGTACTGCGTACTGCGTATTGCGTATTGCGTAGGTGGTCAGGAGTCAGTTGACGCGGTCGTCATACGAAATACGAAATACGCAGTACGCAGTACGTAGCTCACACTTTCTTTATCTTTACTGCAGCATATTTGAAGTGAGGCTGCTTGCTTACGGGATCCCAGGTTGTGAGGGTTAGCTCGTTGGCGGCGCGGGAGTGGTCGAGGTTGTCGAAGTAGCCGTAGTGGAAAGGCACAAATATGTGGTCTTGCTCGATGTCGCCTATGCGGGCAGGAGCTTGCAGGCTGCCGCGTCTTGACGTTACTTCAACCATATCGCCCTCATTGATGCTGCAGACGAGGGCATCTTCGCTTGACATCTGCACCAATGCATCAGGCGCGGCCTCGTTCAGGCGGCGCGAGCGAGCGGTTTTAGTGCGGGTGTGGAAATGGTGGGTGACGCGGCCCGTGGTGTACCAGAATGGGTATTCGGCGTCCGGGTGTTCGGGCGGCGGCACGTATCCCGCAGCCTTGAGTATTGCTTTGCCGGCCGGGTTATGGGCGCGATATTCGTCAGGCGGCGTGGAGGCACCCGTTTCTATATCGTGCCCGTAGTCTTCACAATAGTCGGGGTCGGTGCCAAAGACGCCATCTTCATAAAGGCGCTCTTTGCCGTTGGGATATTGCTCGTTGCAGGGCCACTGGATACCGGAGCCTCCCGTTAGCTTCGCGTAGGTTATGCCTGTATAATCGCATGGGCGGCCTTTGCTGCATGCTTTCCATGCCTCGAATGCAGATTCGGGGTCGTTCCACTTGATGAGTGGGTCGCCTACTTTGTCTTTGAAGCCCATGCGGCGTGCATAGTCGAAGAAGATATCGAGGTCAGAGCGAGCCTCGCCGGGTGGATTGATGGCTTTGTAAGAGATGTGTACTGTGCGGTCAGTATTGGTGAATGTGCCTGTCTTTTCTGCCCACATAGCGGCGGGCAGCACGAGGTCGGCGCGCTGGGCGGTCTCGGTGAGGAAGATATCCTGCACCACAACGAAGAGATCTTCTTTTTCGAGGATGCGGCGTATGCGCCCGATCTCAGGCATGGAGACCGCCGGATTGGTGCAGATAATCCAGAGCAGCTTGATAGAGCCTGTTTCGGCATAGCGCCAGATTTGCATGGCGTGGGTCGGCGGGCCGTAGGAAGGGATAACGCTCTTGTTTACGTTCCAGAGTTGGGCAAGCTCTTCTACATGGGCGGGATTGTTCCAGTTGCGGAAGCCCGGTAGCTCACCGTCGGCCCCACACTCGCGGGTATTCTGCGAGGTGGGTTGGCCGTTCATCTGCAGGATGCCTGCGCCTGGTCTGCCAAGCATTCCCCGGATCAGGTGAAGGTTATTTACCTGGCATGCTGCGATGGTGGCCTGGTTGGATTGATATACGCCCTGGAGCAGAGTTGAGACGAGTGTGGGCGTGTTGCCGAGTATGTAGGCTGCTTCCTGCAACTGCTTTTCGGGCACGCCTGTGACCGTCTCCACCATTTTGGCGGGCCACTTGGCGACGATTTCTTCCAATTTTTCGAAGCCGACAGTATGGGCATCAATATAGGCGCGGTCGATCCAGCCCGATTCTATGATGAGGTTAAGAAGTCCGTTTAATAGTGCGACATTTGTGCCGAGCCGGGGCGTCAGATGGAGATCAGCTTCGCGCGCTGTAGCGGTAAGGCGTGGGTCTACGACGATTAGCTTGGGTGGATTGGGACCTGCGCGGCGGTCGAGCACCCTCGCCCAGAGCACCGTCTGGGTTGCGGCGATATTGTGGCCATAGTGAAGTATGGTGTCGGTAACATCGAGATCGGAATAGGAGCCGGGCTGGCCGTCTACGCCGAAAGTCTCCATAAGGGCTTCGGCCGCGGTGGCCGTGCAGAGGCGCGTATTACCGTCCATGTGGGGCGTGCCGATGCCTGCTTTCCCTATCACACCGAGGGTGTAATATTCCTCGATGAACATCTGGCCTGTGTTATAGAAGCCGATCCCGCCGGCTGTGTCGCGCTCGATTATCTCCTGGGAGCGCTGCACCAGCAGGGACATTGCTTCTTCCCAGGAGGCAGGTTCAAGATTGCCGTTACGCCTGATAAGGGGCTGCGTGAGGCGGTCGGGGCTGTGGTTGGCGACCCAGCCGTTGAGTCCCTTGGGGCCGAGGCGGCCATGATTTACGCGGTCTATGGCGCGACCTCTCACGCCCACAATGCGGCCGTCCTTCACGCCAATGTCCATACCGCACCCGTTAGAGCAGAGCACACAGGCGGATTGCACCCATTGGTCGGGCTCCTCGTCCAACTGCGCATCGACTCGCACCGGCCAATCGCCGCCCGCGTGGGGAGAGCGTGGGCCCCAGATATCCTCCACGCTGTTGCGTGTCTCAAACATGATGAAAACCCTCCTTTTCCATCACGCCGTGAGCATATATAAGGTTAGAGATATGAAGAATGCGGGAAAGATTCTTTGTTCCACATCGCTTTGTGGCGTCTGTGATCAAACCGCCGGTTCCGGGTGTGTTTCCCTGGCCGGCAACCTTGTCATATGCTTATGTGACGTGTATAAGCAGCCATTATGGCACATAAGCAGAGCGTATGCCAAGCCGCAGTTGGTGCTGCGTACTTTCATATTGACTTGTTCATTCGAGTGTTTTGTTTGATACTTAGATTCAAGTAATGTAACTGTGTGAGGGCACGACAGTGAAGCGCGCAACGGGCGGATTGGACGAAATAGAGATGGCACATACGCACGCGCAGACCGCGCCTGCGGTGGACCAGAGCGCGCAGACCGCGCGACGCTATATCTTGTTGTCGCTGGGCGCTGCGGTTCTGACGATCGCGTTGAAGGCCGGTGCGTACCTCCTGACAGGCTCTGTTGGTATGCTGTCGGATGCCGCAGAGTCCGTTATCAATCTGGTGGCCGCGGGCGTGGCATTCTGGATGCTGACTGTGGCGGCTCGCCCACCCGATGAAGAACATGCTTACGGGCACTCGAAGGCGGAGTATTTTTCGAGCGGGGTAGAAAGCTCTCTGATACTGGTGGCTGCCGCAGGCATCGCATGGGCGGCCTGGGGACGGCTGTGGAACCCGCAACCGTTGGAGAACGTGGGAGTTGGCCTCGCGGTGTCGCTGGTCGCGACGGCTATTAACGGCGCTGTGGCTTTTGTGCTGCTCCGTGCGGGAGGGCGCTTGCGCTCGATCACGCTTACAGCAGACGGACGCCACCTTATGACCGATGTCTGGACATCGGCGGGCGTGGTGCTGGGCGTGGTGCTGGTAGCGGCTACCGGCTGGCTGGTGCTCGACCCCATAATCGCGCTGCTGGTAGCGGCCAATATAACATGGACAGGGTTCCGCCTGCTTGACGCCTCGGCTCACGGCCTGCTTGATACTGCGCTACCACAGGCTGATCTTGATGTGATTAACAGCGTGCAGGAAAAGTATCGCACGCGCGGAATAGAGTTCCACGCCTTGAGGACACGACAGGCGGGACAGCGTCGGTTCACCTCGATGCATGTGCTAGTGCCGGGGAACTGGACTGTTCACGAGGGCCATGCTCTATGCGAGGAGATTGAGAAGGATATTATCGCGCTGCTACCCAAGACCACGGTGTTTACCCATCTTGAGTCGCTGGACGACCCGGATTCATGGAAGGACCAGGGCCTGGACCGATCCGCGGGCGGGTGAGCGCCTTCGGCGAAGGGTCAGGGGTCAGAGATTTCCGGATTCGCCGCAGAGGTGCAGAGTGCGCTGAGTTTCGTGGAGATTTTTAGGGTCGCATTGTGCTGAGGTAAGAGAATAAGCGGCACCGTGTTGATGCGGTCGGCGGTCTGCCGTCTGCGGTCGTCAACTGACACCTGACACCTGACACCCTCTATAAAGGCTACCTATATGAGAAAGAATCGATTAGCGGCTACTATAATAGCTCTTCTTTTACCTGTGGTTGTGCTTGCGGGGTGCGATCTGTTCGGGTCTGGTACGCCTGTGGGTACTGGTACTTCACCCTCTGCGGGTTCCACGATAATGGCGGGGCAGACGCCGGGCGTGCTTATGCCTGAGAATCCGGCTGCGGATGAGGCTATGGCGGCTATATCCGCTGATGGTGTGCCAGATGCAACCGAAAGCATGGGCGGGCAGCCGCTTACGTTCAAGATGGATGGCGGTGTGAAGGTGTTTGAGCTTACCGCCAAACCGATCAGGTGGCATATTCTCGGGAACGTTGCGGTGACTGCCTACACTTATAACGGCATGGTTCCCGGGCCGTTGATTCGCGTCACCCAGGGAGATCGTGTGCGGGTCGTGCTGAAGAATGATCTGCCTGCGCCCACGACGATACACTGGCACGGCATGGACCTGCCGAACGACATGGACGGTGTGCCCGATATGACGCAAAAGCCCGTACAGCCGGGCGAGACGTTTACCTACGAGTTCGTGGCGAAGAATGCAGGCACTTACTGGTATCATTCGCACTTTGCCAGCGATGTGCAGATTGGTGTTGGGTTGCATGGCGCGCTGGTCGTGGACCCTGCGGTGCCTGATGGCCCAGCGCCCGCTGTAGATAAGGTGCTCATGCTTGAAGAGTGGCGCATAATTGACGCCAAGACTTACCCTTCGATGCCCGCCACAGGTATGGACGCTAACTACTTCACGATAAACGGCAAAGCCTATCCCGACACCGAGGAAATCAAGGTGAAGGTGGGCCAGAAGGTACGGCTGCGCTTTATCGGCACAGGGCAGTTGGGCCACCCCATGCACATACATGGCCCTGCGTTCAAGATCGTGGCGACGGATGGGCATCCTGTGCCTGAGGCGGCGCAACTTACGAAGGATACCGTGTGGGTCGCGCCGGGCGAGCGCTACGACATAGAGTGGGTGGCGACCGAGCCGGGGATGTGGATGCTCCACTGCCACATATCGCACCATACAACCAACGACCACGCCGAGCCGGGCGGGCTTATGATGGTGCTCAATGTCGAGCCGTGAGACAAAGAGAACTGAAGAGATGATGAGTTTCGTTATGCACAGGATTGGTGGGCTGCTGCGGCGTTATGGTGCGCTTGCTGTTGTGAGTATGTTGTGCCTGGTCGCTGTGACCGGGTGCGGCGACCCTCCTGTTATAGATAACACGCCGCCCGGCGTTACAGGCGACCTCAAAGTCGCACTCAGTACGGTGCCTGACCCGCCTACCCGCGAGCAATCTACTACCTTCGTTGTCGATGTGCAGGACGCAGAGGGCAAGCCTGTTGAGGGCGCGACGGTTACGCTCTCCACCAAGATGGTGCTGATGAGTCACGGCGGCATCAAGGGTGAGCTTGTGGAAAAGGGCGACGGCAAATACGAGGCCACAGGAGCGTTCAGCATGGGCGGCACGTGGCGCGTCGAAGTGACCGTGACAGGGGCCAGGGGTAGCCCAACACCCACAACCGGCAAGTTTGATATAGCGGTAAAATAGCCCCACCAAGAGCACTTATTACCTCTCTTTTTGCATAACAGATCCGTTTACTACGCGTTAATATTCGTATGCTAGTATAGGCATGGCCCGCGTCCGGTGAGCGGTACGTTTCTCTGTGCCTACATCCGGACCGGCCTCTCATGACTATCGAGGAGGATACTATGCGTGGCATTTCGAGTAGGAGCAGGCGGAATTCGTGGCAATTGGCCTTTGTATTGTTCGCCTTATTATTGACCGTGCTACCTGCGGGGCGTGCTGCTCTCGCGGATGAGGGCGGTGTAACGGCATTGCAGGTGGGCGGGAGGCAGGCTCTCGCGCCCAAAGAGCTTGTATTCATATCAGACGGCATGAGGCCGGACCTCGTTGAGAAATACGCGCAGGCCGGAGACATGCCCAACTACGCGAAGTTCTTCAGCGACGGCGTAACGGGCGACAACGGCATGGTGCCGCAGGTTGCTGCCAACACAGGCGCGGGCTGGACAACCATCAGCACAGGGTCGTGGTCGGGCCTGCACGGGCAGATAAACAACACCTATCACATCGATAGCAACGGCATCCTTACCAGCACGTCGGGCTTCGATGCGTCGAAGAACCTCGCTGAGACTTATGCGGAAGCCTCTGAGAAGGCAGGCAAGAGCGTCGCGGTCATCGAGTGGTCGGGGACTTTGCCCACGACCAGGCTGAAAGGCCCGGCGGTTGACTTCCGTAACTTCTACAGCAGCCGAGGCGTGGTAGCCAATTTCGACGTGCCGGGGGCAAAGCCCGACGCGAGCCTCGTTTACACCAGCGGGCTGCAACTTGTGGACGCCGCAGGGTGGACGGGCGCACCGCAGTCGTATAGCCCGGCGAAAGAGACCTCTTTCAGCTTCAAGACAAACGTAATCAGCGGCACAGCGGCCACGCTAACCTACCCAGTTTACATCTACGACAGCACCGACGACAGCACAGCCAACTACGACAGGGTACTGGTGGCGAGCGAAAGCAAGGACGTATCGAAGAAAGTGGCCGACATCAAGGCGGGTGAGTGGAGCGGCGTCAAGCTGAATCTGCCGCAGAATAACTTGCTGGTCGGCTTCTACATGAAGCTGATTGACCTCAGCCCCGACCTATCGAAGTTCAGGCTCTATTTTACGTCGCTGTCCAGGGTGCGGAGCAATATGCCCGACCTTGAGCAGAAAATAGCGCAGGACTTCCCGCCTGCTACCGGAGCCGACTTCCTGCCCTTGCAGACAGGCATCATTGACTCGCAGACCTACGCGGAGCAGGGACTGAAGTGGTACGACACTTACAAGCCCCTCCAGGATTACGTGGTCAAGACGTACAACCCGGACATCCTGCTGGCGGGTTATCCGGTGACAGACGAGTTCTCGCATCAGTTTATGGCCCTTGCAACGCCCAGCTATAGCGGGCCGCGCTCGGTGGGCGTGGACCAGCCGACAGCCGAAGGGTATATCAAGTCGGCTTACAAGCAGGCCGACCAGATACTCGGGGATTTGTGGGGTCTGCTGGGTGGGCAGAGTAATGTTGTTACGTTCGTGGGTGCGGACCACGGCTTCGCGGCGACATGGAAGGCGGTAAACGCCAATCAGGTGTTGCAGGATGCCGGGCTGTACGATCCGGCCAACCGGGCGGCAAGCAAGGCAATCGCGTACTGGGCGGGAGGCACCGCCAACGTCTATGTCAACTTGAAAGGCCGCGAGGTCGGAGGCGTGGTAGAGACCGCGGACTATGAGACGGTGCGCGGCCAAATCATGGATGCGTTCAACAACCTGACCGATAGCGGTACCAGGGTTACTTCCGCTGTGATGAAGAAGGAAGAGACCCGAACCATACAGGCGGGCACTACGGTTGTGAACGGTTGGTTCCCGACGCGCACAGGCGATGTAATGGTGATTGCAACGCCGCCTTACCAGTTCGACTCGCCTGTAACCGGGCAAGCGGTTGCTGATGCGCCCTTCTACGGGCAGCATGGCTATTTGCCTGACGCGGTAGACTTCCCGCAGAACGTCAACATGCACGCGATGTTCGGCATACTTGGCCCCGGCATTGCGAAGGGTAAGACGATAACGCGGCCTCGCTCGATAGACCTCATACCGACGGCGGCATATGCGATGAACCTGCTGCCACCGCGCTACACGCAGGGTGAGGTGCTTCGCGATGCGTTCACCGACAACAGCAGCAGCCTCGTACCGATACAGGTGCTTGCATGGGGCGACTATCACGGCCAACTCGACCCGGTGAACGCGAGCATTGACAGCATCAACGTGCCGAGCGGCGGCGTGGCTTTGCTGGGCAGCTACTGGAAAGAGGCAAAGGCGAAGAACCCCAATGGGACGCTTATCCTGAGCGATGGCGACAACGTGGGGGCCACTCCGCCGAACTCAGCGTTCCTTGGCGATGAGCCCACCATCAACGCCATGAATATGCTCGGGTTTACCGCCTCGGCGATGGGCAACCATGAGTTTGACAGGGGCGTGGCGGGCTTCCAGAAGCTAAACGGGCTGGCAAAGTTCAGCTACCTGGCCGACAACATTCTCGATGCGAAGACAGGCCAGCTCGCACCGTTCGCGAAGCCCTATGTGGTTGTGAAGGCTAACGGCATAGACGTCGGCATTATCGGCGCGGCCAATCCCGAAACGCCGCTGGTGACCAGCCCGCAGGGTATCCAGGGTTACAACTGGGTTGACCCACTCGTGCCTACCAACAACTACGTGAAAGAACTTGTAGGCATGGGCATCAAGACTATTATCGTAGTGTACCACCAGGGTTCGATAAGCGGCGACTTCGACACAGTGAACGGCATCTTTGGCGACTTCGCCAGGGGGCTGGACCCTGAGGTTGATATGCTGCTGGGCGGACATACGAGGATCAAGACGATGACGCGGGTTGGCGGCATACTTGTGAGCGCGGCCAACCATGCCCTGGAAACCAGCGAGATGACCTTGCTGGTGGACCCTGCGACCAACAATGTGGTCTACTCGTGGGGCGCGTTCCGCAAGCCGTGGGGCGGGGCGATCACGCCTGACCCCGACCTTGCCGCGCTCGTGAAGCAGGCAAGCGACCAGATCAAGCCGACCCTGGGCGAGCAGGTGGGCACGTCGGCTGCTCTTGTTGATCGCAGCCGTGGTCAGGAGAGCAAGATGGGCAACCTGGCGAGCGATGCTGTGCGAGCTACTTATGGAGTGGACGTCGCGCTGCAGAACTCGGGCGGGTTGCGGGCCGACTTCCAGCCGGGGCCGATAACCAAGGGCGATGTGTTCGCGGTGCTGCCTTTCGGCAATCTTGTGGTGACGGGCAAGCTGAAAGGCTCCGATTTGCTGGCCGCGCTGGAGAACGGCGTGAGCGACGTATCGGGCACCGCTGGGCGCTTCATACAGCTATCCGGCTTGCGCTTCGCCTATGACCCCTCACAACCTGTTGGCAAGCGTGTGCTGTGGGCTGTGCTCTCGGACGGCAAAGCTGTTGACCCTGCTGCTACTTACTCGGTGGCGGCGAACGACTTTATGCAGGTCGGCGGCGACGGTTATACCGCGCTGACGAGGATGACCGATGTGGTGTCCCGTGAGCAGTTGTGGGAAGTAGCGGCCAACTATGTGAAGAGCCTGGGCACCATCGACCCTAAGGTTGAAGGGCGCATCGTAGCAGCACAGGCAGGCCAACCCGCTCCCACACCTCCGACGGCGTCAACACCTGTGCTGCCGACCCCTGCGTCTATCTTGCCGACGGTTCCTCCGGCGGGTGGTGGCGCAACGCCGGTAGCTAACCCGACCACTGTCGCGGGTCAACCCACAACAGTCGTAACTCAGCCAACACCGGGAGCGATCCCCGGTATGCCGACGACAGGCAGTGGTGGCGATGGTTCAGTGTGGCTGTTGGCCGCGCTTGGCCTCGCGCTGCTGGCGATAGTGTGTGGGCTGGCAGTTATCATGCGGAGAAGTGCGCGGTAACCGAATCTACACGCGCTGAATAGCAAGAGGAGGTTGGACCACTACAGGCCTAACCTCCTCTTGCTATTATGTAGGCATGCCAGCAGAGAACCCGACATAAGGTGTCAGGAATTGTGCGATATTATGGAAGGAGAATATGGCAAATAAGCGAAATAGCGTGGCATGCATTGAGCATCTGCCGGAGTGCGGTACAGTGATCGAAACTGAGGCTAAGTACCGTACTAACAAAGAAGTGGCAGGTAAGCTCACCCCACCAGGCAGTGTCATTCTGAGCGTAGCGAAGAATCCGTTCGGATAGAAATTAGTATGGAGGTTGATTCTTCACTCTGTTCAGAATGACACCGCCGAGAGGACACGCTTACATGCACCTCTTTGTTAGCGACACACTAAGGAAACCGCAGGACTATGGACTTTGTTCGGAGTGCATAACGCCCGAACCGTGTAATGAAGGGAGCAGCAAGTTGGCAGAGCAGACAAGGCAAGAGCCGGTTGTGGTACGTCCGTTGATGCCGAAGGACTACGGCGTGCCCGAAGACAAAGAGGGAACAATCGCCTGGAGCGATGCAGACCGCTGGCTGTCGGAAGCAAAGATATACTGGATCGCGACCACACGGCCCGACGGCAGGCCCCACGCAGTGCCGATCTGGGGCGCATGGGTGGAAGAAAGGTTCTACTTTGACGGCAGCCCTGAGACTCGCTGGGGGCGGAACATCGCAGAGAACCCGGCAATCGTGGTGCACATCGAGAAGGGCGATGTGGCTGTGATGGTCGAAGGCGTTGTGGAGGAAGTGAAGCCCGGGCCTGAGGTGCATAAGAAGATACGCGAGGCATATGGCGCACGATACGATTATGTGCCGACAGAGGGCGTTGGTATGTATATGGTAGAGCCGACTGTCGGCTTCGCCTGGGGAGAGTTCCCAAAGAGCGTTACCAAGTACAGGTTTGGCGAGAAAGAATAGCTTTATCACCCGCTGGTGATCTACGCAGAGAATGGCAATCCTTGACTGATTAGAGCGCGAAGACCCCTCACCCCAACCCCCTCTCCCCGCTTCGCGGGACGAGGGGGCTTTTAAAAGGGAATGGTTAGGGGACACCCTCATACCCCCGTCATGGGCTTCGCCCCTGCACTCCGTTTGGCAGCTGAGAAAGCCGCCATTCCATACGCCGGACAGGTCGCTCCTGGTCAACCCCTTCGGGCCGATGACTGCCCGTAAGAACTGACACCCGAGCTCTGCCAGGCATGGATCCTGCCTCGTTTGTTATAATGTAACAAAAAGCGAGGTAGATTTACTGTTATGATTTCTGAGATTGAGGGCACGCGCTGGGTGGAAGTGGCTCGCACGGAGGATATTCCGTCGGGCTCATTTGTACTCGTTAGCTTCGAAGGCCAGGACATTGATGTATTCAATGTTGACGGCGAGTTTTATGCCATGGGTGACGTATGCACGCACGCGGAAACGCCATTATCGGAAGGCGATTTCTATGAGGACATGCGCGGCTGGGTGATAGAGTGTCCGTTGCACGGATCACTGTTTGATGTGACCACAGGCAACGCAGTCTCCTTGCCCGCGACGGGCAACGCAGGAAAGTATGACGTACGAGTAGTTGATGGGGTTGTATTTCTTAATCCCGACCCGATCGTACCGTTCTGTGCTTAGAGCAGCACCACATGAAAAGAAAGAGGCCCGAATTAAGTCCGGGCCTCTTTCTTCTTCCTCTGTATGTTGGGACTAATATGCGCCTTCGCGCTTGAGGACTGCGGGGATAGTCTTGAGGATGATCTTCGTGTCGAGGGCTAGCGACCAGTTCTCGGCGTAGTAGAGGTCGAGCTTCACCATATCGTCGAAGGAGAGATCGCTTCGCCCGCTCACCTGCCAGAGGCCCGTCAGGCCAGGCGTGACGTCGAGCCGCTTGCGGTGCCAATCGTTGTAGCTCGCAGCCTCATCGGGCGTGGGCGGGCGCGGGCCGACCCAGCTCATTTCTCCCTTGATGATGTTGAACAGATTGGGCAACTCGTCCAGCGAAGTGCGGCGCAGAACCGTGCCGACGCTTGTGCGGCGTGGGTCGTTGCGGATTTTGAACATTGGGCCGTCGGCTTCGTTGAGGTGGCGCAGTTCTTCTTTCCGCTCTTCAGCGTCCTGGTGCATTGTGCGGAACTTGTAGCAGACGAAGTTCTCGCTGTTCTTGCCGACTCGGTTTTGCCTGAAAAGTATGGGGCCCGGCGAATTCAGTTTGATGAGCAGGGCGATAACCAGCATCGGTATGCTCATAACGATCAGCACGATCAGCGAAAGTACGGTGTCGATTACGCGCTTCACAATGAGGTTGAAGCCTCGGAGCGCGACATCTTTCACGCCGATAAGCGGCACATCGTTGAGAGCGTCGATGCGTACCTCATTGAAGCGCATCTCGAAGAGGTCAGGCACCAGCTTGAAGTCTACCCCAAATATACGGCAGCTATCTATGATGCCCAGTATCTGCGTGTGGTGGGTGGCGGGGAGGGCAACGATGACCTCGTGGAGGTCTTGCTGCTCGATTATGCGGTTTACGTCCTTGAGGCTGCCAAGGCGGCGGAACTCGACGTTGCGGCGGACAGGAATGCTCCAATCGGCGCTATCGGTGGCACTCAACCCCTCAGCAACATATCCCGCCAGTTGGTAGCCAAACTCCGGACGCTCCACGATGTCCTTCATAATGCGCTGGCCTGCGGGGCCCGACCCGACCACTATTGTGCGGCGGATATTAATTCCGTGCCGCCAGAGCCAGACGCGCAGCGCCTTATATGCGAAGCGTTCCACACTAAAGATTGCCAGCGTGGAGAACCATAGAAAGATGAAGAGCATACGACTGGGCAGCACAGGTATAAAAAGCAGTGCGCCAAGCGTGAGGGTTGACACCCCGATTAGGCTTGCCCCGGCTATAATGCGCATCTGGTCGAACCAGGACGCACCCCTTGGGAGCGCGTAGATACCGCGCATCTGAAAGGCGAGCAGGGTGATGGCTGTGTAGGCCACTATATAGATTGTAAATGCGGAGATTGGCAGATACGAGTCGGGGGAAACCACATCGCGTCCGAACTCGAACACGTAGCGAAGCATATATGCCAACGCGAAAGCCGCGACGAGCAATATACCGTCAGCCACAAGGCGCAAAGTAATGAGCAGAATACGCTGCCTGCGTGCTCGTTTCACGCGCTCATCCGCCGCTCCCGGAAGGACAATAAGAGAGCCGTTGGCATTAAGTTTAGTAGTTTCGCGGGCAACTATCGTATGCCGAGCTATACTGCTTGTTGGACCGATCGTGCCATCCGGCACGCCTGATTCTGCCCCATCACTTGAGGCAACTGGATGTGATTGTGCTTGCACTAACTGGTTTCCCGGCCCTTTGGCCATCTCAATTACGTCGGACTATGGAACCTTCTCGGCTCATGCTCGTTAGAGCATCAAACACTAAAGCATTAGTCGTTCCATCAGATTAGCGGCTGTTAGTTAGAGATATATGGTGAAGTCCTGGCTCCCGACCAGCCTGTATTATAACACAAAGTGGACCATTGTTTGCCCGTGCGTAAATCTATGTGTATAATATTCGTTAGGCAGACAGCGTTGATGTGGGAAAACTATTCCCAGGATACACCCTCGTACAGGCTAGCGTGGGTGTTGCTTCGCACCCTGGAGGGCGCAGCACCAGGAGGAGCTAGAATTTTGTCAAAGGATACCGCTCCGAAGAGCGGGACGGACATGCGCGGCACGGGCCCCACAGATGGTCGGGAGGGGCGAACACCCCCCTCAACATCTTCAAGGCCGGGAGAGCACGTAAAATCACGGTCAAAAGGCGCGTCTGCTATTGCAACGCCGCCTGCCGCGCCATCCTCACCCCCTAAGATTGGCAACAACGGCTCTTCCGCGCGGGATGGGCACGATTCGTCGTCGGACGATTTACCCTTTATGGGTGCCGCCGGACTGCCTGTAAGCCCCGCTGCTCCCACAACAGGCGAGTATATCCTCATGGCCAGATCGCGCCGCCGGGCGTGGATCAGGCTCGGTATATTTGCTTTGCTGGTACTCTTTATTGCCAATGTAGTGTACCTCGGCCCATTCAGCGATCCCGCCGCCAATCTACCGCTGCGTAAGGTCGATCCTGTGCCGCTATCCGAAGTGCAGCCTTACGGTGTAAACACCTTCCTGCATAAAGAAGTCGATAGCTGGAAGAAAGACATGACGCTGTCGATGGCGAAAGACATGGGCGCTGGCTGGATCAAACAGCAGTTTCCGTGGGCTGAAATTGAGTACAGAACGGACCCACAGCGCCCCTTCTGGGACGTAAAGAACAACCAGAACTCGTGGACCAAGTTCGACGGCATTGTCTCGCTGGCGCAGCAGTATAACCTCCGCATCATCGCCCGTATAGACAGCGCCCCTTTGTGGTCGCACCCCGACAACGGGGACGGCAAAGCGCCTCCCGATGCCGCGCACCTTACCGACTTTGGCAGCTTCATAGAGGCGTTTGTAGAGCGATATAAAGGAACAGTGGCGGCCATACAGGTATGGAACGAACCTAACCTGAAGGGCGAATGGGCTACCGGTAAGCCTGTGAATGCTGCTGAGTATACGGTCTTGCTCAAGACGGCCTATGAGGCAGCCAAGAAGGCCAACCCGGATATGATCGTGCTGGCCGCTCCGCTCGCGACGAATAACGAGCGGCTCGAGTATGCTGGCAACCTGAACGAGCTGGATTACCTGCAGAATATGTATGATGCCGGGGCAGGGCAGTACTTCGACGCAATGGCCGCCAACGCTTACGGCACCACGTATGCGCCTGAAGACGCGCCTTCCCGCGATAAACTCAATTTCCGGCGCGTTGAATTGCTGCGCGCCATCATGGAGAAGAACGGCGACTCGAACAAATCGGTGTGGTTCAACGAATATGGGTGGAACGCCTCACCCGCCGATATGCCCGCCGAGAAGCTGCGCTGGGGGCGAGTAACCCCGGAGGAGCAGGCTGCATACACAGTGCGCGGAATAGAGTATGCACGGCAGCACTGGCCCTGGGCGGGCGTGTTCACGATATGGTATTTGAGGCAGGTTGGCGATACGCCGCGCACCGAAAGCGAATATTACTTCGGATTGGTAAGTCCGGATTTCCTGCCCACAGAGGCATATCGTAATGTGCAAAGCACTGCCCTCTCCACCGATAAAGTGGCGACACCCGGAGATTGGGGACCGCTGTCCGCTGCTGTGCAGGCTCCGCCGCAATGGAGAATAAGGCTCGACTCGACGGTGCCGGGTGGCATGTTCGTTTCGCCAACGGCGCTTGGGGCTACACTTGATGTGCCTTTCCTGGGCAACGACGCTAAGGTGACACTTGTGCCGTCTGCCGATGATAGCGGCGCGGATATGGTGTCCGCCAGGTATTATGTGTCGATTGACGGCAACGCTAGCAAGGTCTCGTCCGATTTGCCTCGCGACGTGACAGGGCAGGCATATATTGATGTGCCCGCACAGGGGAAGCCTGTTGAGGTGGTTATCTCTCGCGGCATAAACACCGAAGTACGCACAGGCCAGCATATGCTGGAGATAAAGGTTGCGGCCAACCCCGCGGGCGTACAGCCTTCGATGGGCGGCGGCACATATGCTCCCGTGGTGCAGCGTCCTGATCTGCCCGGCATCGGCATAATAACCATAGAATCGCACCGCTCCTATCTGCTGTTCGCGTTCTTTACACTGGCACTGGCGGCGGCAATTGTGTCTGCTTTCTGGCTGCTGCGCCGCAACAGGCCTTCCGTGGAGATGGCAGCACCCGGGCGGTGATGGCCCACATTCGTTCCCTGCTCAACGCGATAATCGCCCATCCGGTGGCGCGGGTGGCGCTTGCGTTCCTACTGCTCGCCGGTTCGGTGGGCGGCCTCTCTCTGGCTGCTTATGCCGATGAATATGCGAACGGCGGTGTGACCTGGGACCGCGATACCGAGCAGATTCCCCTAGCACAGGTGAACCCCATGGGCATCAACCTCTTTCTTGAGAAGGAGGTTGACCGCGACAAAGTTGTAAAGTCGCTGGAGATGACCCGCGATGGCGGCTACAAGTGGATACGGCAGGGCTTCTCATGGAACGATATAGAGATCAGCGGCAAGGGTATTTTCACCGACACGCGCAACCCCGGTGTGGAAGTAAGCGCATGGGACAAGTACGATTTCATCGTAGACCAGGCGAACAAATACGGGCTGCAAATCCTGGCGCGTATAGACAGCCCGCCTGTATGGGCGCGCCTGCCTTACGACGATATACAGCAGTATCATAAAGGCCCACCGCGCGACAACAACGAGTATGGCGACTTCGCGGCGGCGGTCGCGGAGCGGTACAAGGGCAAAATAAAGTACTTCCAGATCTGGAACGAGCCTAACCTGATAGGCGAATGGGGCGGCCACCCGGTCAATGCCGAGGAGTACACTGCGCTGCTCAAAGTGGCGCACGACCGGATAAAAGCGGTCAATCCGGAGGCTGTGATTGTGACGGCGGCGCTTGCCCCGACCACCGAAAATAGCGTTCAGAACCAGAACGATATCCTCTACCTGGAAGCGATGTACAGGGCAGGGGCAGCGCCTTACTTCGACGTGCTCTCTACCATGCTGTACAGCCTGGGACAGCCGCCGAACGACAGGCGCGCCGACCTGAAGCGGCTCAATTTCTCGCGGCCAATCTTGCTGCGCGAGGTGATGCTGCGCAACCACGACGAAAAGAAGCCTATCTGGATAAGCGAATACGCATGGATAAGCCTGCCGCCCGATTTCGCGGGCGACCCGGCCAGGAACATCTGGGGCCAGAGCGTTGACGAGGAGACCCAGGGGCGTTATCTCGTGGAGGGGTACGAGCGAGCGCGGGCCGAGTGGCCCTGGATGGGCGTGATGTTCGTGTGGCATCTGCGCAACCCGGATGGTGACCCTCTGGAGCCTGCTACATGGTTCTCTATCCTGCACGAGGACTTTACGCCGCGTCCCGCCTACAACGCTCTCAAGGAGTACAGCACCCAGGTTCCGGTTGTGCCTACTCCGGAAGGGAAGCCGCTCTGGAACGCTGTTGGCATTCCCGCGCTTTACATAATATTTGGCCTATTATCTATGCTATCAGCGGGTTATGCGATAGCGAGCATGGGCAGGTGGGCCGGGGCAGCGCTAGATTGGCCGAGGGGACGGTTCACTGAGGATGCGCGTGAGATAGCGCGAAACGCGGCTGCGGTGGCGGGTATGGTGCTGCTGTTCGGGCTATATTACCGGGTGGGCAGCCTGCCATTGATCGCGCTGGCGCTTGGCGGTTGGTGGCTTATCGCGCTCTTCAAGCCCTCGACAGGACTGGCACTGGTGGCCTTCGCGATACCGTTCTTCTGGCTCCCGAAGATCTATGGCAGTCAGCATTTCCCGGTTGCCGAAACAATGATGCTATTGGTCTTTGCGGCTGTGCTGGCGCGGCGCATCGTGTCTGCTTTCCGGCCACGATTGGCGGAGCAACTGGGCTTTGTGGAGGCACGCCGTTGGGGGAACGGCGTAGGCTTTGATGGGGCAGAGTGGCGCGGGGCCGCGAGTTCCGGCGATGGCTCGGTGGCTGCACTGCTGGCCGCACAAAGCGTTAGAGGCGGCCTTGTCGCGCACCGTGCGCCTGTGCTCCAGCTTGATCCGAAGACCACCAGGCCTCTGCCGGTAAGCGATTATGCTTCACACGATGATGTGCCATCACCTGTGGTCAAGGTAAAGCCCGTGCCACCTGTGCGGCCGGTGGTCTATGGAGAGCCAGAGTTGCGCCCGGCGAGCTGGCCCAGTCGCCCGTCGATCTTCTTCACACGGCCTGATGTGGGCGAAGACGTAGCGGTGGAGCGCGCCCACCAAGCTGACACGGATGATGGGCGC
The DNA here is from genome assembly GCA_039932335.1 of Chloroflexota bacterium. Taxonomy (GTDB): domain Bacteria; phylum Chloroflexota; class Chloroflexia; order QHBQ01; family JADMIH01; genus JADMIH01. Next base: position 90,145 of record JBDTQH010000004.1, read on the forward strand.
TGGGTGGAAGAGGATGTGACGTTAGCGGGCGCGAACATACCAGCCGCCAGGAAGAACGGGACTTCACGGGCAGAGGAACTGTTGGAGAGCGTGAGCGCGGTGCTTCGCAGCAGCGTTGGGCCGGCATCGGCGGTTCGCAACCCACGCGCTTTGTGGGCGCGCTTCCTTGCGTGGAATGGTGAGGATGCGTTTGCCGCGCCGGGAGTGCTGCTGCTCTTGCTGGGGGCCTTGTCGCTATTAGTGCTGGCGAACCCTGATTTCGCGGCGGATAGTGCGCGTGCCTACCGCTGGGTGATTATCGAGACTGTGCTCTTTTACTTCCTGATGACCGACGTGATAAAGGGCAAGCGCGGTCTGCTGCGGATGCTCGATTTCTTCATGGTGGGAGCCGTGATTGTGGCTCTTTACGGGCTGTGGCAATTCGCCGGGGGAGGGGGCACGCTGGATGTAGAGGGTGTGAGCCGTGTGCAATCGGTGTATGAGCACCCGAACAACCTCGCGCTCTATCTCGGTCGGGCGGCTCCGTTCGCTGTCTGCTTCGCGCTCTTCCTGCCATGGGGCAACCGCAAGGTGCTCTATGCGCTGACATCGCTGCCATTGTGGGCGGCGTTTCTGCTAACCTTTTCGCGTGGCGCATGGGGAGCGGCTGTAGTGGCTGTGGTGGTGGCTGTGTCTATTGGCCTCCGCTGGCCGCTCGGCTGGATTCGATTGGACGTGCCGCGAACGTTCAAGTTATGGCTGGCTGGTGTGGGCGTGGGCATTGTGGCCCTTGGCTTGCTTGTGGTAGTTGTCTTCCCTAAGCTGCCCGACCGCATACTTGACCCCGGAAGCGGCCTGACACGTGTTACCATCTGGACGAGCGCGCTGCATATGGCGCTGGACCATCCTGTTTTTGGCGTGGGGCCGGATCAGTTCTTGAACCAGTATCAGACAAAATATGGACCTTGCCAGGAGATTGATGGGCAAATTACATCGAGCGACCCGAATGCGCCCAACGAATGTTTTACGGCACACCCGCACAATCTCTTTTTGGACTACTGGCTGAGTTTGGGTATAATGGGTCTGTTTGTGCTTGCGTGGTTGCTCTGGCGGTATTATCGCGAGAGTATCGACCTGGCAAAGTGGGCTGCCTCGAAGGTTGGTGCCGACCCGCTCGCGAGGGCGCTGGCCATTGGCCTGATAGCCGGCATGACCGATTTCCTGGTACACGGGTTGGTAGACAACTCTTATTTCCTGATGGACCTCGCGCTGATTTTCTGGATGAGTTGCGGCATGGTGCAACTGCTGCGCAAGCGATTTGATATAAGAGGTTAAAATAGAATATAGACCACGAACATCATCAGGGTCCGGAGCACCATACCACCACTTCTCACGCATCACGTTTCACGCACTATTTCTCATTTCCTGGAGGCACACTTTGCACATTGTTGTTACCGGGGGGGCCGGGTTTATTGGTTCTCATCTATGCGAGGCGCTGCTCAAGCAACAGCATCGTGTTACTGCCATCGACAACTTTCTCACGGGCAACCATAATAATATCGCGCACCTGCTCGATGACCCCAATTTCGAGCTGGTGAAGCACGATATCGTGAAGCCGCTTGATACAGAAGAGATCAGGGAGCTTGGCAAAATCGATGCGGTGTTTCATCTTGCAAGCCCGGCATCGCCCGCCGATTTCAGCAGAATGCCTCTTCAAATAGCCATTATTAACTCGCAGGGTACACATAATGTGCTTGAGTTCGCCAGTCGGAATAGCGCGAAATATCTCATAACCTCGACCTCTGAGGCTTATGGCGACCCGGAAGTTCACCCGCAGCGCGAGGATTACAGGGGCAACGTGAGCACAACTGGACCGCGCGCCTGCTACGACGAGGGCAAGCGCTTTGCCGAAGCAATCACATCGGTGTATGTGCGCGAGTATGACCTGGACGGGCGCATTGTACGCATATTCAACACGTATGGACCGCGCATGAACCCGCAGGATGGGCGCTCGGTGCCGAACTTTATCACGCAATCGCTGCTTGGCAACCCACTGACCATTTATGGCGACGGCAGCCAGACCCGCTCGTATTGCTATGTGAGCGACATGGTAGCGGGCTTGATGGCGGTGATGTTCGCGCCGCCTGAAACTCGCGGCATGGTCTTCAACGTGGGCAACCCCGACGAGCGTACTATCAAGGCTTTCGCCGAGATCATTCGCGACCTGTGCGGCTCGCCCTCGCAGATCGAGTATTTGCCCGCGCTGCAGGACGATCCCGCCCGCCGCTGCCCCGACATCACGAAAATCAGCATCACACTGGGCTGGCGGCCTGTCGTCGGCTTGAAAGAAGGCCTGGAAGGGACGATAGCCTGGTTCAGGACGATGGTTGGGGACGGGGAACGGGATGCGTAAAACGTAAAACGTAAGAAACGAGAAATGAGAAGTGAGAGGTGAGAAGTGAACTCGTGAAACGTGATGCGTGAAACGTGATTACGGGTTGAGGAAGAAGGCAGGGCGGTCGGCGGTCGTGGTCAGCATTGAGAGTTAGATGGCACGAGTAGTAGTTCACAAACGAGAGCCTTTGGTGCATATCCCCCCTTTGGTCTGGGTGATTGGGGTGCTGCTGGCTGTTGTGGCGGGGTTGGCTCCGCCGCTGGTGACGCTGGCGCTTATCGGTGCCGTGGTGTTCGGCATTCTGCTGCTGAAGTGGCCTGTATGGGGAGCATTTGCGCTGGTACTGAGCGTGCCGGTACAGAAAGCCGTTCCGCTGCCTGCTGATATCACTGTCACGCAATTGCTGTTCGTAGTGGTGCTAGGGCTTTGGTGGGGCTGGCTGGCGATACGTGAGGACCGCAGGCTCGTCTTTCCTCCTATCGCGGTGGGGCTTGTCATCTTTTTCGTCAGCACGCTGGCGAGCCTCTGGACAACTACCTCGATGCCGGAGAGCCTGGCCGAGCTTTCACGGTGGATGGTTACAATCCTATCCTACATCGTGATTGTCAACTCGGTGCAGACGCGGCGCGAGATGAACGGGCTTATCGCTGTAATGCTGGTAGCGGGGATGTCGGAGGCGCTGCTGGGTTTGGTGCAGGCCTACGGCGGGATTGGCCCGGCAAGCTTTAACGTTGGCGGCCTGCTCACTCGTGCCTATGGCACGATCGGCGCGCCTAATTCGTTCGCGGGCTACATCAACATGAGCGTGCCCCTGGCGCTGTCGCTGGCTGCCTACCAGTGGGGCAAGTGGTTCTCGGTGCGCGGTGCTGCGCCTCTGGCCGAGCGCTTTGCGTTCAGGTCGTGGCGTTATTTGCGCGGGCCAATCCTTATGTCGGCTGTGGCCCTGGTGCTGTTCTGGACAATGGTCACCACGCTCTCCAGGGGAGCATGGATCGGGCTTGCCTTTGGCGTGCTGGTGATGATCCTCTCGCTGGGCAAGCGGGCGGCATCGGCGATCAGATTGCTGGTTGCGGGCGTTGTGCTGATTGTGCTGCTGGCAGGTGTTGGCGTACTGCCTTCAGTGGTGTCCGACCGCTTCGATCAGCTTGTGAGCCAGCTATCCGTGTTCGACCCAAGAGGCGTAACGCCCACACCCGATAACTATGCCGTGGTAGAGCGTATGGTGCACTGGCAGGTGGCGGGCAACATGTTCCTGTCAAGCCCCTGGACCGGGGTGGGCATCGGCAACTTCAATGTGTTGTTTACCAAGTTCGGTGTGCAGGGGTGGCCCTATTCTCGCGGCCACGCCCACAACTACTATTTGAATCTGCTGGCCGAGGTCGGTATTGTGGGCCTTACCGGTTACATGATAATGCTGATCACCGCGTTCGCTGTGGGCTTCCGAGCCCTCAGGCGAGTGCGTGATCGCGGCGACACTTACGGTGAGGCCGTAGTGATAGGCGCTCTGGGCATCCTCACGACGTTCGCTTTCCACAACTTCTTCGAGAACCTGCATGCGCTCAACATGGGCATACACTGGGCGGCTGCATTGGCGCTCTTTACGTTGGTGTGGTTGCGGCCGGATACCAGGGCAGAAGCAAAAGGAAACTGAGTTTGCGTTCTCTTGTAACCGGCGCTGCCGGGTTTATCGGCTCACACCTGAGCGAGGCACTGCTGGCGGAAGGGCACAGCGTGGTGGGGCTGGATGCATTCATCCCTTACTACCCGCGCTCTGTAAAAGAAGCCAACCTGGCATGGCTGAGCGAACAACCAAACTTTACATTTTATGAGCTTGATTTGCGCTCGGACGACCTGTCGGCGGCTCTCGATGGCGTGGACGTTGTGTTTCATATCGCGGCCATGGGTGGCCTGTTGCTAAGCTGGACCAATTTTGACCTTTACATGACGTGCAATATCCAGGCTACACAGCGACTGCTTGAAGCGTCGCGGCTGGCAAGTGGAGTAAAACAGTTTATCTACGCCAGCACGTCGAGCGTCTACGGCAGCAACGTTACCGGGCCTGAGACCACGATGCCGCAGCCTGTCTCGCCGTATGGGATAACGAAGCTGGCAGCTGAGCAGCTTGTACGCACGTATGATCTGCAGTTTGGGTTGCCCTCCACGACGTTGCGTTACTTTTCGGTGTACGGGCCAAGGCAGCGCCCCGATATGGGCTACTACATATTCATAGACAGCATTTTACATAGCCGGCCGATTACAATATTTGGCGATGGGAACCAGTTGCGGGGCAACAGCTATGTGGCCGACATAGCTCGCGCTACCGTGCTGGCGCATAACAAGTTCGAGCGGGGGGCCGTCTATAACATCGGCGGCTCGGAGGAGATCAGCGCGAACCAGGTGATTACGCTGCTGGAAGAGATTACCGGCAAGCAGGCTAATGTACAATACGGCCCCACCCGTCCCGGCGAGCAGCAGCGCGCCCTCGCCGACACACGATTGGCCCAGCAGCGGCTTGGGTTCGTGCCCCAGGTGCCGTTGCGAGACGGCTTGAGGGCACAGGTGGAGTGGCAGGCGGGAGACCTAGCGAGTAAAACGTAAAGCGTAAAACGTAAGGACGGGTTTGAAACGCCAAGCCGCCAAGGTTATTGTGGTCTCACGTTTCACGTTTCACGCTTCCCGCTTCCCGCTTCCCGCCCCACGCCCGTTGCCATAGTATTATGGGCCGCCCGGACCAGTCCTGTTTCTAGATAGTACCTGAGTATTACTATCCTTTCTGGGGTTTCATCGTTATAATAGGCGGCACAGGTCTTGCAAGATGATCTGTGCGGCTCGTCGGGCGTGCGAGTCAGGCACCGGCTCTGTATATATTAAAGGCCGGGCCACGTCGCGCCAATGTGAAGCCGTACCTCGTGTAGATAGGATTGGCAGACGAAACTGATCGAGTCATTGCTCGGTTATTTTCGCCATGTACAGGTAAAACGGTACGAGGAGTAGCGGTGGCGCAACCGGATGAAGAGCACTTGTGGGTGGAAAGCGCCCGAGCGGGGAGCCCCGAGGCTATCGGCTGGTTGTATGAACGCTACTTTGACCGCATTTACAAGTATATCTACATTAAGCTGGGCGACCCCACAGAAGCCGAAGATCTCAGTGAGCAGGTCTTCCTTAAGATGATCGAGTCAGTAAGCACGTTTCAGTGGCAAGGTTCGACTTTCGCATCGTGGTTGTACCGTATTGCCCATAATCAGGTAGTGGATTCTCTTCGCCGCAATACGCGCAGGCCGCAGGTTCCTCTTGAGCCTGTGAGTGACTTCCTGCCGTCGGAGCGTGACGACCCGCATATTCTTGCGGAGCAGCGCGACTCACGGGACCACTTGCTTGAGGCTATCTCTGACCTCACGGAGTTGCAAGCCCAGGTTATCATGCTAAAGTTTGGGTCGGGGCTGAGCACCGCAGAGATCGCCGCCGTTATGGAGCGCACTGAAGGGGCAGTGAAGGCGCTGCAGTACAGCGGCCTGCAAAACCTGCAGAAGAAGATGATTCTGAAGGGCTATGCGCCGGAAGTATAGCGCCGTTAGCCCGGTGGCTAACAGCAGTAGAAACCTGGTACTATTAAAATGGTGCTACGACAATATGTAGAACGGAGCTAATTCTAAAAGCAAATGGAACGAGTAACGATACAAGATGCGCTTGATTACTGTCTGGCTAACCCGGACGATTTAGGCGTGGAAGAGCTACTCGACAAGTTTCCTGAGTATCGGGACCAACTTGGGCCGCTGCTTGGATTGGCTTCGCGCTTCGAGACGTTAGTACCTCCAGCCATACCGGTTTCGCGGCGCGACGCAATAAAGTCGCGCGTGGTAGCTGCCGCAGAAGCAGCCCAGGCAGCACGCCGTGTGCCTTTACAGGCAGACCGCAAGCGTGCGCGGAGCAACGCCGCGCCCCGCCCTATCCCGTGGTATCTGAAGCCTGGTTGGGTAGTGGCGGCCGTGGCTGCTGTGCTGGTCGCGTTTGTGTGGTGGTCGTCGGCGACGGCGCTGCCCGATAGTCTCTTCTACAATGTTAAGCTGGCGGGGGAGAGTATATCGCTCAACCTGACCGGCTCGCCCGCAGACAAGATACGCAGGCACACAAGCCTTGCTAATAGCCGCCTTTATGACCTGCGGACAATGCAGGAGCGGTCGAAGCTGGCTGACGCAAAAGCAGCGTTCGATAACTATTCATACAATCTTAGTAGCTCAGTGAAAATATGGGACACGCTCACTGGAGAGCCACGCGTTGAGCTTGCCAGGATACTGTATGTCTCCTCTGTGGCCGGCAAAACCACCTTCGCGAGCTTTGCCACCGCTGTTCGCGGTCTGCCTACCGCTGTCCGCGAGACTATCGCGAGCACAGAGCTAACCCTTAGCACAGCCAATACCAATACCGCGCAGGTTCTCGCGGCGGCCAATATTGACCTTGCCAGCGTGCTTGATGGCATTGATGCCGATATTACACCGCTACTGACGCCGGTTGTGGCGGCAGCACTTCCGGTGCCTACGAATACCACAGCAGGCACAGAGCCTCCGACTGATGGACCGCCAACAATTACTGCCAATGCTGTGCTGACTGTAACAGTTGAGGCGAGTCTGGCTACTGACACGACGACACCTGTTGCACTCGAAACGACCCCCGCTGACTCGACGCGAACGACCATATCGCCGAATCTTACCGTCACATCTCTGCCCATTACAGACGGCACAAAAACTGCTGTCCCGGCAGGTAGCACAGCCACAACCATAGCAGGCGCAACTAGCACAATACCGGGCCGGTTGACACCTACCGTCACAGGAACAGGAACGCCTGTCCGAAGACTTACGGCCACGCCAGGCGCGATAGGCTCGCTAACAGTGGGGCCTGGAACGCCACTGCCGGTTGGGACACAGGGAGGCATATTAACGCCGACACGCACTGCCCAGCCGCCTCAGTCGACATACACGCCGCTTCCTCCGGGTGCCACACCTATTCCGGTAGATACCCCCTCGAACGGTACGCCGGTGGTTCCGACCCACACCAGCACACCCCCACCAGGGGTAGATGGCACGAATACTCCTGTGCCCGTTGTGCCGACGGACACAATCGTGCCGCCTGCCTTTACGCCAACCAGTGTGCCGCCTGTGCCGACCAGTACATTTATAGTGCCCGTACCGACCGACACGAGTGTGCCTCCCACACCGACCGACACAAGCGTGCCGACACCTACCGACACGAGTGTGCCTCCCACACCGACCAATACAAGTGTACCGACGCCCACTGACACAAGCACACCGCCTCTGCCGACGCCAACAGACACAAGCGTGCCTGCCACACCAACACCGACCGACACAAGCGTACCCACACCAACCGCTACAATGCTTGTAGCGGCCACCATCTGTGATCTGCACGTCCTTGATGTAGGTATCTCGTGTGGGGCGGCTGGGTGCATTGACTGGACGGCCCCGGTAGACAACAGGGGCGCAGCATCTGTAGCGGCCGACTGGACAGCCAAACTATGGATTAAGATGGTGGGTGGGAGTGGTTATGTACTGGGGGATACTGCGAGTGGTAGTACAATCTTTCCAGTTGGTACTTCAAGTGCGACCGGCAGTTTCTGCAATTTGCCTGCAGGCGTCGAGAAGTTTAAGCTCGAGTTCGAAATAGATGCAACAGGCTATCCATGCCCGCCGCCTAGAAAGCAGACTGTAGTAGATAACCAGTGTGGTGTGGTTCCCTAGCGGCGGAATATTCCGCGCAGGCTGCTCATTTCCTTTGAAGTGAATGGGCGGAGAACTGCTATCACAACCACATAAATCAGGGCGAGTAACACGCCAATGCCGGCAAACAGCGCAAAGTTGCCGGCATTTTGCTGCCAGTTTTCCTGGAATGATTTTGCTGCCCAGGCCATAAGCACCAGTAGGGCACCAGCCGCTACAGGACGCCACACGAGCGATAGTATGGGCACAGCTCCGAGTTCCTTCCCAACCCACCAGAGGAAAGGGCCGAGCAGCACTATCTCGCTCAAGACTGTGGTAATGGCCGCGCCGCTTATGCCGATCCAGGGCACAAGCAGCAGGTTAGCCGCTACGTTGAACACCACCGTAATAGCGAAGGCCACCGTTATGAGCCTCTGCTTGTCGAGAGCGATCAGGACATATTGCGTAACGCCATTGATGAAGCTGAAAGGCAGGAAGAAGATAAGGATCTGGAGTGCCTCTGCCGACGCCGGCAGAAAACCTGCCTTACCTCCCGTGAGGATGGTAATCAGCAGTGGCGCGAACCAGATGGTGAGGGCGATAATGGGCACGGAGAGCAGCAGGAGTGCCTTGAGGGTGAATGTGTACTCATAGGAGAGGCGCGGGCGGTCGTCGGCGGCGTGGCGCGCCATGCGTGGGAAGAGTGCTAGCGTGACCGCCGGGGTGATGAGCAGCACGAAGTTGAGGAAGCTGTATGCTGCCTGGTATTGTTCAACACCGCCACCGCCAAGCACAGGCTGCACAATGAATTGGTCGATACGGAAAAAGAGGCCGACCAGAAGGGCATTGAGCATGAGCGGCCAGCCGGTCTTCAATAGCCCAATCGCCGCTGAGCTGCTCAATCGCAATCCTGAGGTGTCAAGCCCCGCGTGCAGCCAGGGGAAATCGCGGCGAAGCACGAGCCAGAAGATGATTGCCGTAACAACGGTGGCGATAAGTGCCACCAGTGCAAGCCCTATTACTCCACAGCCTAATAGAATGGCCGCGATACCCAGCGCAACATTGAGTACAGACGTGACGATGCCCACAATAGCAGGCAGCGACATACGCTCGTATGCGTAGAGCACGGCTGTGACAGACCCGGAGAAAGCGCCGGGCAGCAGCGAAATGGTCAGGATGGCGACCGCCCACGCACCTTCTACTGTGAGGCTGAAGAAGCCCAGGTACAGGGCAATTAGCAAAGCGACCGGCAGGAACAGGGCTAGGCTTATAGTGAGACGCAAGGTGAGAGTTTGGCGGAAGAGCTTCGACACCTCAGGTTGCGAGCCGCGTTCCTTGGCCACTTCGCGGGTCAGAAGTGTGCCCAGTCCCCACTCCGAGATGGTGCTGGTATAAAGCAGCACGATGCCCGCAAGTATATAGTTGCCGAGCACACCGCTTGCCTGGGCACCGAGCACCCGGTACTGCACGATCGCGTAACCCATCAGCAGCACTTTGGTGAAAACCTGTGCGATAAATGGGTTGACCGTATTGACGGCCACACGCCGGGCGGCACCTGACGACTCGCCCCCGGTGGGTAGAGGCGGGTCGGTTACGGCTGTTGCGGTGGGCGTGCTTTGTTCGGGCATTGCTGGTCGGGTAGGGTCTAGCTGCGGGCTACGAGGTCATCTGAAGGCCGATAATCAGCAGTACAGTGAGGATCATAATGAGGATTGCGCCCATCCCCGCGCAGCCGATGATTATTATGCTGGTCTGGCCTTTGCGGGCTTTGGCGCGGCGCAGACGCTCGATTTCTTCCTGCTGGGCGAGTATTGTACCGTAGAGATCGCCCAAACTTCGCCTCTCCATTAGCTCGCCCATCGTGCCCTGGTTTGCGCTCTCGTATGCTTTGAGGGCAGGCTGGGTGTTTATTTTGACCGTGCGATTGAGCATGTACTCGGGCATCTTCATCCAGAGATCATAGGCGTCGCTGCCCAGACTTTCCGGCCCGGTGGCCTCGATGCGGTGGTAACGCTGCACGCGGTCGGGGTCTTCGCTCAGGAGCAGGAGCAGCACAATCTCGTCCCACCGCTCGCGTGAAGGTGGGTCAAGTCGCTTATCGAGGGCGAAGGACGCCCACTTGCTGTATAACCGGTCGAATGGATCCAAGAATGCTCCGGGTTAACGCCTGGCTGTATGCCTGGCGCAGCTACTGTAAACTTCGAGCACCTTGCGGGCGGCGACTTCCCATGTGAACTGGGCCACCTGCCTGGGGCCGGCTTCGGCTAGCCTGGCTCGAAGTGTGTCGTCTTCCAGCAGGCGTTTCAGGCCGCCTGCTATACTCTCCACCGATTGCGGGTCTACTATAACCGCGGCATCGCCTACCACCTCGGCCAGCGCGCCATCGTTGGAGACGAGAGTGGAAGTGCCACACGCCATCGCCTCGGCTGCGGGCAATCCGAAGCCTTCATAAAGGCTGGGGTAGGCGAAGACCTCTGCCATATTATAGAGCAATGGGAGGTCTATGTCGTCCACGTAGTCTACGAAGAGCACGCGACCACCGTTACCGGCGCGATTTACTTTCTCTGCGGCTCTGAGAATAGGCTCGTACAGCCAGCCTTGGCGCCCCGCTAGAACGAGGGCTACATCCTCTGCCTCGTCATTCTGCATGAGCGTACCGTATGCTTCGACCAGGCGCTTGAGGTTCTTGCGCGGCTCCAATGTGCCCACGTGCAAGATAAAGCGTGCTGGTAGGTTGAGTTTCTTGCGGAGAGCGTCTGGGTCGAACGCCGACGGTGGGAGGGTGAGAAGCGTGCCGTCTTCCTTTGTTCGCTGCTGTTGGCCCTGCTTCCAGTCGAGGAACTGCCTGTCCACGCCGTTGTGCGCCACCACTATTTTGCCTTCGGGCACGTTGAGCAGCCTCACGAGATCGCGTTTGGTCTGGTGTGACACAGCGATGATCCTGTCGGCACGGCGCACGGCTGCGGGCACGGTCTTGCTGAGGAAGGCGGCCAGTTTGGGCTGCGCGCACTCGGGCACGACGAGAAAAGAGAGATCGTGAACGGTGATAATGTCGGCTCCACTGCGGTGTGGGGGCGAGACGAAGTCGGGGGAGTGCATGATGTCGCACTTGCCCGTGAAGACTTCGAGGGGGATGGGGAGGCGAAGGCGCTGCCAGATGGCGAACATTTGCCTGACCGAAAAGGGCACAGGCACTCCACGAAAGTTACGGTGCTTCGAGAAAAGCTCGCGAGCCTGCGCGCTTTCAGGCGTGGGTGACGGCAGGCCTCGCGCCGCGTAGAAGAGTGAGTAGCGGTTCTTTGTGTCCAGGGCCGCCAGCGCCCACACGAGCGATCTTGTATAGCGGGCTATACCTGCGCCTGGATAGATGCCTGTGGTGTAATCGAGCGCGACACGCATGGGTGGCAGGGAGCGCCGCTTATCGTGCGAAGTGTGCAACGTTGACTACCGGCAGTAAGCAGAAGATGTTAGTCGAGGTCACTTTCGCCTGCTTACAAGATAGAGGATGAGGCCGCCCGCTATTAGGCTCCAGTAGTTGATGAGGCGGTCGAGGATGGCGATGGACACAACAAGATTGTGATCGTTCTTGATGAAGAGGCCGAGGGTCAGCACAACAGCGCCTTCGACCAGTCCCGCGCCGCCGGGTGTAAGCGGCAGAGTTGTGAGGAGCGAGCTAAGGAGGGCGATAAAAATAACAGCAGAGAGGGTGACTTCTTCAGCGCCGAGCGATCTTGTGACAAAGAAGAGGCGTCCTGCTTCCATCAACCAGATAGCAATTGTGTAGACGAGCAGAAGTGGGATGCTACGCCGCTTGAACGAGCGCAGAATACCCTGCTGGAAGGCCGCAAACTTGTCCTTGAAGCGGAGCGGCACGAACCTGAGGATGAGATCGCCAAAGAAGCGCAAGCCGACCAACCCAATAATGAGGGCGAGCACCATTATCGCGCCGAGGCCCATCACCAGCGGCAGGTTGAACTCCTGGTTGTTGGAGAGGCGCTGTCCGACCAGCAAGAACGACATTGAGAGGAGGCCAAACAGCACCAGCAGGTCGATTACGCGCTCGGCCAGGATAGTACCGATGGTGGTGGAGAACGATATTTTGGCGTTACGCTTGAGCAGATAGCTGCGGTAGGCATCGCCCAGCTTGGCGGGAACTATGCAGTTGACGAACCAGGAGAGATAGATAATTTCGACAAGGCCATTGACGTTGGGTATCTGTTTCTCTTCAATATTGACGTTCCTCAGAAGCTGTTTCCAGCGTGCACCGCGCACCCAGAAGGCGGCGTAATAGACCACAAAGCCGGTTAGCAGGTAGAGGGGGTTAGCCGTAGTGATTGTATTCCAGGTGGCTTTGGGGTCGATTTCGAGACGTGTGAATATGAAGATGAGGATGCCAAAGGCAAGGATAAAGGAGATAATAGTGCGGGGGTTAAGTAGCTTATGGCTCAACCAGGCGCGGTCTTCTGATATATCCTCCACCGGCTTCGCCATCATAGGCGCTTCGGCCTCGATCACGGCCCGCTCGTCCGCGGCGATAGGAGTCTCGCCTGTGTCCACTTCGATGTCAGGTATATCCAGCAAGTCGTGGTGGGGTGGATTGGCTGCGGTGTGATTGGCCGTTTGGCCGTTCTTTGCATCGGTGGGCGCATGCGACAGAGAGGGTTGGCGGTCGGTGGGGGATGTGAGTGGCCGCCCATTTTGCCCGTTTTCGCCCGTGCTGGACCCGGTGCGGTTCTCTGGCTCGATTATTTTGATGCCTCCCAAGAAGAGACGGCGCACCAGCGCCGCCGAATACGTTCCTTGTATATTACCACAAAGTGCAAAAGCAAGACTAACGGGGCGGGAAACGTAAAACGTAAAACGTAAGACCATAATAACCATGGCGTCTTGGCGTTTCAACACCGTACTTACGTTTCACGTTTTACGTTGTACGTTTTACTCTTCGCCCCCTATGCCTCAGCTACGGGAAGCTGGATCTCGGTGACCCATTTGTTGGGGTCGCCTGTGGGTTCGAATTCCAGGTTGAGCTCGCGTGTGGGGCCGGCTGCCTGGTAGGGGGATTGCTCCAGCCAGTGCATCAGTGCAGCGTAGGCTTCGCCAATGGTTGAGAACGGCCCTCGATGTACCACGCTCGCCATTGTGTCCACCGCGGGCAACTCCTCGATCTGCACGCGCTCATTGGTCGGGATTGCGCTTTCGGTTGGGAAGGCAACTGCAACCTCCATCTCTGCCGGCGGCATGCTGGGGCCGCTGTACCAGAGGGCTGTAGGAGGCCCGCTTATCTGTCCTCCGTTCCCCACGATGTACCGGCCAACCTCCTCGAAAAGCCGGCTCAGCGTGACGTTCACGACTTCCATGCTCGGTACGGAATCCTTGATGATTCCAACACGTACCGGCTCAACACTCTTCACGACTACTTCGTAATCAGGCATCTTGCCCTCCTTCTCTATTTGTTCGATGCGGGCCTGCACCCGCGCCAAACGCTCTTTGATGTCGTCCGCTTGCTCCTGTAGCTCGGCCTGCTTGAGCCTCAGCATTCCTTTGATCTGTTCTACCGGCAGTTCCGCCCCCAGCAGTTGGCGTATCTGCTCAAGAGACAGCCCCAGGTCTTTCAGGGCCAGCAGCCGGTTCAGCATCCACAGTTGCTCGTAGGCGTAATAGCGGTACCCCGTCCACCTGTCTACCTCGGCGGGCCGGAGCAATCCGACCTCGTCGTAGTAGCGCAGGGCTGACACGGACAGCTGCCCCATTCGCGCAAACTCACCGATCTTCAGTCGCATAGTGTTCCCCTCCAGGTTATCAGATGCATCTGCCACCAGTATGCACCCTCAAGTTAGTTGAGAGTCAATAGGTTTCTTAAGTGAGTTTTGGCCCAATTTGAGGCTGCGTTTCTTTGCTAAGAGTTGAGAGTAGGGGTGCAGGCAGGGCTGATGCAAAGTCGGTATGGAGCGTGCCCTCTCGGCGGTGTCATTCTGAACGTAGTGAAGAATCAACCTCCATAGCAATCTGCCCGGGGTAGTGATTCTTCACTGCGTTCAGAATGACAATGTCTAGGTGGTGGCCCGTTCACCAGTATTTCCGACTTTGCATCAACCCTGGGGTGCAGGGGCGTTGCCTTGACGGGGTATGAGTGAAGCGCGAAGAGGAGTGTCAGGAGACACTCCTCTTCTTTTATAGAATAGTCTGGTTTGGTCTCTTTATCAGCCTGTCTCAAGGGCCAAACAGTAGCCCACGAAGTGGGCTACTGTGCGTTTCCCAACCCTGTTGGGCATCCAAATATCTTTACCCCCTTATTTTCATGACCAATGTTGGCCCGCCCCATCATGTCTTAGTCTGAGCGTTTGCTTTAGCGCATTTATTCGCACATGCTTTGCACAAGTTGTATAATCATTGTTTAAGAAGAATAAAAGCTCACCCGCCTGTTAGCTTCCGAAAGGATGGTATAGATGCAGCGTATAGACCCTATTATAGAGGCAGCGGCAATTGGTAATGATAAAATCAGCAATCATGAGAATAGCAACGGCAACGGCCATAGTCATGCGCCTTTTGCGAATCGTAATGTTCAGCCGGTGAGCGATGAAACCAAGTTTGGCCTAGAAGGGCTTACCTTCGATGATGTGCTGCTTGTGCCTGCTTACTCGGAAGTGCTGCCCACCCCTGACTACATATCAACTGCGACCTGCTTTACTCGCTCTATACCATTGAACGTGCCGGTAATTTCGGCGGCTATGGACACAGTTACCGAGGGGCGGATGGCGATTGCCATGGCGCGTGAAGGCGGCATCGGTGTGGTGCATCGCAACATGTCGATTCAGGACCAGGCACGCGAAGTTGACAAGGTGAAGCGCTCAGAGGCAGGTATGATAGTGGAACCTATCACTCTTGGCCCCGACCGCCCATTGCGCGATGCTATCGATTTGATGTCGCACTACCATATCTCCGGCGTGCCGATCACCGAAGGCGAGCAACTGGTGGGTATCCTCACCAACCGCGATATTCGTTTCGCCGAGGCTATCGACTACGACCGCCCAATAACCGACTTCATGACCCGCGCTCCGTTGGTGACCGCACCGCTTGGCACAACGTTGGAGCAGGCGCAAAGCATTTTGCGGCGGCACAAGATCGAGAAGCTGCCCGTGGTGGATGCTAACGGCATCCTGAAGGGTCTGATTACGGTCAAGGATATCCAGAAGAAAACTCAGTATCCGAATGCCACCAAGGACGACAAAGGGCGCTTGCGCGTGGCTGCCGCGCTGGGTGTGGGGCCTGATGCTATGGAGCGTGCCGCCGCTCTGATCGAGGCTGGGGTAGACGCGCTGGTGGTTGACACGGCACACGGGCATACGAAGGGCGTGATTGAGACTGTGCGCCGCGTGAAGGCCCGGTATGGTATCCCGGTGGTGGCGGGTAATATCGCCACAGCCGATGGAGCGCGCGCTTTGATCGATGCGGGCGCGGATGCTGTGAAGGTCGGCATGGGGCCGGGGTCGATCTGCACAACACGTGTAGTATCGGGTGCGGGCATGCCTCAGATAACCGCTGTGTGGGAAGCGTATAAGGTTTGCAAGGCCGCTGATATACCAGTTATAGCTGACGGTGGCATACAGTTTAGCGGCGATATCGCCAAGGCGATTGCTGCCGGGGCCGATACGGTAATGCTTGGCAGCTTGCTTGCCGGTGTGGACGAAAGTCCCGGCGAGATAATCCTGTATCAGGGCGAGCGGTTCAAGGAGTACAGGGGTATGGGCAGTCTGGGGGCAATGAAGCAGCGCTCTTATAGTAAGGACCGCTACGGACAGCATGAAGTAGACAGCCTGAGCAAGCTCGTGCCGGAAGGTATCGAGGCAAGGGTGCAATACAAAGGCCCCATCGCTACATTGCTTTACCAGCTTGTTGGCGGTCTGAGGAGCGGTATGGGTTATCTCGGCGCGCCCGACATTCGCACACTGCAGGAGACCTCACGCTTTATTCGCATCTCAGGCGCCGGCCTTCGGGAGAGCCACCCGCACGATGTAACCATTACTAAGGAAGCGCCCAATTACGGTTACGGCAGGTAAGTTTGGTAAGCGCGGGAACCTACGCTATTCTGCACTAAAGAAAAGAGACGGAGGCAACAGCCCCCGTCTCTTTTGCTTATGAATAATCGAGTAACGGCTAGTCCATTTTGCGTTTGATGTCTTTGGCGCGATTATCGACCCACTGACCTGCGTCGGTGGCCTTATCCTCGGCCCAATCACCGGCCTGGCCCGCTGCGTCTTTAGCATCGTCGGCGCGGTTCTCGGTCCACTGCTGGGCTTCTGCGCCCTGATTGCGCTGCTTGCCCTGCATGTCCTTCTGCTTTCCCGATAGGGTATCGCCCATGTTGTCTATACCCTGCTCTACTTCACCTGCGACTTTGCGGCCTGCCCCGGCAATTTTGTCGCCGAGATTGTCATTCTGCATTTCCTGCTCACCCATGTTCTCGTTCTCTTTTCCACGATTCCAGCTAGTCATTCTAAGTTACCCCCTTGTAATCTGTTTGTACTGGACGTCGTTACCCGCAAATGTGGCGTAACACCACTACAATCGTAAGTAGAAGCAAGCGGCGTGCCAGATGGGGCGTGAAACGTGAAACGTAAAACGTAAAAAGTAAGGACGGAGTTGAGGTGCTAAGGCGCCGTGGTTATTACGGCCGTCGGCGGTCTGCCGACGTCAACTGACCCCCTGACTCCTGACCCCTCGCCGTCGTCCCCGGGCTTGCGGGTTGGGCTATGCTTGGGGTATATCATATAGTGGTAGGTGGGCCGCAGGTTGCATTTGCTTGCTTCTTCCTGGCATGTTTATTGCAGCTAGGCACACCGATAACCGACCCTTCCCCTTGAGCCGAATCGAGTTGCTATGTCTAACGATACACAGCCTTTATCCCACCTCGACCCGCAGGATGGCCCTGCCGGCGGTGAAGTGCGGGCTGCAGAAGCGAGGTCCCTTGACACAGGCCCACTCTATGCCGGTGATTTGCCTGAGAACGCCGCTTTAGAGTTAACGGATGACGACGATGATGTTGTTACTCTGCCGGTGCACGACATTCATTCATCTGTCGTTACGGAGCTGGATCCGCATTCGGTCCCGGCGGTGGCTCCCATCTCGGCTGATGGGACGGCATCAGCTCCGGCACAGGAAGCCGCGCAGCCTCCTGCCGGTGGCGGCACAACCACAGCACATCCTGTCGTAGATACAGCAAAGCAGGCCACACAGCAAGCCACTCAGGTTGTTGTGGACACGGCCAAGCAGGCCACACAGCAGGTTACAGCGGCGGTACAGCAGCAGGCGCAGAAAATTACGGTCGCGCCTCGTAGGGCTATCTATCGTGGTAAGAGATTCCTGGCGATTTACGGTGGACTGGTGGGAGCGGCGGGTGTGCTGGCGTTTATGGCCCGCAGACATCGCTATTTCGTGGGCGATGTAGGTATCACGCGCATAATACAGCGGCCCAATCTTCGCCTGTATGACGATTTGATGCATGTAGTTAGTCAGTTGGGTTGGCGGTGGATAAGCGTGGGCACACGCGTCTCGCTGACGACGCTTATGTGGGCGGCGGGGTTCCGCATGGAGAGCGCATTTACCTTATCTACATGGTCGGGCGACATGCTTACCATACTTATAAAGACCCGTGTGCTGAGGCCGCGTCCATCTAAGGATCTTGTGCGCGTAATGGGCGAACTGGAAGAGGCGAGCTTCCCGTCGGGCCATGTAGTGCACTATGTCACGTTTTACGGCTTCCTTTTCTACCTGGTGTTCACCCATCTGAAGCGGCGCTGGTTCCGCACCGCGCTGCTTACTTTGCTGGCCGGGCTGATCCTGCTGGTTGGCCCATCGCGAGTTTACATGGGGCATCATTGGCCGTCTGATGTGGGTGGTGCCTATCTGGTGGGTACACTTTGGTTGGGCGTGATTATAGTCGCCTACCTGGAAACCAAGGGCCACTACACTCTGCACACCTACCCTCCCTTCTTCGTGAAGCGCCCACAGCAGCTAGGGTAGAAGAACCCGTTGCAAGAGCCTCTGCACCAGAGAATGAAAAAGACGCGCCCAGTCGGCGCGTCTTTTGTCAGGTTAGGCTCAGAGGAAGTTTAGCTGAGATCCCGTACAACGTTGTCGGCGGTATCACCGGCAGCGTTCGCCGCATCGTCTACCGCGTTGCCGACATTGTTCAGGGCATCGCCTGCGGCATCCGCTGCGTCGTTCGCAACGTTGTCTACGGCATTGCCGGCGTTATCGAGAGCATCGCCCGCTGTATCACCCGCATCACCGAGTACGTTACCGGCGTTGTCAAGGGCGTCACCGGCTGCGTTGCCTGCGTCGTCCAGAGCGTTACCCGCACTATCACCCAGATCGCTAACGAATCCGCCTGCGGTGTCGAGGGTGTCGCCCACCGCATCACCTGCGTTATCGGCGGCATCATTAGCCGCGTCAGCAGCGTCATCACCTGCGCCTGTGAGGGCGTCCTTCACATCGTCAAAGACGTTTCCTATACCTTCTCCGATTTTACTAAAGAACCCGCCGACTTTGTCGCCGGCGTTTTCCGCTTCATCCTGTATAGCATCACCTGCTCGTTCGAGATCTTGATCAGCCATTGTCTTCCCCTTTCAAAAGTGGATTAGTGCGAGTGGTATGGGATGGGCTACCGCCGCTTTGCCATTGTACCTATTTACCTGCTGCTGTTCAAGCAAAAAGATGCTTGCATAGGTAGACCCTGACTAAAGTACCACGACCTTAGAAGTGCCAATCCTTTATACTGGTCGCGAGACTAATTTCGGAGCAGCTTACAGGATGGACGACTCACAAGCGGGCATGACGCCCGGCACACAATCACCTTACCCACAACAACCAGGCGGGCAGATACCTGCACCTCCCACCGGCCCAGTGTTGCCACCCACGGGCGATAGCGTTCCTGCGGGGCGCAGCAAGTGGAGCCGCCAGAGCGTGATTTTGCTCTGGTTGTCTGTGGTGGCTGTGGTTGTTCTGCTAATTGTGCTCTACCTGATTGGCGATCTCGACCAATTCATGCAGATAGGCATCCTCTTCTTGCCGCTGGCTGTGCTGGCTGCGCTGGCGTATGTGGGCCGGAACAACATCGTAGGGGCCGTCTTTGCCTATGTTGCGCTGGCGATAGTGGGGCTGGGCGTTATTGTCTACTCGCTGGCGAACCTGCTGTTCGGGTATGTGGTCGATTGGCAGAAGTTCAGCGCCATATTAGCAGGGCAATCGCTCGCGGGCGCTGATCTTACGGGCATCTTTGCCCCTGCGGCGGGGCCGGGCCTGCTGTGGGCTTTGCTGCTCTACATGTTGTCGGCCCTGGTGGCCGCGGCGATGCTGCTGCGGCCTGTGCGAAAGCTTGTGTCGCGCATTATGCCGATTGACCCTGACAATTTTGTGCATAAAATCGCGCTCTCTATTCTGACCCTGCTTTTGCTCACGTCATTCATCCCCTTGATCGTGCTGGGCGGCGAGCCACCTCTGCTCAATATCGTGAACAACCCCAGCCTGGAGAGTAGTCTTGGTGGACAGTCTATTGCTCCTCAGCCGCTTGATCTCGTGTACCAGTTCATCTGGACCATACCCGCTACATTCGTGGTGGCCGGGTGGCCGATAGCCCGCAGGTTCCCAAACATGCTGAAGAGGCTTGGGCTGGTTCGGCCCACGCTCCAGCAGGTGGGCTTCGGTGTGGGGTTTGGGGTGCTGCTGGCGGTGGCCGCCATGTTCGTGATCGATCCCGGCATACACTGGATCTGGCAGTCGCTTGGTTGGCAGACCACCGATACAGCGGCGTTTGAGAAGCTGTTGGGCAATCTTGTAACACCTGTGGGGGCAGTGCTGATCGGCATCACAGCGGGGCTGGGTGAAGAACTCGCGGTGCGCGGCCTGTTGCAGCCGCGCATCGGGCTGATAGCATCGAACCTGGTGTTCACAGGGTTCCACGCGTCACAGTACGGGGTTGACGCGCTTCTGAGCGTCTTTATCATAGGGTTGATACTTGGCGTAGTGCGAGCGCGATCAAATACAACAACCTCGGCCATTGTGCATGGTGTGTACGACTTCGTGCTGGTGCTGACAAGCGCGTTGCTTGCCGGGCAATAAATCTGCTGGCGGGGAAAGTGAAGTGAGGAGATTTATCAGGCGAGAGCCTGTGTAATCTCCTCACTTTGTTGGGGACGCAGGTAAGCAATGTTGCCGTTTCTTCGTCCGATTCCGATTGTGGACAGTAAACATTGTCACACCTCTACTGGGAAAGCTTGCCGACTAATGCCCAGCGGGGTAGACGTAAGTCTCTGGCATTTAGTCCCGGCAATTTGAGACGGAGCAGGCGGTATTTCCTATCCGGCTGTTCCATTTTCATCTCGGCGAGATAGCGAGCCATCGGGTTGGGAGCCCTGTGAGCCTGCCTGTAGTACGCCGGTCCATTCTCGTGTGCTTCTTTGAGCGCCTTCTCGTTGAGGTAGCGATTCATGTTGTCCATCCTCATGTCCTCCTTTCTACTGTGTCAGCCCTGAACGGTGGCTGCACCAATAGTCTAGATGCAGACGCGTCCGGGACCATCAGACGAAACGCTTAACGGGAGGATTAATTCGCACCCGAACATATAAGCTCTGCTTGTCCCGGTGGGAAAGAGATGCGGGCCATGGGCAACAAATCACGTCCGCGCATGACCAGGAACACCCTGCGAGCGTGTAGCAAACTTGACATTATGGCACTCAAGCCTTATAATATAGAGGTACTCATACAAACACCCTCAAGTCTCTTTCCTAAAGAGCAATCGGTACAGGAAATAACACAGAAAACCATGCAATACAAAGACTACTACAACGTATTAGGTGTGAAATCGAACGCCAGCCAGAAGGAGATTAAATCTGCCTATCGTAAGCTGGCGCGCAAATATCACCCTGACCTTAATCCGAACGATCGTGAGGCCGAAGCCAAGTTTAAGGAATTGAGCGAGGCTTACGAAGTGCTGAGCGATGAGGAGAAGAGGAAGAAGTATGATCAGTTCGGTTCGGACTGGGACCGCTACCAGCAGACCCAGGGTGCGCCGGGCGGTTTCGACTTCTCCAAGTATTCTCAGAGTTACGGGGGTGCAAGCAGCGCAGGCACACAGGGCTTCGGCTCGGCAGGCTTAGGCGATGACGGCTTCTCCGATTTCTTCGAGATGCTCTTCGGGCAGGCAGCAGGCAGGCAGCAAAACCCGTACTACTCGGGTGGACGCATGCGCACTGCACCCCGCGTCGGAGACAATTACGAGCATGATATCGATGTAACACTGGAAGAGGCGTTTAGCGGTACGCAGCGCGTCTTGCAGATGGATGTACCCGAAGTTTGCCCGACCTGTCACGGCTCAGGCGTGAAAGATACTCGCGTTTGTCCTACGTGCAATGGCTCGGGAACGGTGACGCGGACCAAGAAGATTGAGATAAAGATACCGGCAGGAGTGCATACAGGCTCACGCATCAGAGTGGCTGGCGAAGGCGGTCTCGGCAGTGGTGGCGGTGGTAAAGGCGACCTTTATCTAAAGGTACATGTGCTGCCGAACAACAAGTTCGAGCGCAAAGGCGATGACCTCAATACAACGGTAACTACCCCGGTCTACACGGCCGTACTTGGCGGCGAAGTGGAAGTGCCCACACCTAAAGGAACGAAGCTGGCTCTAAAGATACCGGCTTCAACCCAGAACGGGCGGACATTCAAGCTGACCGGGCAGGGCATGCCGAGCCTGAAGAATCCCGGCAAGCGAGGCGATCTGTACGCCAGGATAGACGTGCAATTGCCGACCGAGCTGGGTGACGAGGAAAAGCAACTCTATAGCGAGTTGCAACGTATATATAGTGAGCGAAGGAGAGGTTAGAAATATGAAGACCGATCCCGAGCGCAACGAACAGGAAGCGCACGGCGCGGCCCCTACCCGGTACGGGACACGCAGGCGTCAGGATGCCAACGTCAACGCAGACGAGCAGCCCCGTTATGTGATAAGCATCGCGGCACAAATCCTGGGGGTACATCCCCAAACGCTCCGGCTGTACGAGCGTGAAGGCCTGATAGAACCGCAGAGAAGCGGCGGCAAGATCCGGCTGTACTCGGAGCGTGACATCGATCGTGTGAAGTTCATTATGCGGCTCACGAACGATCTCGGCGTGAACCTGGCAGGCGCAGAGGCCATAATGTACATGAGGGAGCGACTACTCCAGATGCACAGAGAAATGGACCAGATGCGCCGCCAGATGCAAGCCGAATTGGAAGAGTTACGGCGAGAGCTGGATATCTAGTACGACCGGGTGCGTGACGCGCAATGCGTGAAGCGTAAGAGTGGAATTGCAGGGTTGGTATTGGTCGTGCGATTAACGTGGAAAAGAAATCCCCATACAAAATCACGGTATATACTCTAGCAACCCATAGTAAGCCTTCACGGCTGCTGCGCATAAGCAGTATGCTGTTAAGGATATAACTCTCATCTTCGCCAAAAGATACGTACATAGTAGTAGGTCAAACTCTTGGCATGGATGTTGAGATGTGGATAATATAGTCAATATAGGAATGGGAAGTATAAAGCTATGATGAGCAGATTTACAGAAAAGGCGCAGGAAGCCTTGCAGAAGGCACAGCAGATCATGTTCGCCAAGCAGCATACGCAGCTTGATGTTGAGCATATCTTTCTCGCCCTTCTTCAGCAGCGCAACAGCCTGCCAGCGCAGATAATTACTCGCGTGGGCGGCGACGTGCAGATGCTGACCCGAAGGCTCGAAAGCGCCCTTAGCAGCATGCAGAACTTTGCCACCGGCCGTGGCACTGCAACAGGCTATATCACCCTGCGTGCCAATCGTGTGTTGCAGGGTGCGGCAGAAGAGGCCGACAGACTGAACGACGATTTTATCTCTACCGAGCACATCTTGCTCGCCATCGCTGCTGAGCGTGGCGGCGCGACAGGCAGGCTGCTCATCGAGGCGGAGATTGATCAAGAGAAGATCTATGCAGTATTGCGCGAGATTCGCGGCGACCGCCGTGTGACCGACGCCAACCCTGAGGAGCACTATGAGGCTCTTGAGCGGTTCAGCGTTGACCTGACACGGGCTGCCCGTGAAGGCCAGCTTGACCCTGTGATCGGGCGTGCGGACGAAATCCAGCGCGTGATGCAGGTGCTTGTGCGCCGCACAAAGAACAACCCTGTTCTTATTGGCGAGCCGGGCGTAGGCAAAACCGCAATTGTTGAGGGGCTTGCCCAGGCAATCGCTTCGGGCGAAGTGCCGGACCTGTTGAAGGGTAAGAGAGTGCTTGCGCTCGATCTGCCCGCGATGGTCGCAGGTTCGAAGTTCAGAGGCGAGTTTGAAGAGCGGCTGAAGACAGTCATGGAAGAGGTGAAGCGTGCCCGCAAGGAGATTATCCTCTTTATAGACGAGCTTCACACAGTTGTGGGCGCGGGCGCAGCCGAGGGCGCGTTGGACGCCAGCAACATCCTCAAGCCTGCTCTTGCACGTGGCGATCTGCAGTGCCTGGGCGCTACCACTCTGAACGAGTATCGCAAGATCGAGAAGGACCAGGCACTTGAGAGGCGTTTTGCCCCTGTGTATGTGGACGAGCCTTCTCTTGAGGACTCGATCGAGATCCTGCGCGGCCTGAAGCCCCGCTACGAGGAGCACCACAACCTCCGCATTACCGATGAGGCGGTGCAGGCGGCGGTGCGGCTTTCGACGCGGTATATCGCAGATCGCTTCTTGCCCGACAAGGCCATCGACCTGATGGACGAAGCGGCTTCGAAGGTAAGGCTCGCGGTGTTCAATATGCCCCCTGAGTTGCGTGAGCTTCAGGACAAGCTAAAGGACATCGAGGACGAGATGGAACAGGCCAGCCAGCGCCAGGACTTCGAAGAGGCTATGCGCCTCAAGCAAGAGAAGCTGGTGCAGGAAGAGGATTTCGAGCGACTTCGCAGCGAGTGGTTCGCCACCCACAATCTCGATGAGAGCGTGGACGAGGAGGACGTGGCTGATGTTGTGGCGAAGTGGACCGGTATCCCTGTCAAGCGAATGGTGCAGGAAGAAATGACTCGCCTGCTTGATATGGAGAAGGAGCTTCACCAGCGCGTGATCGGCCAGGAAGAGGCCATTGTGGCGGTATCGGATGCGATACGCCGGGCGCGATCCGGTCTGCGCGACCCGCGACGGCCAATTGGTTCGTTCATCTTTGTCGGCCCGACCGGTGTTGGTAAGACAGAGCTTGCGAAGGCTCTGGCGGACTACATGTTCGGCTCTGAGGACGCCATTGTGCGTGTTGACATGAGCGAGTATGGCGAGCGGCACACTGTTGCCCGCATGATCGGTTCACCTCCAGGCTACGTCGGTTACGACGAGGGCGGACAGCTTACCGAGTCGGTGCGGCGGCGGCCTTATCAGGTGGTGCTGTTCGACGAGATCGAGAAGGCACACCCTGAAGTGTTCAACTCGCTGTTGCAGGTGCTTGATGACGGACGTCTGACCGACGGCCACGGCCGCACGGTTGACTTCAGCAACACGCTGATAATCATGACATCGAACGTGGGTACGGAATTCCTGCCCAAGGGCGGCGCAAGCTTCGGCTTCTTGCCCAAGGGTTATAACGACGACGACCAGCGCGAGGTGCAGAAGAGGGTTGATGAGGCCTTGAAGAATACCTTCAGGCCGGAGTTCCTGAACAGGATCGACGACATTATCATCTTCCGACACCTGTCGATGGAGGAGTTGACCGAGATAGTTGACATCCAGGTGAAGGATCTTTCCAACAGGCTTGCCCTGAACGGAATTGGTCTGAGGCTGGAAGAGGCTACCAAGGTACACCTTGCCGAGGTAGGTTACGACCGCAACTTCGGTGCGAGACCATTGCGAAGGGCCATCCAGCGTGAGTTAGAAACGCCGCTGAGCAAGCGACTGCTGAAGGGCGACACCGCACCTAACCACACGGTTGTAGCGGACTACGACCCGGCGGAAGCCGAGCAAGGCATCGTCTTCACGGTCGAAGAGACCGCCCCTGTGGAGACACAGACGGTGGGCATCGAAGCGTAAGCTCTCCGTAAGATACGAAGTAAAACAAAAGAGAGGTTGGTTCCGCATGGAGCCAGCCTCTCTTTTTGCGCTATTTAGTGCCTGTCTGGGTTGGAAGTGGGACTACACTCTCGGCTGTAGGGACGGGCGTTGGCAGCACGGGTGTGGGTATGGGCGTCGGCACAGGGGGCAGAGACTCTGCTGCCGGGACAAAGTTCAGGCGCGCCACGCCGACCTTGCCTGGAGGCGTTGATGGTAAGTATGCAGGCATACCTACGGCATAGAACGCGCCGTCCGGTCCTGGAGCTATCAGGGTCGCGTTGGTATAGAATTGCCCGTCGGTCGACACTCGTGCGCGATCGATCAACCGGCCGTCCGCACTGAAGTGCAAGACATAGAGGTGTGCCGCGCTGTATGGCATCGTGGCTTGTGCCGGGGAGGCTTGAACGGTTACATAGAAGCTGCCGTCCGTCTCTACCTTGAGTATGCCCAGTAGGGAGCGGTGCTCGTCCACGCCGACCGCCGTTAGCAGGCCTATGTTCAGGGCAAGGTCGCCGGCTATAATGTCGGGGTTGCCGCTGTTTATCCGGTAAAACTTGCCGTTGGCAGGGTAGCCGGGAATGGGCGGCGGGTTTGGGCTGCCATCGGGGGTTGGATTAACGTGCTGCCCCACCACCTTGAGATAGCTTCCCTCGTTCCACCCTATGAGCATTTCGCCGTCTTGTCCTGCTTTCAGCATAAGATTTACGCTGGTACTATCCAGATAGCGTGATCCTTTCAGCGGATCGTACACGTCCTCTATGCTGCCGTCCAGCGCCATCTTAAAGATGTAGTTAGAGGATGCTGCCCATATGTTCGATCCCGTTGCTTCCAGGTCTGTGACTGCCATTTCATTCTTGTCTAGCAGCTTGCCTTCGGCGCTATAGTGCTCCAGACCGCCTTGTCTGCCAAGCCAGAAAGTACCGTCAGCGGCGACCGCAAAGCCGTTGTGATAGTCATAACGCTGTTCTTCGTTGCCTTGCTGCACAGTGAAGATGTAGGTGTTATCGCCCCATCCAGCTAGCGCAGGCACTGTAGGTAGGGGCGCGGGTGTAGATGCCGGTGCTGCTCCCGGCAACGGCTTATCCGCAGGGAAGAAGTTGATGCGCTGTACCTCGACTGAGGTGGGCTCGGGGCCCTGAGGCGGGAAGACGGTTCCCAGCCAGTAGAATGTGCCGTCGCCGGACTGGGCTAGGCGTCTTGCTACATCAATGTGGGGGGTAAAGTCGCCAGGGATACGCGCTCGCTCTATGAGCTTGCCGGAAGCGGAGTAGTGATAGATGTAGTTCGCATTGAGTGTCGGGCTGTCGATTTCACCGCCGTTTGCGTTGACGGCCGGAGTGACACGCTCCTCACTGATGACGTAGAAGCTGCCGTCAGGGCGAACGCCCCGCACGTCGAGCCTGCGTATGTAAAGGGTGGAAGTGATTTCCACGCGTATGTCGCCATTGGTGACGTAGCCGCTCTTCGCGTCCCGCGCGACCCCGGTAGTGTAGTATTTTCCTCCTGCGGGATAGCCGGGCAAAAGCTTGAGGTCGGGCTTTCCGCTGGCATCGACCGCCTGGATGAGATAGGATCTGGCGTAGTCGGGTCTGTTCTTGTCGTTGAGGGGCGTGGTCTCAACGATAAGCTGGCCGTCGCCTCCTATTTGCAAGCTCGTGATGCCCGCAACGAGCGATATTGATTGCGTGCCACTGAGGACGCTTGGCGCTCCCTGATAGGGATCCGTGCCGTCCGATTCCCAGGTGAGGCCCCCGAAGAAGTTGCCGTTAGGGTACATCACCTTGAAGAACCCTGTGGTGATTCGCGAGGGATCGCTCGGAGAAGGCATCGATTCGTACACCCACAGGTGGTCATCTTGCATTGTGAAGAATGGCTGCACTTTGCTACCAGCATAGGATTGGGTGCCAAGCAGCGTACCTGTGTTGCTGTAGTGCAAATGCCTCCTATCGGCATCACCGATCCAGAAGGTGCCGTCGGGAGCCACGGCGATGCCCGTTGTGCCTACCCAGTTATCTGTACGCCAGTGAATATTTGCCTCGTCTACAGGGATTGTGAAGATAGTATCGCTCAATGTTGTGGGCAGCGGAATGGGTGGGGCAGCGACCTGCCTGGCAAAGCGGGAGATGGTAATTGTGGTGATCAGGGCAAGCAGCGCGAAGCCTACCACGCCTGTCGCAAATGTGATGTACGGTCGGGCTTTCATAATGCGCCTGTTGCCTGAAGAGACTGCCGCGCCCGTGGTTGCAAGCAGAGGCGTGATCCGTTGCCACCATCCTCGTGCCCCGGCGGGGATGATCGGTGCGGCGCTCTCCCGCTGCGCCAGGCGATGCTCGATTCTGCTCCAAACGTCCGCATCGTCCGGTATGCCCTGCTCCAGGTTCTCCGTGAGCAGCTTTGCCACCGTCCGCTCGTATGTCTCATCATAATTGGCCATTTGGTTCTTCTCCGGGTTGTCAGTTGTCAGTTGTCAGTTATGAAAGCCGTCAACTGACGACTCGTCGCCCCTAAATCCCGTCGGCGAGCGCGTGAGGGATCAGGCTTTCGCGCATCTTCTGCCGGGCCGCGTGGAGTCGCCATTTGACCGTTCCCTGGGGGCAGCCAAGCGTTTCGGCTATGGTTGCTTCGTCCATGTTCAGGTAGTAGCGGAGTATCAATGCAGCGCGCTGTTGGGGCGGTAATTCGTATATAGCGTCGAGGAGCAGCAGACGAAGCTCATTGTATTCGGCTGATTCAGCAGGGCCGGGGGCGGTGTCGTGCTGGGTGTTTAGCCATTCAGTGCTGTTCTCCGACTTTGGCTCTGTGCGTTTGTTTGTGCGTATCGACTTGAGCGCGCCGTTTACTACGATGCGGTAGAACCAGGGTGCGAACGGACGATTCGGGTCGAAAGTGGAAATACGGTCGTAGACAGCGAGGAAAGCGTCGGCCACCACATCCTCGGCGGCATGGGGGTCGCCTGTGATGCCGTAGGCCGCCCTGAGTGCGCGCACCTGGTAGAGGCGCACAAGCATCTCAAGTCCCTTGATGTTGCCCTCACGAAGCATTCTGATGGCGCTTTGCTCAGTCTCTATCACGTTGGTGCCTTGCTCCAATTGCGATGCCGGGTGGTTGTGCGAAGCTATTTGTCTGCTGCTTCTACTTTACTATCCATATGCAAGCGAAAAGGTTTGATTCTGGCGGCACATTCGCCAACAAAGGTAGCCTTTCGCTCTGTGTTATTGCTGACTCAGCCTTGACGCTGTTGAAGCCTTCTGCTAGAATTGCGCGGTAAGAGGGCGCATATTTTGGCTCTCATATTCTTTTGCTTTCTGCCTTTAAGATGGCGAGAGCGTGGTACGACCGCAGCACCGGTGAAATAAACAGCACTTTATGGAGGTAGCTATGTCTGATGCACTTTCAACTATCAAAGGTATGACAGACCAGACGGCAGCGAAACTGAAAGCTAATGGCGTAGGCAACACAGATGAGCTTGTTGCCGCAGCACTCGACCAGAACGATCGCAGGGCATTTGCCACTAAGACAGGCATCGATGTGTCGCATCTTGGTGAGCTTGTGAACCGAGCTGATCTTGCCCGCATAAAGGGCATTGCAGGTGTGTATGCCGATATGCTTGAGAACGCAGGCGTCGACTCAGTAAAAGAGCTTTCGCATCGTGTGCCTGCCAACCTGCAGGCCAAGCTGGATGAAGTGAACACACAGCACAAAATGACCACTCGCGTGCCCAACCTTGAGATGGTTGAGGATTGGGTTTCGCAGGCCAAGAAACTGGCCAGGTAACATCTCGCCTCATAATCCAGTAATGAAACAAAGAAGAACACCCCGCGCGGGGTGTTCTTCTTTGTTTACTCTTTATACAGTTAGAGCATAGTTTGCAGACTAGACCAAACCCTGCACCTGGTCGGCGGCGGCGCGTGCTGCTCGGACATTTTCTTCAGGGCAATCTACAGGGATGGAGCAGGCAGGGCCAAGCATCCAGCGGCGTCCTCCCGTTTGCTCGCGGGCTACCCTTGCCTCGGAGGTGATCCGGGCGGGTGTGCCATCGCGCAGAGTTTCGTTCATGTAGCCGCCGATGACGGTCTTATCGGTGTTCACCTGCACTTCACGCAGGCCGGGGTTGCCCGGCGAGCCTACAGCCCAGTTGATGGCATGAACAGGGTAATCGGCCAGCTTGAAGAGCATATTGTTGTTCTTGCAGACGTGCAGCACGTTGAAAGGCGCATCCTGCACCGCGCCCAGCACACGCAAGTCGTAGGGACGCGCCCACTCATCCCACTGTTCTTCGTTGAGGAGGTCATGGCTGGCCCAATCTGTGGTGGCAAAGAAGATGCCGCACGCGCCCGCCTTAATGCACGCGGCAGCGAACAGGGTGTAAGTCTCCGTGATTACTTCGAGCGCGCCCTTGAGTGCGTCGGGATCACTCTTCATTACGTCCAGGATGGCCTGGCTGCTTCCCGCGAGATCAGCGGCTATGGAGAGAGGGTTGAAGATGGTCTCAATGAAGTATGTTTCGCCCCCGAGTGCTTCCCCTATGCGCTCCAGAGCCTCTATTTGCTCGTCTAGCACACCCTCAGACGGGGAGAGGGGCTTGAGCTTAGCCCAATCAGCGGCCGAGTGAACAGGGTAGCTGACCACGCGGGGCTTGTCGTTGGGCCCGCCGCTGCCGTAGTCAACCTTCACTCCCCAATCCTCTACATGATACGAGGCGCGAGGGTTGACCTTCATCCAGTCCCAATCATACTTCTTGTGGAATGCGAGCATCGCGCCCGCCAGGTCTTCTGCTGTGCGCTCGCACTCGAAGAAGTGCCTCCAGAGCGAGACAGGCGGGCGGTCTACGCCCTGGTTGTGGAGTGCCGCGTCGATACGCTGCAATTTGGTCATTTTGTTGAGAACTGTCGGGTCCATTTGTGCTGACATGTTGATCTCCTGAGAGGGTAGATATTAGCTGAAGAATGTAGGAAAAGTGGTGCGGAATGTCCGGTATATTCTGCTCCGCACTGCTACGATTATGCATTCTTTGTGATGTTATTAGCAAGGAGCGCGCCCCTGAACAATGAGCGCGGTGGCCAATTGGTCCTAAGTATGGGTACGGATAAGCGCTCCGGACGCACAGAGATGAAGCAGCCGTCCTAGCCTTATTGGGCTACGTAGAATTGGCTGGGACCTGCGCAAAACTACGTAGCAGCATACGTAGTGACTACGTAAGTTGTCGTATCATGCGTGATAGAAGCGCGTAAAGAAGCTAAAAACGCTAGCAATCGCGATATTTGGGCCTGTATAATCCCCAATGTTGTACGTCGCCTATGCTCGACGAGCTTAGTAGAGTGCCAAAATATCTATCCGGAGGATTTATTTCGCTATGCAATTTTCTCGCTTTTCTATCAGGCGCTCGTTAATCGCGACTGCTGCTGTTGCTCTTACCGCTGGCCTGTCGCTATTCGCAGCATCTCCCAGCGGCACCGCTAATGCCGCCACAGCCGCACCCGCAGGACAAGCCCGTGCGCAATTCCTGACATTGCCCTTTGAGCCAACCGACAGGATGGAAATCCTTTCGGGCTGGTATTACAACGGCGGCGGCTTCCACGGTGGCATCGACTTTATCAATGGTAACTACAGCGGCAGCCGTGGATGGCAGACCTTCCCTGTTATCGCATCTGCTGATGGTGAGGCGTGCGGCAACTGCTCTTCTCGCCAGGGTAACGCAGTGTTCGTGAAGCACGTTGTCAATGGCGCGACCTATTACACCTACTATGGCCATCTTGCTTCCATCTCAAAGGATATACCGCTCGGCTCGCAGTCGAGAACCGTTCATGTGAAGCGTGGACAGTTCCTTGGCATGGCGGGTGATACCGGTGCCCGCGGCGCACTCCACCTTCACTTTGCGCTAATGAACGCCAACAGCACACCCCTCGATCCCTATAGCGTCGGCAAGCTGCGCGGTGCCTATCCCGCCCCCAACATCACTCCCGGCATCGGCTGGTTCGTTGGGAACTAACACAGGATATTCGCAAGAGAATTAAGTGCAGAAAGAGGCTGGAACAAAGTATCCCGCCTCTTTTTGTTTGCGCCGAAAACAGAAGCCCCGCTACCTAAAAGTAACGGGGCTTCTGCTTTGAGGAGGAAGGATTGGACACACCTGGCTTGTCTCTGTCCTTGTAGATAAGTATACGGATGAGGTTACGGGTTGGATTTGCGTCTCGTATTGCGTATTGCGTATTGCGTACTGCGTATGACCGCCGACGGCAGACGGCAGACCGCGTTGTCAGTTGTCAGTTGTCAGTTGTCAGTTGACGACCGCCGACGGCAGACCGCTGAATAGGGTGCACCATCCTCCAGGCAAGTTTGGGTGGGCGCCGTCTCCCTGTACACAGCACCTGTAAGCCCACGAAGTGGCCGTAAGAGAGTAGCCCCTGGCGCAAGCGTGGGGATTGCGCCTCATCTATCCCATCATAGCCCCGGAGGGACGGTAGAAAGTAGTCCCACGGCGTAAGCCTGGGGTTTAGCCACCAAACTAAACAAGCCCCGTAGGGACGATAGACCCAGGGCTTATTTCTCTGTCGCCCACTTCGTGGCTTTGGAGGAAAGCTCTCTGCACACGTGCAGTGGGTTCATTCACGCACGGACGCTTGCTCTGCTGCAAAAGAGAAGAGACCGCCCGATAGCGATCTCTTCTCTCCTCAATGATAGATTGTGCGATTATACGGTTAGCTTGTGAGCTTATCCAACCTGTCAACGAAGCCTTCAAACACATCGAATGCCTGCTCGACGGGCGCAGGGGATGACATATCTACTCCGGCCACCTTCAGTGCGTCGAGGGCATTCATCGAGCCTCCTGCTTTGAGGAAGTTCTTGTAATCCTCGGCAGCAGACGGGCCGCCGTTGATGACGCGCTGGGCGAGAGCGTTAGCGGCAGAGATGCCCGTCGCGTACTGGTATACGTAGTAGTTGAGGTACATGTGGATCGAGAACTGAGCCCAGGTGATGCCCACGCGCTGCTCGTCTACCTCAACGTCGGGACCGTAGCCTTCGCGGAACATATCAGCCATCAGCTTAATAAGAGTATCGGCCGTAAGGGCTTCACCGCGCTCAACGCGAGTATGGATTTCAAGCTCGAAGCGGGCCAGGATGGGCATTATGAAGAAGTAGCGGTGGAAGTTGTACATGGCTTCTTCGATCACGCCGATCTGGAACGCTTTGCCGTCGTTGCTCTTGAGCAGGTAATCGCGCACCATCGCCTGGTTGAAGTTGGAGGCAACTTCGGCCACGAACATGCCATACGACGAGTAGATGGGAGGTTGGTTCTTGCGGGTCAGGTAGGAGTGCATCGAGTGGCCAAGCTCGTGGGCAAGTGTGCTGCATGAGGTCAGCTTGTCGCTAAAGCTCATGTGGATGAAAGGGTTTGTGCCGTAAGTGCCGCTGGAGTATGCGCCGCTGCGCTTGCCCTGGTTGGGATAAACATCGACCCAGCGCTCTTCCAGCAAGCCCTTGCGCATGGGTGCAACATAGTCGTCACCGAGAGGGGCCATACCCTTGCAGATCATATCGACAGCTTGCTCGAACGTTACGCGGGGCTCTTCTTTGCCGAGCGGAGCAAACACATCATAGCCGTGGAGCTTGTCGAGGCCGAGGATACGGCGCTTGACGCCCCAGTAGCGGTGCCACACAGGCAGCTTGCGCTTCGCTGTCTGGAGCATGTTGTCATAGACCGCCCGTGGAATGTTGTTGCGGCTCAGGGCGGCCTCCACCGCTGTGGGATAGTTGCGGGCGCGAGCCAAAAAGACGTCCTTCTTCATGCCGCCTGTAATGAGGCTGGCGAAGGTGTTCTTGTAAGCGAGATAACCGTCGGCATACTGTTCCCAGGCTGCTTTGCGAACGTTAATGTCGGTGTCGTGCTGGAGGCTTTCGAGCGTGCCCGCTGCGACTTGCACATCGCCGCCGTCGGTCTTGACAGTGCCGTAGTTGATTTCGCCGTCGGCCAGTATTGCATGGGTGGCGCGGAAGAGGTCGAGCGGATCGCCCACTGTGGCCAGGAGCGATTCGATTTCGGGCGAGCGCACATGGCCTTCGCGGGTACGCAACTGGTCGAAGTAGTGACCGAGCGTAGCCAGCTCGTCGTTCTCCTTCATGAACTGCTCGATCTTCTCTTGCGTGATGTCCAGCAACTCCGGTTCTGCGAAAGATACCGCCGCACTGAAGCGAGCGAACATACCGCGAGCCTGGTCGCGCAGGGCAAGCGCTTCTTGATTTGAGGTATCCTGATCGCTGAGCATACTAGAGTAGACGAACACCTGCCCCGCCTTTATGTAGGCGGCCTGGTAGTCCCGGAACCAGCTAGCGAGCTTGTCTGCCGACTCGCCCAGGTGTCCTTTGTAATCCACGAGGCCGGGTAGCGCGTCCTCGACCTCTTTCAAGGCGGAGCGCCAGTCGTCCACGGTTGGGAATATGCTGGCGAGGTTCCAGGTGTATTTTTCTTCAACTTCACTTCGTTTGGGTAGTGCCACTGCCATTGTGTCGTGTCCCCCTTTAATCTATGAATGGGTCTATAGATATTTATCTTACATCGTGGGAAGATTGTCAAATGGGTTGTTGGGCGCATAGGCGATCACACTTGAAGTGGAGAGCGCTTCAAGTCTTGTCTCTACTCAACCACCCTCACCCCAACCCCCTCTCCCACGGGTGGAAGAGGGAGCTTTCTATTGTGGTAACCAGGGGACACCCCTGGTACCCCGTCATGGGCTGCGCCCCTGCACCCCAACTCTGAACATTTTCAGTCAGGCGGTGAAGAGTAAAACATGAAACGTAAGTACGGGTTGGAACGCCAAGATGGTGGGTTTTGGGCGGACAACAAGAATGCCACCCGGATAGGCGGCATCTTTGTTGCTCTACTACTTGGCGGAAGCGGAGGGACTCGAACCCCCAAGGCTTTAACACCCGACCGTTTTCAAGACGGCGTCCTCATCCTGCCGGATCGCTTCCTTGCACCCTGATTTTACCAAAGGTCGTGGTGCTAGTCAATCAGTCTGGGGCGGCGCAAATGTTCGGAGCGGGATATGAGCCAAGCAGGAAACAGGAGTTGACAGGGCACTCCCTGTCCGGGAGATGAGCGAAGCGGGGTTGTCCCCATCTTCCGTCCACTTATTTAATCCGCTGGCACACGCGGGAGGGGTTCGGGGTGGGTCTACCCCTACTTGCATGTCCGGTTGCTCTACCCTGAATTGACCATCTACTCGCACACATGTAAGTGTTCAGACTAGGGGTAGCGGGGTGCAGGGGCGAAGCCCATGACGGGGGTTTGGGGGTGTCCCCCACTCTCCCCTTCTACTTAATTACTCCCCTCCCACGCGTGGGAGGGACATGAGCGAAGCGGGGGGCGGTGGGTCTTCCCTTACCCGGATGTTAGATACCTCCACCCCAAATCTGAACGTTTACGCGCACGTGAGTGATTGACACCTTGCGTACCAGTTGGTATGATTCTAATGTGGGGAGGTTGTACCTATGATTTCGCAGAGTGAGAAAGCGGGCGAGTCTGCTGATAATGTGCAGGCTGAAGAGAACGTGCTTGAGCCGTTGATCTCGCTTGCAAGCGCATTGCTTGATCTCGACAGGCTGCGGGTGGCCGCACTGCTGGTGAACGGCCCTGCGAACAGAATGGAGATGGCGGAGGCTACGGGCCTATCCCACAGGGATTTGTTGCGTCAACTCGATGGGTTGCAGAACTTCGGGCTTGTGAAGTTGCAGGAGCCTGCTCCGCGAGAGCCTGACGCTTATAGTCGTTACGAACTGAACATGGACGCTTTCAAGGCTGCTCGGCAGGCGATGGGCAAGTATAAAGGCGTGCGTAAACGTCCTAGCGACAGCCGCGAAATGACATTGGCCACTTTCATGCCCGACGGCAAGCTTAACACTATGCCGCTGAAGCAGAGCCAGATTGTGACCATACTGGATGAGATTGCCCGGAAGTTCGAGCCCGAAAAGCAATATACAGAACGTCAAGTAAACGTAATATTAACGGATATAAACGAAGACTACTGCCTCACCCGGCGTTACCTGGTGGATTACGGATATCTCTCCAGAGAAAAAGGTATATACAGGCGAAACGGTTAACGGGACCACGTTATTAGTTGTCAGTTGTCAGTATTACGGCGGTCTGCCGTCTGCGGTCTTACGGAGTACGCAGTACGCAATACCCACGGTGGTAATAATCAGGAGAACTATATAATGGAAATCAAGCTGGCGAAAGAGATGGGGATGTGCTTTGGGGTCAAGATGACCCTGGACCATATAGACGAGGCGATACAGACCCGACAGGGTGGTATAGACACGCTTGGCACGCTGGTGCATAACCCGCAGCTTGTTGAGAAGTTGAGCGCACAGAAGATTGAGGTAGTGAACGGACTTGATGATGCACGCTCAGCGACGGTGGCGGTGACCGCGCACGGGGCCGCGCCCGAGGTCTACAAGCGGATTCAAGCGCAGGGGCTTGAGCTGATTGACACCACATGCCCGCTGGTTACACGGGTGCAGCTGCTTGGTAAGAAGCTGGTCCAGGACGGCAACTGGGTTATTGTTTATGGCGATGCTCCACACCCTGAGGTGCAGGGCATACTCGGTTGGGCGAACTCGGTGTTTGATGAGCCACAGGCAGAGGCAGCCTCTGCTGATGGAGAGACCGACCCGGCGGGCGACAAGAAGAGCAAAAGCAAGGTGAAAAGCTGGAATGCTCGCCGCGCTATTTGCGCCAAGAGTGTAGAGGAGATCGAGGCTGCGCTCGCGGCTGACGGCACTCCGGCTGCCAAGATTCGCAGGATCGCTCTTATCTCGCAGACCACGCAGAACACAGAGTGGTTCAAGGCGTTCGTGAAGGATGTGGTGTCGCGCTTCCTGGAGTTTGGGTGCGAGATACATGCGCACAACACCGTTTGTTTGCCGACGGCCAAGCGTCAGCCTGCTGCGATCGATCTTGCGAAGGAAGTAGATGTGATGATTGTTGTGGGCGGCTATGAGTCGGCCAACACTCGCCACCTTCGCGATATTGCCTCGGAGTTCTGCCCGGCACATCATATTGAGCGGCCTGAGCAGCTAGAGGAAGAGTGGTTCAATGGCGTGGAAAAGGTGGGCGTTACGGCAGGGGCGTCTACACCTGACTATGTGATTAAGGAAGTGGTAGACGCACTTGAGGCGCTTGACGAGCGGATGCACGCGGGCATGACAGCTTAGGGCTGTGGCTCGCTGCCTGTTGGCGAAGGCAACCACCTCTCACCCCCAACCTCTCTCCTTGCTGCGCTCATCCCCGCTTCGCGGGACGAGGGGGCTTTTTATAGTGGAGGGAGATGGGGGACACCCCCATACCCCCGGACAGGGGACTCCCTGTCAACCCCTTTGCCGGAGCATCATCCCTAGTGCCTGACCCCTGACGCCTGACGCCTGACATCTGGGCGGCGCAGGCTACTCTACCTCGAAGGCTCCCTCGCCCATGTAGTGGCATTGGCCGCCTACTCTGACGGCGGTGATTTCGCTGCCTTGCTGATCCACTTCGATGTGGAGGAAGCTGGGGCGGCCCATCTCTATACCCTGTTCGCTGACCATGCGGGTGGTAGGGGCGGCAGCGCCAATGCCGTAGCGCACCAGGTATGCGCCGAGCGGTCCGGTCGCGCCCCCTGTTGCAGCATCTTCTGTGACGCCAAGCATGGGGGCGAACATGCGGCTGTGGACCGTTGAACCACTGTTCTCTACTTCGGTGGTGAAGACGAACACCTCTGTGGTGCCGAAGTCGCCCATTACGCGCTCGTTTATATCTGCGCGCATCTTGATGTTCCTTACGGATGCCAGGTCCCTAATGGGCACGAACATGAACGGAACGCCTGCCGACACTGTCTGGATTGGATAGCGCCTGTCCAGGGCATCGGGCGAGAGCGACAGCATTGCGGCAATATCGGCGCGTTCTACGTCGTTGGCCTGCCTGCCGAATTGTGGGTTGGGCTGGGTCATCCAGATCATGCCGGGTTGGTCGCCGTTGAACTGGATAGAGACCGGGATGTCGCCCACGCCTTCCTCAAAGACGATGTTTGCACTGTCTCCTTCACGCTCAATCATATGCTCGCGTGCAAGGATGAAAGCGGTGCCGATTGTTGGGTGGCCCGCGAGGGGCAGTTCTTTGGCGGGTGTGAATATACGCACGCGATAGGTGTTGGCGGGATTGGAAGGCGGGAGCACATACGTGGCTTCGGAGAGGTTTAGCTCCTTGATAAGCAATTGCATCAGCTCGGACGATATGCCGCGCCCGTTGGTGAATACGGCAAGTTGATTACCGCCGAACGCTCGATCCGTGAACACGTCTACCAGGTGATAGTGTAGCCTTCTCAAGTTGTATCTCCTTTCTGCGGGTGCTTTATTCCGGTTTTCTGACTGCGTCAAGATCTTGCTTTGTGGCTTCGTACAGCGCCACGCCTACTGCTATTGTGAGGTTTAGCGAGTCGACCTTGTTGCTTTGCGGGATGGTTACTGAAGTGCCAAGCTGGAGATAGTCGTCGGGAAGGCCCATGGATTCGTTGCCGAAGATGAGCGAGAACGGTCGGGCAAAGCCGGCCTGCGAGAGAGTGACTTTCCCATTGGTCATGAACGGGTAGAGATTGTTTGGAAAGAGGTCGTGGTATTGCTCGAAGCTGTCGAAGTAGTGGAATGCGATACTGAATAGAGCGCCCATGGAAGAGCGGACTGCGCGGGGGTCGAATATGTCGGCGGCGGGCCTGACGAGCGCGAGGTTGGTTACGCCGAAGCCGAGCATTGTGCGGATAATCGTGCCCAGGTTACCCATGTCGCCGGGATTGACCAGCACCAGGTGATTGGCGTTGGCGGCCAGGGATGCAGTGTATTTCTTGAATACGCCAACCGCATATGCGTTCTCTTTAGGCGAAAGGCGGTCTACTGCTTTGTCGTTCACTTCTACGGGAATGCGGCGGCGCGCGCAAAGCTCCTCAATTTTGGCGACGCCTCGGTTCTTGCGGCCTGCATCGCTGATAAGCACCTTCAAGACTTCTGCCGAGCGAGCATGGAGAAGTTCCAGGGTTGGAAATACCCCGAAGGTGTATGAATGGCCGAATTCCTTCTTGTATGTCTTGAGGGCAACTTCCACGCTAGCATTATAATGTATTGCTATGAGAGAGATGATTACTTATGCCGGGCAGAGCGGGAAGTTCAATTTCCGCGTGGCGGGGGTAGCCTTCGACAGGACAGGCGAGAGGGTACTGATTCACCGCGCTATCACAGAGCCATTCTGGACGCTGCCGGGTGGCCGGGTCGAGATGCGCGAGGCCGCAGGGGCGGCACTGGTGCGCGAGATGCTTGAAGAATTGCACGTAGAAGTGAAGATAGAGCGGCTTCTGTGGCTCGTGGAGAATTTCTTCGAGTACGAAGGGAAGCCATGGCATGA
This sequence comes from Chloroflexota bacterium, assembly GCA_039932335.1. Taxonomy (GTDB): domain Bacteria; phylum Chloroflexota; class Chloroflexia; order QHBQ01; family JADMIH01; genus JADMIH01. Next base: position 128,728 of record JBDTQH010000004.1, read on the forward strand.
GATTGCGTTCTATTTCTTGATGACGTTTCCGCCCGACTGTCTGTTGTACGATCATAGCGAGCCGTTCAGCGGAGATGAGGAAGGCATAGAGCTTATATTCCAGTGGCAGGCTATAGATACGCTGGAGCAACGATATCTGCTCCCTAGCTTCCTCGGTGCAAGTTTGAAGTCGCTGCCCGATGGGGTCGAACACCTGGTACACACGGACACACTTCTGTAGACCTCACACCCTGCACCTAGAGAGGCGATCGGCCGTCTACCGTCTGCTGTCGTCTATCAGCATGATCATGATCGCTTAATGTATAATTTTGCATGACCTCCGTTCCCCGCGCCGACCGGCCCGATGTTGGCGTAACTGCTGCCGGTGATGCCTCTCCAACGGTAATTGCTGCTCCCGGCGAGCGCACTATCGCGCCTGTTGTCCCCTACCTTAAGCTCTTCCTTTTCTATTTGCCGCTTGGGTTCAGCGGGTTCATGATGACCCTTGACCTGCCGGTAGTCAACGCCGTGTTGAACAGGCTGCCCAACCCTGACACGTCGGTGGCGGCTTTACGGGTGGCCTTTTCGATGGCGCTTGTGTATGAGGCCGCGCATATATCTATCATCGACGTCTCGACTACGCTGTCGTCGGACCGCAGAGTGTTCGCGATGCTGCGGCGGTTCTACATCGTGATGGCGGCGGTGCTGCTGGTGGTCGTTTCCGCTATTGTCTTTTCGCCTCTGTATGATTTGATCGTGCGCGGAGTGATGCATATCCCTGCGACAGTTGCCGAGGCGGCGCGGCCTGCCCTGTGGGCGTTCTTGCTCTGGCCGATACCGATTGGCTGGCGCAGGTTATGCCAGGGGGCATTGATACGAAGCGGCAACTCGAAGCCTGTGGGCGCAGGTGGGTTGGTGCGTATGGCCTCGCTGGCGGTCGGCCTGATCTTCTTTGGCTGGCTGGGCACGAGTGTTGTCTTTATCGAGCCTGCGGCCATAGCTGTGCTGGCGATGCTGTTCAGCGTTACGGCTGAAGCTGTGGCGGTGCAGGGTTGGACGAATCGCATTATTCGCCAGATGCCCGAGACCACACCCGGCAAGCCTGCGCCGACTTACCGCGACATATGGCACTTCTTCTTCCCGCTGGGCCTGACTTCTATCATGAGCACAACCATGCAGCCTTTGCTGACGGCGGGTATAGCCTCGGCTGCTGTTGCATGGGCGTCGCCTGGCGGTCCTGTGGTGGCGGTGGCCAGCTATGCGGTGGCCTGGAGCCTGGCTGTGCTGGTGTTCGGCCCAACCTTGAGCATGACCCAGGCGGCTATCACATGGAGCAAGAGCACCGACGCATCCGTGCGCGAGCGGGGGCCTCGGCTAATTGTCGGCATGGGCGTGGGGTTGGCTGCCGTCATGGCGGTTGCATCCTTGACGCCGCTGATTTACTGGATCTTTACGGTTCTGCTCGACGCGCCACCTGTGACCGCTTCACTCGCGGCCGATGTGACCCGCTGGTTCATACCTATGCCGATCCTGCATTCCATTTCGTTCATGCTGCGCGGCAGGCTGATTGCGGCTCACCACCCGACAGTCGTCCGCCGCGCCCAACTGGTGGACCTCGTTACGCTCTTCGTGATTGTCGTGGCTGTCACCAACGGCCCGCTTGTGCCCCTGTTACAAGGCGCTCCTGCCGCACCGTTCGCCGCTCTAGCATACGACCTGATGCTTGTTGTTGACATAACGATGCTGTTGCTGGGGATAAGAGCGTTAGGACGGACGGGGGACGTGACGCGTGAATGAAGTAAAACGTAAAACGTAAAACGTAAGAAACTGTCTGAAAAGGTCATTTAGCCAAGCGACGAAGCATGAGACGGGTCATGGCGATGTAAATCATGGCCTCGCTGCTCTTTGGCAACACCTCGTAGTCGCGGGCCAGTCTTCTGGAGTAGCTCAACCATGCAAATGTCCTCTCGATTACCCAACGCCTTGGCAATACTACCCACCCTTTCACACCCTTCTTATCATCTGAACGCAACACCGGCTCCAGCACAAACCTGAAATGCTCCTTCACCCACTTCATCAAAGTACCTCGATAGACGCCGTCCACCCAGATGCGTCTCAGTCGCTTGCCGCTGCCCAGTCCACGCAACCTGCCCAACACAAGTCTTGCTCCACGAGGGTCGGAAACAGAGGCAGATGTCACTACCACAGCCAAGAGCAGTCCCAGCGTGTCAGTCACCACATGCCGCTTGCGTCCCATCACTTTCTTGTTTGTGTCATATCCACGCACGCCTAGCACCTGAGTGGCTTTGACCGACTGACTGTCCAGGCACCCAGCAGTGGCCTGTTTATCTCTTCCAACCTTGTGCCGAAGGTCTGCTCGTACTCTGTCATGGATACGCTGCCATGTGCCGTCGTCACGCCACATTCTGAAGTAGTGGTAGATACTCTTCCACTTGGGATACTGTGTGGGCATCATCCTCCACTGACACCCACCAACCACTATGTACAGAATGCCGTTGATAACGCTCCTCATGTCCAGTGTGCGAGGTCTGCCTCCACTTTTTGCGGCAGGTATGTACTTTCTGATACACTCCCACTGACGGTCAGTCAGGTCAGTAGGATATGTTTGGTGCTTCACACTCCAAGCTTATCCGCCTTTCCTCCTGACCGTCACCCCTTTTCAGACAGTTTCTAAGGACGGGTTTGAAACGCCAAGTCGCCAAGACGCCAAGTAATTATGTGTTTAGCTATTTGCCCTGCCGGTCATAACGGACAACGGACAACTGACAACTGACAACGCGATCAGCCGTCTGCCGTCGGCGGTCATACGCAGTACGCAATACGCAGTACACCATAGGACGCACCGATTATGCAGCTTGAAGAGGTAATAGATAGGCTTCGCGCCATGGGCGATGAGAGGAACCGGGCCGGGATGGCCCGATTTGGGATTGCCACTGATCGGGCGTTTGGGGTTTCGGTGGTTAATATCCGCAAGCTGGCGAAGGAGACCGGGAAGGACCATGCTCTCGCGTTGGAATTGTGGAACACGGGCATACACGAGGCGCGCATACTTGCGTCGGTAATCGACGTGCCAAAGGCGGTTACCGAGGAGCAGATGGAGCAGTGGGTTAGCGATTTAGATTCGTGGGATCTATGCGACCAATGCTGCGCTAACCTGTTTGATAAGACGCCATTTGCAGCCGCCAAAGTTGCCGAGTGGTCGGAGCGCGAGCCGGAGTTTGAGAAGCGGGCGGCGTTCTCACTGCTGGCTTATTTGGCTGTCCACAACAAGAAGGCATCCGACGCTGATTTCCTACCCTTTCTACGGATAATAGTGCGTGAGTCCACCGACGAGCGCAACTTCGTCAAGAAAGCGGTGAACTGGTCGCTGCGACAGATAGGCAAGCGCAACCCCACCCTGAACAAGGCAGCTATAGAGACCGCGCAGGAGATTGCATCCCTGCCATCTCGCTCGGCCCGCTGGATAGCCAAGGACGCCCTCCGTGAGCTGGTGGGACGTGAAGCGTGAAGCGTGTGGACGAAACATAAAACGTAAAACGTAATTCGGGGTGAAACGCCAAGAGCCTTACGTTTCACGTTTCACGTTTTACCCCGTCTCCCCGTTTGCCACTACTCGCTGTAGTTGTGTATCCTTACTGAGACCGGGACGTGTCCTGCTCGTTATAGCTTTAGACCATATTGAGAGTCTTCTACCGGCAAGCCGAGCGGCAAGGCTCCTACTCTTTGTTTCCCATTCTCCATGAAATGCCTGAGGAGGTAATCCTTTTTGACATCGCGCGCTTTCAGACAACGGTTCTTGATGGTTGGTTTGGTCGCTCCGCTATTGCTTACGGTCCTATCGTTGGCAGGCTGGCGTGCTGCGCCTGCATCGGCGCGGCCTGCCGCTGCGCAAGACATCCCCGACAATCCTTATGGCGTCAACGTCTTCCTGCATAAAGAGGTCGAGGAATGGAAAATCGAGCAGACGTTGCGGATGATAGCTGAGGCCAACATTACATGGATAAAGCAGGAGTTTTCGTGGCAGGAGATCGAGTTCAAGAAGGGCTATTTCTTCGACGACAAGTGGAACAAGTCGTCGTGGGAGAAGTTCGACCGCATCGTGGACCTGGCGGACAAGTATAAGCTGAAGATTATCGCTCGTGTGAGCCACCCACCGGCATGGGCAGCCAGTACTGATGGCACCGGCCCGCTCAACAACAATAAAGATATGGCCGACTTCACCAATGCCCTGCTCGACCACTACAAGGGGCGCATCCAGTATGTGCAGATGTGGAACGAGCCGAACCTGTCGGCAGAGTGGGTGCCGGGCAAGCCCGTAAACCCTGCCGGGTACGCCGCTATGATGAAGACTGTTTACCCTCTTGTGAAGGCCGCGCACCCGGATGCTGTGTTGCTAAGCGCGCCGCTCGCGATCAGCCTTGAAGGGGTGAATCTGCGCGGCAATATGAACGATCTGGATTACTGGACAGGCTTATATGCTGCCGGGATAAAGGGCAACTTCGATATCGCGTCTGCCAACGCTTACGGCCTGGATCAGCCGCCCGATGCCGAGCCGGGCCCGAAGGCGCTCAACTTCAGGCGAGTGGAGCTCCTGCGCGACATTATGGTGCAGAACGGCGATGGCGATAAGTCTATCTGGCTGAACGAGTATGCCTGGAACGCATCGCCCGAGACCCTGTCCGAAGAGGAGAAGAATTACTGGCGGCACGTCACGCCTGAGCAGCAGGCAAGCTGGACTGTGCAGGGCGTGGAGTATGCGCGTGCGAACTGGCCCTGGGCGGGCGTGATGTCCATCTGGTATTTCCGGCAGGTGGGTGATGTGCCGTCCGACAAAGCGGAGTATTACTTCAGGATGGTGGATCCCGATTTCACGCCTGCCCCTATTTATGATGCCGTGAAGAACGACGCGATGAAGTATCCGGGGCCTGCATCGCAACCGGTGAGCACACCCGAGTTTGTGCCGCCAACCGCTACTTCGGTACCGCCATTTCAAGGCGATACGCCGACGCCCGTTGCGCCCACTGAGACCGCTGTCGAAGCGACACCTACGGCAGCAGAGGGAACGACTGTGACAGCAACGCCTGCCGGGGCCACCGCCACAGTAACACCGGGTGGCGCGAGCGCCACTCCCATGGTGACCGGAACCGCCGGCCCATCCGCCACGGCGACCGCGGGAACCGGCACAGTGGCTGGTGAGAGCGGGGGTAATACACTGCTCTTTGTGCTTGGTGGTGTGCTGGTGGTTGCAGGGTTGGGCGGCGTGGGATACTGGTTTATGCGAGGCAGGCAGCCTGCTTCTTAGTGATATGAGGTGGCTCGCTGGCACGTTTTGCCCTGTTTCTCGATGATGGCGGGGTCATCAGCGACAATATCCGCCGATCTGAACAGTGGCAGCGGCTGGTAGGTGAGTTCTTCGCGCCTCTGCTCGGTGGGAGCGCCGATGCGTGGTCTGAAGCGAACAAGACATATGCTGCCGCGCTCTTTGAGCCTGCTGCGTGGGAAGTGCGGCTATGGGCTGCGGGCGACTACAACGACTTCCAACACACCTACTTGATTGACTGGCTGAGCGGTATGTGCGCTCTGCTGAACATTCCGCGGCCGCCCGATGAAGAGAGTGTTCTGCTGGCAGAGCGAGCCAACAACTGGATTACTTCGCAGGTTCGCGCTGACTTCCCCGGTGCGGCAGACGCCATACGATTGCTTTGGAGACAGGGCCACATATTGTATACAGCATCCGGCGAGTCTTCGTCCGATCTGGAGAATTACCTCGGCAATATGGGCGTGCGTGATTGCTTCACGCGGCTGTACGGAGGCGACCTGATCAACACGCTTAAAGCTGGACCTGACTTCTACGAGAAGCTCCTGGCTGATAGTGGTGTGCTGCCTGCAGATGCAATAGTGGTCGACGACAACGTGAAAGTGCTGAAATGGGCCGCACAGGTCGGGATGCGAGTGGTGCTTGTGAGTGATAGGTCTGAGCAGCGCATATCTTCTGAGGTTGTCATGGAAGGGTTGCTTTGCACCATAGACAGCCTGGCCAAGTTGCCTGCTGCGCTTGATAAGTTACCTTGATCTGCCGGGCACGAGCGTGTAGCAACCCGTTTTCGCTGCTACCTCGACTGCTTGCTTCTGCCTGCTGAATTTGTGATAAAGTGGGAGTTATGAAGAGCAGGCCCCTTTTTGCAGATGATCGCCCGACGTTACAGGCGTTGCTTGAGCACTTACGGCCCCATAATGTCTTCCATTTGAGTGCGCTGGAAGAGTTCGGGCTGGTCACGCCCGCCGAGGGGGGTGCAGGACCGTGGGCTATTGGTGCGTTTGATGGCGGCGAACTTCGCGGCGCGCTTGTGGTGTTGCGCGGGACGGGCGGCATATACCATACGGCCGGTGATCGCGACACACTGGAGGTGCTGGCGGCTGCCGTGCATGATGCTGTGATGCGTGGCAGGCTGGCACTGTTGAGCGGACACACCTCTCAACTGGATGTATTGCTGCCTCTCGTGGATGAATCGGTGAATGGGCGGCCCGACCGCTGCCATTTCCGCACCCTTGTGCCAGGCGACCTGACGCTGCCTGAGCAGGGGAACGGCTTTGCCAAGCCACGTCTTGCCACGGATAGCGACATGGAAAAGCTGGTCGATTTTTACCAGCGGGGCTTCTATTCGCTGGCGCGTCTGCCTTCGCGTGCCGCCTGGCGTAATCGCCTCTCTGAGCAGATGGCTTTCCGCACGCTCTACATGATAGAGGATAGTGAGGGCAAAGTAATTAGCGCGGCGCAATCGAGCGCGGAGGGCGGCGGGGCAGCGATGCTGGGCGGCGTCGCCACGCTCGACGAGTACCGAGGACAAGGTCTGTCAACGCTCTGCGTGGGCGCGCTTTGCTCCCATCTGTTTGCTAAAGGCATGGAGACGGTATCCCTCTTCTACCTGAAAGACAACGTATCAGCAGCCCGCGTCTACGAAAAGCTAGGCTTCCGCGCAGCAGGCGAGTGGCTGTTGGTGCCCATGGGGTTGGGGATATTGTTTGGGAACCTGTGACGGAACGTAAAACGTAAAACGTACACCCATAATACCGTGAGGTCTTGACGTTTCCGTCCTTACCTTTCACGTTTTACGCATTACGTTTCGCCTACGGGTTCTTCTTTATCTCCGCGTACGTGGGGTGAGGGAGGAGACCCCAATGGTCTTGGGGCCAGTAGGAGACGAAGGCTGTGCCTATGATACGGCTTACATCGAGGGCGCTCCAGATGTGCGAGTCGCTCGAATTGCGGCGGTTGTCTCCCAGCACGAAGATGTGCCCGGCGGGAATTGTATAGGGGCCGTAGTTGTAGTCGGGCGTCTGGTTTATATAAGGCTCGGCGAGCTTTACGCCGTTCACATATACCCCGCAGCCGCCACATTCACGATCAGGATTAGGGGTGCCGATGGGATCGGCATCGGCCTTGATTTCTACCGTCTCACCTTCGACGGCGATTACGCGCTTGATGAAATCGCGCGGCTCGGTGGGAGCCTCAAATACGATGATATCGCCTCGCTGTGGGCCGTGGAAGAGATAGCGGAAGTCGGCGGGCGCGCTGGAGTTGAACATACGCGTGAGGAAGTTGGCGTCATAGCGGTAATAGAGGCCGCTGTTGACTAACAGGCGCTCTTCAGTGTGCAGCGTGGGGAGCATACTGTCGCCCTCTACCTTGAAGTTCTGCACGACCGCTCTCACCATGAAGAATATGAGCAGCGTAACGAGGATTGTTTCTATGACATCCCGGAAGGCGCTCTTACCGCTCACGCCTCCGTTGTAATTGCCTTCAGGAGACATCTGCTCGCTGTCAAAATCGGGCAGATAGGGGAGCCGTTGGTCCGAATGCCAGTAGCTGTCTTCTTCTATACGCATGGTGATACTTTATACCCTTGTATGATATTGGCGGCCTCGTCGCCCGGCCACATCTGTATAAACGTAATTATATACGGTGCAGATTACAATAGCAAAGATAATGCCCAAGTAACTGTTCAGATCAGGGGTGGAGCAATCAGACATCTCGACACGGGACGACCCACCCCCGGCCCCTCCCACTGGTGGGAGGGGAGTACTAAAAAGAAGAGAAGTGTTAGGGGAAACCCCTAACACCCCGGACAGGGAGCGCCCTGTCAACCCCTCTATCCAGGCTATATATCAGGGGCCGCCCCGCCCTCGATTCGCTCATCCCGCGTCATGGGCTGCGCCCCTGCACCCCGCCCTAGTCCCTATAGTACTTGCGGGTGGGAGAATAGGGCTATTCCTGTGGCTACTACTCCGGGGCTATAATCTGGTTAGTACCAGATTTACACTTGGGAGAGAAACGCCATGCTCATTAAACGCCTGCAAGGGGCACAGCCCGGAGCCGATCCGGCCGCTCAGGGCACCCCTGCTTCTACCGGCTCTAGCGGACAATCGCCCTTCGATAAAGGACAATTGCCCACGGAAGTCATGCCAGGCACACAGCCGTTACCACGTAATACAGTGTTGCAGGGCCGCTATGATATCGAGCAGGTGCTGGGTATCGGCGGTATGAGCACGGTCTACAAGGCCCGCGACCTCCGCTTCTCCACCGTGGCGCGTTATTGCGCTGTGAAAGAGATGCCCGACACCTCGCCCGACCCTCGCACGGGGCAATTGCGCTTGGCGACGTTCGAGCGCGAAGCTAACATGCTGGCGGCTCTTTCCCACCCCGGCATACCTAAGATTTATGACTTCTTTCCCTCGCATGGCCGTGTCTACCTGATCCTTGAATATATTGACGGCAGGGATCTCGAAACGCAGCTTGACCAGCGCAAAGCACCCATGCAGGAAGACGAAGTGGTCAAGTGGGCTGTGCAGATTTGCGACGTGCTTGAGTATCTGCACGGCCAGCACCCCCAGCCTATCATCTTCCGCGACATGAAGCCTTCCAACATCATTGTGCATGGTGAAGGTAAAGTAACGTTGATCGACTTTGGTATCGCCAAGGTGTTCCAATCAGAGAAGCGCGGCACAATGATCGGCACGGAAGGCTATGCCCCGCCGGAGCAGTATCGCGGATTGGCCGAGCCTCGCGGTGACATATATGCGCTTGGTGCGACAATGCACCACTTGCTAACTAACTTCGACCCAAGAACGCAAACTCCTTTCACCTTCCATGAGCGGCCCATTCGCAAGTTCAACTCGCGTGTCTCGGAGTACATCGAGTCGGTTATCTTGCGCGCATGCGAGTATGACATAGACCGCCGCTGGCCCAGCGCTCAGGCATTTCGGCAGGCATTGATCCAGAGCAGTATCTTCGATTCGAAGATGAAGCGCCGCAATTCCGGCCCACTCATCGAGGACGACAGCCCTTCGCTTCTGGTTCAGCCTCAAGTGCCGAGCATGTCCGGCTCTTCTTTAGTGTCTGCTACGGATGAGACAGGCACAGCCGCCATACCTTCGTCTGCTGCGCCCAGCGGTATTCTGATGCCCCAATTGCCCAGTTCCCAACGGCTCCCCTCTACGCCGGTTGCTCCCAGCGTGGGCAGCGAGGGGGCGCAACTACTCTGGACCTTTACAGCCGACGAGGAAGTGCGCTCATCGCCATTGTGCGAGCGGGGTGTAGTCTTCTTTGGCGCATATGATACTAACCTGTATGCGCTCAACTCAAAGACGGGTGATTTCCTCTGGAAAGCCCAGACCAAGGCGGGCATTTGCTCGTCCGCGGCCGTGCAGGATGACCTGCTGGTAATCGGCTCGGAAGACAACTATCTATATAGCTTCGATGCACGGCGCGGCTCGCAGGTATGGAGCTACAGAACTGGCGCTCCCGTGCGGTCTTCGCCCAAAATACACAGGCAGATGACCTACTTCGGGTCTGACGACCAGTATATCTACGCGCTCCACAACGATACCGGGCAGGTGGCCTGGAAGTATCGCACATGGAACTTCGTTCGGTCCTCGGCTGCGTTTGGCAGCGGATTGATGTTCATCGGCTCGTCCGACGGTAACCTGTATGCCCTCGACACTATCAACGGCACGTTGAAGTGGAAGTTGCATACGCTGGGCGCAATTATCAGCACACCTCTGGTGGTACGGAACACTGTTATTGTCGGCTCGATGGATAACTATGTGTACGCCGTAGACGCCGATACAGGCTTCACATCGTGGCGGTATGAGTGCCAGCGTTCAGTATCGACTTCGCCTGCTGTGGTTGGAGAGCGCGTAATGGTCGGCTCCTCGGACGGCTTTATGTATTGCCTGGACTCTCATAGCGGCCGCCTGATATGGTCCTTTGATGTGGGCAGCCAGATAACGTCTTCGCCCCGCATCTCGATGGTGCACGATGCCGTCTACTTCGGGGCGGGTAACAACTATGTCTACTCGCTCGACGTGAGCAGCGGCGAAATACGCTGGCGTTATAAGACGCGCGGGCCTGTTGTGTCGTCGCCCTTCGTAGACGATGGTATCGTGTATGTGGGGTCGCTTGACCGTAAGTTATACGCTTTTGCTGCGTAGTGGCCTGTAATCACTAGCGATTACAGACAAATGTAAGGAAGGAAAGATGGCGAAAATAGTCATTATTCATGTGTTGGGAGAGGATCCCATTCTTGCCGAGGTGGAGGAGCTGCCGAAGCCTACCGACCAGTTCCTGGAGTTCACGAACCCCAAGCGCAGGGACGGTAAGCCGTTGGTCTATGTGACAGCGGGGGCAAAATCGTTCATGTTCCCCTGGCACCGCCTTTCGTTCGTGGAAGTTATGACCACCGAGGCAGAGCGCGAGGAGACCATAGAGTTCTTCCGCGAAGACAGATAAAGCAGAGCCGGAACAGCATAGAGGCAAGAGATACAAAGGACGAGAGATGGGAAGAGATGACCACCCTCGTCCTTCGTCGTCCGCTGCAAATCGTGTATGATAGAGGCGATGCGCATCCTCTTACTTATGCTTCTACCTATAGGCGATACGCTCTTCGCCACCCCGGCAGTACATGCGCTGCGTAAGCGATACCCCGACGCGCAAATAACGGCCCTGGTCTATCCAACCAACGTGGGCATCCTCCGCTCAAACCCGGACATAGACGATTTTCTGTTCTGGACCACGCGGCAGTCGTGGCGTGGTCTGCGCCACGTGGCTCACCTTTTCTGGACATTACGCCGGTCTCGCTATGATCTGGCGGTGGAGTTCTGCAACTACATTATGTGGGTGACTGCGCTGAGCGGTATACCACGCCGCACCGAAATGAACCTGCCGAAGATGTGGTGGGGCAGGCCGGGCGCGGGGCGCGAATGGCGTCGCAAACACGCGGTTGAGCATTACGCTGACCCCGTAAGGCGGCTGGGGATACCTGTGGAGGAGATGGACCTCCGCATATGCCCCACAGCCGAAGAAGAGGAGCGCGCCCAGTCATGGTTGGACCGCTATGAGGTGCGGGCGGACGAGATGCTCGTGGGAATCCATCCTGGTGGTGAAGGTCTCTGGGGCCGCAAGCAGTGGGGTGTGGCGGGGTTTGCCGAGGTAGCGAGCGGCCTGTACAGCCGGATGGGTGCTCGCGTGGTGCTGATGGGCGGCAAAGATGATGCACCGCTGGCGGCGGAGCTCGCGGCCCGCACAAAAGCGCATGTAATCAATGCAACCGGGCAGACCACATTAGGCGAAACGGCAGCCCTGATTAAGAAGTGCAGCCTGTTCATCGGTAACGACTCAAGCCCGCTGCATATAGCCGCCGCATCAGGTACGCCCGTCGTGGGCATATACGGGCCAACCGACCCTCGCAGTTACCATCCATGGATACCAGGCGGCGTAGAGGGGCGAGACTACGCTGTTGTTCGGTCCTCACTGCCGTGTGGTTGCCGGTTTCCTCTTGTGGGGGGTATTACTCTTCCGGCCTGGGTTCCCTGCCTCCTGTGCCCCGCGCTCACGACAATTACACCGGGGCATGTGTTGAAGGCTGCCCAGGATTTGCTGAAGGCATGCCGCCAATAGGTATACTATACTTTGGGGCTGCTTGACAGAAATGCAAAAGGACGAAGGTACTGAACCTTCGTCCTTTCTTTATGCCGCTATGATTACGACTTTATTGTGGCTTATTTTCCTGTGTGGTAGAGGTTACCGCGGTGGTTGTGCCTGCCGGGGTGGCGGGGGGAGTAGTGGGAACGGTCGGGACGGTGGTTGCAGTGGTTGTGATGGTTTCGTCTTTACCTTCAGACGCATCGCGGAATTCACGGACGCCCTTGCCAAGGGAACCTAGTACCTGGGGGAGCCGACCGGCTCCAAAAATAACTAATACAATTACGAGGATTACGATCAGTTCTGGTGCTCCAAGACCCATAGCCTTTTCTCCTTTCATGAGACGGCCCAGGGGCCGTGCCGCTATATGCATTATACCACACAGGGACGACGGCAGACCGCGGACCGCCGACCGCCGTAATACTGACAACTGACAACTGACAACTGACAACGCCGTCGGCCGTCGTCCCCTACAGATCCGCGTTGCCCATCTGTGGCGACTGCGAGGGGAAGAGCACTTCTATCAGGCAGGCAGCGTCGCCTGTGAGGCGGGTTGCGGCGGCTGTGGTGGTTTCGTGAGGGGCTTCTGTGCCCATCACCAGCAGGGCGATTTCCTCGCCGCCTTCTATGGAGTGTTCGCTGTCCATAGAGGGGCCGACAGTGATGTGGCCGCTTTCTATGGTCAGGGTGATGCTTTCATTTCGGGTGGATATACGCAGATCGCCGCTCCAGCGGGCCATGCTGGAACGGGCGAGTCGTGCGGAAAGTTCAGCGGCCAACTTCTCGAAGAGAGTGCGCAGGTTGATGATCTGTATCATCCAGCCACCGCTCTGTACATACTTTGATTCGGAGTAGCAGGAGCGCAGGCGCAGGCGGCTTGCCAGGGTTGTGCTGAAGGGCAGGCGGTTGAAGCGCACTTCTTCAGCATCCAGGCGGCGCGCGATCTGGCCGAAGATACGCAGCCGCTCCTCAGGGTCGCCCGCCGAGTCGTAATGCCAGACCGCGCTGCCACGGCTTACCACGTCATAGATAATATAGCCGGTGATATTGGATTGGTGGTCGAGCATCAGATAGCCCTGGAGGTCGCCCGGCTCCTTGGTGCGGAGGAAGGTGGGCCGGACGGCCGTGCCTGTCACGTTGGCGTTCTCGGCGTTGTATAGGTCAGCCATGATCGGGCGGTGGCGCGTGTTGAACGTGCGCAGGCGGGCGGTTGGGCGCTCAGTGGGCAGGTCTTCTGTGCGGACGAAGTAGTGCACTTCGGGCCACGCGACCACGTAGCCGAAGCGCTCGTAGTAGCTTTCCACGGCGTTGGCAACGATAGAGATATCGTAGCCACGAGAGCGCATAGCCTCGATGGATGCCCAGATAGTCTTGGGCATGAGGCCTTGCTTGCGGTGATCGGGGTGGGTCACCACCAGGTTTACGCCTGCTGCGCGCACTCGACTTGAGCCAACCCTGATTGTCGTGTCGTAGACGCCGTAGTGGGTTACAATGTTGTCGCCTATGACGCCGACGCGGGATGTGTTCCAGTCGTAATGGCTGTAGTTGATGCGGCCGTCTCGGCAGTGCCTTCCCAGGTCGTCGCGCCACTGGAGAGCCACCAGGTCGAATATTTGCTGGGCATGTGCTCTTTTGTCAGGCGGCACTACGGTGAAGGTGCTCTCAGGCCGGTTGGCGGACGAAAGCGGACGAACGCTCATACAGTGTTATCCCTCGTGTGGCTTTGCTTATCTCGTTTCAGGTTAGTAATACTCAGCCTGTGTATTCCATGCGCCTTGCTGTCTGCTTTGCTACAGCCTCACCGTGAATACGACCCACTATGTGCAGGGACATATCAATGCCTGCTGAAACGCCCGCAGAGGTAAGGATGTGTCCGTTGTCGACGTAGCGGACGTCATCGCGCACATCTATGAGCGGGTGGGTTGATTTCAGGCGGTCGATGCTGCCCCAGTGGGTAGTGGCAGGAAGGTTGTCCAGTAGACCGCGCGCCGCGAGGAGAAAAGCTCCTGTGCAGACCGAGGTGGTAAGTTGTGTAGTTGCATCCTGAGCGGCTATCCAATCGAGCACGATGGGGTTTTCGGCCTGACGGCGCGTGCCGTAGCCACCCGGCACAACAAGTATGTCGAGCGGTGGGTGATCATTGATAGTGTGGTTGGGCTGGACGAGCAATCCGCCCCTGCACCTTACTGTGCCCTCTTTCTCGGCGATGGTAACGACATGAAAAGGGTTCTCCTTATCATCGACCGAGTCGTGTCCGGGTAGCTGGGTAGTGGCGAAGACCTCGAATGGCCCGGCGAAATCGAGCACCTCTACATCGTCAAAGATGAGTATACCGACTGTCTGTTTCTTTGTGCTGGTATCCATATGGTTGCGTATTGCCTCCTGGGGTTCTTACAGTTACTGCATTATAAGCGGTGCGGGCGGTTGATGCTCATGGTTCATGGCAGCTAATATTAGGCGCTTTGCGGGCGGGCAACCATTACAGGCGAGCACAAAGCACTTACGCATCGGGTTCTCTTTCTATGTCGTTTGCGGTCACAATGTGGAAAACGAGCGGCAATAGAGGAGTCAATATCCAAACGGGTGATTTGCAAATAGCTTTTGGACACAGCATATTGGTCCTAATACTGCTCTAAAGTAGGAGAATGTAGTAGACTCTGCGCGATGTGACGTCGCCGGGTATACTTTGGTGTGCCGATATATGAGGTTCTTCTTACATAACACTTTTTGGGAATGGAGTTTACATAATGCGTATTGGAGTAGTGTTTCCACAGACCGAGATCGGGCCGGACCCATCTTTTGTGAAGGATTACGCGCAGACGGCGGAGGCGCTGGGTTATAAGCACTTGCTGGTTTACGATCATGTACTGGGCGCGGGCATCGAGCATCGACCGGATTGGCGCGGAGCGTACACGGCGACGGATCAGTTCCACGAGCCGTTTGTGCTGTTTGGCTACCTGGCGGGCCTGACTTCCGAGCTTGAGCTGGTGATGGGCGTGCTGGTGCTTCCTCAGCGGCAGACCGCGCTTGTTGCCAAGCAGGCCGCCGAAGTGGACGTGTTGACCGGCGGCAGGCTCAGGCTAGGGGTGGGCGTAGGCTGGAACGCCGTCGAGTACGAGGCGCTGGGCGAGGATTTCGGCAACAGGGGCAAGCGCAGCGAGGAACAGATCGAGCTCTTGCGGGCGCTCTGGACAGAGCCTGTGATTAACTTCAAAGGCAAATGGCATACAGTGACGGACGCGGGTATCAATCCGCTGCCTGTGCAGAGGCCGATTCCGATCTGGATTGGCGGCTACGCTGATAGTGTATTGAGGCGGACAGCGCGGCTCGGCGATGGCTGGTTCCCGCAGATGGCACCTAATGACGCGGCGCGTGAGGTCATTGCGAAACTGAGAGCCTATACAGCAGAGGCCGGACGCGACCCAGACGCGATGGGAATCGATGCCCGCATTAGCCTCAAGACCGACAGTCCCGACATCTGGCGTGCTGCCACCGAAGCCTGGCGCGATATAGGCGCAACGCACCTCAGCATCAACACAATGGGAGCGGGCCTATCGCCGGCAGAGCATATCAGGCAGATAGAGCGGTATGCGAAGGAGGCGGGGGGTAGCGTAAAACGTAATGCGTAAAACGTAAGGACGCGTTTGAAACGCCAAGACGCCAAGACGCCAAGGTTGTTATAGGTTCTATGGTCTTACGTTTTACGTTTTACGTCCCGCCCCGCCCCGCCTCATATCCCCGCCGCGTAGCCGTCGGCGCGTTTGTCGCTGCCTGCTACGTAGGCTCCTGAGGGTAGGCGCCAGATTATCTGGCCTCTGCCGAAGCTGCCGCCTGGGGGCATGACCGTTAGCTGGTGGCCTCTTGCTCGGAGGCCTTCGATTACAGCGGGGGCGGCGTCGGCTTCTATGTCAATGTTCTTGCCGCTGGTCCACTGCCAGCGCGGGGAGTCGAGGCTGGCCTGTGGGTTCATTGCATAATCAACTGTGTTCACCACCATCTGTAGATGGCCCTGCGGCTGCATAAAGCCGCCCATCACGCCGTAGGGGCCGACCGCTTCGCCATCTCTGGTAAGGAAGCCGGGGATGATGGTGTGATAGGGACGCTTGCCCGGCTCAATATGGTTGGGGTGGGAGGGGTCGAGACTGAAGTTGGCACCACGATTTTGCAGGGCGATGCCCGTTCCCGGCACGACCACGCCGGAGCCGAAGCCCGCGTAGTTCGACTGGATGAAGCTCACCATCATGCCGTCGCCGTCCACAGCGCAGAGATAGACCGTGCCGCCCGCGTTGGGGTCGCCCGGCTCAGGCTCTAATGCCCGCTCGCCTATCATTGCACGTCTTGTCGCGGCGTACCCTTTGTCCAGCAGGCGGGCAGTTGGCACGTCATTGAAGTCGGGGTCGGCTACATAGCGGAGGGCATCAGCGAAGGCCAGCTTTGTAGACTCTATTTGCAGGTGGAACGACTCGACGCTGTCCCGCTCTATACTGCCGAGATCGAAGCCTTCGAGGATGTTGAGGCCGATCAAGGCGGCGATGCCCTGGCCGTTGGGTGGTATCTCCCACGCCTCATAGCCGCGGTAGGTTGTGGAGATGGGGTCTACCCATGTGCATGTATGCGCCCCGAGGTCTTGCTCGACCAGGTAGCCGCCAGTTTGCTCGGCAAACTGGGCTATCTTGTGGGCAATGCTACCGTGATAGAACTCCTCGGCATTCGACTCGGCAATCAGGCGAAGGGTAGCAGCGTGGCCGGGGCTGGCCCATATCTCGCCCGGCATGGGTGCGCGCCCGCCCGGAGCGAATGTGGACATCCAGCCCTGGAACTCCGGCCCGGTGTCGGAGGCATACACGGCGGCTGCGCGTCCCCAGTAATAAGCGAGGATGGGCGAGAGCGGGTAGCCTTCTTCGGCGTAACGGATGGCAGGCTCGAACAGCGCCGCGAATGGGAGCTTGCCGAACCGTGCGTGAAGATCGCGCCAGGCCGCAGGTGCACCGGGCACGGTTACGGGCAACCAGCCCCGCATGGGCATGGTGGTGTGACCTTTGCCGCTGACCAGATCGAGGTTGAGCGCACCCGCCGCACGCCCCGAGCCGTTCAGCCCGTGCAGGCGTGTGCCGTCCCACACAAGGGCAAAGGCGTCCGCACCTATACCGTTGGAGGTCGGCTCGACTACGGTAAGGGCTATGGCGGTGGCAAGCGCTGCATCAACCGCGTTTCCGCCCTGTTGGAGCATAGAGATGCCTGCCTGCACAGCTAAAGGCTGGCTGGTCGCGACCATTCCGCGGCGCGCTACTGTCACGCTGCGGCGAGAACTATAGGGGTTATTGAGGAAGTCCATAGCTCTCAGTATAGCTGATTTGGGAGGAAGGGTAAAAGACGAGAGACGAAGGTGGCTGGCCTTCGTCTCTCGTGGTTTATTGCTCAATCGTTGCCGATCAGCCGGTTCCAGGTGTCGTAGTCTACTTCCGTCTTGGGCACATAGTAGTTTGCTCCACTGGCTTCCATGTTGCCCATTGCCGTGAACTCTTCAGGCTTTGGTTGCCTGAGGTCGATATAGGTGGCACCTTGCTCCAGCCGGGAGCCTGCGGGCATAACCGGGATGCCCTTTAGCTCATCGTCGGTGAAGCCTTTAAGGTGGCGGTGGAGGTTCTTGATGTCGTAAGCTGTGCGGATGTTTGGACTCTTTTCGGGGTGTGGACCCACATTGCCAACGTTCATGCCCGCCCCGCCCTCGGGGTTGAGGTCCTGCTGGTAGTTGTCAGGCTGCAACTCCCAGGGTTGGTTCGTGTTCTCTGACATGGCTGCTACCTAGTGTCCCTGTGTTGACTTGCTTTCGTTGGAGTCGCTACCGCTGCGCCCGCTGCTGATATCGGAGTCGCGTGCGCGGGGGCTATCTTCGATGGTTGGCTTGTCGCGGGTGTCTTCGTTCCATTCGTTGCGGCTCGCCTGTGCCTGCTTTCCCGTGTCCATATGCTGAGCAGCTTGCTCGCGGTATGTCTCCTGTTTCTTCGGCGTGCCGGTCGTGATGGTTACGCTCTTGTCAGGCTTGTTCGGCCCTTTCGATTTGTCGTAATCGTGAGCATCGTTGTTGTGCTGTCCCTGTTTTGGCATGATAAACTCCTTTGTCTATGTTGTGCTAAGACTCGTCTGCTCCGCTGCCCTCAGCCGTTGGGCGGGCGCGGGTCTGGCTCTTGGAGCCTTCTCCCTTATGCTTTATTTTGGGTTTTTCGGGGTTGCGCTTCTCGTCCTGGCGGGGCGAGTCCTGAGCGCTAACCTGTTCCTGGCCCTTCTTCACCATTGCTGTCTACCTCCCTCCGGTTTGCAGACAATGTGAGCAGGATTTGTGCCGGGTGGAACGATATGCAGGGCGCAAAGAAGCCTCCCCTCCGCGTGGAGAGAAGGCTTCTTTGTTGGTTGCTTGTGTGGTGCTTTAGCGGGTTGCTTTGGCGGGTGGATTGCAGTCAGGGAAGAATGTGTTGCTCACAATCTTCGATGTCTGCCCCCTCGTCGCGTTGGCGCTCGGCCTGAAGTAAGGCAGATTGCCGCTGCCGCATGGCTCACCTGGGTTGCCGCATGGGTAGCCGTTGATGATGTTGCGGGAAGCCAACCGCTGGATGAAGTCGTAGAATGTTGAGCCAGGCAGTACGTCCTCGAACATCTGCGCACCTGCCGGCTCTACAAAGCCAGCAGCGTTGGCCACGATCTTGGAGATCTGTCCTCTCGTAGCGTTAGAGTTGGAGCGGAAGTAAGGCCGGTTGTCCGGCATAACGCAAGGCTCGCCAACTCCACCGCACGGGTAGCCGCTCATGTAGTTGCGAGATGCTAGCCGCTGAATGAAGTCGTAGAATGTAGAGTCAGGCAGCACATCCTCAAAGATCTGAGCGCCAGCAGGATCGGTGAAGCCTGCTGAGTTACTCACTATCTTTGCAAGCTGACCTCTTGTGACATTGTTGTTGGGACGGAAGGTGTTATCCTCGGGATAGCCGTTGATGATGCCCATGCAGGCCAGACACCTGATGAACGGGTAGAACGTCGAGCCTACAGGCACGTCCGTAAAGCTGAGTGTACAGGCAGTTGGTGTAGCTGTAGCCGAGCCTGCCATTGCTGTAGCGGTTGCGGGGGCAGTAGTTGACGTGGCAGTGGCCGGTACGCTTGTAGATGTGTTGGTAGGCACGACGCCGGTGGACGTAGCGGTTGCAGGTGGGCTGGTGGGTGTATTGGTGGGTGCTGTGGTAGCCGTAGATGTGCTTGTGGCGGGAACTGAGGTGGGAGTGGGGGTGCTACCGCCTACGATCGGCGCATCAGGGTCGGTGTATGGGTCGCCCGATGCTGTGAGGCGGCTATCGTACCACATGCCCAGCACGCGGTCGTTCTCAGCAGCGATGCCGTGGTAATCCCCGATGAAGGTCGAGGGCTGGGTTTGTACATCTGCCACAGCCGACTCGTTCCAGGTCGCGCCCTGGTCGGTTGAGTAAGCCTGGTACCACTTCGATTTGAGGTTGTTGGGGTCGTCTCGGCGGTCGTTCCAGCCTGCCCAGATTGTGCCGTTGGGTGCAACGTCCACCCACGGGTAATACTGGTCGAAGCCGGTGCCGTCGCCGTTGATCTTGCTAGGCGCTGAGAATGTTGCGCCACCGTCGGTCGATTTACGGAAGAGGGTATCGCTATGGAAGCCCGTTCCGGTGCTGCATGTATAGGCTGTTTCGAGGTCGCCACCGGAGTAGACCATGTAGACGATATTGGGGTTGGTCGGGTGAACGCCAATGATGGGGTGGCTGCGGGAGCGGAAGTTGGCGCCGCCTGCCGTGACGCAGAATATGCCGCGCCCAGCCTGTGACGGGACACAGGCGCCGCCCTGCGTTATGGGCAGAACAGTCCAGGTGAAGGTCGCGCCACCGTCGGTCGATTTGGCGAGCACGTTCTGGACGCCCGCGGCACAACCGCCGCCGCTGTTGGTGTACTGCTGGTAGCCAACGTAGAGGGTACCGTCGGAGGCTACACGCGGCTGGCTCGACTGCTCGTAGCCCGCGGCTGGTGCAACATCACCCACAAAGAATGAGCTACCCCAGGTCGCGCCGCCGTCGGTGGACTTGTAGCCTTTAATGCGGTTGGTGAAGCCTGCTCCAGACAGGTCGGAGTAGGTGGTGTAGACGGTTCCGCGCCTCGGGCTTGTTATGCCGTTGTCCACGACGAGGTTATTGCGGTCGGGTACAACCATAGTGACGGGTGAAGACCACGTCACACCGTTGTCGGTGGACTTGATGACATACTGTACCGCAGGCGAGGTATCGAGAACGCCGACATACACGGTGCCGTCGTATGCATAGGCGACCGCAGGGTCGCAGCATGCGGATGTGGCAATCGGGGCGTCCTGCGCGGCCCAGGTCACGCCGCCATCGCTGGTGCGGTAAATGCCAACGCCGGCGGTGCGGCCGTCGTTAGATGTACCGATGGCGAAGAGCGAGTTGGTGGGGTTGATATCGATCTGGAATTCGTTCTGGTTGCCCGCGAAAGATGAGTTAGACATGCGCACATCAGCGCCATAGAGAGGCGCGAAGGCACTTGCCGAACCGGTTGCGCCGCCCATGAAGCCCGCGAGCTTTTGCTCGTACATGGCGGTAAGGGCATTATCGTACTTGCCATGGTTGACCTTCATATCTTCGGTCATATCGCGAAGGGGATCCACCGCGGCCTGCCCGGTCGCGGTTGTCCTGTCATCCACTCTTGCCTGGGAGATTTGCCCTCCTCCCAACAAGAACCCTGATGTGATCATGCCCGTAATTAACAGGCCTGCCAGGGCCAGACTCTTTGGTTTTGACATATTTCCTCGTTCTCCTCTCTTGCATACCAAACTTAGCCCGCGAATATATTGTCGAGAATTCGGCAGGCGTCTGCACTACGGCTCCGTACGCAGTGAGCAGATTATACTGCGATTCGGGGCATGGAGGCAATGGGGAATTGTCGGTTGTTTGGTGGGGGTTAGGTGTCAAGGGTCAGGTTGTCAGTTATGACTACCGACCACCAATGTTATGTGCTGCATATTATCTTCCCTCAGCACTCTCTAAACCTTAAGAACCTCTGCTTGACTCTGCGCTCTCTGCGCCTCTGCGGTGAATCCGTAATATAACTGACAACTGACAACTGACAACTGACAACTGACAACGCAGTCCGCGGTCTGCCGTCGGCGGTCGTCTGCTACCCCCGATTCCGCGTTTTGTTGTATTATTAAGGGAAGCGGATTGTATCGCCGCATTCCAGAGGGAGATAATTACCAAATGCAAACCGAAGAGCATACTCAGGAGTCTGCACCGCCTGTTGAGGCTCCAAATGTCTATATCAATGACCTACACGCGCATGAGGGTCAGAAGGTGACTGTGCGCGGCTGGCTGATGCACCATCGCGATAAGAAGAAGCTGCAATTCCTTGTGCTGCGCGACGGCACGGGCACGGTACAGGCTGTGGCTTTCCAGAACGATCTCTCAGCCGAAACCTGGGAGAAGTTTCGCGACCTCACTCAGGAGTCGTCCATTATGGTGACGGGCACCGTGCGCAAAGACGACCGCGCACCGGGCGGCTATGAAATCTCGGTGAGCGACTTGCAGATATTCCAGTTGGCCGCACCCGATTATCCTGTGCAGCCCAAAGAGCACAGCGTCGGCTTTCTTATGGAGCACCGCCACCTCTGGCTTCGCTCGAACAAGCAGCGCGCTGTGCTACGCATACGCGCTGAGGTTATCAAGGCAGCCCGTGACTTCCTGGACAATAACGGCTTCGTGCTGGTTGATACTCCTATTCTGACGCCTGCGGCCTGCGAGGGAACTTCCACTCTGTTCGAGACCGATTACTTCGGCACCCCGGCATTCCTGGCCCAGAGCGGGCAGCTTTATAACGAGGCTGACATCGCTGCGTTTGGCAAGGTCTATTCCTTCGGGCCTACGTTCCGGGCCGAGAAGAGCAAGACGCGCCGCCACCTGATGGAGTTCTGGATGATCGAGCCTGAGGCGGCCTGGATGGAGCTTCCCGGCTTGCTGGAGCTTGAGCAGGAGTTCGTCAGCTATATAGTGCAGACCGTGATTGAGAAACGCGCGGCTGAGCTAGAGGTGTTGGAGCGCGACGTCGAGAAGCTGAAGAATGTGCTGCCTCCCTTCCCTCATATCACCTATGACGAGGCGATCAAGATCCTCAATGCCAACGGCCTGAACGTGGAATGGGGGGATGACTTTGGCGGCGACGAAGAGACTGTGCTTGCATCGCAGTATGATCGCCCGCTGTTCATCACGCACTACCCAACGAAAGCCAAGGCGTTCTATATGCAGCCCGACCCGGAGCGGCCTGACGTGGTGCTCTGTGCCGATCTGATTGCGCCCGAAGGGTACGGCGAAATCTGCGGCGGCTCGCAGCGCATACACGAACTGGAGTTGCTCAGGCAGCGCATTATCGAGCACGACCTGCCTATGGAAGCCTTCGAGTGGTATCTCGACCTGCGTAAATATGGCTCGGTGCCGCATTCGGGCTTCGGAATGGGCATTGAGCGTTGTGTAGCGTGGATTTGTGGGGTGCCGCATCTTCGCGAGACAATTCCCTTCCCGCGCA
The DNA here is from genome assembly GCA_039932335.1 of Chloroflexota bacterium. Classification (GTDB taxonomy): domain Bacteria; phylum Chloroflexota; class Chloroflexia; order QHBQ01; family JADMIH01; genus JADMIH01. The sequence goes on from JBDTQH010000004.1 coordinate 151,298, forward strand.
TGCTCGACAAGATCTATCCATAATAGTAACAGGAATAGAATGGATATCGAAGTCGGTAGGCTACAGGGTCTGCCGACTTTGTTTTAGAGAGGAGGGCAGGAGCCTGCGCGAAACTAAATTGGAGCCGCCAACGTTAACTTAAGCAGAGGGAGAAGGGCATAGCATTTGCTTTACAACAGGTACAGGTATAGCACGACAGTCATCCCACATACGAGACCAATGTGTAATACTCAGCGTACCCTCCTCTGGTATACTTAATATATAAGAAATAGCGACGACACCGAACTCAGGGCGATTAGCAGAGAGTTTGGTTAGTTACACTAGAAAAGGATAAAGCAATGGCTGAGACTACTAATCAAAAGAAGAGCAACCCGGAGTCCGAAGAGGCCGCCAAGATAGATGTTGCTCCGCAGATGCCGAATCTGTTGGAAGGCTTTACAGCCGAGGAGATAGCATCGCTGGTGAGGGCGAAAGAGGACATAGAGAAGGGGCGTTTCTCGGATATTACTGATGAGCACAAGAAGCTCCTTTTTGTGAAGTGGCTCCTGGATCACGACAAACTGGGCAGCTAGCTCCGGGCCGCAAACCTGGGCCATAAAATATCAAAGAACGTCGGTGCAGGCAAGGTTCGGCACTGACCCGTATATCAGACAGCGGAAATCACCCTTCGGGGTGATTTTTGTTTACCCATTGTCTACCTTTGGTCATGTTTGTTTACGTCAAGCTGGCCCCTATATTGCTTCCCACATGACAGTGGTTAGTCGGGCGGGACGGCAGATGATTGAGTAATATGCGGAACCTGGACCTGCCTACCCGCCCGGCGCAGCTGCCCTCACCGGGCATTCAGCCCACAGGCTGCGCAACGCCAACCCCCAATGCAACAATCGATACGGTATCCGCATGCACATGGGCGAAAAATGTGGCTGCATAAAAGAATCGTCCCAGAGACACGATCCAGCACTCAGGAGGAAAAGAAAGATTATGGCAACCAGGAATATTACTTCATTGAAGAAAACAGCAGGATTGACATCGCTGTTGCTGATAGGGACCATGCTGTTGGCAGCGTGTGGAGGTACTATGGGTACAGCAACCTCGGTTGTACCCGGTGCTACCGAGACCATTGGTAGCGCCATCACAGAGATCCCGACTGCGGGTCTCACCACCGAAGGCACTGCCACAACCGACACGGGTACAACTGGTGGGTTGGGGTCGGAAACCGCCACCACCGAAACAGGTACAGGTGGTACCGGCGGCACAACGACCGAGACAGCGACAACGGGCATGGCGAGCGAAACCGAAACACCCGGCGGCACAATGACCGAAATGGCCACCCCGGGCCTGGGGAATGGAACCGAGCAGCCTGGTCTAGGAGGTACTGAAACTACCACACCGGGTCTGATGAGTGAAACCGGAACGCCAGGTGGGACCGCCAGCGAAACAGGTACGCCCGGACTAATGGGCGGGACGGAAACGCCCAGCGGCACAATGACAGATGTGGGCACACCCGGCGGCACCGCTAGCGAAACGGGCACACCCGGGCTGATGAGCGAGACCAGCACGACCGGCACCACGGGCGGCACAGCGTCTGAGACAACAACTGCTACACCATAACGCTTGAAACGGGAGCAAGTTACCGCTCGCATCCTCGCACTAGCGCGGGTACGCAGAGTGGGTGGAAGAGACCTCGCTCCACCCAAATCAGAAAATCCCTACTTCTCAACATACAGAGAAGTAGGGATTTTCTATGCGCTTTTCACCTCGTGTGGCGCTCATTACTCTGCCGGACGCCTGTACTACCAGGCACGCTAGTAGTATATTGAATAGTCTTCGAGTGATTCTTATCCTTTCTTGCCGGCTGCAGGAGCAATCCGGTTGAGACAATGGAATCGTACTTGCTTAAACGATGATTGCTACTGCCTGGCGAAGACAGCCCATGTACAGGCGATCGCGGCGCGACTAATCGAAGGTTAGAACTAAACAGGAGGAAAGAAATCTATGGCAACCATGAGCAAATCCTGGAAGAAGAAACTGGCCGGGGTTACACCCCTGCTCCTTGTATCGTCAATGCTACTGGCGGCCTGTGGCGACGCGGCTACGGCGACCCCACCTGCGGCGACTGCCACTACAGGCAGTGGCGCGGTCGAAGCAACCGCCACCACCGGGGGTGGTGCGTCAGATGCAACGGCAACTTCCGGCCTGGCGGGAGCGGAAACGCCTACGATAGGGACTGCAGAGGCGACCGCGACTACAGGCGGCGCGGCCGGAGGCACAACTCCTACCACTGGTACCGGCGGCGCTGCGGGCGGCGCGATGGTTCCACAGGGCACGGCGAATCTTACGTTCTGGCACGGCTACACAGGGGCTGAAGCCGATACACTCACCAAAGCCTTACAGCAGCTTACTACCAAGAGTCCTGACTTTAAGGTCAATCTGCTGGCGGTTCCTTTTGATCAGCTTAAGAACAAGTTTACTACTGAAGCGGCCACAGGTGGTGGGCCTGATGTGCTGATCGGCCCGCCCGACTGGATAGGCGAGCTAGCGGATGCAGGTCTGATTGTTGACCTCAGCACAATGGACACGCTGAACACCGTAACAGCCGACCTCGTGCCCACATCTCTCGATATTGCCAAGTATGATGGCAAGCAGTATGGCGTGACAGCCAATCTCAAGAATGTGGCGCTGTATTATAACAGCGACATTGTGAAGGAAGTGCCCAAGGACACAGACGCGCTGCTGTCGGGTGCTAACGCGATGGTGGCCGGCAACGTGAAATACGGCCTGGCGCTTAACACAGGCTTCTATAATGCTGTGGGTTATAACTTCGCTTTCGGCGGCAAGCTCTTCACCGACCCGAAGACAGTGGACCTGACCCAGCAGGGCACGATTGACTGGCTCAACTGGCTGAAGAAGGCCAAAGACACGCCCGGCGTGTTCGCCAAGGCAGGCGCTGACGCCGACATTGACAACCTGTTCAAGACGGGTGTGGCGGGCATGGTACTAAACGGCCCGTGGGCGCTTGGCGACTACCAGAAGGCTCTCGGCAAAGACAAGGTGAAGGTTGCCGTAGCACCCAGCACCCCATCGGGCGGCAAGTTCGCTCCGTTTGTGGGCGGAGACATCTACTACATAAATGCATCATCGAAGGACCAGAAATCGGCGCTCGCTTTGATCGGTTACATGATGTCGTCCGATGTGCAGCAGATGTTTGTGGACGAGGCAGGCCAACTTTCGACCAACAGCAAAATAGATCTTTCGGCGAACCCCGAATTGCAGAACTTTGTTGAGCAGTCGAAGCAGGGCACACCCTTCCCGAACTTCCCAGCCATGGGCAAGGTGTGGGATCCGGCGGGCAACATGATTACCGAAGTGATGGACGGCAAGACCGAGGCTGCAGCAGCGGCAAAGGCAGCCAACGACGCCATCAACCAGGCTATCAACTCAGGCCAATAGACTAACATCGCCAGATGGCTATGTAGTAGGACGAGGGACGAAGGCAAATACGCTTTCGTCCCTCCTCTTTTCGATGAGGGGTGCGGGTAGTCGGGCGGCACATGGGCTTTCAACGGTAGTTTTGCGAGAAGGGGTGCGGGCCGAAGCCCATGATGGGGGTGGGTTGCTTCCCTCTTCGCGATGTCAGATTGCTCTACTCCCGTTCTGCACCTCTGCTCACGGGCGTAAGTTTTCAGATTAGGGTAAGGGGGTGCAGGGGCAAGGCCCCTGACGGGGTACCAGGGGTGTCCCCTTGTTATCGCAGTAGAAAGCCCCCTCTCCCAATCGTGGGAGAGGGGGTTGGGGTGAGGGTGCGTGAGCAGAGACAAGACTTGAAGATTACTCCACCCCAAGTGTGAACACTTACCTCACGGGCACACTCTTGCATATATTCGCATTTGGATAGATAATGTGAAAATAACGGAGGGACCGTGTCTGAGCGCCGCTCGCAATTTATAGTTTGCGACCGCTATACGCACGGTATAGTAGCCTACTTTCGAGAGGTGGTGCTATGGCAACAATAACCGCACAACCGGGACAGGTGGCTCCCGCTGAAAGTGCTGTTGTATTCAAGAAGAAAAGTATCTGGCAGCAACTTCGCGAGAGCAAGATTGCCTATCTCTACATCCTCCCTTCCGCCTTGATCATGCTGGTAATCACGATCTACCCGCTTCTTTTCCAGGTATGGATGTCGTTCACCAACTACGGGGTGAAGAACCTCAGGACGAATAACCCCGACTTCGTTGGCCTGAACAACTACGCCAATGTGATTACAGGCAATCTGCCCATCACCAACTACGATTTCTGGCGGCTGCTCACGTTCAATATCTGGTGGGCGATCAGCAACGTTATATTTCACGTGACGATTGGCGTGCTGGTGGCGCTGGTGCTGAACCGCAAGAGGCTGTTTGGTCGCCGTGTCTACCGTGCAATCTTCCTTATTCCGTGGGCCATGCCGCCGTTTGTGGTGTCGCTGGTTTGGCGGAATATGTTTAACACAGAGTTTGGCGCCATCAACCAGCTTGTGGGCACACAGATCCCCTGGCTTGAGACTAATGCGCCTGATCCGTTTCCATTCCTTTCATTTCTGCCACTCGCCTATTTCGCTGTGCTTATAACCAATGTGTGGCTCGGCTGGCCGTTCATGAGCGTGGTCGCAACTGGGGCGCTGCAGAGTGTGCCTCCGGAAATGTATGAGGCGGCTGAGATGGACGGCGCTACCAAGTGGCAGCAATTCTGGAATGTAACCGTGCCATCCATACGCCCCGCCATGGTGCCCGCCATAATGCTAGGCTTGATCTGGACCTTCAACCAGTTCAATGTGATCTACTTTATCACGCAGGGCGGGCCGTATGGCCGTACCGAGATCCTGGTGACGCAGGCATACAAACTGGTAAACCCGCAGAACCTGTATGGTGTCGCTGCGGCCTTCAGTATCATAGTATTCTTCATTCTGCTGGGCATTACACTGCTGACAAACAAGGTGACGAGAGCTACGGAGAGCGCCAATGACTAGTCCACAGACGTTGACCCGGCCTGCTGCCCAGGAGCAGGCAACTCCGGTATCGGTTACTATAAAGAAGCCTAACACACTGCTGGGCGATATTGGGGCGCAAATTTTCTTGCTGATCCTGACCGCTATCGTGCTGTTCCCTATTGTGTGGGTGCTCGCGATGGCCCTGGACCCGCGCGATATAACCCGTCCCACATCGCTATTGCCGCCAGGAGCCAGCCTGGAGTCGTTCAGGAGAATCTTTACGGAACCACAGGCGAACGGTGTGTTCGTCATCGATGCGTTGAAGAACAGCCTATTGGTGGCTGGGGGCACATCGTTGCTGGCCGCTGTGATTGGCGCGACAGCGGGTTATGCATTCTCGCGGTTCAAGTTTCCAGGCAGGCAGGCGGGTATGCTCAGCTTTATTGTTGTGCAGATGCTCCCCGCGGCCGGCACACTTGCACCTCTGTTCGTTTTACTGAGCCTCATCAATATCGGCGATTTCAACCTTCGCAGGTCGCTTGTTGGCCTCGCTATCGCCTATGGTTCAAGCGCGCTGCCGTTCGTCATCTGGAACCTGAAGGGCTACTTCGACACAATCCCGAAGGACCTCGAAGAGGCAGCTTTGATCGACGGGGCCGGACCATTGCAGGCTTTCCTGCGTGTGGTGATGCCGCTGTCGCTCCCGGCCTTCGCGGTGACGCTGCTGTTCGCGTTTATGTCTGGTTGGTCGGAGTATTTGCTGGCGTGGACCTTCCTGAGCGACCCCGACAAGTTCACCTTGCCGATGCTTCTGGCGGGTATGGTGGGCCAGTATAGCTCTAACACGCGCTGGTCAGACTTCGCGGCGCTTTCTGTCGTGATGTCACTGCCTGTGCTGGTGCTCTTCTTCTTGCTGCAGAAGTGGATTGTGTCGGGCTTGACGCTGGGCGGCGTGAAGGGCTAGGTTGCTTTAGCGCCAATTGTAAAGGCAAAAAGCGAGGAGGAGCAAGTCACTGCTCCTCCCTCGTTATTTGGTGTAGCGGCGGGAACGCTTGCACCGTAGTGATGTGCTAGAGGAGTGGGGGCAATTAACATAGGCGCCGAGAAGCACGATTCTTTACCGCTGCGCATTCTCTTTGATGCTCGCATGGTGCATTATCGCCGTGCGGGTATCGGGCAATACGCGATTAACTTGCTGCGGGCGCTTGCTCGGCTTCCAGAGATGGGCAGCAATAGCAGGATTGACGTTATGCAGATGCACGGCGACCACGCACGTATCGTGGCCGACCCACGCTTCCGGCGCGTGCCCATGCTGACCCCACCGCACAATCGCTTCGAGCAACCTGCCCTGGGTGTGGAACTGCTAAAGCTGGCGGTAACGTCGCGCCCGCAGTTGATACATTGTCCAGACTTCGTGCCGCCTCGCTTCAGGCTGATGCGGGCCGTGGTCAACGTTCAAGATCTCGCCTTTCTCAAACTGCGGGAGACCACGCTGCTTACCGAAGAAAGTAAGCGATACTACGGGCAAGTGCCGTGGGCTGTGCATAATGCCGATGCTCTTATTACCTTGTCGCACTCGGCTCGTGACGATACTGTGGCCCTGCTGGGTGTTGACCCTGCCCGGATAGCGGTGATACCCGCTGCTGTAGGCGCGGAGTTCCGGCCACCCGCCGACATGGCGCAGGCACAAGTGGCAGCCGCACGCGCACACGGCCTTCCGTTGCCCGAGCAGGGCGGCTATATCCTCTTTGTCAGCACGATTGAGCCGCGCAAGAACCTGCCCGCGTTGCTGGAAGCCTACAGTATAGTGCGGGACAACAAGAGGGTAACGCCGATGCCTGCGCTGGCGGTGGTTGGCAGGGAAGGGTGGCTGTTCGAGAAGGTGCACGCTCGTATCGAGGAGTTGGGCCTGCGCGACAACGTGCGGCTGCTTGGTGGTGTGCCCGATAGCGCGCTTGTGGGGCTGTACCAGGGTGCGCGGGCGTTCGCGATGCCATCGCTCTATGAGGGGTTCGGGCTGCCTGCCCTGGAGGCGCTGGCGTGCGGTGTGCCTGTGCTGGCCTCTAATGCGGGGTCGCTGCCGGAAGTGGTGGGCGATGCAGGCATATTGCTCGACCCGCACGACGTGGATGGCTGGGCTAAGGCACTGGAGAGTGTGCTGCTTGACGAGGTAGGTGAGCGAAAGCTCAGGGAAGCGGGACCGAAGCAGGCCGCCAACTTTTCCTGGGAGCGGGCAGCACGCGAGACATGGCAGCTATATAGAAAGGTAATCGAGGCATGAGCAAGATACGCAGACCTCTCCGCTTTGCAACCTTCCTCGCGCCAAGCATCTGGCCGGTGTATCAGGCTGTGGCCGACTGTATTGGCGAGAGACTTGGCTACGATACAGAACTGGTGGTTGGCGGCTCGTTTGACGAGTTCGCTGAGGACATAGCCGATGTAGGCTTCATCTGCGGTCTGCCTTACGTGCTGCTGATGCGGCAAGACACTCCGCCGGTTGAGGTGCTCGCCGCGCCCGTGCTTGAAGGCGGGCGGTATGGTGGCAAGCCGGTCTACTTCTCCGATGTGATAGTGAGGGCAGATAGCCCGCTGCGCTCGTTCGCTGATTTGCATGGGCATAGCTGGTCGTACAATGATCGCGATTCGCAATCGGGTTACGGCGTGACACGCTACCGCCTTGTCGAGATGGGCGAGACTACGGGCTACTTTGGCAAGGTCATAGAGGCGGGTTTCCACCAGGAGTCGATCAGGATGGTGCGTGCGGGGGAGGTGGACGCCTCGGCAATCGACTCGCAAGTGCTGGCCGTTGCTATGCGGGACGATCCTACGCTGGAGGGCGACCTACGAATAATCGACGCGCTTGGACCGTCTACAATACAGCCTGTGGTGGCGGCTCGCAGCATGCCCGACGGCCTGAAATCGGACTTACAGACTGTTTTGCTTACCATGCACAACGACCCCGCGCTGCAAGTGCAACTTGGGGTCGGAATGGTGGAGCGGTTTGCTCCGGTGACAGATGCCTCCTATGATGATATCCGGCATATGCTTGCCGCTGCTGAGAGCGCGGATTTTCTTGAGCTAAGGTAAGCAGTATCCGCAAGGTTCGATTAGCGTCATTGTAATGTGTTCTGTGCTTCTTTGCGCTTCTTTCTGCGCTCGCGCCAACGCCAGACGAACCATGCAGCCACCGCCAGGATTGTACCCATCAGCACTGCCGCCAGGATAGGCACCACCAGCGCAAGTATGGTAGCCAGCGCGGACACGATGTCTTCCACAAAGCTGACAAGCGGGTTGCCTATGCCGCCTGTGGTTGCCGTGATTAGCGGCCTCGCCCCGGCTTTTACCACATGTACGCTTCCAGCGGAGAGAGCGCCAAGCACAAAGGCAAGAACGGGGTCCACGCCGCCGATGACGCCGCTGTGTGCCGCGAACAGTATGCCTCCAGCGGCGGGGCGTATGACGGTGTGGATGATGTCGTTTATGGAGTCGACGGCCGGAATCTTGTCTGCGAATATTTCTATTGTGAGCAGCAGGCCGATCACCAGCAGCGCCCATGTGCTCGATATCACATCGAAAGGTGCGGCCAGCTTGATAAAGCCGATGCGGGCCGCCAGACCCGTGATCAGCAAAGGCAGCCATGCGTTCAGCCCGGCAGGGGCAGCCAGCCCAAAGCCCGAAATTATACCTGTGAATATATCCATACTTTCCCCTCCGGGAATTGCGAACTACGCTTTATGAACCGCTCGGCACACCTTGATCAGTAGTTCGTTACCCTTGCGTACACCATTGCGCCAAGCCAGACTGCTGCAATGCAACCTGTATATGTTACGGCAATCACCACCAGCGATGCAACCACGGCGGCCGGAATCGCCATGTCGCGCACGCCATTTCCTATTGCCGGGCCGACCTCCAGTGAGTATGCAGCCCAATCTACGTTCAGCACAGCCAGTGCCAGCACTGTAACTTGCAGCAGCGCGGCGAAGTGTGCAGTAAGCAACCCCGCGAATAACACCTCTCGCTCGATGCTTGCGCCTGCTCTGCGCGATAAGTGGGCGGCCGGCACACCGGGCAGCAGCAACAACAGCAGCCACGGCGCGCCGAGACCGTGCCCGGTCGCCCTGAGCAGCAGCGCATGGGCCATGTAGAGGGCAGCCACCAGGACCATCCCAAATATACCGGCGATTGCGCCCGGCCTGGCTTGCCATCTATTGAGCAAAGCTTCCTCTACTTTTCTACGGAAAAATGATCCGATTCGTTACGTGGCGGCGCGTAAAGCAGCCAAAAAGCAGCACCTGTACAGGTTTGGCCGTACAGGTGCTGGCTTGGTCGTGTGCTATGGGTTCGGTATTAAATCGGGTTTGGCGTCGATAATCTTCCAGTCGCCTTTTTCGCTGTCCATCGTTAGCTCGATGCTGACGGCTGATTTGCCTGGAGGGGTGACGGTCCAGACGATGGTGGTACGGTCACCGTTACTTACCGGCTCGCCCAACCTTTCGTTGATATCGAAGGTTCCGCCGTCGCCTCCCAGGGCTTCCCACTTTTGCTTGAGCTTTGCTGTGGTGTAGTTGTTCGCGAGGTCGCCTGCCAGGTAGGAGTGTGCAGTTTCGTACTCACCTAGCTGCATGGCAGTAGTAAAGCCAACAGCGGTAAGACCTGCCACGCCTGTGCTCAATCCGGTTGTGACGAGTTTGCCGGCCGAATTGGTGAAAGATGCGACAGCCCAGAAGATACCGCCGCAAAGGAGCGCGAATACCCCAAGAACTGCAAGTATCACCCATACAAATACCGGCACGCCCGATTTCTTGGCGGCTGCCGCTGGCGGCTGTGCGTAAGCGGACTGCTGGTAGCCTGCGGGTGGGTATCCCTGGGGAGGCGGGTTGTAGCCGGGAGGTGGCGCGCCCTGCGGCTGCTGGTATTGCCCCTGCGGAGGGTACTGGCCCTGCGGGTAACCCTGTTGCTGCGTGTACTGGCCGGGTTGGTAAGGTTGCTGCTGGGGTTGCTGGTAGCCGCCCTGGGGTGGAGGCTGGTTATACGGCTGTGTAGGAGCACCCTGTGGTGGCGTATATTGCTGAGGAGGAGTGTACGGGGACTGCTCTACTCGTGCCGGTTCTTGAGAAGGGGGTGTGCTACTCGAGCCGGAGAGGTTGGCTGAATAGCTGCTTGCTCCTTCTGCGTACTCGGGTGAAGTGTAGTTTGAGCTGGATGGCTCCTTGGGGGCGTCATCGCCGGGTGGTGGGCTATTGGAATCCATAATATTCCCTCCAATTGACATAAGGCGGAGAATCATGACCCGGAGAAGCGCAAGAACGCTTCCCGGAGTATGCCAAGTGTATCACAAGCGCCCGCACAAATAAAGTGGCAGCAACAGGATAAGTGTTCAGATTTAGGGTGGAGCAACCCGACATCTCGGTCAGGGAAGACCCTCCGCCCCACGCTTCGCTCATACCCCTCCCACGCGTGGGAGGGGAGTAATAAAAAGAAGGGGAGAATGGGGGACACCCCCATACCCCCGTCATGGGCTGCGCCCCTGCACCCCCTTTGCATCTCAAGCCTGAACACTTACGCAATAGGCATGTCTTCCTGTTGGTTGACATGGGAGGGGCAGGGGATAGGTATAGAAATTGCGAGTGGCGTGCTATAATCAGCGAAAAGTTGCAGTATGCTATACCCTTATAGCTGACCGCCATGTGCCTATCATCCCGTGAATCATACAGAGAATGCTTGACCGGCTGCTTGGCTTCTAGCCTATTGTGCGGTGTGTTCGGGTTGTTACGGTAAACCGGGCACGAGGGGAACGCCCAGTGGGTTGTCGGCCATGTAGGGCGCTAATGATGCGCGGCCCAAGGAGAGTAGTGTGAGCATTATGAGCGTGATCGCGATGCCGATTAGTATGGGGGTCACGAGGTCGGCGGCTGAGCGTGCCTTTCCTTCCCGGCGGGTGGCTATCAGGACGAAGACCGTACACGACATGGTGAGGAGTGCCAGCATACCGCCTATGCTCAGTATAGAGATCGGATAGAGCAGCCAGTCGGCCCGGCTGAAGACTAGCGTAAGCAAGAGCGCTGTGGGCACAAGATAGGGCAGTAGCTCGATGGGGCGCGCAAGCACGCTCTGTAATCGTGCCGAGTTGCGGTGCCAGGCGCTCATGTTGAAGATAGGATAAAAGACGAACGCCACAGCAAGCCCCGAAAGCCCGCCCGTGACAAGGCGAGTGAGGTTGGTGGTTTCCCAGAAGCCCGACCCCAGAGTCTGCATAATCGAGTTAGTGCCATCGAGCACCATAGCAGCGAAGAAGAGGCCCAGGAACGGGAAGAGGCTGCGCGCTGGGAGCTTTATTGATCTGCTGCGTAACCTCGTGAGCAGCGCAAGCCCAATAATGGCGCCAAGATAGATCCCGGTGCAGCGCGCGCAGAGCGGGAGCTGGTGGCCCGCTAGGGTGATTGAGTGGGTATGAATCTGGTGGCAGACCGCGAACCCAAGAGCGTCGAGCTTATATTTGAAGTCGCCTGGCACCGCGAAAGCATAGACAACTATACCAGATGCCAGCAGCAACTGGGGAACAGTGACGCTCAGCCCGCCCGGCAAGGGTAGCTGCATCTTCCTTGCTGCTGTAGGCATAGTGCCTTGCTGGGGTTGTTCGCTCATTACGTGGGCATAGTAGCAGGGATACTCACCTGCGTCAATAGCTGGCGGACATGGCTGCATGGCTGATGCAAAGTCGGAAATGCTGGTGAATCGAGCACCTGGACATTGTCATTCTGAACGAAGTGAAGAATCACTACGCCTGGCAGATTGCTATGGAGGTTGATTCTTCACTCTGTTCAGAATGACACCGCCGGGAGGGCGCGCTAGAAACCGACTTTGTATCAGCCCTTGACATGGCTGTAGGCCTGTGGGCCCGCTCAGCGGAAGTTCCGTGCTACCCTGGAAGAGAGGACGCACCACAGCATTGAGAAGACGAAGGCGCCGATTGCCGCTGTTATGAGCATCACGCCGTCGAGGGTTGGCTCTTTGGGGAGGGTGACGGGCACGCGCGGCCTTACTATCGCCGTGGCAACCCACGCGCCGAGCAGCCCGAATAGTATCGAGCCAAAGAAGCCCAGCGGGACACGCCCACCGGCGATAAGATCGGTGAACCAACCTATTAGCGCGGCCAGCACGAGAAATACAAGGAACGGTGGAAGGTTGTCGATTGTAAAAGATAGGTTCATGTGCCCTATTTTACCATAATCGTTTGCCGGGGCTAGGAGGAAGGGTTTGTCAGCTTCTCCAGCAGCTTGAACCCGCGCAAGATGGCAGCGAGAAAGGCAAACACCGGCTGCCAGCGCGGGAAGCGCACACGATAGTAGAGATAATCTTCGCCGCGCACGCCTATGTAGCGGCGTATATCTTCGGGGGTGAGGTCGCGAAAGGCGGTGCGGATTTGCACGTCGGCTAGCTCGTCGCCCGGCGCGTGCGTGGAATAGCGTAGGCGCGCCAGCGAGCCGATCCCGGCCGCGAGCATTGGTTTTCTTCGTGCCCGGTGCGCTGTTGTTATATGCTCCGGCTGTTCCTGCTGTACGTCAGCGGGTTCGGCCATGCTTGTGGGCTGGTGTAACAGGGCAGGGTCGACGCCCATTCTAGCGGCCAGATTTTCGCCCATCTTCTTGCGGCTGACAGGCTTTAGCTCGGCAGCGGGAATATGCGTGGCTCGCTGCGCGATCAGTATAAGTTCTTCAATTTCGGCGCGCTGCTCAGGGTGTCGAGCGAGGTAGCGAGCTATTTCCGGAGGAATATCTCGACCGCTCGACAACGCTTGCAAGCACAATTCCAGCAAATCATCAGTGCGCATAAGGTCCCTGACAGTACTGAATAATGAGTTACCCGTAACGTTCGGCTGCAATGAAAACGCGGACCAGGATCCGCTCTTAAATTATAGGGCATAAGCTCTTGCTTTGCCTACCTAATATAACGGGCTGCTTGCACTTTTGTTACGCGTTCGGCGTTCTTGGCATTTCACTTTCGGTGAGCAATGCGGCAAGCCGCTTCACAATCAGTTTGGCGCTTTCTTGCTTCGGCATTGGGGGGAGTTGTTCAACCGAGCCGTCGCGCTTTATGAGGGTGAGGGCGCTGCTATCGCTGCCTATGCTGGCGACCGCGTCGTTGGCGACGATCATGTCGAGGCGCTTTTTGTCCAGCTTCTGGCGGGCGTTATCCAGCAGGTCCTGGGTTTCGGCAGCGAAGCCTACTCTCACCAGTCCCGGCAGGTCAATCTCGGCTAGATTGCCAAGTATGTCCGGGTTGCGCTTCAGGCTGATGGTCATCGTTTCGCCTGCCTTCTTGATCTTCTGATCAGCGGGTTCGGCGGGCGCGTAGTCGGCCACTGCCGCAGCCATAACGAGGGCATCGGCTGCCACAACCGTGTCGCGCACGGCGGCCTCCATGCTGCTCGCTGTGGTGACGTGCATGGTTCGCACGCCGGGCGGTGGGGTGAGCGCCACAGGACCACTGATGAGCACCACGTCGGCCCCTGCGTATAGTGCTTCCTGGGCTATGGCGTAGCCCATCTTGCCTGATGAGCCGTTGCCGATGAAGCGCACGGGGTCGAGCGGCTCATGTGTGCCGCCCGCGGTGACCACTACCCGCTTGCCAGCCAGCGGGCCGTTCTTGCCGAGCGTGCTCGTGATGGCTGCGATGATTTCAGGCACTTCGGGAAGGCGGCCTATGCCTGTCGCGCCTGAGGCGAGATGGCCCTCGCCCGGCGTAATTACGCTTGCGCCGCGTTTGGTGAGCGTGCGTATATTCTCTTGCGTTGCCTGGTGACTGTACATACCGCTCTCCATGGCGGGCACGATCAGCACAGGGGCGCGCGTTGAGAGATATACGGCGCTGATGAGGTCATCGGAGAGACCGAGGGCAAGGCGCGCTATGGTGTGAGCGGTGGCGGGCGCGATCACTACGATGTCCGCGTTGTGGGCGAGACCGACATGGCCTGTGTCTTCCCCCAGCCAATCGTCGTAGATGTTGGTGCGCACCGGGCGTTTTGTAAGCGCCTGGAATGTAAGCGGCGTTATGAAACGCTGAGCTCCTTCGGTCATGATTACATCCACGAGCGCGCCCGCCTGCACGAGCTTCGAGGTTAGATCGGCTACTTTGTAGGCGGCGATTCCGCCCGATATGCCCAGTACGATCCGCTTGCCTTCGAGCATTAGCTAATCCTCCACTATTTCGAGCTTGCGAACGCGCAATGTATCCACTTCAAGTTCGCCTATCTGGAGCTTGCCGATGCGCATGTTGCGTATCGCCACGCGACCAACAGCTACGAACCCAATAGCCAGAGCGCCCCATGCGGTCGCGCCCATGAGCATCGTGCCAATAGACCTTGTACCCGTCGATTGAGCACCGGTTGCACTGGCTCCAATGGCCTGCGCCTTTATCGCCTGCGGCGGGAAAACCTGCCTCCCGAGCCGCTCTTTCTTATCGTGCTCTGCCATCTTGTTGCCCTCCTTCTGTTTGTGCAGTCCGGAGCGTAAAACGTAAAGCGTAAAACGTAAGGACGGTGTTGAAACGCCAAGACGCCAAGACGCCAAGTTATCACGGTCTTACGTTTTACGTTTTACTCATTACGCTTCTCACGTTTCACGTTTCACGCTTTATTCAAATCATAGATCATCCTCAGACCATCGAGAGTAAGGTTGAGGTCTACTATATCCATGCAATCGGTGTGGGCGGCGATGAGGCGGGCGAGGCCGCCGGTAGCTATTACTTTTGCATTGCTGCCCATCTCGCCCATATCGACTCTAATGCGGTTCACCAACCCTTCTACCAACCCGACATATCCCCATACTACGCCCGATTGCATAGCATTGTTGGTGTTCTTGCCGATTGACGATTTAGGGGCTATCAGCTCTATGCGCCTAAGTTGGGCGGTGAGGCGGAAGAGCGCGTCGGATGAGACACGCAGGCCGGGCGAGATCGCGCCGCCGAGGTAGTCGCCGTCCGGGGAGACCACATCGAATGTGGTGGCTGTGCCGAAGTCGATTACGATGGCCGGACCGCCATAGCGCATGTGGGCGGCCAGTGTGTTTACGATGCGGTCGGCTCCAACCTCGCGTGGGTTATCTACTGTCACCTTCACACCTGTTTTGATACCCGGCTCGACAATAAGCAGGGGTGTGTGTAGATAGTCCTCTGCCATCTCACGCATCGCGGTGGTGACAGGAGGCACGACGCTGGAGCAAATAGCGGCGTCGATCTCCTCGATGCGGTGCCCCCGATGTTGCAGCAAGGTGATAAGGGTCGCGGCCCACTCGTCGGGCATCTTGTTCGTGTCTGTCTGCATACGCCAATCAGCAACGAGTGCCTCGCCATTGAACAGGCCCAGCACTGCGTTTGTATTGCCAACATCTATAGCCAGGAGCATGGTTGGTTCTCCGGTAGGGGCGGAACGTAAAACGTAAAGCGTAAAACGTAAGACCATAATAACCATGGCGTCTTGGCGTCTTGGCGTCTTGGCGTTCCAAACCCTCAATCACGTTTCACGTTTTACGGCGTCGCCCCACGCCTCACGTCCCCAGAATAAAGTTGTCTATCAGCCTGGTCTTGCCTATACGGACGGCAAGGGAGGCCAGGGCGGCCGTTGCGGTGCTGCTGTCGTCGAGTTCCTGCAGAGTTATTGGGTTGGCTATGCTTACGTAGTCGGGGCGGGCGAGGGGTTCGGCGGCTAAGGCTTGCTGCATAGCCTGTCGAAGGGGAGTACCGCGCCGCTCGCCGTCGTCCCAGAGCGTTCCGGCTGCGGTCAAGGCGCGATAGAGGCAGAGGGCAGCTTTGCGTTCGTCGGCGCTGAGGTAAACGTTGCGCGAGGACATAGCAAGCCCGTCAGGCTCACGCACGGTCGGACCTATTACGATTTGCAGGGGGAAGTTGAGATCCGCGACCATCTTGCGGATGACGGCTACTTGCTGGGCGTCCTTCTGGCCGAAGTAGGCTCGCGTGGGTTGTACTATGTTAAAGAGCTTGGCGACAATAGTTGCCACTCCCGTGAAATGTCCGGGCCGCACTTCACCCTCCAGGCGGGTAGTGACTTCTCGCACATCTACATAAGTTGCGTAGCCTGCCGGATACATCTCTTCAACAGAGGGCGTAAAGACCCAGTCAACACCCGCATCTTTGAGCAAGCTCAGGTCGCGCTCGGGGTCGCGTGGATAGCGGCTGAAGTCCTCGTTGGGTCCGAACTGAGTGGGGTTGACGAAGATGCTGACCGCGACGATGCTGTTCTCGCGGCGAGCCATCTCTACAAGCGAGATATGGCCGGGGTGGAGATAGCCCATGGTAGGCACAAAGCCCAGAGTGCCGGTTGGCGTAAGCGAAGAGTGGAGAGCACGAAGCTCGGCAATGGTGGTGATGACTTTCATGTTTGTGGCCGCTTACACCTCCTCTTGTGCGCCTGTCTGGGACAAGTATACATTATCGCAGCATATCGAGGAGGGGGCATTTGTTTGTTGGGACACCAAAAGAGATGAACCCTGAGGCTCATCTCTTTTGCCATCTATATTTCTACTAGCGGTCGCTGACTGCTACGTATTCGCGTATGCCTAAGCCGACATAATCGGCGCTGGGGCGAATGATGCGGTTGTCCTGCAGCTGTTCGAGGCAGTGGGCAGTCCAGCCGCTAATGCGACTGCAGCCGAATAGGGCAGGCATCATATCGGGCTTGAAACCGAGGGTGTATAGAAGGGGTGCGGAGTAGAACTCGACGTTGGGGTAGATTTTGCGCTCGGAGAAGTAGGGGTGGGTGTGCGAGATTTCGTCAATGCGCTTGGCAATCTCGTACCAGCGGGTGTTGCCGCTGCGCTCGGCTACCACGCGGGCGTGCTCGTTTAGCTGCGCGGCGCGAGGGTCGTAGGTCTTGTAGATGCGGTGGCCCATGCCCATGAGGCGGCGCTTGGTGGCAAGCGCGTGGTCGATGAACGGCTCCACATTGTCGAGCGTGCCGACCTCGATCATCATTTCCATAGCCTTCTGGTTGGCCCCACCATGGGACACGCCCTTGAGCGAGCAGAGGGCTGCGGTTATGGCCGATATGTAGTCGGAGAGAGTCGAGATGACCACCTTGGCGGTGAATGTAGAAGCGTTGAAGCTGTGCTCGGCGGCCAGTACGAAATAGGTATTGAGCGCGGCAGCATCTTCGTCGGGCGGCACTTCTCCCTTGACCATGTAGAGGAGGTTGGCGGCGTGCCCGAGATCTTTGCGTGGGGCGATAGGCTCTTTGCCGTCGCGAATGCGGTCATATGCGGCGACAATGGTAGGCATACGGGCCGCGAGGGTGAGTGCCTTGTCTACAACTGCTTCGGGCGATGTGTTGTTCACATCATGATCCAGCAGCGCCAATGTGGAGGTGATTGTGCGCAGTACATCGATTGGCTCGCCGCCGGTAGGGAGGGCGCGCAAGACGGCCATGGCTTCGGCTGGCAATTCACGCTTGCTGTGCATGATGCCGGTCATTTCATCGAGTTGGGCTTTGGTGGGAAGCTCGCCATGGAGGAGCAGGTAGAACACCTCTTCGAAGGGCGAGTTCGCGGCCAGGTCCTGGATCTTGTATCCACGGTAGCTAAGCCTGCCTTCCGTACCTTCGACCAGACTTATGCTGCTGCTGCCGATTACTACGCCTTCTAGCCCTTTGGAACGTTGAGCGTCTGCCATTACTTTATCTTTCTCCTTTGAAAGTATTTATGAGCCGAACCACCAACGCCGGTTGCTCAGCATAATTATAGTGTTTCGCTTAATAGTATACGCATATCCCGGAAATTTGCCACTGACGGTGGTGAGATCGTTCAACGGGCGTTATGTTAGTGGTCTGTAAGGTGTGCTGTATCAGACTTTGTTGGAGGAGAGGAGACCTGCCGGGAGGTGGGCTGCTAAGGCCCATACTACATCTACCTCGCCGCCTTCCGCGAGGTGTGCCTTGAAATAATGGACGGCCTCCGCTTTGGTTTCCTCTTCAAGGTCGTCCCTGAAGAATACATCTTGCGCCCAGGCGATCATGTCTTGAACGACCCGTTCCAGGCGGTAGTAGATGAGCGCGACCCAATCAATGTTTACGTGCCCGTAGCCCTGAAAGAAAGGTGAAGTATGAGGCTGTAGTTGTCTATCTTCCCCTACTTCCCCTACAAAGATGAAATCGCGCTCTCTTGGGGCCAGCATGACATCATCCCAATCGATCACGAATATGTCACCGGAATGGCCGCGTATGATATTGCCGGGGTGCAAATCGGCATGGCAAATGACGAACGGACCTGATTGCTCCCGCAGCACAGCCGCCAGCACTTCCATAGAGGATTGCAAAGTGCGGATCGTGGTTTGGTGCTCTATCCAGCCGGAGTGCAGCGCACGCTCAGATGTACCTACACCGGGCGGACCTGTGAGGTACATCTCGACCTCGCTTATCCAACGGCCGTAGCCGGTGGGGTCAAATGCCTCTTTCCTCAGCGACCCCATGCCGCCGGGAGGCAGACTGACCGAGTGAATCTCTTTGAGTGCGGCTCCGGTGGCCTTCCACTGCCCCTCATTCAGGGCTGGACGCCAGCCTGTTTTGCCGTCTATGAACGGATAGACTATCACCGCCCATTCCCCGACCTGTGTCCAGAGGGTGTTCTTTTTCGTGGGAAGGGGAGCCACCACGGATGCGATCTCCTGGTCCCTGAGGTAGCGCGGAATAAGGCAGCTTGGCTCGTAGAGTGGTATGGGTTTTACTTTCAGTAGAAAGGGTGCTCCCTGCTCGCTTACGGCACGGAACACCCCGGCCCTGGTATCAAGCCCCAACGGGAGGAAATCGAGCGTGACAGGTGAGATGTTATATTGCTCCTGCAAACAGGCTCTAAGGGCTTCCTCTGAGATGCTTGGCTTTTCACGCATGGGATTGGGGGCTAATCCTTTCTCTATGCTAGGGTTGAGATGTCGCTATTGTTAGTCTAGTCCCTCAAACAGCGATTCGTCCATTCGGAAGGAGTTTTCTTCGGCGGGAAAGACGCCCGTTTGTACATCGTGCATGTATTCTTTGAAGGCGGTGGTAAGGGCTGCGGACATATCGGTGTATTTGCGGGCGTGCTTGGGCATGAAGTCGGGATACCAGCCGAGTATATCGTGAATGACCTGTACCTGGCCGTCGCAACCCGGACCGGCCCCTATGCCAATGGTCGGGATGGTTAGCTTGCGCGAAATGAGCGTGGCGAGGGCGGTCGGCACGGTTTCGAGCACGATGGCGAAGCAGCCTGCCTTTTCAAGAGTGATAGCGTCGTCGAGGAGACGCTGGGCGGCTTCATGGGTCTTGCCCTGTATTTTGTGCCCGCCGATAACGTTGATAGATTGGGGTGTCAGCCCGAGGTGGCCCATAACGGGGATGCCGGAAGCCACCATACGCTCGACAGTAGAAGCGGTTGACGCGCCTTCCAGCTTGATTGCTCGCGCTCCGCCTTCCTGCATGAGGCGCATAGCATTGCGCAGGGCTTCTTCGGGGCTGATGTTGTAGCTCATGAAAGGCATATCGCCCACAACAAGTGCATTTTGCACGCCGCGGGCTACGGCCTTGGTGTGGTGGAGCATATCGTCCATTGTCACGCGCAATTCTGAGTCGTAGCCCAGCATCACGCGCCCCAGAGAGTCGCCCACCAGCAGTATAGGTATGCCCGCCATATCGGCCAGCTTCGCCGTGGAGTAGTCGTATGCAGTGAGCATCACGATCTTCTCGCCGCGCTCCTTCATAGCCTTCAGCCTGGTAACCGTCATGCGGCCTGTCTTAGCCGCAGCGGGTTTGTCTGTAGAAAGTTCGGTTACTGACATGGGTTCTCCTTGGGGCTGGGACGAGAAATGAGAAGTGAGAAATAAGAAATGAGAAACGTAAAGCGCAAGAACATCTTGCGTTTAGGCTCTTGTCAGTACTGTACTCATCTTTCTTATTTCTTATTTCTCATTTCTCACTTCTCATTTCTCATTTCTCGTCTACGCGCCTCTACATTCGCGCACAATTCTTTCAAGCTGCTCCAGGTGGCTTTCGTCGTGGCGGAGGCCGTTTAGGAAGCGGCGGACGCAGTTGGTGGGGGGAGCGCCTTCTCTGGCAGTGTACGTGTTGTGGAAGTGGGGTTCGTCGGGCCACATTTCCAGGCTGGCGAGGCGCATGTGGCGGCTTTCTTCAAGGCGGTGGCGGCACTGCTCGATGGTGGTGACAGTGCGCCACGGCACTTCGCTCCTGGAGCGGCCGTGCCACTCTACTCCGCGCGCCAATTCGGCGGCGATAGAGGCTGCCTCTTCCGATGACGCTGTTGCATGCACAATCACATGGCCCAATGTCCATGATATTTTCAGCTCATCGTCGCTGGATGCTGCCTCATCGTATGCGTCCGGGTCGGATGGCTCGAAAGTTACGTCCTTGTCTGTGCAATCCTTTATGATGTCCAACATCGTATCTATCATTTCATTCGTAAGCCCGCGAAGATCGTCTACTGTAAGTCCGTCTGTTGAAGTGGGTAAAGTGAAGGTCTGCATCTATCTCTCTTTCGTTGCTCTAATAGTGTGGGTATATCGCGTAATGTGGCACGCTCGCCACACTACATCTTACCGCATTACACGTTACGCGAAAAAGGCTAGTCCAGTTCATCCTTCAGCTTTTGCATGGTCGCATCGTCCAGGCGGCCCTTTTGGCGGGCAAGCGGAAGGGTCAGGCGGGCCAGATGGCGGTAGATGCCCGCCAGATCAGGGGCGCACTCCTCCAATGCCTCTATATGGCGAGCCACTGTGCCTGCATCGCCCCTGGCAAGCGGTCCGGTGAGGGCGTCGGGCAATCCGAGCAGATCAAGATTGTCAACAGTGCCCTTGAGGAGAGGAAGCAGATAGCGCAGGGCCGTGTTGGCGTCAGGCGCAATGCCTTCGCGTACCAACAACTCAGAGGCGAGGGAGGCCAGCGTTACGGTGTAGTTGGACGCTATGGCCGCCGCGACATGGTAGAGGGTTTTCTCTTCCGCTTTCAGGTGGATAGCAGTGCCGCCCAGTACATTCACGAGCTTATCGAGCTGGGCGACAAGCTCGGCATCGCCTTCCAGAGCGAAGGTCGAGCCGGGCATATTCTCGAGAGCGGCGTCGAGGCTTGCGAATGCCTGCAATGGGTGGAACGAGGCCACCAGCGCACCGGCATCGCGCGCCGCCTGGAGTACGTCGCTGGGGAGTGCGCCACTGCAATGCACTACACCCTGGCCGCGCCTCCATCCTCCCACTTCCGCGATCTCACGACAAAGCGGCTCGATGGCATCGTCGGGAACCGTGAGGAACAGTATATTGGCCGCAAGCAGAGTGTCGGCACGCGGTTGTGCGGCAGATGGTTTCAGATCGGCGGCTAGAGCCATGCTGATACTTCTCCGGGACGTGCGGCCCGAGACGGCAACCACATCCACGCCGCGAGCGTGGAAGAGCGAGGCGAGCGCGGTGCCCACCTTGCCTGCGCCGATGAAGCCAATGGGGCCGGGCAATGACTTGCGAGTGGTGGCCCGGCTCTTTCTATCGAGTGTCACAGACATAAAAATTGCCCCCGATCTTGCCGGGAGCATGGGAGGCGGAAGGCAGGCTGCAGCGTGTGCCGAGACCTTTTTCATGTGGTGTCCGCCATCTCAGTCCCGCAAGGAGATCCAAGTGGTCTGCTTCAATTATAGCATGGAAGTCAATAGCGTTGGAGTCGCTGGCACAAGTCATGCATGCCTCAAAGAAGTATTGATATTGATTATGAGTGAGGGATGAAGATATGGCTATGAAGAAAGGCTTATTGACTCTGGCTGCCGGCACCGCGGGTGTGACTGGTATTGAGTTGTTTAACAGGGCTGTGACGCTTGATCCGTCTGAGCTTGAAGGGCAGTTGCCTGTGGACCCGCTTATGTGGCAGTGGCGGCTGGGTAAGGTGGCTGTTTATGAGAGCGGCAACCCGGCTAATCCGCCGATATTGTTGCTGCACGGACAGAACGCGGCGGCATCGGCTCACGAAATGGAGGAGCCGTTTGCCCGCCTGTCCGAGAATTATCATGTTTTCGCACCCGATTTGCTCGGCTATGGTCTATCGGACAGGCCCGACATTGACTACACGCCGGAGCTTTATATCGACCTCATTACGGACCTCTTACGCGAGGTTGTGAAGCAGCCGGCAACGGTTATCGCTTTGTCTCTTACTTCCGCGTACGCTATTGAGGTGGCGGCCCTGAACCCTGAGTGGGTGGCAAACCTTGTGCTTGTTTGCCCGACAGGGTTGAGGAGGCTGACAACGCAATCGTCGCGAGGCAAGGTGGTGGAAGGGATATTGAAGACGCCCGTGATAGGGCAGTCGCTCTTCAATGGAATTGCTTCCAAGGCAGGCATTCGTGGGTTCCTCAAGTCGCAGACATACTATGATAAGTCGCTGGTGACCGACGAGCTGGTGGAGATGAATTACCGTACCGCGCATGTGCCGGGTGCGCGTTTCGCGCCTGCTGCGTTTGTGTCAGGCAAGCTTTATCATGATGCCAGCGAGGCGTGGACGCGGCTAAAGCAGCCTATCCTGCTTGTCTGGGGGCGCGAGGCGACCATTACGCCAATCAGCGACGCGGCGATTTTCCTGGCGACCAATCCACATGCCGCACTGGAGGAGATTTCGCCTGCCGGTATCGTGCCGCAGGACGAACAGCCAGAGCAGTTTGTGCGTGCCGTGGTAAAGTGGCTGGAGCGCTAGGGGCGGATGGGGTTACAGCCCTGTCGTGCAGGTGCTCTTACCTTATTGATGAGGTTCACCGTAAGCTGTAGCTGAAGGACTGGACTTCTTACCCAACCCACTCTCCCTGCTTCGCTCGTGCCCCGGACAGGGCGCTCCCAGTCAACCGGGCAAGTGCAGGTTGTGCCTGTACTTTGGGTTTTGTCCTTCGGGGGCAATTGTAATAAACTACTGATATGATTTCTTTAGATTCGCGCGTCCGGCCTTTGCGAGCTATTCGTAGAGTGCTGGATGCTTGTGGCGGGCTGCTGAACCTGGCGGGCCATGCTGCGGTGGGTACGTTCTTGACCAACAGGCTCTTGATGGGGACGCCTGAGTTCTTGCCGAAGGTGGCCCTTATCGGCGGCCATGTTATCTCGTGGATGCTGCTGGGGCTGGGTAATAGTTTGTTGGTGGGGCGGCGCGGCGGCTTACTGCGGGCTGTGCTCTGGCCGAACACTTTTGGCCGGGCCTGGACGCTGCTGTTTACCGCGCTGGGTGCGCGGTGGGTGGTGCAAGAAGTTCACCGCATGAAGAACCCGCGGCCTATGCCGCCGGAGGTAATGAGCAGCAGTGCGCTGGCGGTTGATCTGCGTGATGAGATGGCGGCAGCCGAGGGTTCGTCGCAAGGCGGGTTGAGGGGCCTCTTCGAGAGGGTCAACGAGATACATAACCTTGAAGTGCTTACATACGAGGTGCGCCTGCCGAGGTTGCCTGCGGAGTTCGACGGCTTCACTGTTGTGCAGGTGAGCGATGTGCATCACGGTCCCTTCTCGAAGGACGCTTTTATCAGGCGCTATATCGACCTGTGTGTTGAGATGGACCCTGACCTGGTTGCTCTCACCGGAGATTACCAGACCTATTCCGGTGATGTGGAGAGAGCCATACATCTATTGTCGCCGTTGGGCGAGTGGTCGCAGCGCGAACGGGAAGGCGTGGGAGCGGTGGCTATCATGGGCAACCACGACCGCGAAGCAGGCACCGAGCATGTGATAGATGCGCTGGAACGTGCTCATATCAGGGTGCTGGAAAATGCAAACATGTTCCTGGAGCGAAACGGCGCGCGTCTGTACATAGCAGGTGTGGCCGACCCGTGGTCGCCCCATGCCGACCTTGACCTTGCCTTGCACGGCATTCCCAGAGGGGCCTGTACAATATTGCTCGCGCACCTGCCGGATTACTTTGTCGAATCGGCGGGCGACCGGGTTGCTTTACAGCTGTCTGGGCACAATCACGGCGGGCAGATAAAGCTGCCCGTGCTCGGCGCGGTGCTGGTGTCGTCGCGCTTCGGTAGGCGCTACGTGGAAGGCTTTTTCAAGCGGAACGGCAGCCTTATGTATGTCAGCAGGGGCCTGGGCGGCAAGCCCCCCATCCGCTGGGGCAGCAAGCCGGAGATTACGGTGCTTGTGCTGCGGGGAGACCGTAAAACGTGAGGCGTGAGGCGTGAAACGTAAAACGTAAAACGTGAATTAGTGCATATAGTGTATGACCGCCAAAGCGACTAATTAAATCCAAGAACCTTGGCGTCCTGGCGTGTCGGCGGTTTCAATATTGTCCTTACGTTTTACGCTTTACGTTTTACGTCCCTAACGCCTCACGCCTCACGTTTCACTCAAGGCGTCGGCCTTGCTTGCTGCAGGGTGAGGGCTACCATCTTGGATAGCTCGGCGCGGGTCAGGGGGACGTTAGGTCTGAACGTGCCGTCGCTGTACCCACCGATGATGCCGTGCCTGATAGCTGTCTCGATGTAGCCGTATGCCCAGTGGCCCGGCAGGATGTCGGGGAATGTGGGGGATGGTGGATTGACTATCTCCCAGCCGTTGGCGAGCACAAGCATCTTGGACGCCTGGGCGCGTGTGATGTTGTTGTTCGAGCGGAAGGTGCCGTCTTCATAGCCATTTATTATTCCGCGCAAGTGTGCCGTCTCTATGTACTGGTAGAAGTCGCTGCCAGGGGCTATATCAATGAATGATGGGAAGTACGGATTGTACAGGTTCCAGCCCATGCCAATAGCTACCATCTTGGTAAATTGGCCGCGTGTCGTGTAGTTTTCTGGCCGGAAAGTGCCATCCGCGTAGCCTGAAATCACATTGCGGCAAAAGAGGTAGGACACATAAGAGTAGGCCCAGTGAGTGTCGGGCAGGTCGGAGAAGTTCATGCCGCAAGGGCCGGGGGTCCATGTGGGGGCAGGTCCAGGCGTGTTGGTGGGATTGCTGCCGGGATCAAAAGGCCCAGCCACTACTCGCGTTACAGGGTTGGGCAGACCATAAGTTAGCTGCTGATTGACATAATAATTGTGCGATGCCGCGATGCCGCTGTAGCGCATATAAATGCCGTAGGCGACGGGCACATTGCTCAGCCTGATCTCCCAGTCAAGGTGGGTTCCGGGGTCGGGCGCGCACGAGCCGAATGAGGAGCCGTCGTTGCCCTGGTAGCCGAGAAGTTGGCCCGCACGCACAAACTGTCCCGGAGAGACGACGATATACCGCTCGCCTGTGGCGCGGTTGCCCATATGGCTGTAGAAACCGTAGGTGTAGCGTCCGTTGCCGCCAACGTTGAAGCCGTGATCTACAACCACCTGCGTGCCGTAGCCGTCGTTGAGGTACTGGGCGAGCGCAACGATGCCGTCTGCTGCGGCGTAGATGGGGTACGTACCCGCGTAGCAGCCACCCGATATATCAGCGCCGTGGTGGAAAATATAGCTGGCGTACTGAAGCTGGTTGCCCTGGTCGTAATAGTAATCGGCGCTTTCGTAGGTGATCGGTTCGAGGAAGTAGGTGGTGATCCAGCCGGACGTGGCGACGCCCATGCCGCCATCGGTTGGCGTCGCAGCCTTTGTGAGTGCTGCGCTGCATAGTACAGCCGCCGCGACAACAAGCATGAGCAGACCAACTTTTAGCTTTATGCGGCCCGATGCGCCTTCGAGCCGGGCTTTAGAGGGTGCTTTCAAAGCTGTCTCCTACCTTCCTACCACAAGGGTCCCGGCCACCTGGTTGAGCGCCGTTAGCATGTTGGTGACCGTAGCGGCATCGGTGCCCGGCCCTATGTTAGTGGAGAAGCCCATGAGCGGGAGGCCCGTCGCATCGTAGATCATGACTGTGTAAATCACTTCCGCCTGGCCGTTGCGCGGTGAGCGGTCGATCTCCTTGATGGCTTGCTTGCCGCCCAGGGTAATGTTCTCGCCTTTGAATGTACCGAGGTCGCGGGCTTTCTGGCCCACTAATATATCGGTGGCGGCGCAGCGCGGCGGAAGCTGGCTGCCTGAGGCAGTACGAGCCGCCCCGGGAGCGCAATACGTGAGGCCGGTGGTCCACCCCGGCGGGTAACGATAGCTGTAGGTAACGCCATCGGTGGTCTTGTTGACAAGGCTCCATGTTGATACGTCGCCCCCCTGCGCGGCAAGATCTGCTCCGTTACCGTTATCGGCTGAGGTATCGGGAGCCACAGGGGCTACGGGCGCTTCAGCAGCGGTGGTGGGGACAGGCTCGACAATGGCGGGCGGGTTGGGAGCAGGAGTGTTAGGCGCTTGCGCGATGGGAGTGGCTACTTCCTGGGGCCTCGGAACCTCGGTGGGGGCTCCGCAGGCGGATATAGAGAGCGCAAGGAGCGAGAGGAGTGCGGTTCTGGCAATGCCTCGACCGTACCGTAGTCGCGCGAATATTTTGTCCATGGGGATTCCTCCGGAATAGGGCGTCCGTCTACGTGGCTGCACGAGTAAAACGGATATAGCATCCACTGGTTGCTCAAAGTCTAGCATGCACAGTTTGGTTGTGCGGAGTTTTCGACAGGGAATTGCCGCGCGAAACAGGAAAATAGGCGCGAAAGTGCCTGGTGAGGGGCTATTTACACTGGAAGCAGTGCGATGTAGGCACTACGTTCTTGTGGCACCCTGATTGCAAGGAAAGTTGACAGTGGTATTGCTATTTGTTATCTTACCGCTGAGAACGACACGGTAGTAGGAGTGGTAGGACTCCGGGGAGATTCTTATGGTCAAACGCGATAGTAAGGCCAAACAGGCCAGCGGCGATAATGTCGATAATATGGAAATACGAGAGCCCGATTCAACCCGGGAACGTGTGCGCAGAGGCGAGCAAGCGGGCACGGAAAGTACTTCATCGGAGACACGCGCTGGTCGTGGCAAAGGTGAACGCGGTCGCGGGGCAGGCAGGGAAACCCGGCTTTCGCAGATTACCGCCGACCGTCCGATATTCACCTTGAGCGTGGCGGCAGATCTGCTTGGGTTGCACCCGCGCACGTTGAGAATATACGAAGAAAAGGGCCTTGTGGTCCCAGCGCGTACCGAGGGCAATCGCCGCCGCTATTCGCAGAACGACGTACAGCGTTTCCAGTTTATCAGGAGGCTGACGGGGGGCGGGGTGAACCTGGAGGGCGTGCGGATAATCCTTGAAATGGCGGCTGAGTTGACGCGGCTCGGCGGTGATCCGGCAGCGATTATTGAGCATAATCTTGCCAAGGTGAACGAAGACATCGAGAGTTAAACGGATGACCTTCCGTGAGCTTGTTACGGTAGTCAAGGCAACTATCCGGGCGTTCAGCAGGGACGAGCTAGGCACAAGGGCTGCCGCGCTGACTTATTATCTTTTCTTCAGCCTTTTTCCTCTTCTACTTCTTGCACTGGCGCTTGTGGGTCTATTTCTTACTCCTGATGAGGCGCGGCAGCTTGTGTTCAATAACGCAACGTCGCTGATGCCCGGCACGCAGGCGTGGCTATCCGATGTACTTGATACAGCTCTAAAGGACCGAGGGAGCGCCGGAATCAGCGCTATCATAGGCGCGTTGCTGCTGGCGTTTTCGGCGTCTGGGGCGTTTGGGGAACTGGCTACCGCGATAAACAGGGTCTGGAACATCGAGTATATGCCTAACTTCTTCATGTCGAAGGTGGTCAGCCTTGTGATGATGGGAGTGTTCGCCGCTGTGCTGCTGCTTTCCGTTCTGACGACCGCTGTACTTTCTATCGGCAGGCAGCTTACCTCGGATGTAATAGGGGTGGTGCCGGGCGGGGACATATTCTGGCAGGTTGTGAATATAGCGGCTTCGCTGGCGGTATCGTTCCTGGTGTTTATGCTGATGTACTGGTTTGTACCGAGGAGCAAGATTCGTTTCAAAGATATCTGGCTGGGGGCTCTGGTTGCTGCTGTAGTGTGGAGTGGCTTCAAGGAGCTATTCGGCTACTATATTGGGTCGCAGTTTGCGCGGTTCAGTGCTGTTTACGGTACGTTGGGCACAGTGGCAGCCCTTCTTACGTTTATTTACATCTCATCGCTTATAATACTGGTCGGAGCCGAATTCAGTTCAGAGGTGGCCCGGATTCGCACGCTGCGGAAGAGTGTTGAGTGCTGAGCGGTGGCTCGTGTGTGCAGCATGCTCAGCGGCAAAATATGGCGTCTATATTATGTGTGATAAGGAGAAATCGACAGATGGATGACGATACGATGCACAGGTTACTGGAAGGCATACTGGTACTTATATTGACCAGCCTGGCAACATGGCTGGCGAGGTATCTTACCACCCGGCTGCTTGGCCCGCGCAGCGAAGAGGCGTAGGGGGCGTACTGCGTATTGCGTAAGGTAACAGGGGGTTGGTGGAACCTGAACGGAAAGAGTTCAGAATGGGTGGTCACGGGTGCGCCCTTGCTGGGGTATAAGAGTAGCTGAGGCTGTGTCTGCGTTCTAGCTCAGGAGGCAGGGGCTGACAGGGCACTCCCTGTCCGGGGTATTAGGATTTGTCTCCAAACATATCGCCCAGGTAAAGGGGTTGACAGGGCACTCCCTGTCCGGGGGTATGGGGGTGTCCCCCATCTCCCACTTTCTGTTAGACTCCCCTCCCGCGTGCGGGAGGGGCTGGGGGTGGGTCTTCCCCCAGTGACTTGTAGGATTGCTCTACTCCTGTTTGCGATGAACAGTGGCTTCGATGCGGGCTGTACTGTGGCTTATATGCCGCTGTGCAGCCCTTTTGCATGTTTGCACATTGTTATCCACATCCGGCATAGCCCGCATGGTTTCTTGACTGAGGTGGGGGTCGCAACTATAATGTGGGCAACCCACAAGGCCCAGGAGGACTGCCGGCAGGGTGCCTTTCCCCTTATTCTCCCACGATAAGAATAGTGCTGACACCGGATCGCTGACCGGGCGGCCGGCAGAAGAAGAAGTGTTGCCCGGGCCTGAGTCGCCTGATGCGATTGCGCTGGCTCGCGTGATCAACCGGGCCGGGATGTCGGGGGTGGCCCTGTTCGCGCTTGATGTGCTCAAGCCGTTACATTGGCTTGGCGGGCAGGCGGTATGGATGTTGCAGCCGTTTGTGGATGCACTGGGGTTAGGGGCGCGGGGCAATGGCGCATTCGATAGCGGGAAGGTGGCCCGGCTCCTTGAGCGAGAAGATGGGCTGGATGAACTGGCGTCACACATTGAAGAGATGTCGCAGCGTCCCGAAGAGCGCGAAAAGAGCGTGTAAGCTATGGATATAAGCAACGTACAACCTGCCTACGGCGATACCCTCTATTTTATGCTGGGCGCGCTGGTGCTGTTCCTGGTGCTCTTTCTGGTTTATCTCTGGAGAGGGGGCTGGGGACGCAAACAGGCGGGTATGCCCTTCCATTTGCGCACCATACCGGGCTACGACGCCACTAACGAAGGGCTGGCGCGTGCAGCCGAGACGGGCCGCGCTGTGCATACCTCCCCCGGCACAGGAGGGGTGGGAACAGAGGGTGTGCAGAGTGCGAGCACACTGGCGGGTATGGCTGTGGTAGAGTCGATGGCACGGGTGGCGGCGATTACGGGCGCCCCTGTGCAGGCCACTACAAACGACGCAATAGCGTTCGCCCTGAGCGATAATGCCCTCAGGCGCGGCTACCAGAGAGCAGGTTGGTCGCTGGAAAGCGAGAGGGGCGGTTCGCTATTCTTGACGCACAATGATCCACTCGCATATGTGGCAGGCGCGGCAGAGGTGGCGGAAGGACTGCACATCTCGCACGCCGTGATGGCAGGGCAGTTCGGACCGGAAGTGCTCCTGTTGACCGAGGCACAGCGCAGGATCGGTGCTCAACAGATAATGGGATCCACCGACCACCAGGGACTCGCTCTGCTGTCTATAACAGCCGACCATACACTTATAGGCGAAGAGATTTTCGCATCGGGCGCGTACCTGGAGCGACGAACAACGTTTATGGCATCGCTGCTCGCGCAGGACGGATTGCGTTGGGTCGTTATTATTTCGATAATAGTCGGGTTTATCCTGCTGAACATATTTGGATTGAACTGGACCGAGGTTTTCTCGATGTTTCCCTAGTGCATTTTGACTATGACATTACTGCCCGACAAGGCATGAATCACTCTTTAGAGGCCATCTGTTACTGGCTACATACATGACAAAACGCATCTCATCTACCCTTATATTGATACTTAACCTTGTACTTGCCTATGTGGCGGGTCTGATTAGTATCATCGGCTTCTTCACTCGCGGCACATTCGCGGATTGGGCCGGAACGCTGGCGCAATGGGTTGCCGTGCTGGTGGGGTTTGCCTTGCTGGTGGGCCTCGGCAACCTGATAAGGGTGCATATCACGAGAACACTGAGGCGCGAGGAAGGCTGGTATTACAGCCTGATAGTGGTAGGCAGCGCCCTCACTGTGCTTGCCCTCGGCCTGATAGGTGGAGGGCCGGGCACCACCACAGTGGCCTGGGTGTTTCAATGGATATACCAGCCGCTGGGTGCCGCTGTCTTTAGCTTACTGGCCTTTTTCCTCACGACCGCGCTTTTTAGATCGGTGCAGGTCCGGAGCCGCGAGGCCCTCATTATGCTTGTGGTGGCACTGATTGTGGTTCTGGGTCAAGCTCCGTTCAGCGCAGTGGCTCCTCTCGACATAATCGTGAGCGTGAAAGATTGGCTGCTCGACTACCCTGCACTGGCGGGTATAAGGGCGATAATTCTCGGCGTATCTTTTGGAGCGATAGGGATCAGCCTGCGCATACTGCTCGGGTTCGACCGCCCCTATCTTGAGTGAGCATGGAAATAATCTGTCTACATTGCGGCGCGACTAATCGCGGCACCAGCAGATTCTGCGCAAGGTGCGGCCGTGAACTACCCACGTCCGATACTCAGGCTCAGCAAAACGAAGGCTCGTTGGAGCTGCCGTGGCTGCAAGCCGTGCAAGATAAGGCTGTGCAACGAACCAGCAGCCTCGATACCGAGGGAGCAGAGGCAACCAGGGCGACGCCCGATGCACAACCACCCCAGGCTCAGGCAGACGCGCATGCGCAAGCAGAGACGCCGCCTGCGTCTGCTGACGCTGCTGAAGGCCAGCCACCCGTAACCCCTGCCGGCGAACCCGAAGATACAGGCAAGGCCGATGAGCCGCCACCTCCCTGGGTGGTAAGCATACTCGAGCCTACAGCGACACCGGGGTCGGAGCAGAGCTACGAGGCCGAAGAGCTTTCTCATATCATGCCCTGGGCATACGAAAAGCAACCTGAAGCAGGAGAAGAGGAAGCCGCGGCCAACAGTGTAGCAGGCGGGCCGGGGCTTCCTCCCTGGCTTGGCGATGTGACTGTGCAGGAGACATTGCAAGCGCTGCCGCCTTCTGAGCAGAAAATAACTGAGCCTGTCGAGATCGAGTTTGAGGGGCTCGAGCCTTTTACGCCACCCGTGGACGAGACCGACCAGCCGGAGCAGCAGGAGGAACTTCCCGACTGGCTGCGTACAATGGGCGGCGAGCAGATGCAGGAAAGAGAACAGGAGCTGCAAAGATCTGCATTATCCACGAGCCTGGCCAAAGAGCCGACCGAGTTTCTCAAGCCCACAGCTCGCGATATGCCTGTGCGCCCCCCGAGGGCAGGTGCTGTTGAGACGCTGGCCGCCTTGCTGCAGCCGGTCGCCCCGGAGGTCTCGCGTAGAATTATCCCGGGCGATGCCTTTATGCCGAGCGTCAGGGCAGAAGCAGCCTCAGCACGAACAGGGTGGCGCGGAAAGCTGCTGCCGGACGGATTGATCTATTTGCTGGTGCTTGCCGCGCTGTTGACGGTGCTGATTGTGAGGCCGCCGTTTGGCGAGGTTCCAGCGCCCGCGTCGCCGGGTGTGCTGGAGTTCTATAACGCAGTTGAGGCGGTTCCCGCAGGCAAACCGGTTCTGGTGGTGTACGACTGGGATGCCAGCCGCTCCGCCGAGATGTCGATATTGTCGCGGGCGGTGATGCACCACATCATGCAGCGCAAGCTGCCGTTCGTGACGGTTAGCACTGTGCCGCAAGGACCTGGGTTCGCCCAGCAGGTCACAACCATGCTGTCGGAGGATACGCAGGCTAATTACGGCTACACCTACGGTACAGATTACCTTGTGCTGGGCTATTTGCC
Source organism: Chloroflexota bacterium (assembly GCA_039932335.1). Classification (GTDB taxonomy): domain Bacteria; phylum Chloroflexota; class Chloroflexia; order QHBQ01; family JADMIH01; genus JADMIH01. The sequence goes on from JBDTQH010000004.1 coordinate 183,366, forward strand.
GGGCAACGAAGCGGCGCTCCGCTCTCTAACAAGCAATTTTGCGACTGCTCTGCCTCTCGATTATGTGAACGGCAGACGAACCGATAGCTACCCACTCGTGCAAGGCGGCGCTGCCTCCAAAATAGAAGATTTCGGGCTTATTATTGAGCTGGCATCGTCCGAGGCAGATTTACGCAACTGGATAGAGCAGGTCGCATCGAGAACCAATCTGCGTATCGTGGCGGCGGTGCCGCAAGGTTTGGAGCCGTTTGCGCGGCCCTACCTGGGCGTGCCGGGTGCCGGATTGGACGCTGTATTAAGCGGTACAGCGGGCGCGACCCAGTATGCGAGGCAATTGCAGATAGGCGGGCGGGGCGTGGGTGCGATCGACCGGACAATAGATCTGAACACCCGGCTTAACGCACAGTCGGTGGCTGCCTTGCTTGTCGCGCTGGTGATTGCCGCCGCGATGGTGACCCTTGGCACGAAGCGAATAATGAGGAGGGGATGACGTAGTTACAGCAGATGAGCTACCGGGCGCGAACAACACATGCTTGCTCGTACCTACAGCTCACGGCTCGTAATTTGCGCCAGCGAGATGGATGCTACTCTGATCGGCGGGATTGTTGCCTCGCTTCTTACGTTGATGGTCTTCAGCTACCTGCTGGGGGCTAACCCCTTGTGGCGGATTGCCCAGAGCTTGCTCGTCGGTGTGTCGGTCGGGTATGTATCGCTCGTTGTGCTCACACAGGTAGTAGCGCCGCAGGTGGCGCGCGTAATACAGCCCGCCGAGGGCGCGGCACCCGCAGACAGGTGGTTTGCGGCGGTTCCGATTGCACTGGGCTTGCTCTTGCTGCTAAGGCTGGCGTATCCAGGCGCATGGCCGTCTTCGCTGGGCCTCAACCTCGTGGTAGTAGTGGGCGCATCACTGGCGCTTGGCGGCGCGCTGGCGGGTGCGGTGATACCACAGGCGCTCGACACCATGCGGCTTCTCGATTTCAACAGGCTGGACGCTCCCGGCATCGCGGCGATTGTTGGAAATATAGTGCTGGTGGCGGGCGTGGTCTGTGCGCTGGCCTACTTCGCCTTTGGCGCGAGGGCAAACGGCACGCGGCCCGTGCTTGTGCGCGAGCTTTCCGTCGCTGGACGCTGGGTGCTGGTGATTGCCTTTGGAGCCATCCTGGGCTCGCTCGCGACCACCTTCTACGTGGCGCTTATCGATAGGCTTGGCTTCCTGGTAGATTTTGTAGAAAGACTGATAGGATTTTAGGGTAGTACGCAACAGGCAGTACACCCATCACGCTTATGAGCAACGATCAATCCAAGAAACAGGACAAAGCAGCATCGGCAGAAAGTGCGGCCACTATCGCCACGGTAGGGGCTATACTTGCTGTGGATATCGGGTCGCTGTATACGAGGGCTACCCTGTTCGATGTGGTAGGTGGGGAGTACAGGTTTATTGCGCGGGCGTCCAGCCCGACAACAGCAGAGGCCCCCTACAGCGATGTAACTTCGGGCGTCTATAATGCGCTGCGCGATCTTGAACAGATTACGGGACGCAAGCTAACCGACGAGAATAGGCTGTTGATGCCGCAGCGGCGCGACAACAGCGGGCTTGATCTGTTTATTGCCACATCGAGCGCGGCACCGGCCCTATTGATAGTGGTGGCGGCAGTGAGCAGCGACATCTCGGAAGTGAGCGCCATGCAGGCTGCTCAGAGCACATACACGCAGGTCGTATCGAGGATCACGCTGGACGAGGGCGTAAAGGCCATCCCGAACGAGGACGACGCCCTCTTGAGCACATCAGCGACCGCCTGGCTGCAAGAGCAGATGGACAAACTGCTCGCGCTGCCGCCGGACGTGGTGCTGATAGCGGGCGGGCTTGAGGGCGGCCCGGTTGCTCCGCTCGTGCGGCTGGCAAAAGTGGTATCGGGAGCGGCCCGCGAGCAGATAAGACGTGCAGAGCAGGCAGCACGTGTGAATAAAGTCGCCCCCGGCCTGCCTGCTGTTATTTTCGCGGGCAACTCGGCTGCGCTTCAGGATGTGGCAGAGTCGGTGCAGCCCGTTGCGGAAGTTCGGCAGGCAGCCAACTTGCGCCCTGAGCTTAATGTCGAACAGACAGGCCCAGCCGAGGAAGTGCTCGCAAACCTCTACAGGGAGCGGCGTTTGCCTCAGATTCCGGGGTATGCCGTGTTGTCGCGCTGGGTCGAGAGGCCCGTTGTGCCCACAGCCGAGAGCGAACGGCTGATAGCACGCTATCTGCACGCCCATTACGGACGCGAGACCCTGATAGCGGACGTGGGAGCCACCTCAACATCACTGTTCCTGGCGAACGGCGAACGCGAGCAGGCACTTGTCCGTGGTGACATAGGGTTGGCCTACGGGTTGGGCAATCTTGTGGCCGAGCGCGGCTTCAACAATATTGTGCGCTGGCTGCCTTTCGAGGTGTCGGAAGATGAGCTAATGGACTGGGTGTATAACAAGGTGATTCGCCCATTATCATTGCCCCAGACAGCCCGCGACCTTGCCATCGAGCACGCCCTGGCGCGTGAGGCGCTGAGCACTGCCAATGCTTCCCTGCAGGCCTATAACGCCGGGCGGCCGCTGCGCTATGACTTGCTAATAGGAACAGGAGGCTTGCTGGCGCATACCCCGCGGCCGGGTCAGGCGGCATTGATGCTGCTGGACGCACTGCAGCCGTCGGCAGAAGGGCTTGGCTCCGTTGAGCTGGCGGTTGACACAACCCTGCTGATACCACCTCTGGGTAATCTTGCACGCCATCACCTGGCGGCAGCAGCGTACATCTTCGATAGGGATTGCCTTGTCTGGCTCGGCACGGCCATTGTTGTCCACGGTGATGGACCCCCGGCAGGCAGCGATAACCGCACAGCCGTATCAGTTACAGTTGAGCGGCAGCCCGGCGGCACCGACACTGTGGAGATACCATACGGATCGATCCAGATTATACCGTTGCGTCCTGACCAGCGCGCTTCGCTGACCGTGAAACCCGCCCCCGGCTTCAGAGTTGGGAGCGGAGAACCGGGAAAGGCGCTCAAGACGCAGGCCGGGCAAGAAGTAAAAGGCGGGCTGGTGGGGCTGATAATAGACGCTCGCGGCAGGCCGCTCCATTTTCCTGCCGAGCGGGATACGCGCTATTTACTTGCGCGGCGATGGTGGTCGGCATTCGACGCCATACCTACGGGGGAAAGCTTCCAGAGCGGGCCTTTCGCCCCGCCTGAAGCCCCGCAGCATTTCACCGGCGAGCAACAAGTAGCCGCAGCCTCCGACGATAATGCGCCCACTGTGCCACCCGCTGACAACACATAGCCTGTGCGGGACGATAATAGCCCGACACCCCCGACCCTGATACCTCGCATAGAAGGAAAGCGCAATGAGTCTTTACTACCCTATACCACAACCGACCATAGCCACAAATATATTGGTGAGGCGTGAGCGACGGTTGCCTGTGCCGGGTGAGGTGATGGTCAAGGCGGGACAGCGTGTCGAGCCGACGGATGTTATAGCTCAGAGCATGCTCACATCGGAGCCGGTGCGGATCGATATCGCGGCCGATCTTGATATGTCTCCACAGGCAACAGCCAAGCGATTGCAGGTAAGCACAGGTGCGCGAGTGGAGCAAGGGAGCGTGCTGGCACAACGGGCAGGGACGGGCTCGCGAGCGTCGCGGTCGCCTGTGGCCGGAACGTTCACGGGCTATGACCAGGCAACGGGCACGGGAGTAATAGCTATCGCGCCGGAGCCTGTTAGCGTGCGCGCCCACCTGAAAGGTATCGTCGCTGACCTCATACCCTATTATGGAGCAATCCTCGAAACCCCCGCCACGCTGGTCAGGGGAATATTCGGGATCGGTGGTGAGCAGCACGGCGTGTTGAAGGTGGCTGTGCCTTCGGGCGATGAGCCGCTTACTCCTGGAGTCATCGATGCGAGGGTGGCCTACGCCATAGTGCTTGGCGGCAGCGAAGTAAGCGCCGACGCACTGCGCCGGATGATCGAGCTGGGAGCGCGCGGGCTGATTACAGGAAGCATACGGTCGTCGGAGCTTGCTAACTTTCTCGGCTTTGCGCGGGCCGGTGAATGGCGGATGGGCGCGGCCACAGCGGAGAATGGGGGTTGGGATTTCCCTCCGTCGAACCCGGGCGTCACCTCGCCTGTGCCGCCTGATTTCGTGCTGATTATTACCGAAGGATTCGGGTCGGCGCCCATGTCGGCTCGCACATTTGAAACCATCGCCGCGTATGATGGGCAAGAGATCGCAATTGACGGCACCACTCGGTTGCGCGGCGGATTGGCTCGGCCCGAAATCATCATTCCTCTGGCGCGAACCACATCGGTGCGTTGGCTGGAAGAGAAGGGGCCAAAATTGGAGGTCGGCACAAACGTGCGGCTCCTCTCGTCGGCTTATCTCGGGCAGGTCGCGCAGGTCACCGGGCTGCCTGTGGGACCGCGAGCCTCGCAGTCGGGAGTGATCGCCCCCGTTGCCGATGTGCTGCTGTCAGGTGGGCGCAGGCTGCGCGTGCCTGTTGTTGACATAGAAGTGCTGGAGTAGAAGGGAAGCGGCGCGGGATGGCAAAGCAGCCGAACACGAAAGGCCCAAAGACAAACGCCATGAGAGTGCTCGATGCTCACCACGTGGCGTATGAAGCACATTACTATTCGCCTGATGGGCATTCGGCAGACGAAGTAGCGGCCCTTATAGGAGCCGACCCCGCACATGTGTTCAAGACGCTTGTCGTGTTGCCGGAGAGCGGTAAGGGGCGAGCGCTGCTGGTGTTGGTGCCTGCAAACAGCGAGTTGAACCTGAAGCACCTGGGCACCCAGCCGGGCGTAGACGAGAAGCGGCTGAGGATGGCCACCCAGAAAGAGGCCGAGAGCCTGACAGGTCTACAGGTAGGCGGGATTTCTCCGCTGGCGCTGCTGCAGAAGGGCTTCCGCATCTTCATTGACACGAGTGCGCTTCCGCTGGATAAGATATATCTGAGCGGTGGGCAGCGAGGTGTGAACCTGTCGGTGTCGCCCGCGGACATCATCAAGGTAACAGGCGCGCTGCCAGTAACGACCTCACCGTCATCGCCTGCAGATTAATCACCGGTCTGAGTCCGAATGTCAGGTTGCTCCAACCTGAATCTCAACTTTCCCTCCATTAGGAATTGGACTCCAATCTTTCGTCGTCCCAAGCAGAGCCATAATGTGCGGAGTTCGCACCTATGAGCACAACGCCCTGCACTATGAAGCTTACAGTAAGCGGGCTGGCCTATATTCGAAGCCCACTTTACCAGCGGCACGTATTGTGCTAATCCTAGGATTACGCCGTGCGTGGGCATGCCTGACGAGTACACACTAATGGCGGCAAGAATCGCACGTGCCTGACTATTAGTTATGCATCTGGAGGGACACTATGTCGAGACGGTGGGTTGGTGTGCAAAGTGAATGGACAGCCCGTAATGGGGCCGGTATTATAGCGAGGCGTTCAAGGATGCAGGGCATGCGGTTGATGGCCGCCATGATCACAGCCTTGCTGTGTCTCGGTCTGCTTTCTCCACTGCTGCCCGGCGAACTTGTGCGCTCAGTGTCGGCTGCGGACGGCTTGCCACCCGCGCCTATGCCGGTTATCAGTCGCGGAGTACCTGCATACGCTTCATCCGACCGCGGCCGCCCTGCGAGTCACGCCAATGATAACGAGTATGCGACCTACTGGCGCTCCAGCAGCGTACCGGCCTGGCTGGCTTACGACCTCTCGGGCGTCCCCGCCGGGCAGCGCGGTAATGTCCTGCTGGCGTGGTACAACGACCCTATTACTCCGGATTACAATTACGCGCTCACAGGTAATCTCTCATATAACCTGCCTTCCGCATACACGATCGAGGGAAATGCTGCCGCCGGTGGCCAGGTCCCAGGGAGTGGCTGGAAGGTGCTCGCGACTGTTGTTGGAAATACGTACCACTCGCGCCAGCACGCGATTAATTTGGCCGGGTACAACTGGGTGCGAATCAACGTCAGCGCTGTCTCAGGATCCAATTTGAACCGGGACGTCGCACTCAACATGGATATTCACGATGCATCTCAGGGAGTGCAGGATAGCTGGATATTCTATGGCGATTATATCGCGGCAGGCGGCATGGATCACGACTCGCGCGGCATTGGCACGTTCGCTCAGCTTATCAACAGCTCACGCCCGCAGTACTATCCGGCACAGGAGAGTGGCGGCACCAGTTTCGTGCAGAGCGGCGATGGAGCCCGCCTCATCCGTGACTGGCTGGCTATCTTCCCAGGCCGGTTCGTTGTGCTCAGTTTCGGGACAACAGATGCCGACTTCTTCGAGGCGGGTAAGCCCGAACTACCGGACGACTTCTATAAGAACTACGACATAATGGTGAAAGCTGTGCTCGAAGCCGGGAAGATCCCTATTGTGCCGAAGATTCCTTACGGCCGCACAGAAAAAATCCAGGCAAATGGCCCGGTGCTCAACGCACAGATCGACCGGCTCTATGCTGCCTATCCGCAAATCGTGCGTGGGCCGGATTTTTGGTCCTACTTTGGGGCGCATCAAGACCAGATCGCCGCAGACAACCTCAATCTGACAGCGTCGGGCCTCTCCGAGTACCGGCGAGTGTGGGCCGCCGAAATGAGTGAGCGGGTCTACGGCCCTGCCGGTGCGCAGCCCACCCCACCACCCAATCCAACTCCTGGCGGACCTTGCGCGGGCCATCTTTTCCCGGAAACCGGCAAATGCGTCGGTGAGCCGTTTCTGTCGTACTGGAATACCCACGGCGGGTTGGCGATCAACGGCTACCCAATTAGTGATCAGCTCACCGAAACGCTGGAAGACGGTAAGCCCTACACTGTGCAGTATTTCGAGCGGGTGCGTATGGAACTCCATCCCGAGAACCAGCCCCCATTCAATGTTCTCCTGGGCCAGTTCGGGCGTCGTATCCATCCAGCCGATCCGCCCGTAGAAGCAAAGTCGGGAGCACAGTTCTTCCCGGAGACCGGACACAACCTTCAGGGCGGTTTCCAGGCCTACTGGACGGCGAACGGCGGGCTAGCGCAGTTTGGATACCCAATTAGCGAAGAAATTATAGAGACGCTTGAAGATGGCAAGCCCTACACCGTGCAGTATTTCGAGCGGGCACGTTTCGAGTTCCATCCCGAGAACCAGCCGCCCTACAATGTTCTCCTGGGCCAGTTCGGGCGTCGTATCCTGGGTAACCGGTAGGCCACTAAACAGAAGTAGAGAGAGCGCAGCACAACGATCGTGCGGCTAGCCGAGAGGCTTGTCGCGCGATCTGTGCGGATGGACAGGGTTAGTCCGGTTGATTGGATGGACTTGGTGTACTGCGGGGTGGGCACTGCGGAGTGGAACCTTCATCGGTTCCGCGCATGTCGCTCGTTACAACTCAGCGGGCAAACCATAGCAAAGGGGAGGGGAGAATGGCAGCCGTCACGGAACCAAAAGTGGAGGAACGGGGACCAACGGGGGCAGGCCCGGGCGCGGAATACGATTACGAAGCCGCAGAGCACGTAATGGGCGACTACTCGGTGGTGGGAGCGGGCGGCAGGCGCGATTACGCGGTGATGAAAGTCGAGCGTGCGATGGCTGCCCTCGCGGGGCTTGCGCCGGGCAGCCGCGTACTGGAAGTGGGCTGCGGCGGTGGCGCCACCACCCGCGCTATGATTAGCGCCCGACCGGATCTTGTGATTCATGCCTGCGATCTCAGCCGCACCGCGATCCGCGCAGCACAGGCTCTGGGTGGAGGAATCCCTTTTGTCGTGGCCTCGATCAACGATCTTCCATATCAGGACGGGAGCTTCGACGCTGTCGTCTTTTATGATGTGCTGGAACACATTCCTGACGCCGACCGCAGCCTCGATGAGGTCTTTCGCGTGTTGCGCCCCGGCGGGCTGCTCGCCGCAACTGTGCCTGCGGAAGGGCAACCGGGCACTTTTGAGTGGCTCCGGTGGAAGCTTGGCTGGCACGACAAGATGAAGGCATACGCGAAAGGCCACGTCCAGCGCTTCACATATCGAGGGCTGCGTACCATGCTGCGCCGTCACGGATTGCGGCCGGTTAGCTGGCAGTACAGCTTTCACATCCTCGGGCAAATCTGGGACTTCTGGTACTATTACGCGCAGGAGCGTTGGGGCGGCGATCCCGGTATGCCAACCGCTGCCACTCCCACCGTAGCTCGCCGCATCCGCTGGCGGTTGCTGGGACGTGCATTCGGCCTGCTGCAGCGGCTAGGTTACTGGGAAAGCCGCCTGCTCGCGCGAGTTCCCCTGGCCCTGGCTGTCGACTTCGCGTCCCGGAAGGTGCCCACGCGCACAACGGGCCAGCGCTCGCAAACGCGCAAAAGACGCTCTTGAGTGCCGGCGTATCATCTCTGTGTGGCCCCAGATGGTCAGACAGAGTTATTGTGATGGTCAGGGAACCGCTGGAAAATCGAGCGCGGGTTTGTGGGCGTCGGCCCAGCTTCCCAGAACCTCAGGGTCGGGACCACCCCATGTGGCATCGGCACGGTAGCTCCACGCCCACGCGCCGGCGTAGCCATTCATGTACCAGATGTTGAGATAGTCACGCAGCGCCGCGACGGTGCTGTGGTCGGCCGGGAATTCCCCGACAACTACCGGGCGATCTAGCCGGAGCGATTCGGCACGCAGGGCGAACAGGTTGTCGGTACTGTAAGGCTGCATCCAGTCGTAATAATGGATCTGGTAATAATCCAGGCCCAGCCCTACCCAGTTCTGCGACCACTTCATATCGGCACAGCCAAGCGTAGCATAGCTGCCCGCGACATTATGTATCGCCTCGACGGTGAGTTTTGCGAAGGCGCGGAAGTTGGCGAGGGTGGAGGGTTGGCTGACCTCTTTATGGACGGTGCCGGCATCGCGCAGGGTCCATTCAGGCTCGTTCATCACTTCCCATGACAGGATAGCCGGGTGGTTAGCGTAGCGGCGGAAGAGTGGCTCGAAGACGTTGCGAACAAGCGCCTGCTGACCGGCGGGGGTGGCAAGAACGGCAGCATGCCCGCCCATTTGCACGCCATTCTCAACCTGGGCATCATACATAAAGCGGAAATCGAGCAGGACGAGGTTGAGGCCAATGTTGTGCTTCTGGGCAATCTCCAATGCGGCGTCAAAATCCTGCATGACGAACTCGTCAAGGCCGGTCGGTAGTCCCTCCGCATCAAACATGATGCCCGCCCGGCCGTCTGCGAAGACAAACCAGCGCACCGTCCGCACCCCGAGCGACGACAGTTTGGTGAAGTCGGCGTCAACGGCCGCATATGTGGCAGGGTCGTGAACGCCGTAATTTCCCCAGGCATTACCGCCGAAATCGTTACCATAGTGGTAGTAGGGATAGTTGACTCCGAGCAGGTACCAGTCGCCTCCACGCCAGTTTATTGCCTGCGACCAGCCCGTACCGGGAGTGGCCTGCTTGCCGGAGTTGGCACCTGTGGCTGTGGCAGATGGTACGGAGCGCGGGGTTGTTGACGGCTGGGGCATGGTGGGTGTTGGTGCTGCGGTCATGGGCGTGGCGACTGAAGTTGGAGCAAGAGTGATAGGTGATGGTGTGGCCACCGGGGAGGGTGAATTGTCGCAACCGCTGACGAGTGCGAGTACTACCAACCCTAACGCGACGAGCAGGATTGGTGTACGGGTAGGGGCGTATCGTTGGGGACCGCGCAAGCTCTTTTCTCCTCAATGTTGTATCAGGACAGATGCGTCTTCCGCGCTCTGCTGCCTGTTGGCAATTATACCATCACAGGGGCATGTTATAATTTCCGGTGGGGCGTTGCATTCTTTCTGACAGGGTTGGACCATTGGAGGAGCGGCTTAAGGTGAAACGGGGGACGAGTAGATTCACCAGGATTATCGCAGCCTGCGTGACGATCACCCTACTCGCGATACTGGCCGGATGTGCTTCCGACCCCACACCTACGCCGGTCGCCACCGTATCATTGCGGCCCATCGGTACGCCAACCTTGATCGTGCGTCCCACTCCCCGGCCGTTGCGGCTCAATCCGCTTGTAATATCGCCTCCGGCAGACGTTGCGGCTCCGCTACAACTGAGCATGGTCGTCGATGGAACCTACTGCACCCCTGCATGGCGGGCAGATGTGTTCCCCGCCACATTGGCGCTCCCGGTGGGGCGGGTGAAGGGCGATCTGCTTCTGGAGTGGAACAGCAGCGCAACCAGCGACTACATCAGCGCGCCCGGCACCCCCACGTACGGCCTTCCGGCGAGCTATACCATTGCCACCTCGGCGGATTCGACCGACGGCCGTGACGGCACATGGCGCCAGGTTGTGAGCGTGACGGGCAATACTGCTCGCACTCGTGCGCATCGCTTCCCGTTCGCCGGTGCCCGCTGGGTGCGAATGACGGTAACAGGCGCTGTACCCGGCCCGCTCGGCAATACGCTGACGATCGACCAGATTGATCTACACGACGCCTCCAACGGCACCGACGACACCGTTTTCTTCCTGGGCGACTCGATTACGGCAGCGGCCTTCACGCGCTGCCCGGCCAACCAGCCCTCGTTTGCAAAGTTGGTCCATGATGTCATCCCGGAACGGTTCCCGGCGATGATTGACGGCGGCGTCAGCAGCGTCAATAGCGGGTATGGGGTATCAGTTATCAAGGATTGGCTGGCTCTCAACCCGGACTTTCATGTGTGGGCGATCGGCTACGGAACTAACGACGCCTGGCAGAAGGTCAAACCTACGCTCTTTGAGGCGAACCTGCAAACTATGGTCGACCGGATAGAGGCGGCGGGCCGTCTACCCGTCATTGCGCGCATCCCATTCGCCAGCAAAGGCCCCGCCGATAATGATGTGCGCGCCTTGAACGAGGTGATCGACCGGGTCGCGGACCGCAATGGATTACTCCCTGGCCCTAACCTGTACGCATGGTTCAAGGCCCATCCCGACGAGTTAAGCCCGGATGGTGTGCACCCGTCTGATGAGGGCACCCGGTCGATCAACCGGCTCTGGTATGAAGCCCTGCGCCCTCTCTACGGCACCTCACCTTGATGTGGGATGCGATACCGCCTGCGATACCGCCGTCTGCCGAACAAAGTAGATAAGAGGATACTACAGGCAGTCAGGGGTGCCGCAATCATGAGCGTCAGAGACACTTCCGGCTTTATGAGGCCCACACCAAGAATCTCACCAGTCTGTGAAATCCGAAGGGAATTGTCGCCGCCCCAGAAGATATAGTTATTGGCCTCAGAGCGTTCCATGTGTGTCGATATGCTCTGTACGTCTCTCTCAATAAACGGAAAGAACGGTGACTTGAGACGTACAAAGATGGGTTTGTTATAGGAGCCTGAATAACCACCTGGACGAATGTAGACCTCGGCTATCAGTAGGCCATTGGGAGACCTAACCTGTTGGGTAAGTGTTTCACTCCTCAATGAGTCCGCGATGAAGAAACCGCCCAATGTGAAGGGTGGTATGAGCAGGACAGAACAAATAAGTGCGAAAGACAGACCACCTACCAGAGAGGGCAAGCAGGCCATTCTTAGCCAGTGTTTCTTTCTGCTTTCCTGGATTACGGCCCCAACCCTCACGAAAGCTACCATACCAAATAGAGCAGCAATAGGTGGGAAGAGAATGTCCGATACTGTTCCGGGCAGCGAATAATCCGTACAGTAGAAGAACCACAGAAGCGATCCAAAAGCGATATTTACCCACCATAAACCAGGAGCGGTGCGCCTCCATGCGGCTATTTGACTACTAAATTGATTCATTGATTGTGAAAAGTGTTTGATTTGCTGTTGATGGAAATTGTTCACGGCTGTGGCTGGCTTACATCCTTCATGACCTTACTAAATGGACCCTCAATAGAGAAATCCTGAGTGTTAGATACACCAGAATAGATCGCGCCGCAAGCACTTATGTGCTAGTGGTCCTGTTCTCCCACTGGAGTGTCTGCCGTCGCGGACATCCACTCCTCGTCACTCTTTGATCTGTCGAATTATCCTGGCCGGCTGTCCCACGACCACGGCCCCGCCCGGTACATCCTGAGTGACAATCGTACCCGCGCAAATGACCGCGCCATCCCCGATCGTTACGCCTTTCAGCACAATGGCTCGGCACCCGATCCATACCCTATCGCCAATGCGGACCGGCTTCGCGACCGGCGGTGCATCCCCGACCCCGTGTTGATCAGTATCCATAATCACTACATCCCACGCGATCATGCAGTCCCTGCCGATGGTCACCTCCTGCTGGGCAATGATCTCTGTGTTGCGGTTTAGATAGGTGCCGGTGCCGATTGTGATCCGTGCACCACGCCAGCACTCAAGCCGGACGCCGGGGTAGAAGCTACAGTTGGCTACCTCGATGCGCCCCCCTTTGTTGATAACCTTGATGAGAGGTAAACCTGGCGCGCGGGCGATCAAGCCTGCACGCGTGAAGCGAAAGCGCAAACCTAGTCCCAGAACGTGATTGACTAGCGAGTGGCTGCGCAGGCGATGACGAACACGTTGCACGATCGTTTTCGCTTGTTTAACCCGTGGTTGCATCGGCTCCTCCTTTGAGACCCGCCAGGGATGTAAAGAGCACGAAGATCGATAGGATCTTCGTGCTCCTGAGGTCGTGATGTCGAGGAATTAGCGCGAAGCGCGGCGGCGCTGCACCAGACCGAACATCAGCAGCAGCACGCCGAACCCACCAACCAGCGGCAGCCACTGATTGGGCCCAGCCCCGGTTCTCGGCATACCGGGCGCTGGCGAGACTGCGGGAGGCGAGACTGCGGGAGGCGGCTCTGACACCACGCGGATTGCAACGCGGAAGTCTTGCCCGCTCACGGTCTCTCCGGCAGCGACGTTCACCGGCAGATTGCTATAGCCCCAGAATGACTGCCCGTTGATATCCTGGGTTTGAAACTCCAGCCAGACCTGGCCCACAGGCACCTGGACCGAGTAGCGGCCCTGCGCATCGCTCTGGAACTCGCTTAGGGTGGTGCGGTCTGGTGTGCCTGGTGCCTGGACAAAAGCGGCCAGGCGAACATTAGGTAGTGCGACGTTGTCCAGGCTCAGTACCTGGCCTGTGATTGTGCCCGTCCCGGCCTGTCCAAGCGGCGCGGCGTGGGCAGGCATCACGTATGCGAACGCGCAGGCGAGAATCATAGCGCCCAACAGGACGCCGGTGCGAATCGAGAAGTTGCGAACAGATCTCATAATAGTGCAGCCCTTCCTTGTGTAATCGCCTGCAGCGTGCTGGTCCGGCCGCCACGACAGCGAGTAATTCATCATAGGACCAGTCGACCCCTAGTATACACCATCCGTGTCTTATGGTTGCCTTCGCATAATGATCGTGGATAACATAGGCCCCTCATTGATCAGCAGGCGTTCTGCCTCACTACGTTGGCAGCATCGGGTCGGCTGTCGATGCATAATCGCCTCCTTTTATTGCCGCAGACGACGGCAGTTCCTGATAGAAGTGCTCCAGCCGGTCGACCGCGCTCTGCCACGTATATCGCGCCACGGCGCGGTGTCGTGCCGCCTCCCCAAGTCGCCGAGCGAGAGCGGTATCACCCAGCACGCGAGCGACCTGATTGGCAAAGTCCTCCGGCGTGTCGGCCAGCACGATATCCTCGCCATCGTTGACGTCAAGGCCCTCCGCGCCAATATGGGTGGCGACAATGGGCTTGCCCATAGACATCGCCTCGACAATCTTCAGGCGCGTGCCTCCGCCGATCCGCAGGGGGGCGATCACTACTGCCGCCCGCTCGATATAAGGGCGCACATCGTCTACCAAGCCGGTCACGATTACGTCCTTCGCAGCGCGGGCGGCGACAGCTGGCGGCGGTAACTGTCCGACTATCCAGAGCCGCGCGCCAGGGTTCTGCTGCTTGACGTGGGGGAAGACCTCATCGAGGAAGAAGAGGAGTCCCTCGGTATTCGGGTAGTAGTTGATTGCCCCGAAGAAAAGTATCGTGCCTGGTTCAACCGGAGCGGTTGATGGGTGGAAGAACGCCGTGTCGACTCCATTTGGGATAACCATTGTTGGCTTCTCTGGGGCATCACGGCGCAATAGCTGGGCGTCTCTCTCAGAGGTAAGTGTGATTCCGTCGTATTGCTGCCAGGCCGCACGTTCCTCGCGGCGAAGCTTCATGTAGTTAGCCCAACTGTACAGCTTGCGTATGGACGGCGGCTCCGCAGCGGCTGTGCGCCAGAGGATATCATATTCGATATTATGCTCATCGAGAACAAGGCGTGCGCTGCCGGGTAGCCGGTAGCCGGCCATCTGTGCAAACTCCGTGGTAATTACATCAAAATCGTTGCGCGCTACCAGCCCATCGAGCGCCCGCTGGAACGAAGGCTTATGGTAGATTAGCCGTTCGTAGCTATGCGCGGTAAGGAGTGAGCGTAACTGGATTGCGCGCTTCCGCTTTCCTTTGAGTGCGCGGTCCACTTGATCGTTCTCAACTGTCACCACCTCGGCGCACAACTGCCTGGTTGCCTGCAGGGCTGTGCCTGTATCCTCGCCGGGCGCGGTGAAGGCAAGCAAAGAGACGTCGTGCCGACGGCCAAGCTCGCTGAGCAGTCCGTGGATGCGGCGCGGCCCACCTGAGTGCGGCGGGTAGGGCAGGTAGGGTGACACGAATAGCAACTTCATCAGATTCGATCCATCTTTGCACTCATTCACTACTCCAGGGGAGGCTTGTAAACCCAGGAGCGCGGCTTGGTATTCCGGCTGCGAGTGCCGATAGGACGTGCAGGCACTCCGCCAACGACAGTGTAAGGCTCAACGTTGCTCGTAACGACCGCTCCTGCCGCGACAACTGCCCCTTCTCCAATTGTTACTCCAGGCAATATCATCGCCCGGCTGCCTATCCAGGCGTGATTGCCGATTGTTACCGGGGCAAGAACCTCGCGGAAGAGTGGGTCGTTCATGTCATGGCTGTCGGTGAGGATCCAGACGCCCGGCGAGATACTGACGTAGTCGCCTATGGCAAGCCCGCCGCGGCCGTCGAGGCAGCATTGCTGGTTGATTATGGTTCGGCGTCCGATTGTGATGCCGGGATGGCCGGGCCGAGCGCGTCCACGTATGTATAGGTAGAGATCCATCAGCAAGGCAGAACCTTCCCCGATTCGCATCCCCAGCACCCGCCGGTACCAGGTGTGCCGCACAGCATACACAGGAATCCGTGCGATAACTCTGTTGGTGATATAGCGCACCAACGGCAGGATCAACCCACCCTTCATGCTTGCGACTCCTCAGCCTCGGCCATGCGCCCCCGCCGCCCCAGTGCCCCGGTGATAAGGCGGAAGTCCTCCACCGGCACCATGCGCAGCACCAGTCCAACGAGAGCGTAGACGGCGATGCCTAGCGGAACAAGCAGGGCGAGGCTCTGCCCTCGCAGCGCAATAAGGACAAGCGCCATGGCTGCGGACGCTACACCGGCTTTGGCGAGAACGCCAAGGGTGGAACGCGCCAGCAGATCACGCGGCATCACGGCAAGCAGATAGACCAGGATCAATCCCTCTGTTGCGGCTGTGGTAGCCGCCGCCCCTACGTGTTGGAATATTGGGATCAAGGTCAGGTTTAGAGCGAGATTCAGTACGAGCGCGAGGCCGGCCACCACGGTCAGTTTCCGTTCTTCGTTGAGGCTGACGAGAGTAACACCCAGGATTGAGTTGACATAAAGGAGCACGAGACCAACCGCCAACCACTGCAAAGCCGGAACGGCTTGCACGAACTCGGGCTCACGGTATATGAGGCGGATAATAGGCTCGGCAAGTGTGAAAAGCCCCACGCTGATAGGCATACCCACGATAAGGATGATGTCGAGGCCCTTGGCCATTGCCCGGCGTAGGGCAGGGAGCGACCGTTCGGAGAGTTGTGACAGTATCGGGAAGAGGATCGCTGAAGCGATGATATTCGGCAGGAAGACAAGGGTGTCGAACAGGCGGTAGGCCGCGCCGTACCAGCCCAGCACCTCCGCGCCGGTGAGCTTCGAGAGGAGGATAGTGTCGAGCCGGTAGTAGAGCGACCCGAGAACCCAGAAAGCGAAGAATGGAATGGCGTTGCGCACCAACACGCCGATAATAGCGCGATCGAGCCGAAATTCGATCCGAGCCACTCGCCGCAAGTACAGGCCCTGCAACAGTGCGCTCGCTGCCGACCCCCCAACGAACACGGCGGCCATAGCGACCACGCCAAAACCGAGCCAGAGCAACAGAATCGCGAGAAGGCATACGAGCACCTTTTCCACGATCGACCCAACGGCCGCATAGATGACGCGTTGTGTGCCCTGATACACCGAGGTGAAAGTGGTCGATATGCCGTTAAAGGCAAGGATAAGCGAATAAACGGCGATCACCATGGCGGCCTCGGCACTGTAGCCCAGCACGTAGATCAGCATGAGGATAATCAGGTAGGCGACGAGTGCAAGGCCGAGCTTAATCGCCAGTGCGTTGACCATGTATGGGCCGGCCAGATTGGGGTCGCGAGCGATGGCGCGCACAAGCTGTTGGTTGAGCCCAAACTCTACCAGCACACCAAAGAGCAGGCTGAACGACATCGCCAGGTAGAGCGTGCCGAAGGCATCGACACCCAGCCGAGCGCCAAGCACGCCGGTGGTCACGAGCGTAGCGCTCCAGGTGATCACCTGCGCGACTAGCATGATCGCTGTGTTGCCAAGGGCGCGTCGCAGCACGCTCATTCGGGCTTCGCCTCTGCCAACCGGCGGCCAACTACCGGCGACGGCGCGTGAGGCCGAATCGGTGGTGCGTCGTTGGGGTTCGCTTCGGCGCTAACAGTTACACTCTCTGGTTCGCTGAGCGCCGGGAGGCGGGCCAGCATGCCAAGCATGCAGCCCAGGAAGATCATCGAGCGCGAGTAGGTCAGGCCGAGGTCGCCATAGGAGAAGATGACCTGCATGAGTACCACTCCGGCAACGACAAGAGCAAGAGCTTTGATGTAGCCATCGCGCTGTTGCCGGAAGGTGACAAGCCCAAGCACGGCTGCTGATCCCATCAAGTTCCAGAAGAGAATGAACCCGATTATCCCCATTTTCATCCAGACCCAGTAGATAGCGTTATGGGCAATGTAACGCCAGTATGTGAAGCCTGTCGCATCCAGTGGAGGTTGGGCCACTATGAAGGTATAAGGGCGGCCGAAGCCCAGGCCGGTGATTGGCGCGGTACTCAGATTGTAGTCGATGTTCGTGTTTTCAAGATCTCGCCAGGCGTTAGAGGAGCGGTCTCGTTCCGTGGCGGGCGCAACCAGTGAGCGCACGGCTCGGATCGGCTCGCTGAGTGTGCCTGTGCCATTCCAGAAGAGCGGAACGTAAATAATAACGCCGACGAGAACCACGGGTGCGATGCGCAGGAAGAGATCCCGGCGGGTCCGCAGCAACAAAATCGCCACAAGGGCCAGGCCCACCGCCAGCACCACGAAGCCGAGGCGTCGATTGGTTACCAGTAAGGTAAAGATCAGGGGCGGCAGCACCCAGAGCATTGTTCGCATTTGCTTGCGTGCTGTTGGCTCTAGCTTTGCCCCAAAAAGGAGTAGCCCTGCAAGCAGCATAACGAAAGCGGCAAAGAAGATGACATCCTCGTGGCCGGTGATCGAGTCGACCTGCAACCCATTCACGCGCACGTCGATATAACGCACGATTCCCTGTATGCTCTTGAGTCCGACCCCGGCGATGAACAACCAGATGAACGTTCTGAGTTGAGAGCGCGTCCGGATAAGGTTGCATGCAAGCACGTATGTGATCGCGAGATAAAAGAAGGAGCGCGTCTCTTCCCAGACCGCCTTGATGTCGAATGGTCCCGTGCCGCTCCCACGTACAAGACCGTACACAATAGATGCAACCACGAATGCCAGAAAGAGCAGCAGGGGCACGAAGAGCGGCCCGCACACGAAGGCCACGCCCCGGCGTGCGATATGCGGCAGCACGACCACCACAAGAGTTAGCATCAGGATCATCTCGACCGGGCTAACGGGAATCGGTATACCGTAGGAGCCTGAAAGAGTGAAGTAAAAGGGGAAGCGTGCCGTCACAGGATCAAGCCCAACAATGCCCCATTGTTCAAGGAAGACCGCACAGAAGAGGAGCACGTATAGCCCGATCTGCGGCCTGAGAGCTATCGCCACTACGCAGAGCAGCACCGCTAAACCGAGCACCAATGGGAGCGGCCCTGTGAGCAGCACAAGCGCAACAGCCCAGGCCAGGGCACAAGCGAGCAGCGCAGCCGCCCCCACGAGCCGTTCCCGGCGCTGCCGCTTTAGCAATTGGAGCACCGATAGGTTTCGAGCCGCATCTACCATCGGGGCATGCCCTCTATCGTGGTGACACCTGCACCCGCACAACAGGCTTGCATCATGGGAGCGAGCGCCTCGCGAAATCGAGCATTACAAGCACGGCGATACCTGCCAGCAATAGCCACCGCGCCCTTGTATCAAAGCGGCGTGCAGTAAGCCCAACGAGGCAGAAGTATCCTAATAGCACGACTACCAAAATCATCTTAGTCTCTTACATTCCTGAGCAGACTAGAGCCGGTTATCAAGCCAGGGTGGGAGATCAGACCGACTGTCGTTGAGAACCACTCCCAAAAGCATCTCCTCGCCAAGCTGGTCAACAAGCTCGTCTACTGCCTGTCGCACCAGCTTCGCCGGAGTAACTCCGGCCCGGACGACCAGCACGATTTGATCAGCGAGGCGAGCCAGTACCTGTGTATCAGAGCTGTTTAATACAGCCGGGAGGTCCATGACAACCAGGCCGAACTCTGATCGGAGTTGAGCGATGACTTCAGGTAGGGTTGCTGTGCGAATCGCCAATGGGAAGTTGTGAGCCGGTTCGCCGAGGGTCAGAACAGATAGTCGCTCTACGCCGGTGGTCTGGATCGCCGCATCTAACTCGCATTCGCCCCGCAGCACCTGAACCAGGCCAGGTCCGGGGCGTATGCCAAGGCGTGGGTTTTCCGGTAGGGAACCCATATTGCACTCAACCAGGAGGATGGTGTCGGGTTCACGGCCAAACCCGAGAAGCGCCCCATCTTCGGCAAGCGCTGCCGCAAGCCCGGACGCAATTGTGGTCTTGCCTTCCCCGTCGATTGCGCTGGTGAGGCCGATAACACGGTGTTGCTGGGCTTGCAAGCCCAACAGCACCCGAGTATACAGGTTGCGGAACGTAGAAACAGATGTCGCTTCGGGCGCGGTGGCGGTCTTGCGGAATGGGAGCTGCGGGGGCATATTTAACCTCACTCTATTCGATTGTGCTGCTGGGATAGACCGATGCCGGTTCCTCAAATTGACTGCCCGTTTTCTTGGGCGAGCGCCTTGCCCCCACAGGGTCGTGGCGTTCGCCGCCACCGATGCTATCGGGCTTCAGGTGTGGGATCTCGTCGAGAAGCGGTACGCTCGTCAATCGCTGCAGATCGTCGCCGTTGCGGATCGTGGTATCTTGCCAGGTGGCAAATACGACAGCGAGAATAATCAAGCCGAAGCTGGCGATCAGACCCAGAGCAAGGTATTCAAGCAGGCGCGTCAGGGTCGCTGCGGGCCGGTCAGGGACAGTCGGAGCATCGAGAACCTGGAATTCAACCTGGCGGCTGGTATCGGACAGCGCGTTCGCGGCGTTAGCCTGCTCGATTTTTGTGCGGGTTGCACTGAGTAGAGCACGTGCCGACTCCAGCTCCCGCTGCAACCCTGTTAATTCCAGGTACTGCGGCGAAGAAGGGTCAGGGAATGGGTGGTCGCGCTGGAAATCGTCGACACGCGTCGCCGCGGCGTCCACCTGGTCCTGGTATATCTGCAACTGCTTCTGGTAGAACTGGCTCTCGATAGCGCTCTGCTCGACGCGCGCTGTCAAATCCCATGCGCGAAACTGGTCAATTGTGCCCTGTACCACTTGCTGGCAGAATGCGGGGTCACTTCCCGTGTAGGTGATCTTAACTGTGTTCGATCCGAAGGGCGTGACCGCGAGCTTTCCGCGCACCTCCTTGATCACGCGATCGCGCTCAGCGACGCTTGTAAGACGTCCGGACGCCGTGGTGTTAGTGAGGATTGAAACGACAAAGGAGTCGGTCTGGAGAAGTTGGACAAGCTTGTCTGACTGCTGCTGTCCAGGGGAGACGACAAAGCCCGATGGCGCGTTGGGGTCAAGGACATTGTCAAGAGCAGGCTTTTCTACCCAGATGCGCGCAGTCGCCTCGTACTGAGTGCGGGCAAGATAGTAAGTTCCAACTACTGTCGCCGCCAGCAGCAACAGCAGCACTGGAATGTAAAGCCGGCGTCCACGAAAGAATGTGCCAAGATAGCGTTTCACACTCATTTAGATGCCCCTGTCCTCAACTGGAATAGCCATCCCACTCAAATAGATGCTCCCGTCTTCAATCGACGTAACCAGCCCGCCTAATTCTCTCGAGGGGAGCGTGGGGGTCGACTCAACAGCGACAGGGAGCATATTATTAGCAGGGCTGGCATAGGCCGCGCGCTCTTTTGAAGGGATGCGGCTGCGTGTCTCTTGCGGAACTCCGAGGACGGCCTCGCAGTAGACGTGGCGCTGTGCTTCCCAGGCGTAGCCGCGGTAACGGCGGCTGGCTGACTCGACCATTTCTATGGCTCTTAGAGGATTCTGGTAAAGCTCACGTAGCGACCGCGCCAGATCGGTGGCATCATCAGAGGCGAAGAACTGGAAGCACGAGTCGTCAAAGTGAGTACGAACTGCCGATGTCTCTGCGATAACCACAGGCTTGCGCATAGCCACATATTCGTACATCTTCTGAGTATGCGTCAAATCCCTGAAACTGTCACGCTTGGCCGCTATGACACCGACATGTGCCCGCGCTATGCCGTCCAGCAACTCCTCTTCCGGTACGAACCCGTGGGCAATAACGCGATCGGCAACATCAAGCTCGATGGCCAGTGCCTCCATTTCCGGTAGGTAATCGCCCTTGCCGTAGACATGGAGGACGATACCGGGGATCTCGTCCTTGAGGAGGGCCACAGCATGCACCATCGTGTCGAGGCCGTAGCGTTGTGCGACCAACCCGTGCGCCACAAGCTCGAATCTGTCTCCCGGTTGCCAGAGGACCGGTTCCAGGGCACGAGGGCGGAAGATTGCCGAGTTCGCCGCGTTTAGCACGACGGCGATCTTCTCAGGTGGCGTGCCGCGCGACGCGAAAATCGTGCGCTGCTGAGGCGTGCAGGTGATTACCTGATTTGCGAAGCCTAGACTCCGTTGCTCAACCCACCCTAGAACGCGCACTATGGGGTGATTGGGCGACACATGGTACTTTGTGCAGAAGAGTTCGGGCGTGCATTCGTGCATGTCAAGCACGATCCGCGCTCCAAAGAGTTTGCAGATCGCAGTGGTGAAGACCAGGAAGTCGGGCAGGGAGTTGACCTGCACGACATCATAGCGGCGGCGCATGAAGCGCCCCGTGACGATAAGAAAGGCGAGAATGAAGAAGGCGCTATACTCGTAAGCATAGTGAAAGACTGAGCCGCGATAATGCTTGACGGGTAAACGCCGCACATTGACGCCATTGATAACCTCGCGCACAGGCTCATCGGGATGACGCAAGGTGAGGATGTCTACATGATGCCCGGCGGCGGCCAGCGCCTCGGCTTCGCGCCGGCCGCGCGGGTCCTCGGGGTAATAGTAGTGACGAATAATACATATACGACGCATCGGGATGCTCCTTGGTGGTGTCGGTGTTCGTACTGTTCGAGTCCATTGCACCCGCCTGCGCCGCGTTAGCACGGCCATATACTGCCACAGTCGCCAGACGACGAAGACCGGGACGTAAAGAAGCGCACGGTGGATGTGTGGATACTGGGTGGAAGCGATGGCCAGCCCTCGCAGAGTGTAGAGGCACTGGGCAACGACGCCAATGGCAGCTACTACGATCAGTGGAGTAATGCCCGACAGGACACTTAGCCCCAGGAGGGTTAGCATCAAGGCGATAAAGATAGAAAAAGGCGGGATGAGCAATTCAATGGCCCCGTCTATACTCGCCCATGAGAATCGCCGCAGCCCGTTACTAAGAAGTGCTGGAACATGACGCCGCATCGCATCGAGCCGGCCGCGTTCCCAGCGTTCGCTCTGCGTGCGCGCCACAGCCAGCGATCGCGGCAACTGTGTGCGAACAACGGCTTCGGGGGCGAAGGTCACGCGTAATCCTGCCGCCAGGAGGCGGCCATGCAGCTCATAATCTTCTGCAAGGGAGTCGGTATCCCAGGGGAATCGTATGGCACAGTCGCGCGATATGCACATGCCGTTGCCGCGCAAACCGGCCGAAAGCCCAAGGGCGCTCCTCCCAAGTGGGCGAAGGTGGCTGACGAATTCGTAGGCCAAGGCTCGCAGTTGACCAATCCGATCTGTCTCGGGATCATCGATCTGGACGAGACCCTGGATGAGTGGGCTACCGGAACGTAGGCGCATATCCATGGCCTGGAGAAAATTCGGTGAAACTATCGAGTCGGCGTCAAGGACAACGAAGGCATCAACCACGCCGCCGGAATTGGACTTGAGGAGGCGCTGCACGAGCCACTGGAGCGATTGTGATTTACCCCGAGGGTCAGGATCGTTTCGCTCATGGATTGCTGCACCCAAACTGCGCGCAATGGAGGCGGTTT
The DNA here is from genome assembly GCA_039932335.1 of Chloroflexota bacterium. GTDB lineage: Bacteria > Chloroflexota > Chloroflexia > QHBQ01 > JADMIH01 > JADMIH01. The sequence goes on from JBDTQH010000004.1 coordinate 205,970, forward strand.
GATCGGAGCAATGGTCAGCGACAACGTGAACAGTGAAGAGAGAGCGTGGGTAATCGAGATCGTTGACGCTGTTGAGGAGCCGCCCGATAACGAGTTCCTCTTCGTGGGCGGGTATCAGGATCGCGAAGCGATTGGTCGCAGCGCCTTGCGTTTTTACTTTTACGGGACGGCGAAGGCTAGCGACTGCCAGGATAAGCAGGTAGATAGATAGGGCTGTGCTTACTATTACGGCGCAGGCGAGAATTATGCCCATACCATCTTTGATCAGGTTCAAAACCGATGTCGGCGCAAATATCATCGTGATCACCTAAACCTTCCGCTCCCACTCAGGAATATTCTCTCGGAGGAGCCCACTTGTCTTCTCGCATGCTGCAAAGGTCTGTTCGCAATTCGCTTCACACCCCGATAGAAGCCGAGGAGTGAGCGACCCATTGCCATGCTGCATCGGGTAATTATTACGTCAGTGCGGCCTATGTTCAGGAATGCGCCTTCCCGGCTGTGGGCACCAACACGCTGTATTGGATTAGTAGAGAAGCCGCCAGGGGCTTATCCGTTTTGTATGAGTTACTGTCGCTTCGAGAGATACCAACGCAGGGCCAAGTAAAGCCCTGGCATCGAACTATCCCGAAACCACTGCGAGCCACAATTGCAAGTCTCGTGCCACCACAACATATCGAAAGTATTGCGCCCATAGTTGCCCTAAAGTACAAGCCCAACTTTGCACATTTCGTGCCACGCCAATAGAGGGACCGATAGGGGTGGAGTTAGGGACCACTGGGGAGGAAGTGTTAAGATCAGGGGTAGCGGAGGCGCAGAGGGTCTCCCCTTCCAGGAGGTATGAGCGAAGCGGGGGCTGGTGTTACCATAGATCTCTCTCTATGTTCCCTAATAGTTTCCGCTGAAGTTGCACCGAGGACGGACTCAGGCCCGGCGCGAGGATACGGCCCGGCCAATTGCGCGACATCAGCCATTCGGCTGCCCCATTTTGTTATAATCGGATAACCCACAGTGGATAAATCCGTTGTATAGTGCGAACCCGGATTTCTCTGGCGCACCGGTTCCAGGCTCGACTACGCATGCCTGCTGTGATACATCTTGGAATAGGAGTTACTGTTAATGCAACGACCGAACAAAGTGCTGATGGTACTGGGTAGCAGCTTGATTATTCTGACTCTGCTGCTTGGCTTGCCATCCGGCGGCACGCGCGCCGCGTCCCCTACGAATGCCCTACCTGCCAACTGGATCAAGGGCGTGAACATGATCGGCTACGCGCCCGACCCGTACAAGATAACGAACCAGCACGATGCCATCGCTTCGTGGAAGGCGACGGGCGCGAACGCTATCGCTTTTGCTCCGCGCTGGTTCATGGATGTTCCCTCATCGACCGCCATCGTCCCGGATCCTAGTTTCGGCTCTCCATCAGACGAGTCGCTCATCGCTGTCATCGCCGAGGCCCACAAGCAGGGTCTGCGGGTGATGCTGCGTCCCTACCTGGATGTCAAGGACGGCTCATGGAGAGGCCTGATCACACCTAGCAATGCGGCGGCGTGGTTCGCCAACTACACGGCGTTCATTGATCATTATCTGGACCTGGCCAAGGCCAATAATGTAGAAGAGTTCACACTGGGCGTCGAGATGCTAAGCATGACGGATCCCAAATATGACTCCTACTGGTTAGGCATCATAGCCGACGCTCGTGCGCGCTTCCCGGGCCTGCTTACTTACTCGGCCAACTGGGGCAAGAGCCAGCAGGTGGAATACTCTCAAATCACCTGGTGGGGCAAGCTCGATTACATAGGCATCTCTGCCTACTTCCCTCTCTATGAGTGGGACAGCCCGTCTTTGGAGCAGCTTATCACCGGCTGGAGCAACTACACCGACCACTGGGGCGGTACGTACAACTGGGTCAATAATATCAAGGCAGTGCATGACCGCTTCAACAAGGACGTTGTCTTCACCGAGATCGGTTTCGGCTCATACGTGAACTCACCGGCCCGGTGGGACCAACCTGAGAAGTCAAACATGCTCGATCTAGGTGTCCAGGAGCGCGCTGTTGAGGCGACGATGCAGGTGTGGAGCAACGTTTCGTGGTTCCGTGGCATCTACTGGTGGCACTGGGAGCCATATGTCGGCAGCGCAGGACAAAACGACACATCCGACGCGCTGAACAACAAGCCTGCTGTGCAGGTGCTGACCCGCTGGTACGGTGGGAGCGGTCAGCCGCCGGCCCCTGTGCCTGTACCGCCTGCCCCGCAGCCGGGCGGCCAACCGCGATCGGCTCCCCTGCCCGGTCAGGCGAGTATCGACAACCCGGCTTTCAATCCGGTTCCCTCCCCCGGTGCTGATACGTCGGCGCGCATCTACTTTGAAGCTACCGGACATATTTTGCAGGGCAAGTTTTATGAGTACTGGAAGAGCCATGGTGGGCTCTGGCTGTTCGGCTATCCGCTGTCGGAGGAGTACCAGGAGATAAGCGCAACCGACGGCAAGGCCTATACAGTTCAATACTTTGAGCGCCAGCGTTTCGAGCTGCACCCTGAGTTCGCGGGCACTCCTAATGAGGTGCTGCTCGGCCTGCTGGGAAGCTACATGGTGAAGGGGCGCACAGACGGCGCGTTCGGGCGTTCCACGGCTTTACCTCCGAGCACATCGCAGATCTACTTCGAGCAAACGGGTCATAATCTGGGCGGGTCATTCTTGACCTACTGGAAGCAGTACGGCGGACTACCAATCTTCGGCTACCCTCTGTCGGAGGAGTTCCAGGAGCGGAACGAGGTGGACGGGAAGACCTACACGGTGCAGTACTTCGAGCGCGCACGCTTTGAGCTGCACCCTGAGTTCGCGGGCACGCCCAATGAGGTGCTACTCGGCCTGCTGGGCCACTGGTACGCGGGCCGCTAGAGCCTGGCCGAATGGCGGTACTCAAAATGCAAGGACCCTGCGGCATCGCACCGTAGGGTCCTTGCATTTTGAGTCTATATAACATAGCCCACTTACACGAGAGCTAGTTCAGGATCATAGTTCATCGTGGGCTTGCGAGCGTCGAGCAGTCCGGAGAGAATGCGTTGGCGACTATTTTGCTCGTCTGGCCACGGGTAGCGTTGCTGTTCGGCCTAAAGTAGGGCCTGTTCGCCGGAGTTACGCATGGCTCACCCACCCCTCCACAAGGGTAACCGCTCAGCAGCACGTGGCTATAGGCCGTTTCTACGTACCGGTAGAACGTCGAGCCGACTGCCACGTCCTCAAATGTCCTCTGAGGTGGATTGAGCAAAGTCCAGCCGAGTGCTGTTACCGCAGTGTTCACGACGATCTTGGAGATCTGGCCCCTGGTGGCGTTGCTGTTCGGCCTAAAGTACGGGAGGTTGCCGGGGGCCACACATGGCTCGCCGGGACCACCACACGCGTAGCCTCCAATCACACCTCGACTACTCAAACGCTGCACGAAATCATAGAACGTTGAGCCTGGCGCTACATCCTGGTAGGCCTGATTACCAGGGGGATCGCTGAAGCCCGCCGCGTTAGAGACGATCTTGGCGAGTTGCGCACGAGTAACATTGTTGCCTGGGCGGAAAGTGCCGTCAGGGTAGCCGCTGATGATGCCCCGGCACGCCAGGCACAGGATGTACCTGTGAAAGGTTGAGCCGGGTGGCACATCGGTGAAGATGATATTGCATGTACTACACGTCGGTTGGGGCGTGCTTGTTTGCTGGGCCACCGCTGTGGCCGTCGCATCGTTGCCATAGGCGGGAGTATTGGTCGCCGCCAGGGCAGTTGCGGTCCCCGTATTTCCGGGCGTGGGCACAGGTGTATAGATGGTTTGGCCGATACGTACATCGGCGGGATGGGCTGCGTCGAAGGCGGCCATTGCGGGCTGCAAATCGTCCCATGTGCCGGTGCCATGATCGTAGAAGCTCCAGGCCAACGCGCCTGCCCAGTGTTTAGCGTATATTCCCTCCAGAAGCTGATCGGGTGAGTAGGGTACAAACAGCCCGGGCACGGTATGCGACGCGACGGCCCGATAGGCAGAGCCGCGGCTGTGCACGCTGTCCAGATCGAGCGCCGTCGCCAGCAGCGGGAAGCCCTGATTCCAGCCGTTAGGCCAGGGCCAGAGTACCTCGCCCGTGCCGTTAAATCCCGCAGGCACGCCCGGCAAGCCGGACACCGAGGCGACCCACTGTCCCTGCGGTGGCAGGATGATCGTGTTGCTGAATACCATGCTGCCGCTATTCTGGTTCAACATGACCAATACGGTGAGCGGGCTGGAGGCATTGACATTTTGCACGGCTAAAGACGTGTCCTGGCCGCTGCCATTGCTGTTCAGGCTGTGGACAATCGGGAAGTGCAGGCGCTGGTCGGCGTTCTGGGTGCCTGCGTATAGTTCCGTCGTGCTGGTTGGGCCGTTGGTCGTCACGCTGCGCATCACCGCAGCCGGGATCTGACTGGACGTTATGACCACGCTGCCCTCGAAGCCGCCCGGCAGTCCGGCCGGCTGCGGCAAGACCGCCGAGCCATAGGGAGGCAGAGTCAGCGTCTGGCTGGCGACTAACGTGCCCGCCGTGTTGTAGTAGCTGACGATATCGTGCGCGGTGGCAGGCTCACAGCACGGATTCTGTATGTAGAGGGTCGGGTTGCCGTTAGCGCCCCAGTTGCGCACCAACGGCAGGTAGACGGCATTCTGGTAGCTCTCGCCTTCGCCGTTGTAGGCATCGCTGCCGAGTTGCGGGTCAAGCTCATAGGCAGTGGCGACCAGTGGTCGGCTGCCGGTGATGATGGCACTGCCCTGGAAGCCCGCCGGCGGTCCGGGAGGGGAGCCTGCCAGCAGCGGGTCGATTAGCGCCGAGCCGTGCGCTGTCAGAGCCAACGTATCGGTGGCGACACTGGTGCCTGCCGCGTCGTAGTAGTGGATCATCACCGTGGCGGTATGCAATCCGGTATTCTGAACAGCAATGCGCGAGCGGTGCGTACCCTGGTTGGTAATCCGGGGCAGCCAGGTGGTCAGGTTGGCCTGATCCTGGCCGGTATAGGCTGCTTGCTCTCCTGCCGACAGGATCCCTGTCTGCGTAATAGCGGCGCTGACCGGACCGTTCGAGAGGATGCGCGCTGCTCCGCTGAAGCTGCCGGCCCCCGCGGGCACCGGGCCAGTCCAGCCGCCGTATGGTGGAAGCACAACCGTCTGCGACAGGGCGAGAGTGCCATTGGGATTGTCGTATGCGATTGTCGCCGTATAGGGTCGTGTGCAGAGTGGGTCGTTGGTGGGCACGTAGGCTGTGCAAATATAGCGCAGAGAGAGTGTGCTCGCCTCAGTGCCGCTGCGGCGCACACTGGGCAGATAGACGGGAGCGCTGCCTCCATAGGCCGGAAACTCCCCAATCACCACCGGGGCATCAAGCTCCTGCTGGGTGGTGTTGTAGTCAATGGTCATCGGGCTGCCATTGTTGAACGGACTGTCCATCCAGCCGTAGTAGTGAACACCGTAATAGTCGAAGCCGAGACCGTTCCAGATGCCGGGCGGGATAAACTGTCCGAGGCCCATGAACTTGAGCGACGCCGCGCCGACCGTGGCGTACTGGCCGGGCGCATATATATGCACGGTCTGGGTAAAGCGAGCGAAGAAGGACCGCATCTGGCCCACATCTACCGGCTCAGGTTCGCGAGGATACTGGTTCCCGGTATAATCACTGGCGTTCAGCGCCCATTCCGGCTCGTTCATGATCTCCCAACCAATGATGTTCCGATTGTTGGCATAGCGCTGGAGCATTGGTATCAGGGCATTGTTAAAGAAGGAGTCCTGGGCACCACCGGGGCTGGTATCGGTCACCAGGTTGCGGTGGCCGCCTGCGTTAATCATGCAGCGAGGGCCATCATTTGGCGCGCTACTGCCGGGCAACCAGCCGGCGGGCGCAGCCTGGGCCATCTTCAGGTGCGTCAGGAAGGCGTCACGAAGCGCAGGCGGCATGTTGGCGGCTTCGTCATAGGCATCGCTGAGGCCGGTGCCGCCGCAAAGCCAATTGCCGTGCTCAAAGGCGAGGAAGTCCCAGAGTGTCCAGATGATATAAATGTTGTGGTGGGCCGCGATCTCCATTGCCTGGTCCATGTGATCGAAGAATGTAGCATCGAAGCCGGTGACCATGCGGTTGATGTCGAACTCAGGCGCTCCACGGCCGTCGCCGAAGAGCCACCAGCGTACCACGTGCGCACCGTGCGCCTGCATCTCGGCGAAATCGGCATCGATAGCCGCGTAGTCGAATGAACTGCTATAGTACCAGATGCAGTCGGAATCGACCGACGACAGAGTTCCAATATCACCGCCATAATACTGGTACTGCGGGTAGTTGACTCCTGACAGGAAGTAGCTTCCGTCCTGCCAGGGGATACGGCTGCTGCGCGGCAGGTTGGGCACGTTGGCCGCAGCGCTGTCGCCACCGGCCAGTGGGAAACCTGAGGTCAACCCGGCGACTGATAGGCAAGTGGCCAGCAATACGATCAGAAGAGGAGCAGTAACCCGTACGCGATACTTCGCTGACGATTTTGTCGGCATTTGTCATTTGTCCCTTTCAGCGCGTTACGCCGACCACAGCCGTGTGCCTGGAGACAAATACGTCTGACGTCTGTGGTTAGTCAATCGCCCCGATCGGAGCGCCTGACCCGGTGGCTGGGCCTTGAAAGGCTCGCTACAGTTTGCCTGATACAACTGCACATCCAACCCAGGGTAGAGCAGTTCCGTTCAACAGGTAGTTATGCTTGCACAGCGATTCGCCTTATCACTGCAGATCAATCTGACCAAAGTATACAGTAAAGCGCAATTGGGCGGAGGCCTTTCATGCTTGTTATGGTTGTATGTGCCCTGGATCCGGTGCAGGGAGGTAAGCTGTAACTGATAATACTGGTTCTATCCATTCAATAATCGGTTTTACCCTTTGGCTCTGTTCACGTACCAATTGGCTTTGTCTTAGGTTCATGTGCACGGCCGGAACCGAATGTCGACTTGAAGGCCCTCCCGAGGCAGCAGGAGCAATTATGACCAGATCCCGACTAATCTGCGGGTGGCCGTCCAACACATTCCTCCTTATTTCCCATTTGCAATTATCTAGCGTATTGGTTATAATCTGACGTGGTAAGCGTGAGGCATTAGCTCTTCCAAGCGCTGTAAATGCCTGGTGAAGGCTTTGCCAGTGTAAATACTCGGCGGGTGCAGCTGCTCAACACGTTCTATTCCGCCAGGACATCTTTACCGCATTAGCGGTAGAAGCGCGCACTGAGCATATACGCACAAGCAAAATATGGGCCGCTAGCTCAATGGCAGAGCAACTGACTCTTAACAATTGGCCCATTTATTAGACATCTGAATAACCCGAAACTTGGCGAAAATAGAATAATCCACGCGTATCTAGGCAACTAACTATCAGCCGCGCTAACAAAGGAAAGGCAGAGAAAGCCCGATTGGGCAACTGACTATTCTAGTGCGGAAAGCCCCACCTCTGTGGGGGTGGCCTTTCTGAAAGGCCAACTCAGTGATAGGAGAAATGCTATGGTACGCACACGCGCGTCCAAACCTACCCTGCCGGAGCAAATCCCGGCTATTAAGCAACTGCCCTCGATGCAGTTGTGCGATCTTTATCAGCGCGAGATGATCCGCGCTGCCCGCTCCTGGTTGGTGGCGGGCAAGTCCCACAGGACTATCGACGGCTATCTAAGAGCCGCCGCGCAGTTCCATGCCTACCTGGTCGCCCACGAGTACTCCACGGAGCCTGATGCGATAGTGGGCCACCAGGTAGAGGAATGGCTGCTGGAACTCCGGAACCGCCCCAACAGCCGGACAGGGGCCGCGCTGAAGGCTTCTACCCCGTATGGCTACTACAAGGGGCTTCAGCAGTGGTTTCGGTATCTGGTGGGCAAAAACTACATCCCAAAAGAGAAAAACCCTATAGCCGATGTGCCTTGCCCTGCTCGCCCGCAGATAGCAATCGAGGCCTACTCTGGCCATACGTTTCGTGCCCTGCTGGACGCGTGCGCGGGAGACGACTACGAGGCGATCCGAGACCTGGCTATAGTAACTATGATGGCCGATACAGGACTGCGGCGCCAGGAGATTGGCATGCTCCAAATCGACAGTATCGTAGATTGCTCCTACGTATCGGTCATAGGCAAAGGGGGGAGGCCCCGCACTGTTGTGCTGGACGATATGACGCAGTCGGCGCTGGAACTCTACCTACGGGCACGGGGCAAGCGGAAGGATGCCACGCAATACCCGGACCTATGGTTGGGCAAACAAGGCCCCTTCCGAGACTGGGGTATCAGGCATATGCTGCAGAAGCGGGCGCAAATGGCTGGTCTCGGTGACGAGCACATCCACCCCCACCGCTTCCGCCACAGCCGGGCTATACGCTGGCTACTCGATGGGGGAAGTGAAACTGGCCTGAAAGCCAGCATGGGGTGGTCGTCGTCGCAGATGATCGAGCGGTATACCAAAGCGGCACACGAAAAAGTAGCGCACGCCGACCACCGAAGGCTTGGTTTGATGGCCAAATGGATGAACGAAGATTAGCACACAGGCCCGTGATATCACGGGCCTCATGATTCCTGAGGAGGCACTAATGGAAAACATACTGAGCTATATCCCATACCTGGCCTGCCTGCTGTCGCTCTTGGTGATATGCCTGGTTATCCGTTTGGCCTTCGGCCCTGGAGTGTTTCATGCTGCGGCATCCAGTTTTATTGCTGCGTCTAAAGTTTCTTGTAGGCCGCCGAGTGGTGCAGCGCGACCAGCGTGCGCCGCAGGCTTACCGCCCACAAAAACATAGCTTGGCCGATAAACTCTTCCATAGTAGGCGCTCGCGTATCGAGTGAATCCTGAGGCTCTTTACAGGCGCGTACAAATCGGTGCCGCCTGTAAAGGGGTAGAGTGTCACGGTCCGCGTGCGACCCCACGAGCCCCTACCATATTATACAGGAGTCAAATCATGGATGGTATCCAAAGCGTCGTAGAGTGGGCAGGCTGCCTGACGTGTCTTGTGCCACTGTTGTTCATATTTATTGCATTTCGCCTGATATTTGCGGGGGAACGATTTCTTATGCGCCATCCACTCATCGCATCAGTTCTAATATTTGTCGGGGTCCGAAGGATGATGCGGCGCGATCAGGAAGAGATCCTACGCCAGATACAAGGCTCGGATTCTGGCTACTCCGGGCCGTTCTACCAGTAGGTTGATCGGATGGTTGTTATCGACTATAGCCAGACAGGAGGAATACGATATGAATGGTCGAGATATCCAGGATAGATCAGAAACGCTGGAGCAAGTCGCCCTGTTGGCATATGCGCGGCAGGTCGCAGCGAGTCGGCTAGCTACTGCGCGTTGGCACCACGCTGCAAAGAGCGATCTAGCCACCGAGCAGCGCTCGCTGGCTATGCTGGATTCCGCGTTGCGCGAGGCGCTCGACCGCCTTGACCGGCTTAACATGTCCGTAGGGGTGCCACTCCTTGCCGAGCAAATGTGCTGGCAAGGTGATGGGACGCGAGGGATTTAGCACGGGGTTAACTTTAAAGGGTCCAGTCGTAGCATCGACTGGACCCTGTTACGCCTGGGGTGGGGCGTGTTTATTGTCGCTGGTACTTGGTCGCAGCCTATGTTTTACTTGCCAAAAATAGCCGTTGGTTCGTAGCTATCATCGTACTCAGAGACGCCGAACTCGTACCTGTATACGCGGGGGTCAGCTTCCCTCGCCAGTTCCGTTCCGCGTGCGACATTATTGTCAGCTTCGGCGTGAGTCAAGTAAGGGCCCAGTAGAAGATATTTTCTATCAGACTTTTTCATCACCGCGTAGAAGCGGCGGTCCTCAGGATGTTCTTTGCCGCATACTATACACGTACCGTCCAACCCAACGGGGGATGTGTACATAGGGTTATGGTGCTCATATGCTACGATCTTGATAGGCGCCACTGTCGTAGAGGTCTTTCGTGTCATGTCCTTATGCTCCTTGTGCCACTTGGTGTGGTCTTGTATTTTCCGTGCTAGATCTCCTACATGGGAGGCAGCCCGGTATTGATCTGTGCGGCTGAGAATACTGCAATCCGCATTTGCTCTATAATCATGGGGCTGTGACATACACCGGACAAGGGCTGTCACCAAAGTGTTATAAGCGGGAGATTAATATGGATGAAAACGACGTCATAGATTTGGTTTGTGCGCGCTTAGTGTCGCAGGGCTACGAGATTACGCAGAGACTTACAACTGTGGAACGTGGGGTTGACGTTATAGCCCGCAACCGCACTAATGAGCATAGATATTTTGTAGAAGCCAAAGGCGGCACCAGTTCCCGTGAGGGCAGCAATAGATTTGGTAACCCCTATACACAGTCGCAGGTATTTGATCGCGTCGCCAAAGGGGTTTTCACGTGCTTGGAACTCCGGGCCAAGCACCCCGACCGAGAAAGGAATCACATACTGCTCGCCCTTCCAGACGCTAGATGGTTTCGTTCTTATATGACGGCCGTGATAGCACAACTGCGGGATGCGGGGATAGATGTATGGTTCATAGCGCCTGCCTGAAATTGGGCTGGCATAACATGGCCCTTACAATTGCGAAAGGGCCCACACGGGCTAACGTGTGGGCCTTGTTGGCCTCTGTGGTAGGGTGGGTCTGCGTTTACCAGGTGTAGGACCCGGGGTCCAACGGGCTTAGGTCGGCTCCGTCGCAGCCAACCCAGTCGGCTGCGCTCTCTACAGCGTGGTGCAGGCTGGCCTGATATTCGTCATCGCCTAGCAGTCCGGTGTCATCGACTCCGTACTTGTCCTTTGCATAAGAGCTGGCACATTCGCTGATTACGTCGCTATTGACCGACAGCAATTGGCCTTGGTAGAGAGCCTCGTAGTGTAGCGTGGCGGGGTTATAGGTCAGCTTATCGGTCAGGTGAATCTTCAGGTTGGTGCTCATTTCTGGTAATCTCCTTATGTGTACTAATTTAGGTTGGTCTCGCTAGGACCGATCCGCCGCTCCTATGGCACTAGGGAGTCAGCCCGGTATCGATCCTAGTTTTGCGGAACTACTGCAATCCGCATTTGCTCTATAATCATGGGGCTGTGACATACACGGGACAAGGGCGGTCATATGTGGGTCACCAGGCGGGGGTTATTACACCGCTCATATGCTCTATGTGCCTCGCGCTCATAGCGGGCGTGCGCAGGTAGGGCATATGCCGTTG
>JBDTQH010000005.1:0-176210 GCA_039932335.1 Chloroflexota bacterium
GTGTCCCTGAGCGCTTCGATGCTCCACTATCCCCGCGTCATCGTGACCGCTCCTGGTGTCTACTGCGTACTCCGTAATGCGTATTGCGTATTGCGTATCTCTTACGTGGTAGGCGGACAGGAAAAGGGGTGTGGGGTAGGGCCAGGTCGGCTTTGTGGGCTGACCTGCCGCTGTGCCAGCTATATGCTGGGGTTATGGGTTAGTAATATAACGGAGGGTGGGTTAGGTCCTCCGGCAGGGAACACCGGTATTGGTCTGGGCAGGGCCTCCTTCTGGATGGGACCGGGCTGATGCGCACGCAGCGGGGTCTGTTCTGTGGGTTTCATAGTAAGAATGCCTTTGGTGTGGAGATATGAGACACGTTTTGGGGAGGATTGGGGAAAGATAGGCCATTCGGGTGACTCGGATCACAGCACCCGAAGGCTGACGGCAGGATGACAACTGACGACGGACCACTAGCCCCAGACAGCTGACCCCCGACATCTGACTCCCGCACAGTACGCACAATAGTATGCCAACATAATCCTATGGAGGTATTGTGTGGTCGCAAGCAGCCGTCTATAATAGGTTACACTAGCGTGGCATAGTAGTGAGACAATATTGATTCTTTCTACGCAGATGGTCTCAGATTAACTTTGCCTGGACAACTGAATATTGGGCCAAGACTTAGCGGTTCTTACTTTATCTCTCAAAGAATACCTTTTCCCGCACCTTTTACCGTTACTCCGCTTCGTCAAACCGCCTATCCCCAGGGCCAAGAAGCCGGCTTCCGTAACGGTTCTTCTTCCACCATGTCAAGGAACTAAGCCTTCCATTATACGACCATGCTAGGAAATTGGTGTGCTTGAGCAATACGCGCTCTAGTGCACTCTAGACCGCTGTGCGCGTGCGCACTCTCTCTTTCTGGAGACTTTGAAAATAGGAGGGGCGACAACTATGAAGAAAATCTCCCAATATTTCGCGGGGAAGAGGCGGAGCCAGCTCATCGTGGTGTTGACCGTGCTGGTTTTGCTTATCACCATAGGTTTTGTTAGCTCGCTGGATATCCGCATCAACAACGCTACCAATCCGACTTTCGCGCAGAAAGCGGATAGCGGTAAGAGCGTGGGAGCGGTGACGGCAGGCGAGATTGGCAAACCGACAGGTGGTACGACCGGCAAGGCGGAGCCTACCAAACAGGCGGACTCTGACCCCGTCAAGCCAGGTGATCCTGCCGCCACAAGTGAGCCTGTGGTGCCGATAGATCCGGTTGTACCGGCCCCAGGCGCTGAAACGGAAAAGACCCCTCCGGTCGAGCCGACTCCCGAACCTGTGGAGCAGGACACCAACCAGAACATCAGCCTGGATAACACCGACGGTTACGATTGCAACAGCAGCGAGTGGCACTTTGTAATCAACCAGGTGCGTGACGTTCAGAGCGCGCCAGCAACCATTCGCGTAACATGGGACAATGGCGCGCAGGAAACCGTTGGACGCAGCGCGTTCACCGGCGGGGTCGCCCATTACCGTACTACATCACACCTGGATGCCCACGTCACCGACGCAACCGCGACTATTTATTCAGGCTGGTCGGGCAGGTTCAACCTGAGCCACGGCCCTTGCGACACCGAGCCAACAGCCACCAGCACCACGCCTGCATTACCGACGGCCACAAGCACCAGTACGGTGGTTAGCTGCAATTGCGAAGGCGATGTTGTGCAGGTGGGTGATCTGCATGTAAATGGGAACACGGTCAGCGTTACTTTCCGCAACAACTCCGCATCATGCAGCCATGAGGTCGGCATCGCTACCTATCGAAAGATGGACGACAACATCGAGCACCAGGAGATATACGATTACAGCGACGAGATAATTGATCCGGGCGAAACCCGCACCATTACGGTTAGCCTCCCTGATTGCGCATGGCAAGCGGACTCCTATTGCGGCACGCACATTGAGAGCTTCCAGGGTGGCGTGCGATATGGCGACCGTCTCTTCGCGGCTCAGCACGGCGGCGGCACAAACTATTGCACAAACGTCACAGAGACGCCTGTCCCACCGACAAGCACGCCTGTGCCTGCAACCAACACACCAACTAGCACAGCCACCAATACCGCCACGAACACGGCTACCAATACAGCTACCAGCACATCAACGAGCACCAATACAGCCACAAGCACGGCTACCAACACCCTGGTCCCGACCAGTACACGTACAGCGACTGCTACACGTACGGCCACGAGCACACGCACTTCGACCGGTACAAGCACAGCTACACGAACATCAACGGCAACAGTGACAGCAACACCGACCGCCTGCAACTGCGACGACGATGTGGTGCTGACCCAGTACCTGACAATCGTGGGCGACAGCATCCGTGCCACATACCGCAATAATTCGACATCTTGCAGCCACCTGGTGGGTATCGCCAGCTATCGCAAGGTGGACGACAACATAGAACACCAGGTTCTGTTCGACTGGGAAGAGTATGTGCTTGCTCCCGGTGAGACACACACCCTTGAAGTTGGATTGCCCGACTGCGCGTGGCAAGCAGATGCATTCTGCGGGCCGCACATAGAGAGCTTCGCTGGTGGAGTGCGTTACGGCCATCGTCTGAAGGATGATCTGCACGGCGGATATTTCTGCCCTAGCTCGACACCTACAAAGACAGCGACCAGGACCTCTACGGCCACCAGCACCGTCACAAAGACAAGCACGCCTACAAGAACAAGCACGCCTACATACACATCCACAAGCACTCCAACCAACACCAACACACCTACCAGAACATCCACAAGCACAGCAACTAACACGGCCACGAATACCGCCACTAATACGCCAACTAACACGGCCACTAACACGGCCACTAGCACCGCTACAAACACGCCGACAAATACGCCTACTAACACGCCTACTAACACGCCTACTAGTACGGCTACGAGTACTGCCACTAACACACCAACTAACACTGCAACAACCACACCGAGTAACACGTCCACCAACACGCCGACCAACACGCCGACCAACACGCCAACCAATACAGCCACTAGCACAGCCACTAATACCGCGACGGCTACCTTTACTCCAACTAATACTGCTACGAACACACCAACTAACACGGCTACTAATACAGCTACTGCTACCCATACACTGACGAGTACGCCAACAAAGACGGCCACCAATACCCCCACGTCTACAAACACGCCAACTAACACTCCTACGAACACAGCCACGAATACGCCAACCAATGTGGTCTCTACCAACACACCAACCCATACTGCTACCAGCACAGCAACGGTAACCATGACGGCAACTAATACTCCAACCAATACTCCAACAGAGATAGTTACGGTTACGAGCACGCCCACAACCCCTGTTGAGGAAACAGCGACACCCCAGCCGAGCGCTACAGCAACCGTGGAGTGCCCAGTCTGCACCACGACGCCAACCAGCACGCCTGAGGCAACAGCAACACCTACCTACTCATGCCCTGTCTGCACCACGACGCCGACAGTGACGCCTGAGGCCACGACGACACCACCGCCTACAGAGACGGTAGAGGCGGCGGTAGCGACACCAACAGCTACGGCTACACTGATCGCAGTGGCGTCGCCGGAAGTAGGCGGGCAGCCTACACCAATCGCGACCGTGGTTACAAACGCGCCGCTGCCGGCCACAGGCGAAGTAATGAAGCAGATCATGGTACTATTCGCCACCTTCGGCTTCGCGACGATCCTCTTCGGACTGGCCGTAGCGGGAATGAGGCGATCAAGATCGACAACTGACGACCTGGACCTGTAACTCGTGCGCAGATCCGGGAGATAGAGAGGGGGCTCGCTATGCGGGCCTCTTTTCTATTGTGGTCAGAGAAGTTTACTTCTAGGTCCTGGCAGCCCAGCACATAGCCTTTATCTCCTATAGACGCCTGTGCTGCTGATGTGGTATAGGAATTGCGTACAATCACAATGGCGGCTCAAGTGGCAGGGCGCAGGGCGTGATAGCGTCGGTCACAAGACTACTTATATCTATAGCACCATAGCTTTACATCATGACCGCAACTGCTCGTTGAGCAGGGAGCGATAGTGATTTTGAGCCGGCAGCCCCCTGTCACGCCCATATGCCATTTCTTTCATGCAACAGCTACAAAATGATGGAACTACTTTAGGTCCGTGCCCGGCGCACAGG
Organism: Chloroflexota bacterium; assembly: GCA_039932335.1. Taxonomy (GTDB): domain Bacteria; phylum Chloroflexota; class Chloroflexia; order QHBQ01; family JADMIH01; genus JADMIH01. The sequence goes on from JBDTQH010000005.1 coordinate 4,165, forward strand.
CCGGACGGGACTGCGAAGCGGTCGCCTGAGAGCAAAGAAGGTAATGGACGTGTACCTCACAGCCGGTAGTTACCACCGGTACGGGAGATACCATGAATAAGAGCATTTCGTTATCACGCAACCATGACAGGAAAGTATTCCTGTTGATGCTGGCACTGGTAAGTGCGGCGCTCCTAGCGGCGTGCAGCAACAATCAGACGGAGCGCACATTAGGCGTAAGCACAGGGCTCTCCGCAGCGGATGAGACAACCACCGCCACGGTTACGGGAACGGTCACAACTACACAAACCCTCACTGTTACGACCACGCGCACGGCTACAATGACTGCAACAAGCAGTGTCACAGGCACCCCAACGATGACTATGACACCGCAAGCAACTGTAACCGCGCTGGATGAGAAAGTCACAATCTGCCACAGGACAGGGTCGTCGCAAAACCCGTATGTGCAGATCACCGTGAGCAGTAATGCGGTGCCTGCACACAGCGGGCATGGTGATCTTATTCCGGCTCCGGCCGGGGGATGTCCTGCTGTAGCGGGAACAGCAACCGTGGGCGGCACAACAACGCCGCCAGCAACTCAAACGCCGCAAGTCACAAGCACAGCAGCAGCCACAGGCACGCCCCAAGGAACCGCGATCGTGCAGGAGAACAAAGTAACTATCTGTCACGCGACTTCCTCAACGCAGAACCCATATGTCTTAATCACGATCAGCGAGAATGCGTTGCCTGCTCACAGGGCGCACGGCGATATAGTTCCCGCGCCCGCAGCGGGCTGCCCAGCCCCGCAGCAGAAATCTGTGCAGAAGCAAACTCCGAAGCAAGAGCCGCAGAAACAGAAGCCTACGAAGCAGATACAGAAGGATCCACAGCCCGCCCCGAAGCAGGATCAAGAGAAGCAGAAGCCCGATAAACCCGAAAAGCCAGGAAAGAACAAATAGCTCCATAAGCCTGATGGTGGATGCCGGCAAGCAAAGAGAGGGGGTTGCGGTTAATCGCGCAACCCCTTTTTGAGTTGCGTGTGGGGCACTCTGGTATAATGCCAGTATGAACGAGTGGGTAGTAAATGAGAGCATAGAAGACATTGTGGAGCCGCTTGCTGAGGCATTACAGCATAGCCGCAGGCTGGTGGCGCTGACGGGCGCAGGCATCAGCACGGAGTCGGGCATACCCGATTATAGAAGCCCCGGCGGTGTCTGGAACAAGCACACGCCTATCTACTATGCTGATTTTGTGCGCAACCCTGCCGTACGTAGGCGCTACTGGGCGCGCAGCTTGAACGGCTACCCACGCTTTCGCGACGCCTACCCGAACAAGGGACATCAGGCATTAGCTGGGCTGGAACATGCGGGGAAGCTGCACTATATCATCACGCAGAACGTGGACCGGCTGCACATAAAAGCCGGTAGCAGCAGAGTGCTCGAGTTGCACGGCGAGAACAGCAGCGTGCACTGTATTGCGTGCGGCTATACCGAGCCGCGCGGCGAAACACAGGCACGTCTTGAATGGGAGAACCGGCATCTGCGGCTGCCCGCCGACGAAACAGGCGAAGCAAACGATGTGATAGTGCCGCTCTGCCCGAAGTGCGGGGGGCTGGTCAAGCCTGCTGTAGTCTTCTTTGGAGAGTCGGTGCCGCATGAGAAGACACAGAAGGCGTTTGATCTGGTGGGCGAAAGCGATGCCCTGCTGGTTGTGGGATCGTCGCTAACAGTGTGGTCGGGATACAGGCTGGCGAGAGCTGCACGCGAGGCCGGAAAGCCGCTCTACATCCTCAATATGGGCCCAACAAGGGCCGACGCCGAGGCGACGCTAAAAGTAGAAGCGCCTGCCGGGGAAGCGCTCACTATTATCGCTGAGCAATTGCTGAACGGCATGAGATAGAGATAGGGAAGATTGTAGCAGGGGCAGTAAGTAAAGCGAGAGATAGCTATGAACATGACATTCGATAAAGACGCCTGGCGCGCCGAAATGGACGCGGGACGAGCAGATACGAAGGATTACTTTGTAACACAGTTCGACTGGCGCGGCACGGCTATACCTGAGGGCTTCGAGGGGCCGAGGTATTTCCCGCTGAACGAGGAGTGGCGCAAAGTTGCGAAGCTGGACCGCAATGCGCCCGGCACAGGGCAGCATGTAGAACTGCTGACATCGATCGGTGATATGCGCCATTTTGAGATATACGGCACCTTCGTGTTCGACCACCAGGGCCAGGAGCAGCGGCTGACCGCATTCAGGATGATTCCCGAACCTCCAGGCTATGATGAGCTATTCGTGCCGTTCAAGGATGCGACCACCGGGCACGAAACCTATGGTGCAGGCCGCTACCTCGACATCCCACGCCACGAAGATAATGATGAGTACATACTCGATTTCAACACGGCGTACAATCCTCTCTGTGCGTATACTCCTCGGTACAATTGCCCTTACCCACCCCCACAGAACACGCTGAAGGTCGCCGTAGAAGCGGGAGAGATGGTGCCAATCAACCACGAGACCGAGGGCCATCCTGTATAGCAAGAAGCGCCCTCTTCCTGGGGCGCTTTTTGCTATATACTAATCCTCGTCTACCGACATGATATCTCTCACAGGTTGGTTGTCGGCATAGACCTGCCAGTGAGTCACCAATCCGCTTGAGGCAACTACTTTCCAGGCAGCAGGTATCTCCCAGTAGTTTTCCGGGGGCAGTTGCCCGGCTACAGCATAGGTTCCGCTTGCGGTGCCGAGCATGACCACTGTGTTGCCCTGCACCAGAGTCTCTTTCACGGTGATCTTGTAGTCGGGGAACCAATCCAGATAACCGGACCATGCTCTGCGCAAGGTGGCACGCCCCTGCCACGGCTCCCCGAAGGCATCTATAAAGGTGTGGTCGTCGGACAAAAGACTGACAAGCGCATCCAGGTCATGGAAGTTGATGGCGGCCACAAAGGCGAGGGCTGTTTGTTTTGCGCTGTGTTGCTGCGGCATGACACGACCTCTTGTTGCTGGATTGCTGTAGAGATATAGAAGCTGTTAGCGGCCGGGGTTCCCTGTGCTGGGCATACCGGGCAGATCTGTCAGAATAGTCAGGCTGGTTACTGATGTTACGGAGTCTGCATCGGCAATTGACTGCCCGGGGAACTCGTTGGGGTGGCCCTCAATCACGGTGGGATAGCCGAGAGTGGGATCAAAGGATATCTTGTAGTACATGGAGAGCGTGCCGGGAACGGGTGTGCCGGCGGGCGCGTCATCAAGTATGGATCGCACACGCTCGAACAGGCCGCTCACGGTTAGGTCGCGCACGTTTTCGGCTGTTGTACCAGGCGGGACGGACTCGGAGCTTTCAGCGCGGCCGAAACGCTCTATCTGCTCGGTGCCGTTGGTAGCGCGTACCACAAGCTGCCAGCTTCCCCTGAGAAGCGAGAGGGCGTTTATGTTCGCAACGATATTGTAACGCTTGATCTGTTGTGAGTTCCAAAGAGCTAAAGCCGATTCGTATTCTGCCCTTGTTATGTTGACATAGGGCTGGAGCGCCGGCGCCGGCTCGGCAGTGGTAGAGGGGTCAACGGTGGGAACCTGCATGGCGAGCGCAGCAGAATTAGCGGCCACGTAGCTCTGCCCTGAGTGTGTTGCCTCGGTTGCCTGGAGACCCCAAACCGCGAGCAGGAGCGCGGTTAGCAGCCCGGCCCCCATGAGAAATGAGCGAATCTGACTGTTCATGTTACCCCCTCAATTTATATTAAGTGGCGGTTGTTTTCTGTTTTCTATGATAACAGCAAACGCAAAAAAAGGGACAGGCTTTTGGCCCGTCCCTTGTTACTACTTTCGGATCTAATCCATATAATCTTTTAGCTTCTTAGAGCGGGAGGGGTGGCGCAGCTTGCGGAGAGCTTTGGTTTCGATCTGCCGAATGCGCTCGCGGGTGACACCGAACTCACGCCCAACCTCTTCCAGGGTGCGGCTTCTGCCGTCTTCGAGCCCGAAGCGCAACTGCAGCACCTTGCGCTCGCGCTTGGTGAGAGAGCCAAGCACGCTGGTTATCTGTTCTTTGAGGAGGCGATGCGACGCGGCATCAGATGGGGCGATGGCCTTTACATCCTCGATGAAATCGCCCAGGTGGCTGTCTTCTTCCTCGCCGATGGGCGTTTCGAGAGACACAGGCTCCTGGCTGATCTTCAGCACTTCGCGGATTTTGTCGGCTGGCATACCAACTGCCAGCCCAAGCTCTTCGGGCGTGGGCTCGCGGCCAAGCTCCTGCGTCAAGCGGCGCGAGATCTTGAATACCCGGTTGATGGTTTCGACCATGTGGACGGGGATGCGGATTGTGCGGGCCTGATCAGCGATAGCGCGGGTGATCGCCTGCCTGATCCACCATGTCGCATACGTCGAGAACTTATAGCCTTTGCTGTAGCGGAACTTCTCGACCGCTTTGAGCAGGCCGAGATTGCCTTCCTGAATCAGGTCAAGCAGGCTCATGCCGCGCCCTGTGTACTTCTTGGCAACCGACACAACCAGGCGCAGGTTGGCTTCCACGAGGTGGCGGCGAGCAGCAGAGCTATCCTCAAGGATACCGTTCCAGTGGTGCTCAAGCTTATCTTCGATACTGAGCAGGATTTCGGCGAGATCTTCGTTATCGGGCCACTCGCCCTCATCGAAAGCTGCCTGCAAAGGCTCAGGGAGCATGGCGGCAGTGAGAAGGGTTGTGCGTACAGTGTCAACCAGATCGTCGGGCGTGGTGGCTTCTCGAACAGAGAGCTTGCGAAGGACAGTGGGGTCGATGTTCTCGACGGGCCAGATGGCTGAGAGAAGCGTGCGGCGCGAGCATTGAGGGCGATCGGCACATTGAGCGGCGTATATTTCCTGGAGCACATGCCAGTTATCGACCAATGCTTCGTAGACTTCCAGGCAGATCACCTCGGAAGGAGGGGTGAAACCGTAGCGGTATACGAGGTCTCCCATGAACCCATGAAGACTCTCGCCGCGCTCCATGCGCTTGGCAAGGGCGACCTCATGGTCGGCGCTCAATAGAGAGACGCGGCCAATCTCGCGCAGATACATGCGCACGGGATCATCTATGCTGACCCCTTCGAGGTCGAGGACGGTCTCAATGTGGGTTTCGTCCTCGTCGTCCTGGCCGGGATCGTTGCCGTCGTCGGTGATTTCAGGGAGTGTTACGCTGTCGTCAATCGGGATGATTTCCAGGTTGTGGACCATGTGTGCGTAAAGGTCATCAACCTGAAGCATCGTGATGTTGTCTCTCCTGGACTGCCGTGTAGCAACGGGAGCATCCAGGCTCATATCATCATGCAAAGATTCCGCAGTCGCCATACTCGTTCCTTCCTCTCTCTCACTTCTAAGTCTCTGGTGGTACTCTAACTTTCTCTGCTTACTCTCTCTGAGAAGCCTGAGGATGCGGGGTACGTCTCGACCGACGCGGCCCACGTCTTTTGCTGCCTGTGCGTCCTGGGTATCGGCTGGGCAATCAGGCGGGAAGAACCTGGAGATCATTGCAGCTGCGCTCCTGTGGGCTCGTTCGCGAATGAGGGAAGGCGGGTTTGCATGGAAGTGCAACCCGGCCAGCCTATTATCGCCAAGACGCGATGCGTAGTCAATAGTTATTTTGTAGTAAGTTTTGCCTCCTTCTATTTGTGGTTCTCGGCAATTAGCTTTGTGTTGCTAATCGTGCCCTGGCCACTGAACGGCTAATCTCTGCTGTCACGAAAAACTGTGCTCGGCTTGGGGTCGTAATGCCGAAAGCGGGTCAGGGAACGGGAGAGCATGGGCAAGAGCTTAATGAGGGTGTCGCGGTCTCCGGTCTCCTGGGCTTCCTGCATCATTAGCTGGCATTGTTGCAGCCACATCCTGTCGTTGTACTGGCGTAGACGCTTCAGGCGCGTTTCAAGCTCATAGGGCAAAGCGAAGCGGTATAGCTCCGGCTCCTCCCGCCCCAGCAGCCTCTGGATATGAGGGTGAAGGGCAGGATCTATGGCCGCGAGGGCAGCTTCACGTATGGTGCTCGCGCTCACAGTCGATTTATCGCTGTTGGCGGCTGCGGCGGCCATGGCCTCGTAAACCATGCGGTTCTCAAGGCGCAAGAAATCGTCGGCAGCAGGCGCACCCGCCATCCACGTAACCTGTGGGTAGAGAAGCACCATGCTCAATAGATGTTCTTCAGGGCTGATAGATGGCGTGGTGCTTTTCGTCGCGGATTGGCGGTCGTCGGGCGCTTGTCCATCCTGCGGGGCTTGCCGCCGCTCGTCGGGCGCCGGCCTGCGGTTACGCCGCTGCTGCTGAGCCGGACGGGCGTGGCCGATTGCTTCTTGCACGGCATCTTCGGGCACACGAATGGCAGCCGCCACGCGCTGTATGTAGTGGGCGCGCTGCACTGGGTCGCCAATCTCGCGGACAAAGAGCGAGAGATCGCTGACCGAGTCGGATTTGCCTCGTGCGGTAGCAAGGTCGTACTTGTTGGATACCACGCCTATGACGTGGTCAATAAGAGGTAAAGCAGCCTCACGCAGTTCATCCCAACGTGCGGGGCCGCCCTCGGAGAGCAGCAGCTCGTCAGGGTCGATGCCCCTGGGTAGCTGCATGATGCGGATTTCCAGCTGCGAGCGGTGCTCAACACCAAGCATGCCGCGTTCGCCGCGGATGGGGATGGCGAAGCGCTCGGCGTGCTCTTGCAATACCTCCGAGCCTTTAAGGGCAGCGAGATCGCCCGCAAGGTCGGGGTCGAGCGACAGGATAACGCGCTTAGCGATGCGCTTGAGCAACTCGGCATGGTGGTCGGTGAGGGCCGTGCCGATTGTGCCGACTACATTGCTTTGTCCCGCCTGGTGCGCTATCACCACGTCCATGTAGCCCTCGACGATGACCACCTGCCCGGTGCGCTGGATATGGGGGCGGGCCAGGTCGAAGCCGTAGAGGATGGTGCTTTTATCGAAGACAACAGACTGGGGCGAGTTGAGGTACTTGGGCGTCTGGCCGTCGCCAAGCGCACGACCGCCGAACCCGACTACCACGCCTTTGCTATCTCTTATAGGAAAGAGCAGCCTGTTGCGAAAGCGGTCGTAATGCCCGCCGGAGTCGCGCTCGGCCACAAGCCCGGCATCAATTAGCTCCTGCGAGCTATAGCCGCGCTGGAGCAGGTAGTTGCCCAGCATATCAAAGGAGTCGGGTGCATAGCCGACCTGGAAGGTCTCCAGAGTGGCAGGAGTGAGGCCGCGCTTTTCGGCATAGGCCCGTGCAGGTGCGGCACCGGGGTGGTTGAGCAGCAGGTTCTGGTAGAAGGAGGCAGCGGCGGCGCAGGCTTCCTTGAGGCGCTCGCGGGCGCGGTCCTCGGCGACAGCCTGCTCGTTTCTCGGCTTAAGCTCGACCCCGGCCTTACGCGCCAGCTTTTCCAGGGCACCCCGGAAATCGAGACCCTCCGTCTTCATGATGAAGCCGAAGATGTCGCCGTTGACGCCGCAGCCGAAGCAGTGGAACGAGCCGTCCTTGGGGTAGACGACAAAGGAGGGTGTTTTCTCGCCGTGGAAGGGGCAGAGACCCTTGAGGTTACGGCCGGCGCGCGTCAGGCGCACAGTCTCGCCAACAACACTCTCAATATCAACTCGCTGCTTTATTTCGGCTATTACATCGTCAGTCATAATGAGGACTGCCTGGGTTGAGGGAGGTGGGTGGCCGGTAATGCGTCGTCAACGTGCGCAAGAGAGGAGACGCGAAATAGGGAGACAAAGTTCTGAGCTAATAATCACTTAGTATAACTCAGGTTAGGGTCACTTTATATTGTGTATATAGGTGTAGTTATCCACTACATGGATGATGTGGAAGGGATATGGATACTGCGATCCGTTAGCGTAGGGCGGAAATCGCTCTGCAAAACAGGGCAATATAGGACTAATTAGCGCGTCGCAAACGGCTGTTTCCTGTTACAATGTATGAAATCAAACAGGCCAGGAGGGAGGAACAATTGAGGGCGATTAGAAACGTGGCGGCAGTAGTGGCGCTTATTGCGCTGGCGTTTTTGGTAAGTGGTGGTAAGGAGAGCAGGGCGGCAACAGAGGCAACTACAACGGTCTATCCTTTGATGGACGTTGGATGCGGCTGCTTGCTCGGAGGTACGTCGGGAGGAAAGTGGATAAGCACCGACGCGATGTCATCAACGGTGAAGAGCGGGCAGAAGTACCGCGTGTACACGTTGAAGGGCTATCTCGGGCAGGCCACAGGCAGCGCCGCCGAGTCGATGGGTGTACCCTGCGAAGAAGAGCGCGAAGTGACTATAAAGCCAGCGTACAAGGGAGATATAGTGGTTGCCAGCGGCGGGCCGTGGGCGGCAATGCCCAGGGTGCCTAAGAGCCTGGGAGCCAATCAGCCCGTGTATGTCAAGGCGGTGTCCGACCTGTTGAAGGCGCGGGGAATAGCTTCGCCCAGAGTGAAGATAGAGCAAATCGTGCAGATAGACCTTGAGGGAGATAGGGTGAACGAGGTGCTGGTGAGCGCGAGCTACTTCGGGGGCAGCGACGCCAACGGACCGACACCAAGCGCCGAGGCTGGCGACTATTCAATCCTGTTCATGCGCAAGGTGATCAACGGCAAGCTGGAGACGATCGTGCTGGCCGACGGCGAGTATCCGCAGCCGCTGGAGTTTGCCGCTCCGTTGAAGTACACGTTGGGCGGCGTGCTGGACCTGAATGGCGACGGTGTGATGGAAATCGTGGTGCACAGCGAATACTACGAAGGGCTATCGAGCAGCGTATTCCAGGTAAATGGCGCGCAAGTCGAGGAAGTGCTTTTCTGCGGCTGCGGAGCGTAGTTGCTTGCCGGCCGCGTGAGGCAGGTATATAAAGCAAAATAGTGCCATTTGGGATAGGAGAGCAGCGGGTGAGGCTATCCGCTAATGCTCTCCTTTCGTGTGCTGGAGGCGAACAAGCAATCTTGTGCCTGCCGGGGTGCGTACCAGTAAAGAAATCAAAACGAAAGAGAGCTACAGAAATACCATTATGAATAAGAACAAGAAGAATCTTTACCTGAGGGCCGCCGTGCTGGGCGTGATAGCAGGTATGCGCTCAGCGTCAGCGCCCGCGGTTATCAGCCAGCGAGCCGCGACGGCGCCGGAGGGGTTCAAGGGCACGCCGTTCGGCTGGCTGAGCAATGCTCCTATCCGGCCGCTTTTTATGCTGAGCGCGATTGGGGAGCTTATAGTAGACAAGCTACCGTTTGTAGGTTCGCGTATCGCGCCAGGGCCGCTTGTGGTGCGTGCAATGTCGGGCGCGTTCGTGGGGTCAGCAGCATTTGCCGAGGCTGACGAGTCGCTTGCTGTGGGGGCCGTTACGGGGGCGCTGGGAGCTATTGCGTCGAGTTATGCGTTCTATTACACCAGGCGAACGATAGCGCAGATTTTGCACATACCTGATCTGCCGGTTGCGCTCGCGGAAGACGCCGCGACGGTGGGTGCTGGCAGTTGGGTGCTGAAAACATACGAATAGAGTGAACAAGAGTAATGACCCTGCCACATAGCGGCAGGCGTCATTGCTCGGCTTTGGGCAGGTAGTGGACGCGCGGCAGGGCAGTTGTGTCGAAATCAGCCAGGCGGTGTGGGCCAAGCTCTAGCACCTTATCGCGCACAACGACGGCATCACGAATGAGCCGGGCGATGTCCACGCCAAGGCACTGCTCGCCAAAAGGCTGCAGGTAGGCGATGCCGCCGTTGATGTGGTTGATTGTGCCACGATAATTATGGAGTTGAAGCTTGTAGAAACCGACGCCGATCTTAAGGATGCCCTGGTAGAGATAGCGGATGGGGCGGGGTTCAAGGATCCAGATTTCTTCAAGCGACTCGTGCTGTTGGAAGTACTCGCCGCGATTGAACTGTTCGAGGCCTTTGTAGAAAAGAGGCGGGGGCGTTTCGTCGCACGACCAGGGTTCAAGCTCGCCGACAGCGGCGGGGCCACCTGCGCGGCGTGCCTCGGCCATCTGCCGAACTTTTTCCACAATCTCGGGTCGCATGATATATTTTAATCACCCCACAACCAGATTACAACCACCTGACAAAACAAGCGGCCTTTTGGTACACTAATTGCTATTGCCTGTTAGCAGATAGGGAGAAACCAGACGGGTGGACAGACACAGAAACCCGTGGCTGATACTCCAAATAAAGACAAAACTTCATATGGGCGTATGTATGAGGTGCGATAATCTTCAGTATGAGGGGAACGAGGAAGATGGCACGCATAGTAAAAGGTTCTAAAAGAATCATTTTTGGTACAGCGTTCGTGAGCGTTATGGTCGGGGCCGGAGGGCTTTTCGGAGCTTTGATCGGCGTCATCTTTGCATTGCTGGCGAGATCTGTACTTGGCATCAACACAGGCACGGGCGAGTTTATCGCCGCCTGGACCCTTGCCGGCGGACTCGTGGCAATGATGTTTGGACTCTATTTAACATTGAAGGAGTCGAGGCACAGGCTTGTTGGCACAAGAGTAACAGCAAGCAACGCAGCGGTAGCCGAGACAGCGCACAACTAACCGAGCAACAGAATCCCGGACAAATACGAAGACCACGCCGAGCAGGGGTGGTCTTTATGTTTGCCCACGAGCGGTATTGCTAGCCGGTAGTTTCTGCGAGGTATTGCCGGGCGTACTCCGTGTAGTGGCGAGCCGATTTGAGTATCCCTTCGCGTTCTTCAGTGGTAAGGGGGCGTTTTACGCGGGCGGGCATGCCTATGGCGAGGCTGCCGGAGGGTATCTCTACTTCTTCGGTGACGAGTGCCCTCGCACCTATTACGGTGTCTTCACCGATATGGCAGCGGCTCAGCAGCACAGCGCCCATGCCCACAAGCACACGATCATCTACTATGGCGGCGTGGATGATGGCGCTGTGGCCCACTGTCACGTCGTCGCCGATAATGGTCGGGCAGTTGTTCTCTCCGTGGATTACGGTGTTGTCCTGAATGTTGCTGCGCTTGCCAACCACTATGGGCGATACATCCCCTCGAAGAACACAGCCAAACCACACGCTCGCGCCGTCGCCTATCTCAACATCTCCTATAAGAGACGCTGTGGGGGCAATGTAACAATCTTTGCCAATTTTCGGGCGCTTACCGCAATAGGAGTATGCAGGCATTGTGTTGTTGCTCCTTTTAGAAGGTGCTATTTCAGGTCATCTTTGACGGACGACCGTAAGGCTGTTTACCTCTATTGACGATGCTGTATGGTATGGGAGATCACTCCCTCCGTCTTCATACCTGTACGGCCTACCAGTATACTGGAATTTACTGGGGTACCCTAGCTGCTCGTTGAAGGCAACTTTGTAATCCAGTAAGTACCCGTACAGATTGTCCTTTAAATCTCCTTCGTTCAATGCCTTTTCAATCTCGGCAAAGAGGGCATCGACTGTCAGGAACTTCAGATCGTCTCCGTGCGTGTCAGGTGGAATAGCTCTTGGAACGTCGAAGAGCGAGTAATTTAGAACATCTATACTGCCGCTATCCACATGTAGCGACCATGTACCACAGTAGTTCAGGCAACGAAATGTCTTACGTGTAACGACCATTTCATATGCAGCGACATTTTGAGATTGCCACCTGTTCCTTGCATTTCGCAAGTCGGTAGTAGTCACGTTGATGGTGCCCTCGTCACGGACAAAGAGCAAATAGGTCAGATAGATCAACACTCCAACTATCACTACGGCCATGATCCACGGCAGTAGCCGTGCTAATGTGTGTCTGGTGTATGAGTAGACCCTCACTCCTGCGAAACCTCCTAGGTGGTGCGAGAGGATTGTCGCTTGTGGTGTCAATCCTGCCCGACAACTACTCTTCCCGACCAGTATTTTACGTCATCCTGCCGCGGGGCGCGACCTGGACGGGCTATTTATCCGGGCAAAATGGTAAAATGTCGTGGACTGCAATTGCATACAGACACTTGCCCGAACCCATACTTTGCTTGAAAGGGAGAACATTGAATGAGTGAGAAAATGACAAGGCTGAAGGCGCTGCTGGCCGAGGTGTCGGCGTTGAGGCAGGCACAGGCTGTGATAAGCTGGGACTTCGAGACACAGATGCCGGAAGGTGGCGCAACAGCCCACGGCAATCAACTGGCTGTGCTGGCCGGAATCGAGCACAGCCGCTTTACGTCCGAGGAAATCGGCAAATTGCTGGACGATGTATCGGTAGAGCTTGATGGCGCGGACCCGGACAGTGACGATGTTCGGCTTGTGCAAGTGACGAAGCACGACTACGACCGGGCCTGCAGAGTGCCCGCCGAACTGGTTGACGAGCAGTCGAGGGCAGCTTCGGAGGCCGTAGTAGTATGGCAGAAGGCGCGCAAGGAATCGGACTTCAAGAGCTTCGCGCCCTATTTGAAGCGCAACATGGACATTACTCGCAGGCTGGCGGAAGCATACGGCTATAAGGATCGCGCCTACGATGCCTTCGTGGATTTGTTCGAGCCTGGCATGGATTCGGCGCAGCTTGATTCCATCTTTGCTGACCTGAAAGCGGCTATCGTGCCGTTGGTGCAGGAGATTTCGGCACGGCAGGACGCGGTAGACGACAGCATTCTCCACCAGGAATACGACCCTGACACGCAACTGCGGGTTAGCCTGGACATCGCGCAGCAGTACGGCTACGATCTAAAGCGGGGCAGGCTCGACAAGTCGGCGCACCCGTTCTGCACGTCTATGGGCATGGACGATGTGCGCATAACTACACGTGTAATACCCAACTTCCTGAACGCCTGCCTGTTCGCTGTGCTGCACGAGAGCGGCCATGCCATGTATGAGCAGGGTGTTAGCCACAGTCTGGCCGGCACGCCGCTTGAGACAGGCACATCGGCGGGCGTGCACGAATCGCAGTCGCGCCTGTGGGAGAACCTGGTGGGCCGCAGCAGGCCGATGCAGGACTTTCTTTTCCCGCGCTTGCAGCAGGCATATCCGTCGCAGTTGGGCGATGCGGATGTCGAGACTTTCTACAGGGCGATTAACAGGGTATCGCCGTCATATATTCGGGTGGAAGCTGACGAGGTGACGTACAACCTGCACATTTTGATGCGGTATGAGCTTGAGAACGATATGCTGGAAGGCAAGGTGGATATCGAAACGCTGGACGAAGTCTGGAATGAGCGCTTCGAACAGTATTTTGGCCTCACGCCTCCAAGGGCAGCGGCCGGTGTGCTGCAGGATATTCACTGGGCGTGGGGTGGTCCCTACATCTTCCCGAGCTATACACTGGGTAATGTGATAGGGGCGCAGCTTTTCGCGCAGGCGCACAAGGATATGCCTAACCTCGATGATGATATTTCGAGGGGACACTTCTCGGACTTGCTGCAGTGGCTGCAAACGAACGTCTACCAACACGGGCGTAAGTTCAACGCGAACGAGCTTGCTGTGCGGATAACCGGTGAGCCGGTGAACACGCGAGCATGGATCGAGTATGTGCGAGGGAAGTTCAGGCCGATATACGGGATTTAGGCTGACAGCCTTGTAATAACTGACTTGGGTTGCCGACGAAGACGCCGCCTACAGAGGGGTTTGCGAAGACCCCTCACCCCCAACCCCCTCTCCCCGCTTCGCGTGGAAAGGGGGCTTTTCTTGATTGGTTAGGAGATGGGGGACAGCCCCATACCCCCGGACAGGGAGACCCTGTCAACCCCTGTTGGTTGGGTAGGTGGCGGACACCCGCCCCCGCTTCGCGTGGAGATGCGGCTTCTTAATTAGAAAGGGCAGATGAGGGACAGCCCCATACCCCGGACAGGGAGGACCCTGTCAACCCCTGTTGGTTGGGTAGAATAGGAACTCACCCCTCCCAACATGGCCCTTGCTTCGCGGAGCGAGGGGGTTATCTATTCTTGATGAAGGACTCAGGGACACTCGTAAGATCTCGGCAGGTGGTTCCTCGGCACCTCCTTGTATATGGCTGAGAGTAAACGCACAGACAAAGATGGCCTCAGCTTTACGCTGGAGGCCATCTTTGTTTGACCGCCCTGTTGCTTAAAGGGCGGCTCTGTGGGGTCGGTTGCTACTGGGTTAGGCCCTGGGAGCGGGCTTCTTCCTGGATTGTGCGGCCTGCTTCGTCTGTGACCTGCTGAACCTTCTGCATGGCGTCCTGCGCGACATTTTGTGCTTTGTCGAGCAGAGTATCCCGGGCCTGGCCCATTAGCTGGTGCTCCTGGGGTGTCTCCGGGATAGCCAGACCTACGGCTGCGCCTACCGCTGCGGCCATAGCTCCCACAGCCAGGGGGTTGGAGAGAAGCATACGATGAAGCTGGCTCTGCGCCTGGGTGGTCGTGTCCTTCACGGTGCCTGCCACATTACCAACGGCATCGCCGGCGGCTCCGGCTACGTTGCCTACAGCATCTCCCGCTGCGCCAACTACTGTGCCAACGGCGTCACCTGCGGCTCCCGCCACATCACCGACTTTGTTGCCTGTAGTGCTCGCGACATCGCCGACTACATGAGTCGCCTTCTGCATGGTCTGCTGCGCTGAAGAGTTGTTCTTCATAATAAGCCACGCGATGCTCGCACCCGCGAGGGCAGAAGGCACAGGGTTCTCCGATATAGTCCTCATGATATTGCCTGCCATATCGCCCGTACCGCCGGCCACGTTGCCTGCCGTTTGGGTAACACTGTTCGCGATATCGCCGGCCTTCTCGCCTACCTGTCCCGCGATGGAGCCGACGGTTTCGCCCACTGTATCGGCAATGTCGCCGGCCTTGTCGCCCACCTGTCCTGCAACCTGGCCCACCTTATCGCCAACGCCGCCACCCTGCTCCCCGTATGGCTGGCCGTCTGAGAGATAGGTCGCACGATACTGCTGGTAGGTGCTGGGCTGCCTATGCATGGTGCTCTGGCTGCCTGAGCTATTCTGGCGATTCATAAGCAGCCAACTCAGGCCAAGCCCCGCAGCCGCAGATGGCACAGGATTATTCTTGATGCCATTCATCACCTGCTCTATGATGTTATCCGAGCCGGTTTCGCCGGACATCATCTCGGCACGCGAATAGCCTTTGTCAGAGTAGGCCTGGCCGCCGTAGCTGTTGGCATAACCCTGGCGGCCATAGCTCTGCGGCTGGTACATGGCGCGGTTATCCGAAGAATTACCCTTGTTGCGAGTGAAGAGCCAACCAAGACCAATACCGACTGCCGCGGCGGGCAACGGGTTTTGCTTGATAAGGTCCATGATGTTAGTGCCTGTATTTTTCGCGGTGTCTGTTGCGTTACTTACCATTTCTTCTACCCTCCCGACGGTAGCGTCGCGCACCGTCTCTTTTGCATTGTCCAGAATGCCGGCTGTGGCATCTTGTAAGGTGTCTTTAGCTTGCTCCATCAGCGTCTGTGGATTGAGTTTTTCCTGGATCGCGTTGATGGTGTCAGTAAGCTCAGCGCGAGTCTGCTCGATGTCGGCGCGAATAGCTTCCGGATCTTCCGACGAAGTATCGCCACTCTCGTCTCCCGATACAGAAGGCGTGACATCGCGTATGGTCTCCCCTCTCCCTATGCCCTGGTAATCTGTTCCAGAGCCGGAGTAGTTGGCTAAATCCGTATCAAGCTCGGCATTCGCGGTGTTGACATCGACTACTCCGTAGACCGTCTTGCTTACTCCGGGCGGGGTATCATAAGCACCAAGGTCGGCGACAGCGTCTACGTTGCCCCATGTATTTGTGGTGTTCACATCACCGGGGATGCCGGATGAATCGCTGCCTAATGTTCCCGCCTTATCCATAGACCCGGCATCGTACGAAATCCCGGCATTATCATCGTTATCAATTTGTCCGTCGTTCTGCCTCATCTCACCTGCTCCTTTACCCATTCTGCATCTTCTTTGATGGTGTCAATGGTTTGTTGAGGGGCCATATTTTGCCTCTTCAGTGCGCTCAGTCCTCGCTGTACGAGGAAATAGCCAACGGCTGCCACAACCACACCTACTATGAGGGCGGATAGCCACCATGGTAGACCTAGGCTCGCCAGCGCAATGACGATGGCGGCGATGATCGCCAGCAGACCGGCATATGCAACCGCACCTCCTACGGCAAGGAAACCGACCTGCTTGCCGACCTCGCTCGCCTTCTGCGACATTTCGGTCTTAGCGAGGGTAACTTCCTGCCGTACAAGTGTGCTCGTCTCCTTGGCAAGCTGTGCGAATAACTCGCCGATGGAGCGATCTTCCTTTTGCTGGTTCATCGCTAACCCTCCATATCAGTTGATTCCAAGTCGCGCTCACCATGAAGAGGTGCATCTTCAGTAATGGAGGAATAGCCAGTGGGCGTGGATCCGGAAGAATAGCCGTCGCCGTCGCTTGCTTGCTCAGAGTAAGAGCCTGTGCTCATGCCCTGACGGCCCGAGGAATAGTCGGTGCCGGTGCTTTGCTGTCCGGAGTAATAGCCTACACGACTGCTTGGCTGCCCGGAGTAATAGCCCGCTGAGTATGGCTGCGTGCTCCAGTTCTGTGAGGTATCGCCATACTGAGGCTGTGCCTGCGGGGTTGAGCTTTTCAGGAAGCGAGCACCGAGCATACCAAGCGCGAAAGCGCCCCCAAGGAAGATGGCAGGCTGGCGGCGTGCGAAACGCTCCACTTCCGCAACAATGTCCCCCATGTCCTTGTTCTGCAAGTAGTTCGAGAACTGCTCTATCTGGTCGGCCACCTTGCCGGTGTATTCGGCGAGCGTACCCTGATCCTTTTCCTGCAGTTGAGTACCTGTGTCACGAATAGCCCCGGCCAGTGTGCCTATTGTCTCGGCAGCGCGGTCCTTCTGTGTAGATATCTGAGAAGAAGCGGATTCACGGACCTGGTCCACCACTTTGCCTGCGGTTTCCTGGGCCTGCCCGATCACCTGGCCTGCTGTCTCCTGCACCTGGCCGGTTATTTTCTCGGCACCCGAGCCAGTACTGTCTTTGCCACTGGATTTGGCCGAGCGGCCCTTGTTGGAAGTGTTCCCTTCAACCAGGGGAAGCTGCACGGTATCCTTTGAACCTCTGTCAGCATTGATGTTGGTAATGCCGTTGTCAGAATTTGACTCGTTAGTGTTCATGTCGGTTTCATCCTCCTGCTCGAGTTCCGGCTGGCGATTCTAGCAGCACATCCCACGGACGGGATGCACTCGTTCTTGGTCCGTGCCGGTCAGCAAGTAGGATGGCAAGGCAAACTACATGCCATAGCCGACAGCCGTCTTGTTTCTGTTAGTTTTGTTTACTATTGGTGATAATTGTGTACTACGTACTGCGTGGGGTCAGGTGTCGGGTGTTGGGTGTCAGGGGTTTACGGACTCACCGCAGAGAGCGCAGAGAGCGCAGAGGTTCGCTGAGATTCTTTTGAGGTTTGCACTGTGCTGTGCTTAGAGAGTAAGCGGCACAGTGCATCAACTCGCCCCTGACCCCTGACACCCGACACCTGAGCCTCGGCCCACGCCGAAGGGGGTCGTTAGTCAGCGAGATAGCGGCGCATGAAGTACTCCATGGCGCCCTCTATCTCGGTTTTCATTGAGGCTTCGACGGTGACGTTGATGGCATGATAGCTGAGACCGTGATGGAGGCCGCCGAGTTTGCAGGCAGCGTTGTAGGTGGAGAGCAATTCTTGCGGGGAACCGAAAGCCGACCATTCTTCGAGGTAAGCATCGCGCAGATGCTGGAAATCGTCAGCATTCGGCTTGAGGAATGTGAGCATATCAAAGAAGGGATGGCTTACACAGCCGTCCGTCCAATCGAATATTATGTAGCCGCTATCGCCGATCGCGATATTACCGCTGTGAAAATCGCCATGCACAAGCGCCTGAGGCACAGGTCCGGCAGCAAGCGACGCACACGTTTCGGTTATCTGGGGCAAGTGAGACCGCAGCTGCAGGCGCTCGCTTTCCTCGAACCTCTCCAGTGCTGCGTCATCATGGATGAGATCGGCGATCTGGGCGGTCATTTTGTCGAGCCGTCGGTCGAAGCAGCCAGCGGCGAACAATTCGTCGATACGCTGCACGCTCTTGATTTGCATGCGGGCCAACAGGCGCAGGGCGTCTTCCTTCTGGCCCGTAGTCTGCTCCCAGATTACCTCGCCGTCGAACCGGCCAAGAAGCATCCAGCCCTGGTCGGGATAGGTGGCGATGGCGAGAGGCGCAGGTATATGTTCCGGGAACAATTTTGCAAGCTCGGCGGTCATGCTTGGCTCGCTCGCGTAGATGGCAGGCGTAGCCTTGAAGTAGACATCAGTACCGTTAGTAGGTGCGCGCCAGACAGAAGAGATGTCCCAGTGTTTGATTTGCTCCATCGGGCCAGTGAGGGCGATGTTATGCGCGGCAAGTTCGGTTCGTGTCCAATCTGTTACTGTGTGCAGCCAGCCTTTCCTCGACCAGGGCGCTCGCAAAGGGGGCACGCGGCCGCTATCCTCTTCGGTGAGCCACTCTTCGATAACCGGGCGCTGCCATTCGGGCACCAGTGAGAGTGAGGCGAGATCGTCGCGTCCAGCCCAGCACGCGCCCTTCGGGGGTGACCAATCGGGGCTATGGTTTTCCATGGTGAAGAGTGCATTTACTTCCTTGTTCACCTCTTCATCACGGGAAAGGTAAGCGCAATGCAGGGTTGTTACGTTGATGCCAAGCTGCTCGTGCATAGCCCTGTTCAGCTCGGTGACCTGCGCCGAATACGATTCTTCAGGGTTACAGGAGGGCAAGGCCCACCCACCTTCTGTTGGCAGCAGGAGGAAGCGTAACTCTGAAGGGTGCGGAATAAGGGCGCTAAAGGTAGCTTTTACTTGCGATTGGGCAGACATATTACTCCACTTTATTGCAGGTAGGCAGAGGCCGCGAGCATCTGAGTGAGCATATCCGTTGCCCGGCAATGGGTCAACCTGCTTTAGAAGTATTAGCAACGTACTGAAGACTGACGACGGACGTGCTTTGCCATGGCACTTTCATTGCTCTAGCTTGATTGTGAGCCGTGAGGTCGCTGAAAGTGTCACACTGCGCCTCGATTACGTAGAGGGGGATGACCGCATGAAGAAGAAAGAGAACCTGCTCTCTGACGCAGTCAAGGGCGGGATAGCGGGGGTACCAGGCACAATTGTGTTGACCGCCGCTGTCAAGCTTGGGCCAACACTGCTCAGGCAGATGGGCATAGATGCACCTGAACCGCCCGCCAAAGCCAAGCAGAACGAGCCGCCCAAGAAACTGGCTCAAAAGATAGCGAAGGGCGCGTTCGACACAAAGCTAAACAAGCAAGAACAAGAAGCGGCAGCCCAGGCCCTGCATTGGGGGTATGGAGTTGGGTGGGGAGTGTATTACGGCGTCATGCAGCATATATTGCACTTGCCGTTTGTGGTACACGGGACATTGCTCGGCGGCGTGATGACCACAGCGGCCCTGGTCCTGGTGCCCGCCATGGGCATAGCGCCACCCGCTGAGAAAGTGCCCACCAACCAGAAGGTGATGCAAGCATTTTTCATCATGCTCTACAGTTGGACTACCGCGCTGGTGTACAGGTTGTTGTCGAGGGAATAGGGCTGCGTACTCCGTAGTTGTCAGTTGTCGGTATTACGGCGGTCGACCGTCTGCCGTCGGCGGTCGTAACTGACGACTGACAACTGACAACTATGCAGTACGGACTACACGCCCTTCAACGTCTCAACTAGCCTGTCGATTTCGTTGAGGGTGTTGTAGTGGACGGCACCAACGCGGACTGCGCCGCCGGTGTCCTGCAGGCCCAGACGCTCCATTATGTCAAGAGCATAGTAGTTACCCGACCAGGAGAAGATACCTTTCGCGCCCAGGGCCTCGGAGACAGCGGTAGCTGACATGCCCTCGAGGTTGATGGCGAAGGTTGGCACACGCTCATGCAGACGGGCGGGATCTGTGATGCCATAGATGCGCAGGCGAGGCACCGTTGCCAGACCTTCGAGCATAGCGGCGCTGAGGGTTGCCTCATGTGCGCGTATAGAGGTCATGGCCTGGAGAAGTGAGGTCCGGAGGTCGGTATCGTCGAGGGATGGTGCGGAGGTCTGGCGGTTGGCAAGGGCGATCAGGTAATCGAACGTGCCGTTCAGACCCGCCAGGCACTCATGGTTCTTGGTGCCTGTCTCGAAGCGTTCGGGCACATTGTGTGGGGCGGGACGCAGGTGGTAGGAGTTTAGCTCTTCGAGCAGATCGGCCTTCCCGTAAAATATGCCGATGTGCGGCCCGAAGAACTTGTAGGCAGAACAGACTAGGTAATCAATATCGAGCGCCTGCACATCTATTGGACCGTGCGGCCCGTAATGAACGGCGTCCACCCACAGGCGCGCACCCACAGCATGAGCCATGCGCGCGATAGCGGCGATATCGGTGACTGTTCCGACCGCGTTCGACGCATAGGTCACGGCTACAAGGCGGGTCTTTGGCGAAAGCATGGCGGCCAGGGCGTCCATGTCGAGGGTGCAATCCTCAAGGTGCACAGGCAGCCGCCGAACCACCACGCCGCGTTCAGCGAGGTCCATCCATGGAGTGATGTTGGCGTCGTGGTCGAGATCGGTCACGATCACCTCGTCGCCGGGAGCGAACGTGCGGCCCATAGCCCGGCTGATCGCGTAGGTGAGGGTGGTCATGTTCGGCCCGAAAGCAATCTGGCGAGAGGATTCCGCGCCCAGGAACGCTGCCATGCCTGCGCGCGCACGCTCTATCACCACGTCGGTGCGCTGGCTGGTAAGAAACGGGCCGTGCTGGTTGGCGTTAGCGGTGGTCAGGTAGGCTGTGATGCCGTCGATTGTGCTCTGCGGAACCTGCGTGCCCGCGGGGTTATCGAGGTAGAGTACAGGAGTGCCGCCCATCTCCAGTGCAAGGGACGGGAACTGCGCTCGTACCCATGCTGTATCAATACCTGTCATCATATGTGTGCTCGTGGTCATTGTGCCTCCCTGTGTGCCGGGTGATATATGCTATCGGTTTGCCGGGCCAACGGTGCGCTGTTTCTCGGATGCGCCCTTATCTACTCCAATTTTCCCAGGTGAAGTCTCGAAACATGCACTAAACTGTCAACAATGTCATGGCGTAGCAGAGCCTATTGCGGAGTCCAGATCGACCCAGAGATCGTCGGCGTCCTCAATACCAACGCTGAGCCGTAGCAGAGAGGGTGGAAGGTGTCCCTGTCCTGGGATCGCCGCTCTTCGTTCTATCGTTGATTCCACTGCTCCAAGACTGGTAGCATGGCGGATGAGCCTGACGTTTCGGCAGACACCGTCAGCAAACTCAGCACCTCCACGCAGATCGAACGAAATGATAGTTCCAAACCCCTTGAGCACGCGCCTGGCAATAGCATGCGTGGGGTGGGAGGGCAAACCTGGATACCGGACACACGTGACCAGCGGGTGCCGCTCAAGCCGTTCCGCAAGCATCATGGCTGTGTGCTGCGCCCGCGCTAAGCGAAGCGCGAGCGTTCTCGCGCCGCGCACGGCAAGAAAGGCTTCGAGCGTTCCTGGCGTCGCGCCGGTTAACTCGCGAGACTTCCGGAGGGCATGCCATAGTGTATCGTCTTTCGTCGTGGCGACCCCTGCTAATAAGTCGGAGTGACCGCCGATGAACTTGGTTGCCGATTGCAACGACACCGTTGCACCGAAGTAGAGTGGCTGCTGATTCAACGGCGTGGCGAAGGTGTTGTCCACGGCTACGATCGCTCCGGGCTTGCGTGGTGCTGCGCAGATAGCCTCCAGATCCGCTACCGCGAGGAGTGGGTTCGAGGGCGATTCAAGCCAGATCAGGTCAACGACGTCGCAGGAGCGAATCCAGGCGGCTGTGTCGTCCACCGCCACGCGCTGCACCGACCAACGCTGTTTTTCAGCGCCCGCCGCGACCAAACCTGCAACACCTTGATAGCAATCATCCGGCATCACCACAACGGCACCGGCCGGGAGTTGATCAAACACTGCAGCAATGGCAGCCATGCCGGAGGCGAACGCTACGGCCTTGCCGGACTCAAGTCCGCCGACGATTTCTTCTAGTGCTTCCCAGGTGGGAGTACCACCATCGCGCGCGTACTCACGTCCGCTGCCGATTATGAAGTTGGATGCAGGGATCAGCGGCACGTTCAGCGGTGCGCCAGGCTCGGAAGCGCGGCCTGCTGAGACGAGCCACGTTTCCGGTTTGATTTCAGACGGATGCTTCTCCATTCTTTCGATGACCTCCACAGCTCGTCGGATATTAGCGGTTTGGACACGTGCTGATTCTACAGCATTGGCCAGGTTTTGAGCTGTTACATTGCTCCACCCCTACGCTGAACATTTACCCACGAACGTGCTGTAGGCTGTAGGCACTACTTATGCTATCCTAACTATACAACCCGGCGCGGCTGCGCGCCATAGCAGGAGATGATATGACACCAGTGAAATTCGGCTGGGCGATGCCCAGCGGCATGTCGGCGGGAGGCAATCGAGGCCGCCACATCGAGGTTATGGAGCGCGGCCTCGAAATGATCCGGGGTAAGTTCGATTCGACGTGGTTCGTCGATCACTTGCAGTTTGATGACCGCGACCTGCTGGAAAGCTGGACGACTATAACCTATATGGCCGGGCGGCATACGGACCTGAACGTTGGACAGGCTGTGCTTTGCCAATCGTTCCGCAACCCTGCTCTGGTGGCAAAGATGAGCGCGACCCTGCAATTCTTGACGGGCGGCCGCTTTATCCTGGGACTCGGCGCGGGGTGGAAAGAGGACGAATACTCGGCATACGGCTACGATTTCCCTTCGCCGGGCGTACGTGTGGAGCAGCTTGAGGAGTATGTGCGCGTGATAAAGGCGCTCTGGACTGAGGAGCGCGCTACATTCGAGGGCGAGCACTATAGAGTGATCGAAGCATATTGCGAACCCAAGCCAGACCCGCTGCCGCCGATTATGATTGGCGCGATGAAGCCGAAGATGATCGGGGTGGCGGCGCGGCAGGCTGACTGGTGGAATGTGTCATGGACCACGCTGGAGGATTACCGCAGCATGGTTGACGTGTGCGAGCGTGCTTGCGCCGAGATCGGACGCGACCCCGGCACGTTGCGCCGGACCTGGTTTGGCGGCTGCACGGTCGCTCCCACCGAGGAAGCGTTGAAGAAGCTGATTGGCGACCGTCCACCGCAGGCGGGCGGCATCGCGGGCACGACAGAGCAGGTGATCGAGCAAATGCGTGCATTCATGGATCTTGGCGTTGATTACTTCATGATGGGTACAACGGGCCTGCCTGATTTCACGGGGCTGGAGCAATTGGTGAACGTGGTCCTGCCCGCCCTCAACGAATAAGATGGACGACGCGCGCCTGGTTAAGACCAGCAAGTACCTGAGCAAGCATCTGCGACACCAGCCTGAGCGCCTGGGCATTAACCTCGCGCCCGGCGGCTGGGTGGATGTTGATGAGCTTCTCGCGGCGTGCGCCTCTCACAATATGCCAATTAGCCGGGAAGAACTGGAGGAAGTGGTTAAGCGCAACAACAAGCAGCGCTTCTCGTTCGACCCAACGGGCAGGCTGATTCGTGCTAACCAGGGCCACTCGGTCGATGTAGACTTGCAGCTTGATCCTGTGAAGCCGCCCGACGTGCTCTATCACGGCACAGCGCAGCACCTAGTCGAGACGCTCCGGCGCGAAGGGCTCAAGAAGATGTCTCGCCATCATGTACATCTCTCGGCTGAAATGGAAACGGCACGGAACGTGGGTGCGCGGCATGGACGGCCTGCTGTCTTCAAAGTGCGGGCGTCGGAGATGCATAATGATGGGCATAAGTTCTACAGGTCGGACAATGGCGTCTGGCTGGTTGATTCTGTGCCGCCTGAATATATCGAATTGGTGTAACGCAAAAGCTCTGTCGCAAAGGTAGACAGAGCTTTATTGCTTGTTACTTTAGCAGGAATAGTTATCCCTTAATGCTCTCGATGTTGTCGCGTCCTGTGTTGTCCCAGCCGTGACCTCCATGCTCGTCGTTGTCGGGGACATGGCTCAGGGGCTGGGTGCCGCTACTTTGGGGAGCGCTGCGGTGCTTGCCGGCGTTGGCCTCGGCGGCTACCTGGTCGTTGGGCGCGCTGCCGCTATCGGGCTGCGTTCCCTGGTCGGATGCGTTCATGCGCTGGTCGGACATCTATGGGCCTCCTTATGTCTGTTGTCGCTTTACGGGCTATACCCACTCAGGTATAGAGCAAGTAGCGTTCCTTTCTTGCTGTGGGCCTCGAGTGGTGCATGTATCTTGTCAGACGGGCGGCTGCGTGATACAGTACTGCCTGTACGCTTGAGATTAGAGGAGACATACAAATCATGGCAAGTGGGCCAGAACGGGTGCAGGCGGCTTTGCATGAGGCCGGCGTTGACGTGAAGGTCGTGCGGCTGTCGGATAGCACACGCACGGCAATAGAGGCGGCCCAGACTGTGGGCTGCGATGTAGGAGCAATTGCCAAGTCGCTCCTTTTCATGGCTGATGGCGAGCCGTTGCTGGTTATATGCGGCGGCGACAGGCGAGTTGATACGGCAAGGGTGGCTGCTCTGGTGGGTGCGCAATCGCTAAAGATGGCACCCGTCGAGGAAGTTCGGCGCGTTACCGGGTATGCGATTGGTGGCGTGCCGCCGCTGGGACATGCCACGCCATTGCGGAAGCTGATGGACAACCGCCTGTTGCGCTGGCCTGTCATATACGCCGCTGCGGGCGCGCATGATGCCCTCTTTCCTATCGATCCGGCGGTGCTTGCCCGGGTGAGCGGGGCAACCCTCGGTGATGTCGTCAGCGATGGGCAGTAGGGGCGAGCTTACGCCGCTGGGCGACCTGCTGATGGCAATCTACAATACTCTACGCGGAGAATACGGCCCGCAAGCGTGGTGGCCCTCGCACACGGGCAGCACATGGGAGATCATGCTCGGGGCGGTGCTAACGCAGCACACCACCTGGACCAATGTGGAGCTTTCGCTGGGTAATATGATCGCGGCGTGGGGCCTCGATAGTCTGAGCAATCCTGATATATTCCTGAGTATGCCGGACGATAAGCTAGCTGAGGTGCTGCGCCCAACGGGGTTCTTCGCTAGCAAACCGCGAACTCTAAGGGGGCTTGCAGGATATGTCGCGAACAGGGGCGGCGTGGAGAAGTTTGCAAACTCTCGGGAGAGTACGAGCGTATTACGAGAGGAACTGCTCAGGTTGTGGGGGATCGGACCGGAAACCGCCGATGCTATTCTGCTCTATGGGCTGGGCCGCGCTACATTTATAGCTGATGCGTATGCGCTGAGATTGGCTTCGCGGTGGGGATTGGCAAGACCAACCGCAGGATACGAAGAGCTACGGTCGATCTTCATGGACAACCTCCCCCACGACCCCGCTCTCTTCAACGAATACCATGCCCTGATTATCGTTCACGGCAAGAATATCTGCCGTCCAAAGGCACGCTGCGAGGTTTGCCCGCTCAACAGGCGTATCCTGGTAAGGGCTGATGACGAGATAGGGTGGCAATGCCCGAAGCTGTTTACAGCCAGCGGGAAGATAGGAGTAACAGGTTGAAATATACACTTTACGCGGTGGCGGCAATCTTAATATTGATGGGGGTTGTCTTTTTCTTGCAGGGAGTGAATATCCTGCCGGGCAGCGTTATGACGGGCGATATTTTCTGGGCGTGGGTCGGCTTTTTCGCCATAATTGTGGGTGGCGGCATAGGTTATTTTGCCTACCGCAGCGGTCGGCGCAGCTAGCTCTGCGGGGCGTCGTTTCCTTGACACTTTCGCGCACGGTATGGTAATATAGCAGGGTTAGTCTGGAGGCGTGGTGTAGCGGCCTAACATGCGGCCCTGTCAAGGCCGAGATCGCGGGTTCGAATCCCGTCGCTTCCGCCGGAAAGCTCTACCAAAAGGTAGAGCTTTTTCCTTGCCCAATACCGGCCTGCACAAACCTGGACCCCATACCGGCAGCAACTCCGATACTCGGCGGAGCCGCACCTGTGACGGACATGGGCTCTGCATTACAGATAAAGGCCCAACCGCCATCCACTTCACGACAGGCTACTCAGCCTGATCAATTGTCAGGATAGTTACGCACGTCATTATATAGGCCGACTTATTGCTAAGGCGCCAGGCACGTAGCCATGTCGCCCGATTGTATCCCGTTCTTCAATGCCGTCTGGCGTTGCTGGGACGACCCATGTGTCCACGATTCCGGCGAGACTTCGCCCTGGGTTTCTTGCTGAATACGGTCATCGCCCACGGCAGCCGCTGCATCCAGGCTCTGGGCTACTTCCGCGTCCGTCACCGGATTTAAATAGCCGGTATCAGTGGCGTGCTTTATCCAGACGCCCGCCAGACAGTCGGCACCAAGTTCTGTTTGCACGGAGCCGCTATTTGGCCCGGTAGCGCTCGAACCGGCCGACGCATCCAGCCTACCGGTCAGGTCCTGAATGTGATGGCCATACTCGT
Organism: Chloroflexota bacterium; assembly: GCA_039932335.1. Taxonomy (GTDB): domain Bacteria; phylum Chloroflexota; class Chloroflexia; order QHBQ01; family JADMIH01; genus JADMIH01. Next base: position 30,497 of record JBDTQH010000005.1, read on the forward strand.
GCGCCACCACGTACCCTTCGGCGAACTCGCCGCCCTGAGCACCAAAACGCGTATGTAGCTCGTCGAAGAAGCTCAGATCTATATAAACTTGCCTATCCTCCGGGCAGTAGAAGGGTCCCACTGCGGCGCTAGCGTAACCACAGCCCGCTGATGTTGCACCGGTGAAGAGCACGAGCTTGGCAGGAGTATACTGCTGGCCCCGACGAGAAAATTCGTCAGTCCAGTACGCCTGGATGCTGTTGACAAAGCCCACAACGCGACAGTCGGTACGCGCATTGGCATCAGCGCCCGTCCGGCACTGCTCCTCGAGGCTGCTCGTGACGGCAGTACCTTGTGATGCCGGCGGCGGTGACGAGGTTCCCAGGCTTGACGGGTCGACACCTAGAAAAAGCGCCACAAGCAGAACCACCAAACCGAGCCCCCCGCCGCCGACGGCGATGGCAGTGCCACCTACGCCGCGTCGGTCCTCGACCTGCGACGGGTCTAACTTCGAATCATCATTAAATGCCATTAGGCTGTCCTCCCTGTTTCACTCTTTCACCTTCCCCGCTATGGTGCAAAAGCACGCCACAGCGACACTAACAGTGCCCCCTGCTTAGTTGAGGGCAAGCCAGGCCAGGCACTGGCTGCCGCGCTCCCCTGTGATGCAATAAGTGTGCCAAGTGTTAGGCGCCGATTCGGGGCAACCGGGGCGCGTAGATTTCCAACATGTCCCTCGCTAGAGGCTGTTACTTGTTATCCACCGGGCGGGGTCTCATGCAAGCAGACGCTTTATAAACTGCACGACATACAGCAAGCGCCTGCGTCGGCCCAGATCCCCTGACGCTGGAGAGTTCCACCAGCTGACGCTCGTCTCCGGGTTCTACTCTCATACCTGCTGGGGCACGATTACGAGGCCGGTGCGCCCATAAGGTGGCGGAATATCCATCCTCATCGCTGCCCTCTTCAGTTATACTTTGGTATTCGGAGTGCATGTACAGGTATCGAACCAGTATATGTGCATCTGAAATGTTGCCTGAGGGATTCCAGAGCGGTACCGCCCCATATACAGAGTGCGGCGACAGCATGATATAGAAGGTCGCGCCGTCCAGGTCAGTGGCCACCACATTCTCATACCCGGTCCATTCCTTATATCGCCCTATCGTCGCTCCCAGCACGCGCTCTGCGAGAAGGCAGTCCAGTTCGGAGCCAGCGGGGTAAAGATCAATGTTGTCCGGGAACTCATGGCCCCATTTTCTCGCATCAGTCATCGATAGATCCTATAGTAGGCACTATCATATTGGCCCCTCACGATGTGATGATCCTCCAGCAGATCAACTAATCTTAATCCTCATGCCACGCTCCTTCCTATGTCCCTTGAAAGCCTGCCGCACCGCTTCGTGTGAGACAGCATACGTGCCTTGCTGGTTGTCGAAGGCTCTCGCCAGTGGCATGACGCTTGGCAACTTCTGCTCGCCGATCTTAAGGTATTCGACTGAGAGCTTTGCAATTGCGGCTAGTGGACGTGTCTTGCTGTTCATGGAGCTCCAAGTAGAATCCTCCATGTTTCTTTCAGGAGGGTGCGAGTCCCGTTGCTTCCGTCGGAAAGCTTTACCTTTTGGTAGGGCTTTTTATTCTGATTGGTTGGGCTCACCCACGATTTCAGGTCTCTCCAGCACAATCCACGGCTGTTCCACAAAGGTGGTAAGCGCGGGTTCGTCACCTTGTCGCTTCTGCGCTTTCACATCAGGTTAGCACAGAACGTGCCGAGCGAGCATGAGTGCGTAAGTCTTCGCACCACAGGCCTACACCGGCGGCGACATATGCCGCTTGGTGTGTCACACTACACTTCGCTGGATCTAGGCACACAGCAAGACCGCGTTGAGACAGAAATCTTGTGGGAGCAGCTGGGATGTGATATACTCCGAGGCATAGTTCGGCTGTGCGGTGAAGTCGATGAGCCCCTGGCGATCCACAGGCTTGATATGGCAAGCGCTGAGTTCGGACAGCAGATCAATCTTTCACATATACATTAGGGAACAGCCTCGATTTGATGGAAATAGAGTCACGTGAGGAAAATATGACCCAAGATATTCTGCGACGCAATAACGTGAGAATTCTTGGCGACGGAACTCAGCCGATGCTATTCGCTCATGGTTTTGGCTGCGACCAGAACATGTGGCGCTTTGTGACTCCTTACTTCAGGGACGACTATAAGCTCGTCCTGTTTGACTATGTAGGCGCAGGAAAGTCGGACCTGAGCGCGTATGTCCCCCAGCGCTATAGCTCTCTTGATGGCTATGCACAGGATGTGCTTGATGTCTGTGAAGCCCTCGACCTGCATGACGTCATTTTCGTTGGCCACTCGGTCAGCAGCATGATCGGAGTGCTGGCAGCGATTCGCAAGCCGGAGTACTTCGACCGACTTATTCTGTTGGGTCCCACTCCCCGCTACCTAAATGACCTTCCCGATTACCTAGGCGGGTTCGAGCGCGCGGATATTGAGGGTCTGCTCGATTTGATGGACAGGAACTATCTGGGCTGGACAAGCTATCTAGCACCCGTGATCATGAAAAATCCGGAGCGGCAGGAGCTATCAGCCGAACTAGAGCAGAGCTTCTGCTCTACCGACCCCGTAACGGCGCGCCGTTTTGCCGAAGTAACATTTTTCTCCGATAACCGCGACGATCTGCCGAATTTGACCATCCCTTCTCTAATACTGCAGTGCTCCGACGACGCCATAGCCCCTCTTGAGGTAGGCGATTACCTGCACAGACACCTATCCAATAGTACTCTTCGTGTGCTACGTGCCACTGGACACTGCCCGCACATGAGCCACCCCGAGGAAACGGTTGAGGCCATAAAAGAGTACCTCGGCAGTTCGGTCGCCCTCCGAGCCATTTAATATTGCACTCGCGAAATGATTGACAATCTGCTCGATACCGCGCCTTGCGGCTTCGTAACCCTAGCTGAAGACGGTATCGTGCTGCGAGCAAACAGCACTCTCGCTAGTTGGCTAGGAGTCAGAACCAGTGAGCTAAGCGGCAAGCATTTCGAAACGCTCCTCTCCGTTGGTGGGAAGGTTTTCTACCAGACACACCTTTTTCCACTGCTAAAGCTGAGTGGGCACTGCGAGGAGCTTTACCTCACGCTACACACCACTAAAGGGGACGAAATACCGGTACTCGTCAACGGTGTGCAGTTGCATACTGCAGGAGGCCTCGAGTACAGCGTAGTTCTTGTCCCAATGCGACAGCGTGAGCGCTATGAAGAGGAGTTGCTGCTGGCGCGCCGGGCAGCCGAGGAAGCAAACGCGCAGCTTGCTGAAGCTAACCTCCGCTTGCAGGCCCTTGATCGTCTGAAGGACGAACTGCTGGCCGTGACCTCCCATGACATAGGCGGGCTTGTCACTACGATTCGCCTTTCAGCCCAGTTACTGATGAGGCAGAAGCCAGGGAGCAACGTTGACCCTGCACGTCATGTTCGTGCCATCTCCGATGCCACCGATAGGCTCCTGGTACTGCTGAGAGACCTCGCCGATCTTGCCCTGGCCAACACGGGCCAGATAAGCTTACAGACTACCCGATTGCTGCTCAGTGAGGTCGCTCAGACCGCCCTCGATGACATGCGAGTGCGCGCCGAAGCCAAGTCGATCTCCATAAGCTTGGAGACCGCCAGTGAGGAGCCTCATGTTCAGGCTGACTATGATCGGCTCTACCAGGTGATCAGCAATTTGCTGGGGAACGCGATCAAATTCACGCCTCCTGGAGGTCAAGTTTTCCTAACGGTGCAGAAACAGGGACACAGAGTAGCTGTGATTGTACAAGACACCGGCATCGGTATTCCGGCGGACAGACTGTCGCAGTTGTTTGCTCATTTCAAGAACATGAGTACGCCGGGCACCGGGGGCGAGCGGGGCAGCGGTCTCGGCTTGGCCATTGTGCGGCGCCTCACTGAACTGCACGGCGGTGAGATCACCGTTGAATCGGTCGAGGGCTCCGGCAGCACCTTCACGGTTTTACTTGCACCAGAAGCTCGTTGAACAGTAGCTCCCACTACCAGCTTACTGGTTGGCGGCTGCAGGAAGAGATCATCATCCACGTACATTGGGGTTCTGCGCAGTGGCGTAAGATCCTGCGCCCCAAAACTAGGTTCACTACCACTAAATACGGTACTGCAAAGCTAAGCGCGCTCACCAGTGTAGATCTTAAGGATCTTTCTCACAGTTTCATGTGAGACAACATGGTGCCTTTGCGTTTCACTGAGCCACTTCTTTCCATTGTTCCGCGGGAATGTGTGTCATGGGACAGAATATCTATCGTGACTTCTCTTGATAGGCAGCAGCAGTGTAGGATCAACAATTTCCTGCAGTTTATACAGCTTGACCGCCAAAAAGTAGTAAGTGATGGTTCGAACCCGGCCGCATCCGCAACTTCTCTCCGGTAACACTCCAAGACAAGGTCAACATAGTTGGTCGGCAGACTCAAACGGGTGAGGTACTGCTCGATCTAAGCTTCGTACTGCGCGAGCTTAGCCCCGTACTGTTGGCATTCCGTCGATACGCCTTGTCCAAGTCTGTAGCAATAAACGCGGGCCTCACCGTTCGACCTTGGATGGATGTGCAACTTTCCTCCGCAGTAGGTGCAGGTAAGCAGGCCATAACGAGTACCTCCGGCCGCCGGCATGTTGTGCGAGTCTACCTCGAGTTACAGAAGTTCTTGCATGTGCAGCCTCCCATAGTTCCACCGGGACGAGAAGATCGTGCTTTGCCTTGATACCCTGCGTGTAGGTACCCCGCCGGCTCTGACCTGGGACTGCGGCGGCCCATAGTGTAGCTCTTGTATCAGATGTGGTGGCGGGGTGGGGCACCAAGATAATAGTTGGCCGCTATGCTACTTATTTTCACGGGTGAAAGCACAAAGACCGGCGATTTTTCAGCCGTTTTGGTGGCGAAATATAGGTCGTTCGATCCGCATTACAGTACCAAAGGGGCCGAGAATCAGCGCCTAAGTCCCAATTCAGAGCCAATCTCGTCCAAAATCAGCCTTCCTTACCTCCAAAACGGGACGAATAACTAGCATAACGGCCCACTAATGTAACTTGTCGGTAATGATTCATACCCCTCCCCGTATCTACCAGAAGGCGCCTCGTTTGGTGCCGTTATGGGCGACCAGGTTTTTGACAATGGCTAAGCGAGCCAAGACAGGTTGAGTGCTGAGTTGCTCACGCTTCGGTTTGGAGTCCACGCCCCTATGAGCATAGGTCTCCTCCTACTTGTCGTGCACTTTTCAGAGGAAGTCTCCCTGAAGTCACCCGCACGTCTCCACATCCTCAAAAGGGCATCAAGCGCTTCGACTGAGGCAAGCGCATCCGCAGGTCGGGTAAGAAGAGGCCCAGCGGGAACAGATCTACTGCCTGGGGCAGCCACTCGGCCTCCACCGCGACGGTACCCGCCCGCACGTGGGCCAGTTGCACCCGGGGGTGTTTCCAGAATTGAGGCACGCACGTAGCTGCTACTGGGGAAGATAGCGGGCCATATGCGCGTCGGCCAGGCGACTGATAGTAAGCTACTCAAGATCCGGCCCGACCCCACAAGCCGAGCGCGCACCCAGCTAGGCCGGGCACCGTGTACCACCCTGGACCTGAACTCGTGGCCTTGTACCCGCAAGCTCATGATGGTTGGCTCCTTGGGCATCCCTTGGGAGCGGCCGACCTGGATGGTAAGTTCGCTCGTGGCATAGATGCCCGGCACGAAGAACGCTCGCCGCTTCAGGAGCGCTATTACGTTCAGTTCGTTGTACAGACGCACGGTCCCTTCCTGGGCCTGGCCCAATTCATTCTGCGGCTCATGCTCGCCCATACACTGGCGCTCGCCCGTCGCGGTGGTATAGCAAACCTGCTTCACAAGGCTGAACCAGGCCACAAGCGGCGTCCTGCCCCGTATGGAAAGAAAGGGCACGCGCAGAAACGCTGCCCGTAGTGGCCCGGTGGGGCAGAGACCTGCAACGAAAAGCATATCCGATGTCAGGTCGAAGGGTGGGGAGAGGTGTCGCGTCACGTCCTCTTCGGCTCGGTGCTCCTGCCCCATCTCTGTTCTCTCGTTAGCCAAGCTTCCCCCGGACAAACTCATCCTCTCTCACCTCTTAGCAATTGTCGGGCGAGCCACCATGCCAGCGCACCCAGCCCCAGGGCGGCAGCACCCACCCCTAGGTAAAACTGCATTGCGTATACGGGCAGCACCATCGGCTCAGGCGGACGCTGCCCCCTGGGCGCGCCGGTGGGACGCATGCGCCAGATGGTGCCGGTGCCCGCCTTCATCCGCACCCCTCCGGCCTCGGGTGCGATCTCTATCTCGCCCCAATCAACCACGTACAGGTTGCCATCAGGCCCAAAGGCGCAGTGCGAGGGGCGCTCGAACCCCGCGTGTGGCAGTTTGGAGGCGGGACCGGCAATCTTGTTCACCGCGAAGTCAACCACCCGTCGAGCGCGCATATCTACCCGTACCACTCTGAACCCGGCAGGCCGAGAAGTAGTGTGCGTCGTGATAGGCGAGAGGTCCCCGAAGAGGGCCACGAAGGCGTCGCCCTCGAACCCGAACCGCGGGTCGCGCGAGAAATTCACTCCATTAGGCCCGGCGTGCGGCAGAGATGAGACGCGAACACGACCAGTAGTATTTTCCCTCAACAACATTGGGTCATAGCCATGGAGCAGAGGATCATACATAACCACGTAATGCAGGTGCTATGCAGCAAAGTCTTGTTCGTTCGGCTCACGCGGATCGCGCAAGGGACGCAACTCTCTATGTTCAACCGGTTCGGCTAGAGTGAAGTGATAAAGATCCAGCATATTGATGCGTTGATGTGTACATGCGCGAGTGATGTGTGAGTAAGGTGTGGCTAAGGCTCGCATCCATCGTAGCTGAACGACTTTACTGATCTACCGAATACCATTGGCACGTATGCAATTACCTGGCACTGCATTCATCCGTATCGACATAGATGCTCACCCGTGTCGCGCCTTCTAGGTCAAGGTTACATATGCCTTTGACCTTCATGTGCGTCTCATCTGCTCGCCGGTACTTGAATAGAGTGGGTTGGTTCATTAGCAGGGTTCCGCCGGCTAATCGTGATGGTCAGGAACCCACTCTATCAGAGTGGTTCAGTTGTTGCAACACTACCAACAGCGGAAGCTGTAGCCGTGTGCTACATGCCGCAGGCCACGTCCTGCTGGTGGCCTTCCTCGGTGGCCTCAATCCGCCAGGTGGCCCTTTCTGCCGGCCGCTTTACGCACGAGCTTGGTAGCCAGACAGGGGATTCCATGGGAGCCCTCCCTTTTGTCTGTTGCGCTCTTGAAATAGCCTCTTTGTTCGTCGTACGCCGGGCAGAACGATAACGTCGGCTCAAACGAACCGGCGGCAGAAGAAGACCACAGCGCTACGACGAAGCAGGCGCTACCCTCTCGTTTGATCCCAGCAGCACGCGTACCTCGTGCCTGTTCCTGTCGTCGACGAGCGGTACTCTGCAGTCAGGTAGAGGTGAGCCATCCAGCTCTACGGTTGTTACGTCGCGCGCGGTGCCCGAACCCGATTCTACGCTGATATGATAGTGGCTGTCCTTGTATCGGAGGGTCATGCTGAACCCGGGCCACTCTGCCGGGATGCACGGCTCGAGGGTAAAGTGGTCGCCGCGCAGCTTCAGGCCGAGCATATACTCGACCCCAAGGCGGTAGAACCAGCTTGCCGAGCCTGTGTACCACGTCCACCCGCCCCTGCCTGTGTGCTGGGGGTGCGAGTAGATGTCGGCGGCGATGACGTAAGGCTCCGCCTTGTAACGCTCGGCTCCCTCCGCCGTAAGGGCGTGGCTAACGGGATTGAGCATCCCGAACAGACGGTATGCGCCCTCAGCGTCACCCAGCAGCACATGGGCAATTGCCACCCAGATTGCGGCGTGCGTATACTGCCCACCGTTCTCCCGAACGCCCGGCAGGTAGCCTTTGATGTAGCCGGGGTCCTCGGGCGTCCTATCGAAGGGAGGCGTCAGCAGCAGGATCAACTTCTCCTGCTCCTTCACCAGCCGCTCCTCAAGCGATCGCATGGCCTGCACGGCTCGCTCTTTGTCGGCCGCGCCCGATATGACCCCCCAACTCTGTGCTATAGCATCGATCTGGCATTCTTCGCTCTGTGCCGAACCTAGCGGCGTGCCGTTATCGTAGAAGGCGCGCAAGTACCACTCGCCGTCCCACGCCTCGTCGTGCAGGGCCGTCTTGAGCCTCTCCATCTCGGCTCGGAACTCGGCGGCATGCTCGCTGTCGCCACGCTGCTCGCAGAGGGGGGCGAATTTGTCGAGCACCGCGTACAGGAACCACCCGAGCCAGACGCTCTCGCCTTTGCCTTCGATGCCGACCCGGTTCATGCCGTCGTTCCAGTCGCCCGAGCCCATGAGAGGCAAACCGTGTGCGCCCGCCGTAACGCCGCGCTTGATAGCTCGCAGGCAGTGCTCGTAGAGCGAGCCCACCTCTTCCGAAACGGTGGGGGTGCTGTACATATCTTCCTGATCGGGGGCGAGGAGCGGAGCTTGCAGGAATGGCCGCTCTTCATCAAGCACCCCGAAGTCACCCGTGGCCGCTATATAGTGGGCGGTGACGAACGGTAGCCACAGCAAGTCGTCCGAGAAGCGCGTTCGTACGCCGCGCCCGGTGGGCGGGTGCCACCAGTGCTGCACGTCTCCCTCGACGAACTGCCGTTCTTCGCACCGCACTATCTGCTCGCGGGCGAGGTTAGGCGCGGCATACATTAGAGCCATCACGTCCTGTAGCTGGTCGCGGAAGCCGTAGGCGCCACCACTCTGGTAGAAAGCCGTTCGCCCCCACAGGCGGCAGCTGATGCTCTGGTACAGCGCCCACCGGTTGAGCAGCATGTTCATGCCCACGTCGGGCGTCTCAACGACCACGGCCGAGAGCAGCCAGTCCCACATCCTGAGCGTGCCCGCGTATTCCAGCTCGACCTGCTCGAGGCTTCGATACTTTCCAGCAAGATAGCGGGCGTGATCGAGGTTGTCTCCCTCTCCCAGCGTGAAGACTACAGTGCGCTCTTCGCCCGGCTGCAGCTCTATGGCGCATTGGAGCGCCACGCAGGGGTCGAGCCCCGCGCCCACCCGCCCGGAAAGATCGCGGCGCTTCAGGGCCGCAGGGGCTTGCATCGAGCCGTTGCGCCCGAGGAACTCCGCCCGGTCGGCGGTGAACGTGAAGGTCCCGGCGCTAGTTGCCGCGAACGCTACCCGCTCCGCGAACTCGGGGTTGTACGGATTGCGCGCTAGGATCGCGCCGCGCTCGCGGTTCGCCTCGGTGATGATGTAGCGTGCCACCGTCTCGCGGCTTACCCCCAGCACCAGCTCGGCATAATAGGTCGCTGAGAGCTTCCTGGCGTTCGGGGAGCTATTCCGCAGGGTCAACTTGCACACCTTCACAGGGTCGTCGGACGGCACCGACACCCGGAGCGTCTGTTCAATGCCGTTGCTGTTGTGTTGATATACTGTGTAGCCCTGGCCGTGCCGGATTATGTAGGGCTCCGCGTCGCTACCTGTGGCGCCCAGCGGAAGGAGCGTGGGCGACATCACAGAACCGCTTTCCTCTTCCCTGACGTAGATCGCCTCTGAAGGAGGGTCCGACACTGGGTCGTTCGACCAGGGGCTCAGGCGATTCTCGCGGCTGTTCTCAGACCATGTGGAAGCAAGACCGCTCTCGGTCAGGAGGCAGCCGAAGTGATAATTGGTGAGTACATTGCTCCAGGGGAGGGGAGTCCACTGCCCGCTTTTCAGCGTTATTACGTATTCGCGCCCGTCCGGGGTGAACTCTCCCAGAGTGTTGTGGTCTTCGCCCGCTTCCTCGCGCGCAGGCAGGACTGTGCGAGTTGCCCCTTTACTGCCCGGTTGAGCGGGCGCTGATTGAGGGGACCTTCTCGGTTGGCGTGCGGGTGCATCGGGCACTTCTCTGTCGAGTTGCGCGTCGAGCGTGCCACGGTTGCCAACCAGTACGGCGCGGGCCACCGTGTTAAGGAGAATCAGATCGGCCGCGGGCATGACGTCCGCGCGCTTGACGAAAACGCCACCCGGCTTGTTGAGCATCTGGTGGGCATGGCTCGTTGCCACCAACTGTTCAAGCGTGTCCTGCACCGGCTGCACGTAGCCGCCGGGGTATTCGTTCAGGATGACGAGGTCCGCCTGAAAGCCGTTTCTCTGCCAGAATTCGTGCGCCCCCAGCGCCTGACGTACCAGTGGCACTTCCATCAGGTCGGCGATCCTAACAAGCAGGATAGGCAGGTCGCCGCTGATACCGTACGCCCACAGCCCCTGCTGCCCCTTGGTGTTCCGGGCGAGAGTCGTCTCGGAAGGGCGAGTAGCGGAGCGCGGGTAGATCATGCGGGAGAAGACGCGCTGGTACTGCATCGCGTCATCAACCGAGATATCGAGCATCCGCAACTCGATCTGCGCCTGGCTCAGTGCCATGACCACAGCGCGCTCGACCCACGCCGCATCGTGGTACTTGTCGCTGAGGGCGTGCGCCTCCTCGCGTGTACCGGCAGCCGCCGTTACAAACGTCACCTGAACCTTCGCACCGGGCGCAACACGCACCACTTGCCTCAGACTGAAAATCGGGTCGAGCACGGCACCGCTAGTATTCCCCAGCCGCTGCCCTGTCATCAGGGCGCGCGGCGCGGCGGGAGTGCCCCCTCTCCCCAGGAAAGCCATTCTGTCCGTCTCATACTCTTCCGCGAAGGGCGAGCCGAGCGCGTCGGTATCGCCATCATGCCGCGAAACGGCGACCACGTGGGTGAGCCACATTCGCCCCTCCCCGGCCGATCTAGGCCGCCGGCTGGCGAGTAGAGCGCCATGCTCGGGCAAGTACTCGGTTTCGACGAAGAGCTTGCTGAAAGCCGAGTGGGCCTCGTCGGCCTGCTGCGTAGCCAGGGCTATCTCGGCGTAGCTGGTCAACTCGATCTCGTGCGCGCGGCTGCCCCTATTGGTGAGGGTCACACGCCGGATCTCGGCATCGTCCTCCGGGCTGACCACCACCTCCATGTGGGTCTCGATGTCGCCCTCGCTCCGCAGGTACTCGGCCCTGTCCGGCGCGAAGTGAGCACGGTAGCCCGAGGGCTCGCCGTCAAAGGGGGCCGCCGCAGCCGACCAGACGGTGCCGCTCCCCATGTCACGCAAGTAGATAAAAGTGCCCCAGGGGTCGCGCACCCAGTCGTCTCTCCACCGGGTGACGGCGATAGTGTCGCCTCCACTCTTCCACCTGCTGTACCCCGCGCCCGAGTTGGTCATCATCACGGTGTAGCGGCCGTTGGAGATGAGGTGTACGCGAGGCACGTCGGTATTTGGCGTGCTGTAGGTGCGCACAACCGGCGGCAGGTCCTCGTGACGGGCCTGCTCTCGCTCGGCCGCTATAGGGTGGGGCTTGGTGGCCTGTGCCTGGCGAGGCACGCGCTCCTGTAGCAGCAACAGTGTCGCACGTACCTCCGGTTCCGCCTCGAAGCGCCTGACCATCGGATCGCCGTTGAGCACGTTGTTCATCGCGACCAGCCCCATGCCGAGGTGATGCACCATAAAGGTGCGGACGATGGCGCCGCTCTGCCCAGGAGTCAGCCGGGAGCGGGTGAAGTCGATGGCGTCATAGAATCCATAGCGCCCCTCCATTCCAATAGAGGAGAGACGCCGCAGGTTCTCGAGTGCCTGCTTCGGGTCAACCCCAATGGCGAGTTGCGTGGCATAGGGCGCCACAACTAGATCTTCCGATAGCCCGCGCTTGAGGCCGAGGTCAGGCAGACCGAAGGCGCGGTAGCGGTAGTTCTGCTCGCTGTCGAGCGCGTTGTAAGCCGACTCGGAGATGCCCCACGGCACGTTGCGGCTTCGAGTGTACCGCTCATGGTGGCGCACGGCGCCGGTGCATGTCTGGTCGAGGAGGCTTCCCTTGTACGTGGGCATCACGAGGTTGGGCATCAGGTACTCAAACATCGTGCCAGTCCATGCAATGAGGGTTTGATCCCGCCCGGCGCCGGTGACGGGTCGGCCCATGCGGAACCAGTGGGCCTGTGGCACTTCGCCGTTCGCGATAGCGAGGTAGCTGGCGAGGCGCGCCTCCGAGGCGAGGAGGTCGTAGTAGGAATTGTCGCGCCGTAGTTCCGTGACGTTGTAGCCGATGGTGAAGAGCTTGCGCTGTACGTCATACAGGAAGCCGAATTTCATCTCGCGCACCATGCTGTCAGCAGATGCCGCGAGGCTCTTGAGCCGGCTCGACAACGTCTCGCTCGCAGCCCACGCCCCAGCTACCCAGCGGCCGAATTGCTCCAGCCAAGCAAGTGCGAAGTTGCCTTCCTCACCGAGACCGGCGCCCTTGATTAGCGCCTGCAGGCGCTCAATGTCGTGCATGTGGGCGGTGCACCACTCCACTGTATCATTGAGAGATGGGACCGAGTCCGGCAACTGGACTAGACCGGCCCAGAGCGCGGCCGCATCATCACCTAGGCTCTGATGTCCACCACCCACGAACAAGGCAGGAGCCGCTTCGAGTATGCCTGACCACGGCAAGAAGTGGCTTACCTCCGCGTTCAGCGCCTCGGCGGCCCGCGCCAGACTACCGGTCCAATGGACAAGCTCATCAACTGAGGAGTACTGCCGCTCAGCCGCACCCTGTTCAGCACCGCGCCCGAGCACAGAGTTTTGCCAGCCTCGGGCGCCCACCAGACTCCTGGCTTCTGTGGCAAGGCCTTCGGTGAGATGAACAAGAGAGCCTGCGAGCGCTATCCACTCCCGAGCCGTCCTCGGGGTGGACTTTACTTCGGCCCCGATACTCACAACCCTCTCCCTGATTGTGCCCAGCCTCGACTGCTGTGCGTCATGCAGCGACCCTCTCCGGTCATCGCCCAGCACCTCCAACTGCGATAGGATGAGGCCCGCGAGGTCGCGCACGTTCTCCACCAGCTGGGGTGAGAAGAGGGGAGCATTTAGCAGTTCGTTGCAGCCCCCTTTCAGTGCCAGCAGGTGCCCCGCGAGGTTGCCGCTGTCCACAGTCGATATGTACTTGGGCGGCAGCGCATGCCCCGACCGCGTATCGTACCAATTGTAGAAATGGCCGTTGTACCGCTCGAGCCCTTCCATGCTGGATAGAGTGCGGCCGGTTCTTTCCGCAAATCCCGACAGCGTTACATAGCCGAGGTCGTAGGCAGAGAGTGTGGAGAGCACCAGCAGGCCCAGATTGGTGGGCGACGTGCGGTGCGCCAGCACACCCTTGGGATCCTCCTGGAAGTTGTCGGGGGCCAGCCAGAGTTCCTCCCCAGCTTCGTGAGTGCCCACAAACTCCTCGAAGTAACGCCAGCTCTTCCGCGCCACCCGCCGAATGTAGGCCCTGTCGGCCTCAGTCAGGGTATAGACCTCGGGCACGGGCGGCTTGCTTACCAGATAGGCGATGAGAGGCGAGAGCAGCCACAATACGAGGAATGGCCCCGCAACGAACAGGGAAGCCGGGCTCCAGATGGCCAGTGCCACTGCCAGCAGCGCCGAGAAGACAGCGGCCTGCCACATCCTCTTCAGAAAGTCGAGCGGAGTCCTGCCCGAGCTACGTTGCGCCTCGCTCGACGTCACCCATTCAAGCAGGTGGCGGTGGGTGATGTTCATCCGCACCAGCGTACGCACCACGGCGTCCAGCATCAGGTAGGCGGTATGCGGGAGGAACGTGATCGTCAGGAAAAGGTGGAGCAGGTTGGTGAAGGCGTCAGCGAACACTACACCAAGGTGGCGCGACCACGGGGTGGCCTCGGGCTTGCGGGGCGTGGCTGTCAGCAAGTGCGAGTAGAAAGGGAAAGCGATGACCAGCAGAACAAACAGCGTCCAGAAAAGTGGCGACAGAGAAGGCGCGAGCCACCCGGCCAACAGCAGCAGTATCGACGCAGGCGCGACGAGCGAGCGGCGAAGATTGTCAGCTATCTTCCAGCGGTTTACTGGCGTGATCGTGTTGCGTACCTTTCCCTTCTCGGAAGGGACGCGGTGGAACACCCACGGCGATATCTGCCAGTCGCCTCGCGTCCAGCGGTGAGCGCGCGCCGCATAGGCATCATAGCGAGATGGGATGTCGTCATACAGCACGACATCGCTGACAAGCCCGACGCGTGCGTAGGTACCTTCGAGCAGGTCGTGGCTCAAGATGGCGTTCTTCGGAAAGCTGCCCTTGGTGGTCTCCTCGAAGATATCTACATCATAGATCCCCTTACCGATGAAAATCCCTTCCCCGAAGAGGTCCTGGTAAGCGTCCGAGACGGCCGTAGTGTACGGGTCAATGCCTGTGTGCCCCGAGAAGAGACGCGAGAAGGGCGTCTTACCCGCGCTGTCCCAGGTCGTCTCGACATTGGGCTGGAGTATTCCGTATCCTGTGGTCACAGTGCCCGTCCGAAGGTCGATCTCGGCGCGGTTGTTGGGGTGCGCAAGAGTGCCGACAAGCCTGCGGGCCGCATCTCTGGGTAGGTCGGTGTCAGTGTCGAGGGTGATCACGTACCGGGTCGCCGTGATCGGCACGAGATCGCCTACTCGCGTGACAAATGAAGCGCCTCCCCGGCCCCTCAGGAGTGCATTGAAGTCGGAAAGCTTGCCTCGCTTCCTCTCCCACCCCATCCAAATTCCCTTGCCGCCCGGCCCTTCCTTCGGGTTCCATTGCCTCTTGCGGTGAAAGAGGTAGAAGCGGTCATCGCCATACACAGAGTTTAGATGCTCAACCGCGGCGCACGCCACCTGTACAACTTCAGCGTCGCCTGGCATCTCCTCTTGGGGCGCATCGGCGAAGTCGCTCAGGATGGCAAAGCGCAAGTTAGGATCCTGGTTGGCCAGGTAGAGCACCTCGATATGCTCGACCAGCGACCGCACTTCCTCGCTGTTCTTGAACAGGGTTGGTATGACGACGAAGGTGCTATGTTCGGCCGGGATGCCCTCCGAGAAATCGAGCTTGGGAAGCACTCTCGGCGGGAGTAGCAGGGTCACAATGAGGTTTACCAAACGCACCGCAAGCTCGCTCGCGGGTAAGGCGGCCAGGAGGATGGCTGCTACGGTCCAAAGGGTGTTCGAGCCCCACTGACCCCCACCGCCAAAGCCGAAAAGGAGAGCCGCCATAAGCCCAACTGCTGTGATAGCGAGTATCGAGCCTACATAGACGCTCGTGGGGTAGGCACGTATGAAGCGCGATAACGTCTCGCCGAGGCGCGATCTGTAGCCTGTGGCGGCCCGTAGCTGGTGCACGCCTCGCGCTACCAGATAGTAGCCCACATGTGAGCGTCGGGGGTCGTCCGGCTCGGCCTCCTTCGAGTCGTGGGCCAGCTGGAGCGCCCTCTGGGTCACTGCAATCTCGGGCTTGCCGGATCGCCGCGAGACCCGCTCCACTACGTGCCGGTAGCGGTCGCGGGTGGCAAAGTCCATGGTCGAGTAGACTCCGGCCGGGTCGGTGCGCAGCAGCGCCTCAATCGCGCTGTGCCGCTCCACGAAGTCCGCCCAGTCGGTGGCCAGCACCACCCGCATGCTGCTGATCGTGTTGCCTACCGAAACCTGGACAGCCGAATGCCCGGCGAACTCCGCCCGCACTGCCTCTTCAGGGCTCGACCCCGCGCGTGCCAGCTCCACTTCGAGCCACTCGAGAACGGGTGCAACCGCCGGACCGCCTTCACGCAGGCGCTGTAACAAACGGACCACGAACGTCCGTGTAAGTTGCTCTACTTCGCGCTCAAGCTCGGGAGGCGGTCTGAGCGGTACACCCGCAACCGGGGATTGTGGCTCAGGCGAAGTCAAGAGGCGATCTGCCCATGTGTTCGCCGCTTCAAGCTGGCGCCTCGTGCTGACCAACATCTGAGCCAGGCGGGCCAGGTTCTCGGCCAGAGCAAGGCGGATCATGGTCGGAACGGTCCACAACTCTCCTATATCGAGGGGGAGCGTAGACTGGTAACCTCGGAGGAACGCCTCGATGTTGCCGTCATCGACAATGCCGTCGGTGTGCAGGATTAGCTCGCGCACGGCCGCGTAGACACGTGGGTATCCGGCATATAGGCCCACGGCCAGTCGGGGAAGTCGAAGGTAGTAGCCGCGCGGCAAGTCGACTCGGATCTCGTCCACCGAGTCGCGCACAATGTGGTAATTGTCGAGCAGCCACTCGTCGCCGGGCATTAGAGGCTGCTGCTGGCTCGATGCCTTGGCGAGGCGTGTATATGCTTCCTCAAGAGAGCGCCCGCTCTTCTCGACCCTGCCGACCAAAGGCTTCGCAGGGACACGACGCGTTGCCGCCTTGTGCACGGCAGCTACCTCACGCCCGTACTCTTCAAGCCGCTCAAGACTAAAGAGCTCACCATGCAACTCGTCTTGATAGACGGCCGCGCGGCGTGAGTGCTTCGGTTGGCGCTGCATGATAGCTCCAGGGTCTATCTTCATCTTCTATCGAGTCTTGGCGAAGGCATTAACCCATTGTAGACTAATAACGCAATTCCTTCTACCTTGCAGCTCGATTCTCGTGCCAGGTACGCCTATGAACGTGATACATGTACTTTCAGGACATAGAATTGGCTGCTAGAAGCTAGTAGCCAAGCTATTTAGTACAATACTGTGGCTTGGTGCGCTGATATAAGGCTGGTTTGTTACAGGCAGAAACCGATTTGTCTCTCAAGACTGGTGGTAACTCATCTCCAAAGGGGATTCGTTATGGCCTATCTATCGATTCCAGGCGTAGATACCCCAGAAGCCAGCGAATCAGCTCATGATTCCGGCTTTCTATGTCCTAAGATTACATGTATTACGTTCATAGGCGGAATAGGTCGTAACATGGCCAATTGTCGGGCAACAAGACGCCTACTATAGATCTGTCAAACGCTCCTCCGCAGAGTATCGCCTGGACAGTCTGGAAGTTTCTCGGCCTACAGGTGCTAGTTGGTTTTCTTGTTGTCCGTATACCACGGGTCTGTTGGCAGATATCACTGCTTCCCTTCTTCAACAATGCCGCAATCGCCGGTTCCACCCCCGTCGCTTCTGCCGGAAAGCTCTACCTTTTAGTAGGGCCTTTTCTTTTGCGGATTGCGCCCTGACACGCACATACTGCTTTGCCATAGTTACAACTGCGACTTGTCATGTTTGAGAGCAGTTTGTGACCCGTGCTGCACCATATTATCCCCAGGTATTTACTTTCACCGGGTGCAACGTAACGACCACGCGGGTCTCCCCGGGCCTGTCATTGTCGCGCACGTCAATACCGCCATACTTTTGGCCGAGCTTTTTGACGAATGCACCATCCGGGTCCTGCGTGATTTCGGCCTTCGCCCGTATTTCGATTGTGCGATAGGGGTTGGCAGGATCGAGTATGAAAAGTGTGATATTGGATCTCTCCTGCATGTTCTTGACCTTCTGGCGGGTATTGTTGAGCGAAAGCCGTAAAGCACCGCCTTCGTCAAATAAGAACCACAGAGCGGTGACCTGAGGGAAGCCATCAGTTCCGTTTGTTGCCAGGACTGCTACTGGAGCCGAGAGCAGGTCTTTGTGCGATTCAGGGATATCAGCAAAATTGGACACGTTAGCCATGAAGCAAATCATCCTTTCTTCGTTGGGTTGACTTTTCAAAGTTACCGATTGACCCTCTAGCAAATACCATTCCTAGAGGGGGTGTTGCTTTGCACTGAGAACACCTCCTATATTCCGTAAGCCGTTCGGCTTACCTGAAGTCCTCCACTTCGCTCTTACATGGCATATGATTTCTACTACAATGACCCAAACTAAGATTCTTTCAAAATCATCCCACTCAAAACGTCCGATAATTAAGGGTGGAACAGGCACCCCCGTAAGTACGGCCAGGCAACGATCTGTCAACCTACTTTCATACTTATCGTGTATAGATAGGACCTTTAGGTAATGCAATTGTGCCTATATGGCCTTGATTTCTGCTGCTCCCGCAGTTACGATATCAGAGTTGGCGTTGTCAACTCTGGTGTTCTCGTTTTGGCTACTCATCACCAACATGGGCGTGCAATCAATATGCTACAAGGTACGGAAACAGCTACACCATCCACCACACGCAAGAGTGTCTCGCGCCGCGAGTTCTTAAAGCTAGCCACGCGGCTTACGGCAGGAGCTACGATAGCGGCAGCAGGCGGCCTCGGTTACACCACAAATGTCGAGCCTTACTGGATCGACTTGCAGCCTGTGAGCTTGACGCTGCCGCGCTTGCAAAGTCCATTTCACGCATACAGAGTGGCTCAAATTAGCGATCTGCATCTGGGTGATTGGTTGAAGCGCTCCCAACTCGAGCAGGTAGTGTCACTCGTTAACGGGCAGAAGCCCGATTTGATCGCCATGACGGGCGATTTCGTTAGCAGCCTTACGCCCACAATCGTCAGTGACCTTGTTGAGGTGCTCAGCCGATTAAAAGCTCCTGATGGAGTGGTGGCCGTGCTCGGTAATCATGATTACTGGACCGATGCCTCGGTAATCCGGCAGGTTATCAAGGAGAGCAACATCGTCAACATTAGCAACGATGTCTATACTCTGCGGCGAAATGGGGCTGAGTTTCACATAGCGGGGGTCGACGATATCTGGGAGAAACAGGATAGGCTGGATAGCGTCATGAGCAAGCTTCCCGCGCAAGGGGCGGCTCTGCTGCTGGCGCATGAACCGGACTTCGCCGATACGAGTGCAGCCACGGGACGGTTCGACCTCCAGCTTTCCGGGCACTCGCATGGAGGCCAGGTGGTAATGCCGTTCGCCGGCCCCTTGCGGCTGCCCCCATACGGCCTGAAATATCCGTCCGGTCTTTATCAGATCGGCAATATGCTCCAGTACACCAATCGCGGCATTGGGATGATAAGGCCGCACGTGCGTTTCAACTGCCGCCCTGAAGTTACTCTCTTTACCTTTGGGTCGGGCGTATCGGCATAAGAGGATATGGGCTTAGTGAGGTAGAGGCACGCCTTTACAGAGTATAATCACAGGGTACATACCCTGATAACCAGGCTGTGTGAGATATAGGGCGAGGGACGAATGGTTGATTCGTCCCTCGTCACGTTCCTGGTGATGCAGCCGTCAATCAGATCGGGATTACTACGACGCCGAATCGACCATAAGCAGGATGCGGTTGTTGGCGGGATCGCGAACCAGGATGCCATCCTGGGCGGTTTCGTAGGGCACGTCGGCGGCCTGAAGGCGCGCTGTCACCTCGTCAAGTGCAGCTTGATCCGGCAGCAGGACAGTGAAGTGTTGAAGGCCCACGCTGCCCTCCGGTGCCGCGCTCCGGCCCTTGCTGTGCCAGGTGTTCATGCCTAGATGGTGGTGATAGCCGCCCGCACTGAGGAAGAGTGCGCCCATATGCTCCAGATCGGCCATGACATCGAAGCCAAGTATGCCGTTATAGAAATCGCGGGATGCCGCTATGTCGGCAACCTGAAGGTGAATGTGCCCCACTTTCGTGCCTTTCGGTAGCCCGGTCCAGGCCTTATCCTCGCGGATAGCCTCGTCCAAAAGACCCTCAAGGTCAACAGGGTCGGCCGCCATCTGAATTTGACCATTGACAAAACGCCATTCGGAGCGGGGGCGGTCCTGATAAACTTCGATGCCGTGGCCGTCGGGATCTTCGAGGTAAAGGGCTTCGCTGACCAGGTGATCTCCCTGGCCGGGCATGGGCATTCCTACCTCAAACCAGTGCTGGAGCCACCGTCCCAGGTCTCCACGGGTTGGCAAGAGAATCGCGAAGTGATAGAGGCCTGTGTAGCTGATCCCGCCTCGCGGCCAGGCCTGCGCGCCCTTTTGCTCGGTAAGATAGAGCAGCGGCACGCCACCCGCCCCCAGCACTGCGCTCTGCGAATCCTGCTTGAGCAGCTCAAAACCTACTGCCTCGACGTAATAAGGAATCGATGTTGAAAGCTCGGACACGGTGAGGGTCACGATGCCGATGCGTGTATCCGGGTGGATCGAGCGTGATGCCAGATCCAATTGATTGTTAGATTGCTGCTTCATTCTTATGCGCCTCCACTTTATTTTAGTAATGCAGTTATATATGTTGCCGCTGTCTTCAGATGGGGCTAAAGGGTATTATCTGATTCTAGTATATCACGTCGCATGGTTCGACCAGGGGATGAGTATGCAACGACGCAATTGGGAGTGATGCAATTATGCTTTCGCCAAAGTGTGGGCGAAATCGGCCTAAAGACCGATTGAACGCCGTGCAAGTGTAGTATATGATGGTGTCGGCGCTGTAAAGGCGCTCAAGAGGATAGTCAGCAATGCCGCGATCAGCATACATAGGTAAAGATTCATTTGGTTTCGTCAACACGGGAGATCTGCGCCCTGTTGACGGTTGATATTGCACCAACATAAGTTGGGGAACGCGCCGGGGCCAGCAGCCCGCGGCGTTTTTGTTTCCCAGGCAGAGCTATCTCGCCTGAACACCAACTCCGCGACTGCAACGGCGACGCTCCCAGGAAGGGAGTACATACCATGATATTGCTAAATCTGGATAATGTAGCAAAGTATTACGGGAC
The DNA here is from genome assembly GCA_039932335.1 of Chloroflexota bacterium. Lineage (GTDB taxonomy): Bacteria > Chloroflexota > Chloroflexia > QHBQ01 > JADMIH01 > JADMIH01. The sequence goes on from JBDTQH010000005.1 coordinate 51,015, forward strand.
ACACCTCATCTTCAATAGCCTATCGTGGCAAATAGGTGAGGGCGAGCGCATTGGCCTGGTTGGGCCTAACGGCGCCGGCAAGTCGAGCTTGTTGCGCCTGCTCAGCACACAGGAGCCGCCGGACGAAGGGCAGGCAGCAGCGCGGCGCAGCCTGAAAGTGGCTCTCCTTCCACAGGAGGTGCATGTGCCTGGGGGAAGCACGCCCCTTTCCGTCGCTATGAGCGGCAGCGCAGACCTGGGTGCACTCATCGCGGCCATAGAGCGCGCCGAAACTGCGTTTGCCGACCCTGATGTTTACGGCGATATGGAGCGGCTGGGGGCTGTGGCAGAAGAACATGCCCGCCTTGTTCAACAGTACGAGGAAGCGGGCGGTGAGCGCCTACGAAATGCGGCTACCGGGCTGCTAACCTCGATGGGCTTCAGCCTAACTGAGATAGAGGAACCACTCTCCACGATGAGCGGCGGCCAGAAGAAGCTGGCTTACCTTGCGGGATGCCTGCTCACGGAGCCTGACCTGCTGCTGCTGGACGAGCCGGACAACCACCTCGACCTGGAAGGTAAGGCGCGGCTGGAGGCTACGATCAGGGCCTTCAACGGGTCAGTGGTCATCATCTCGCACGACCGCTATCTGCTGGACGAAACAGTGAACAAGATCGCGGAGCTTGAAGGTGGACGGCTGCGGCTGTATATAGGCACGTACTCCAGCTATGCGATGCAAAAGGAGCTGGAGATGGTGAAGCAGCAGGCCGACTATGTCGCTCAGCAAAAGGAGATACAGCGTCTTGAAGAGGCGGTGGTTCGCTTCAAAGAGTGGGCGAGCCGGGTCGTAGATGAGCGGCATATCAAGCAGGCGCGAAACAAGCAGCGACAGATTGACCGCATGGAGAAAGTGGAAAGGCCCGTGCTGCAACGGCGCAAGATCAACCTGCAGTTGCACCCGCACCAACGTGGTGGCCAGAAGGTAATTGAGCTGCGAGGCATAAGCAAGTCGTTCTCGAATAATGGGCACGGAACGAACGATGTCCTGCGCAAGATGAGCGGGCTGGTGCATCATGGCGAGCGCATTGGCCTCGTGGGGCAGAACGGCGCGGGTAAATCGGTGCTGTTCCGCATTATGGCGGGCGAAATGGAGCCGACCACCGGGGAGGTGTGGGTTGGGCCGAGCATACGGCTGGGCCGGTATACCCAGGAGCATCAATCGCTCGACATGAACAGCAGTGCGGTCGAAATCGTGCGGAGGGTGAAGCCGATGTACGAGGAGCAGGCTTACGGGTTCCTTGGAAGGTTTCTCTTCAGCTATGAAAAGGCACGCAGGCCGGTTCGCACACTGAGCGGGGGAGAGAAAGCGCGATTGCAACTCGCCACGCTGATGCTGTCGGGGGCCAATTGTCTGCTGCTCGATGAGCCGACGAACAACCTGGACATCGAAAGCACAGAGGTGCTGGAGAGTGCGCTAGCTGACTATGAGGGTACGGTCGTCGTCATCTCGCACGATCGCTACTTTCTCGACCGTGTGGTAGACCGGATCTGGGAGCTAAAGGATGGACGCCTGCGTGAGTTCGACGGAGGCTGGAGCGACTATGTTGAGCAGGGGCAGCGTTAGCGGCCATATTTCAGCGGGCTTTTTGCTCCGGTGGGCGCCCGGTATAAGCCAAGCGGGGGCGGGTGCCCCCACTCCCTTCCTTATGCCTGATAGGCTCGACCCACGCCTGGTAGCCACCCACAAAAGCAGCCCACAGCCGGGTATCAATCATGCACTATCCCAACCTGTGCCCCAGATATGGCATAATAGGTCCACCACCCGGTGAGAAGGAGTAAAGAGATGCCCGGAACATATGCTGTTGGTGTAGACGTTGGAGCCACGAAGATACTGGCGGGCGTGATCGATTACGAATCCGGCTCGCTGGTAAGTACCGTTAAGCTGGCCAGCCCCATGGATGGTGCCGATAGCGTGGTAGACGCGGTTGGAGAGGCGGTCTCCAGGGCAATGTTCGATGCGCCTAAAGACATTGCAAAGCAGGTGAAAAGGATCGGCCTTGGCGTCGCCGGGCAGGTAGACAGGGCAACCGGCCTCCTATATGCCGCACCTAACCTAGGCGGCGGCATCGAGAACGTACAGCTTGCCAAGCCCCTGCGCGACCGCTTCAATGTGCCTGTTGCGCTCGGCAACGACGTGGAAGCGGCTGCTCTGGGCGAAAGTAAGTTCGGCGCGGGCCGAGGCAAAAAGCTCTTTGCCTGCGTATTCGTGGGGACGGGCATCGGCGGCGCACTGGTGCAGGATGGCGTGCGCTACCGTGGCGCATCGGGCAGCGCCGGCGAGATTGGTCACATCATGGTGCAGGCCGGCGGACGGCTCTGCGGATGCGGCCAGAAAGGGCACCTGGAAGCCTACGCCTCCCGCACCGCCATTGTAGCTATGCTCCGCGAGAAAGTGCAAGCAGGGGCCGAATCGAGCTTGAGCGCCCTATTGCTTGACACAAGCCAGCGTGTGCGCTCAAAGCCGCTCTGGCAGGCAGTTCAGGATGGCGATAAGCTGGTTGTAGAAGGTATACAGGAAGCCGCGAACTACCTCGCGCTCGGCCTCTCAACCCTAATCAATCTCTGGAATCCTGAAAGAGTCGTGTTGGGCGGCGGCGTAATAGACCGCATCGATATGTTGTTCAACCTGGCAGCCGAGGGCGCTAAACAACTCTCCCTACCCATCGCCTCAAGCGCAGTAGACATAGTGCGCGCCGAACTTGGCGACAATAGCGGAATGGTAGGCGCTGCGCTAATCGAGCCGCCAAAAGGGAAGTAGTGGGGTACGACGGCAGACGGCAGACGGCGGACCGCGTTGTCAGTTGTCAGTTGTCAGTTTTGCGGTCGGCGGTCTGCCGTCGGCGGTCATACGCAGTACGCAATAGCCGCTCACGTCCACGACGACTCGTCTGAATAGCCGCTATTGATATGGTCGTCCTGTCCCTTGTAGTGCTCTTGCCTGCGCCCTCCGATTATGGCATGCGTCTCCATGGTCGATACACCATATGTGCGCAGGGCAGCCCTCACAAGCTCAAGGCCCGCCTCGAACTCGGGTTGTATAACTTCATCGGCTCCGGCGGCCTTCAGGTGGTTTATTGCGCGTGCGTCTGCTGTGCGGGTAAAGACTCTCACCTTCGGGTTCAGGATTTTGCCTAATCTGATAACCCGTTCCGCGCTCGGCAGATCGGGAAGCACAGCCGCCAGCATCCTCGCCGAACGAATGCCTGTGCGCTCCAGCGTGGCGCGGTTGGTAGCGTCACCCTGCACGCTGAGGAATCCTTCTTTCCGGGCTTCTTCCACCTTTGAGGGATCATAATCGATCACCACCAGATTGAAATTACGGCGCTGCAGTGCCCTTGCAAGCTCATGCCCAACTCGCCCATAGCCGCAAATGATAACATGGTTCTTCAGAGCCTTCAGCCTCAGGCTATCGTCCATTTGATCCTCTTGGGGCGGAGCCGTCACATTCCTTGCAAGGCGCGGGATCACGCGGACCACACGCGTCACCAGCCCGTTATACAATCCTGTTAACCTATCCAGGCTGTTATACAGAATCGGGTTCAGTATAAGGGTAATCAGTGCTGCCGCCAGTATCAGCCCGTAAAGCTCCTCCGTAATAGCGCCCCTGGCAAGTCCCACACCGGCGAGTACAAACGAAAACTCCCCGATCTGCGCAAGCAGCATAGCGATGCGGATTGCCTTGTCTGTGGTGTACCCAAACACCCTTATCACGACTGACCCGATAATAAATTTGCCCGCCAGTATGCCCGCCACCAGCACCACTATTTCCAGGCCGTGCGACAACAGGAAAACCGGGTTCATAAGCATACCGATGGAGACGAAAAAGAGGATCGCGAATATATCCCGCAGCGGTATAATTTCATCGAGCACCTGGTCGCTGAACTCCGACTCCGATACCACAAGACCCGCCACGAATGCCCCCAGCGCGAACGAGATCCCGGCAAGTTGACCAAGCACTGCCATGCTTACAGCGATTGCCACTATCGTCAGGAGGAATAGCTCGCGCGAGCCCATGCGGGCGACAAAGGCCAGCAGAGGAGGAGCCAATCGCGTGCCGAGCAGATATGCCACCGCCAGGAACGCACCACCCTGCAACACCGCTAATCCCGCGTTTGTAAGCAGTTCCACTCCGACTCCCGCGGAGAGCGACGGCAGGATAATAATCAGTGCGACAGTAGCGAGATCTTGCACAATACTTGTGCCGAGCGCCACTCGCCCTACAATTGACTCCACTTCGTCCCGCGCCGACAGTAGCTTCAGCATCAAGATCGAGCTTGAAATCGAGATAACCCCGCCCAGGAAGATGGAACTTGCAAGCGGGTAGCCGAGGCTGATACCGAGTAGCGTACCGATAGCCATGGCGCCAAGCAGTTGAAGAATGCCGCCGAACACCGCCACCCGCCGCACTCTTTGCAATGCTTCTAAAGAGAACTCTGTACCCAGCGCGAACATCAGCAGTGCCACACCAAAGTTCGCCAGTGTCTGCACCCGCTCCACGCTGGTAATCGGGCCTGGCGTATAAGGACTGACGAGCACGCCCGCCAGCAAGTAGCCCAGGATGACCGGCTGCTTGAGCAGATGAGCCGCGAAACCACCAAGCATGGCGGCGCCCATTGCGAATGCGAGGTCGATTAGTAGGTCGATATTCTCCATGCATACCTTTCGTTGAGGCTCTTGCTGTTCGTTTGTATCAGGATGTGCTTAGGTCACTGCCTTTGCCTTTACAGGGAGTCCCGAAGCCTCCCAGGCTTCCCAGCCGCCGATAACTGCGCGAGCATTGGGCCACCCCGCTCGCCTTAGCTCTTGCGCCACACGGGCGCTCGTCGCTTCGTTTCGTCAGGCACAGAAGATCGCCACCCACGCGTTGCGCGGCAATCTCGACTCCTTTGCCTGATCGACAATATCACCCATTTCCGGCACAATGCGCACAGCGCCATCAGCAACCATGTCGCTGTTGTCATAGGTCCGTTCGGTGCGAGCATCCACGATAACAACAGGTTGCCTGGAGGCCATCAGTTGCCGCACTTCATCGAGCGTTATTCTTTCACGATCAGCAGACAAAGCGACACCGCCTGCTTGCTCACCATCGGTCCGCGCATTTCCCTCTATTATCGTGGCTGCACCATCGTGACCCGGCAGATGTATGCGATCTCTGGCGCCCTGAGGCTCGAAGTGTATCGGCTCGGAAACCATAGGCACTGTGGCATCTGGTCGAGCGCCCTGCATGTACTGCCCAGCACTTGCCGCCGGTTGCTCTACCTCCACAGCGCCTGTACCGTTACTGCCACCGCCTATCGTAAGAGCGGCAGGCTCGTACGCTTCACTGGCGGCGCTTCGTGTGGTCCCGCCCTTGTTCCTATCCTGTTTCTTCCCGATCACAATCAGCGAGCCGCCATGTACCACAACTGACAGCAGCACAACCACAGTGCATATCTCGAACAAAGTGTCGCTGCCCGGCACACCCGCGAACACGGGCAGCAGCACCAGCAGGAGTGTGCTCGGGCCTCGTGGCCCGAACCAGGATATCAGCAAGCGGTCGTACCTCGGCAGCCTCATGCGGACAAGGGCGAGCAAGAAAGCCACCGGCCGGATTAGAATGACCAGCACCGCAAAGAGAGCCAGCGCGCCGGTTAGTATTCCCAGGCCGCTCCAGATCAGCGAGCTGCCAAATAGCACAAAGGTAAACAGCAGCAACATCTCGGCTGTCGTCTCGCCATACTCAAGGAAGCAGTCGCACAGCTCTACATCAATGACGGCGATAGTCAATCCAGCCGCAAAAGCCGCCAGGAAGCCGCTTCCGTGTACCGCTTCGGCAGCCGCGAACGCCGCGAACGCCACACCCAGCGAGTATATCGACTCGTAATCGCGCCGTATGCCGATACGCCTGCGTACCAGATCAAGCGTAGCCACACCGAGCAGTCCGATAGCCACACCTGCACCGGGGCCAAGCAGGAATAGGTCAAGAAAAAGCCTGCCCCAGTCTATTTCGCCGGATGCGGAAGTCGACCCGGTAAAGGCCATCGCGATAAGCACGATCGGCAGCAGCACCACATCGTTGAGTCCGCTTTCCAGTCTCAACGCTTGCCTGGCCGTCGAGGGTATATCGCGGCGGCGCAACAGACCGCGTAACAGAACAGGGTCTGTCGAGGCGAGGGCCGCCCCAAGGATAACAGCGTAAGCCACCGGCATACCGAGCAGCCACCACGCCGCGAGCGCGATTAGCCCGGCCGATAATAGTGTGCCCGGTCCGAGCACAAGAAGCGCGAGCCGCGCCTGCTTGCGCGTTTCCTGAATGTTCAGGCCAAGCGCGTCTGTAAAGAGCACAAGGGCGAGGCTCAATGTGGCAACCACGCGCAAAGCGGGGGAGTTGAGATCTACTCGCAACATGCCCAACCCCGCCGGGCCAAGCACGGCTCCAAGCGCAAGAAATACTGCTACCTGTGGAAAATTGCTGCGCTCGATGAGGCCGGATATAAGCGCAGCCACCATGATAACCGCACCGACCAGCGCCAGCGTTCCCACAAACGACTCGGCATTGAATGCCTCCATAGGCGTCGTTCTCCTGTACCCAACACAAAAACCCTGGAATGCACGCCGCACACTCGGGGATTTGAGGCGGGACATGTGAAACGCATTTTCGCACAGGACCGGCGGGTCGTTGGTCCTGGTACTTAGCATCATTATAGATGAGCAGGCGGTTGCGGTCAAACTGTAGCCCGCCCGTATATGTTCAGATTTAGGGTGGAACAACCCCTCATCTCAGTCAGGGAAGACCCTCCCCCAACCCCTCCCACGCGTGGGAGGGGAGTCTAAGAAGAAGTGAAGAATGGGGGACACCCCCATACCCCGGCAGGCGGTTCCCCCTGCACCCCCGCTGCACCATAAGTCTGAATGCTTACGCCCGCCCCCCGCTTCGCTCATGCCCGGCAGGGGAGCGCCCCTGCACCTGCTAGCCTCAACTCGGTACATTACATCGCAATCCGGTATGCACTCGGGGTGCGTACTCTGCTATAATAGAGTGATGAGACTGAGCGCTATGCTCACGACTCTCTATGTTTATGGAACTTCAAGCCTCCAAGGATGCACATTTGAACCATACAAATACTGATGACAACGTAAGTTTGAGTGCAAGCCTCACCGGTATCATGGAGAATATCAGTGATGCTTTCTTTTCACTCGATGTAAGCTGGCGCTTTGTCTATCTGAACCGCCAGGCCGAACAGCTGTTGCAGCGGTCTCGGCACGAGCTCCTGGGCGCTAATGTCTGGAATGAGTTCTCCGAAGCGGTCGACACGCTCTTCTACTCTGAATATCACAGGGCAGCCGAGACCGGGCAACCTGTCCGGTTCGAGGCCTTTTATGCCCCGCTCAACATCTGGGTTGAGGTCCACGCCTATCCGTCGGCCCGGGGTCTCTCGGTTTACTTCCACGATGTGACGGCTCGAAAGGAAAGCCATGACTCCCTCCGCGAAAGCGAAGAGCGCTTTCGTGCTGTCTGGGAGTTTGCCGGCGATGCCATGGTGCTATCTGATCCGGATGGCATGGTTATCGAGGCTAATCCCGCATATTTCGCTCTATATGGCTATTCCCGGGAAGACGTATTCGGCAAGAACTATGGGATCATCTTTCCTCTGGAGCAACGTGCCATAGCAGAAGAGAACTACAGAGCAATTTTCGCCCGGAGCGATATTGCCGCTGATGTTGAATCAATTGTTAGTCGTAATGATGGCACAGTGCGGATCGTACAGGTACGTTATACATTCATCGTTGAACATGGCCACCGGGTAGCTATGCTCTCAATAATACGAGATGTGACACAGGCCAAAGAAATGCATGCATCTCTTGAGGCCGACCGTTTACACATAAGCGCGTTGATTGAAGCAACCACCGAGGGCATACTCGGCGTTGACGCTGATGTGAACTGCACGTTCATAAACAGCGCTGCGCAGAGTCTCCTGGGCTATACAGCCGAGGAGTGCCTCGGTCAGAACATCCATAACTTGATCCACTATAAACACCCCGACGGAACGCCTTATCCCCTTGAGCAGTGCCCCCTGGAAACCGCATTCAACAGTGGACGGCCTGAACGGCTGGTTGATGAAATCCTGTGGCGTAAAGACGGCACCTCGTTCAACGCCCTCTACTCATGTTCGCCCATTCTCGATCAAGGCCGTGTAATTGGCGGCGTAATTACTATCATTGATGTCTCAGAACGAAAGCGAGCGGACGAAGAACGCGCTCAGTTGCACACTCGCGAGCGTGATGCACGCAAGACCGCTGAACAGGCCGTTCGCGCCCGTGAACAGTTGGTGTCTATGGTATCTCACGATCTTAGAACCTCAATAGCAGTAATAAAAGGAACAACCCAACTGCTCCAGAGACGACTTTCAACGGGTACGATACCGGACCCTCTGCAACTCCAGGAGCAAATGACGAGAATCATCGGTGCTACCACCAAGATGGAATCCTTTATCCGCGATTTGCTGGACACCGAGCAGCTACAATCAGGCCAGGCACTGAGCCTCACACCCAGGCCCACAGACCTGGTCGCGCTGGCAACCACCATCGTTCGCACACACCAGCAGGGCACCCGGCGGCATGCACTGGTGGTGGAGACCGAACTGCCCGAGTTGAAGGGCAATTGGGACCCCGTTCGCCTGGAACAGGTGCTTGATAATCTCATCTCCAATGCGGTCAAGTACAGCCCCGATGGCGGTACTATCCGCATTGCCATCAGCAAACAGGACGCTGCTCCGGATGACAGCCGTGCAGCTTCCGGTGATGGCACACCTGCCCAGCCATGTTCCGGTCATGCGATACTATCAGTGACCGATCAGGGTCTTGGCATTCCACGCGACGAGTTGCCACAGCTATTCCAGTGGTACCAGAGGGGCAGCAACGTGGCAGGGCGCATACCGGGCACGGGTATAGGGCTGGCAGGCGCTCGGCAGATAGTTGAACAGCACCGCGGTAGTATAACCGTGGAGAGCGAGGAGGGCCACGGCTCTACCTTCACGGTTCGCCTCCCCCTGAACGCTCCCACTAAAGACCAGTAAATAGCCGTTCCACCTGGGTATCGCGTCGGCAGATTGCAAAAGTGGCCGGGGAGGTAGTCTCCCCGGCCACTCTTATCGATAACGCCTGCCTCTACAGATTGCTGTTGCTGTCGCCTTGCCTGAAGTCCCGCGTTTCCTGGCCGCTCTCGTTCTCCGGCTTGCCTTCGGGTGCGGGGCTGGGTGTCGCGCTCTGCGCGAGTATCGTGCGGATCTCATTTTCGGAACGCTCCAGGGCTTGCCTGATCTTAAGCGCCGTCTCGGTGTCGCGTGCGAACGCGGCACTCCGAAGTCCTTCGCCAGTAGTCCTCATCAGATCCTTGAGCGCATCCGCCGCGAACTTTATCTCATGCATATTCGCGCCCCACGGTGTACGATCACCAAAGCGCGACCAGAATCCGTCTACCATCTCCGAGCGAGCAGTCAGTTCCGTGCGGCCACTGTCAGTTAGATTGTACACGCGCCTGTCTGCTTCCTGATCCGAGCGAACCCAGCCCAGGTCTTCAAGGTATTGCAGTGTGGGATAGAGAGTGCCGGGGCTGGGCGAATAGCGGCCCTGCGTTTTCTCTTCCATTGTCTTAATAATCTCGTAACCATGCTTGGGGCCGTCCTTCAGCGCGTCGAGGATAATGTAGCGCAGCAGCCCTCGCTCCAGCCGCTCTCGGCCACCTCCGTGACCTCCACCGGGACCGGGCCGCCCGCCCCAACCGAAGCCGCTGCCTGCCCAGGGTGCGCCGCCTTCTGCAAAGAAGTCCTGCCAGTTGCGACCGTGCCTACCGCCCGGCCCCCTGCCTCTTTCGTGCGAACCTTGCTGTCCGCCATCATGGTGCAGGCCGTGCCCGCCCCTGTGCCAATGTCCGCTCCACGGACCATGACTGTGTTGTGATGTATTGTCTCTCACTATGTTCTCCTTACTTTCAACTTATCAAAGATATGTAGCGATATATCGTTATCTTTACTATATCTCACTTTATGTTCCCTGTCAAGACCCAATTTCGTAGTGAATATTTTGACGCGCTACCGACGATGATGATCCTGTTATGCGCTGTCGGGAACCGTGTGGGCTACCAAGATACGCAAAATACTGTACTGAGTTTGGCGTGGGTTCGTGTAAAATATAGGTGGGAGCTTAGCCGAGCGACGTAGCTTGGTAATTTTGCTGCATGGTGGTGTGCGAAGATAGTCGTGCCATGCGTCACTATTATGATTGGGATCAATAGATGCTTACCGAGCAGTATATGGACGCAGAGGATAGTGCTACCGAGGACCGGCTACCAATTGATAGCCCGGCGCTGGGGAATGACCGCTACAGGCAGTTGTTTGAGAAGAACCGGGCTATCCAGTTGCTCATCGATCCCGATTCAGGCAGGATAGTTGATGCGAACAGCGCGGCCGCTGACTTCTACGGTTACTATGTTGAGCAGCTCAAGACGCTCAACATATCTGATATCAATACTCTCTCACCCGATGAAATTAAGTCTGAGATAGAGCGCGCTCGGTCGGAGCAGCGCTACAACTTCCTTTTCCGCCACGCCCTAGCTTCGGGTGAGGTGCGCGACGTTGAAGTGCACTCCAGCCCTATCGAAATCGCGGGCAAGGTGGTGCTCTATTCCATAGTGCATGATATTACGGAGCGCAAGCGGGCCGAAGAGCAGGTGAAACAGCTTACCAACGACCTTGAGCGCCGCGTGGCCGAGCGCACGGCTCAGCTTGAGGCCGCCAACCGCGAGCTTGAGCGCGAGATCGCCGAACGTAAGGCCCTCCAGGCAGAGGTACAGCGAAAGAACCATGCCATACAGAGTGAATATGAACGCCTTGCGACAGTAATTGCGAGCGTGGACATCTCGCTATCTGTGCTGGATCGCGACGGCAGGATTGCGCTGGTCAATGACGCCTGGCTTAAGCGTACCGACCTCACACGAGAAGATGTGATCGGCGTCCTCTATGGTGATATTGCGCGACAACCGGGCGGAACGCACGTGCAGGAATTGATTAATAAGATCGTGGAAACGGGCACGCCTTATCACGAGCGCGAGATTGTCATGCTCGATGATATACACCCGGAGGGCGCTCTCTATGTTGATGCCTCTATACTGCCTATCCACGATGATGCCGGGAATGTTACGGGCCTACTTACCGTCAGCATAGACGTTACGGAGAAGGTACGCACCAGGCGCGAAATCGAGAGACAGCGTACGCTGCTGCAAAGCATTGTCGAGAATACTCCCGTGGCTATAGCCTTCTATGATGTTGAGATGCGTCTTGTGCAGGTAAACAACGCCTGGGCGCGCCTGTCAGGGCTGGACCGCGAGACCGCAACCGGCAAGATGTTTCATGAAGTCATAGGGCAGGCAGAAGAGCGGCGCGAGATGTACATGCGCATGCTGGCCGGTGAAGAGATAAGGGAAGAAGCGATACCGTACAAGAGACCGGGCGAAGACGATGTTTATTACTATGATATGCACTATCTGCCTGTCCGCGACAGTAACGGCGAGGTCAACGGCATTCTAAATATCACCGTGGATGTGACGGCGCGCGAGCAGCTTGACAAGCAGAAGGACCAATTTATCGCGCTTGCCTCTCATGAGTTGAGATCGCCCATCACGGTTATCAGGGGCTATTCGCAGATAGCCGCACGTGCCGCGCGAAAGACCGGCAACGAGCAAATTGCCCGCACATTACGCACCATCGATGATCAGGCAGCGCGCCTGGTGAGGATGATAGACGACCTGATGGATGTGTCGCGGATGCAGGGAGGCTTGCTGCCGCTGGAGCGTAGACCGAACGATCTACGAGACATGATCGTTGATATGGTTAGGCTTCTTGAGCCGACCTCGCCCGGTTTCACCTTCGATGTACAGGTGCCCGGCGGCCCCGTGCCTGTGAATGCCGACCGCCCGCGTATCGAGCAGGTGCTGGCAAACCTGGTGCAGAACGCGGTCAAGTATTCCGGCGCGAGCCGTGTTATAAAGATTACACTCAGTGTGGCGAACGGCGAGGCCATTACTGAGGTGCGGGACAACGGTATCGGTATTCCCGCTTCGCAGCAGGCGCAGATATTCGACCGCTTCTTCCGGGCCTCGAATGTCCAGCAAGAGCACCCCGGCTTCGGGCTTGGTCTCTTTATTGCCCAGGGTATAATGGCCAGGCACAATGGCCGTATCTGGCTGGAATCGAGTGAGGGGAGCGGCAGCGTCTTCTGCTTTGCGCTGCCGCTGGCTGAGCCTGTGCAACCCGACGCCCGCCTGTAGAAAGCCGGGAGCCGAAGAAAGGGGAAGGCAATGAGCGACAGCGAAAATAGCGATAATAGCGATATGCCGCCACAGAAGATACCGAACCTGCGCACGCTTGCAAAGACAAAAGGCCGAAAGACATGGAGCGATCTGTCTACTGGCCTGAAAGCACGCATCATTGGGCAGATCGTCGTGCAAGGTGCGCTCTTCTTCTATGCGCTATGGGATCTTTCGCACCGACCCTCCAACAAAGTGAAAGGCGACAAGCGTCTCTGGACGGTAGCCCTCTTCGTGCAACCCATCGGCCCGATCTCGTACCTCGTGTTTGGCAGGAAGAGGTAGGGCGGGAAGCGTGAAACGTGAAACGTAAGACCATAACAACATGGCGTCTTGGCGTTTCAATACCGTAATCACGTTTCACGTTTTACGTTTCACGCTTCCCCACCCCATTGGCAGCAACCCACTCCTACCAGTTATAATCTCTAGGTGCTAAAATAGCTCAGGGATAAATGTCGCGTGCCCGCTTATCAGGCGCGCCGCTACTAGTGACTGATGGAAAGCTAGCGTGGAGGCTAACTAATGGGTGATGCTATTGTCTGGTGGATTGCACTACAGCTACTTGGGCTGGCAGCGATACCAATAGCGGCGGTGTTGTTGCGTGCTCTACCCGACCGGGGCTACACAATGAGCAAGCCGTTGGGTCTGCTCCTGGCGGGTTGGCTTGCTTACGCGCTTGCTATGCTCAAGGTCGCGCAGTTCGACCGCCTCCTCGTAATCATTTGCCTCTTGCTGGTGGCGTGCTTCTCGTTGTTTCTTCTTCTCAGGCGCGGGCGCACACTTCTTGGCGAGCTTAGAGATCACTACACCAGCGCCGCCACACTGCGCTATGTGCTGGTGGCAGAGGTGCTCTTCGCGTTGGCCTTTGTCATATGGGCTGTCGTAAGGGCCTACCAACCCGATATACTCGACCAGGAAAAGTTCATGGACTTCGGCTTCCTGAACTCCATCCTCAAGAGCGGCACATTCCCGCCCAACGATCAATGGCTGGCGGGCTTCTCTATCAACTACTATTATTTCGGCTATATACTCATGGCGGCACTTACCGCGTTGAGCGGCGTTCCCACCCAGGTTGCTTTCAACCTGGCAAACGTAGGGCTGTTCGCACTGACGGCTCTTGGCGCGTTCGGTGTGGTCTACAACCTCATTTCGTCCCGGCTACTGGTGAAAGCGGCCAGGGCTTCCAAGAGGACGAGAGAAGAAGGACGCAGGTCGCGGGAGACAGAAGCTGCCGCCACAACAACTGTCCCTGAGCGCCGGCTGCGCTCGGCAAACGCCGGGCAACAGCAACCCGTAGCGACCAAACAGGCAGCAACCGCCCAGGTTACGGCCAATGCCCTACCCAGCAGACGTGTGAAGGCACAGGCACCCGCGACGACAGCGGTGGTCGAAACAGAGCATGTCGAGGATATACCTGCTGAAACAAGCGGTGCGGATAGTGTGGACGGTACCGGCAACGGTACAGAACGTCGGGAGGCACGATCTGCTGCGCGCGACTCGTCGGGTCCGGCGTATCTGCCCGCGCCTGAAGCGGCAGCCTCCTCGCGCAGAGTGCCGTTCTTTCTTTCGCCCTATCTTTACGCTGTGCTGGCGGCGCTCATGGTCGTGGCGATGGGCAACCTAACGGCCATGTTCGCGATCCATGACGGCAACCAGATGGAGGGCAACGGCTATCGCTTCTGCTTTGCCTGCAACAGCGCGCAGCCGGGCTACGACTGGTTCGGGGCATCGCGCGTTGTTGCGGATTACAAGACCACCGAAGTACCGGGCCAGCCTCCGCAAAAGGAGTTGGTGGGCGGCTACCCAACCATCAATGAGTTCCCTGCCTTTTCGTTCCTGCTGGCCGACCTGCACCCGCATGTGATCGCGCTTCCATTTGTGCTGCTGGCTGTTTCGACCGCGTTCGCGCTTGGAAAGCGCAGGGTAATTCGTGTCAAATCGTGGCGCGATGGTGTGCCGCCCGGCCTTGAGGCGTGGGTCACTGTCGTGCTAGCGGGCTTGATCGCAGGCTCGCTCTACACTATCAACACCTGGGACTTCCCGACCTACCTGCTGGCGATGCTGCTCTGCCTGGGTGTGCCATATCTCGCCGCCGGGAGACGCCAGGGATTGGGCTGGCGTTGGCTTCAGCCATATCTGGTGCAAGCGCTGCTGATAGTGGTGTTCGGCATCGGCCTGTTCCTACCGTTCCACCTTACGTTCAAGTCGCTGGTGGGCGGTGGGCCTGTGCAGATTCCGGCAAACCTGGCTAACATCCCGCTGGTGGGCTGGCTCCTCGAAAAGCTGGGGTCGCTTGTGCTCATCAACGGAGCAGACAAGACTATAGTAGGCTTCCTCGTTATCTTCGGCATCTTCCTCGTACCACTCCTCGTATGGCTCGGCTTCGAGTTCGCGTCATACTTCCGCAGGCGCGCCGCGGCGGGCGAAGATATACAGCGCAGCCTTTATCTATGGGCAGGCTTTCTCGTGCTGACGCTGCTGGCGGCGTTCCTCTTCAGGTTTCCGCTGCTGGCGCTTCTGCTGCCTATTGTGACGGTCTCGCTGACGATGGCCTGGAAAGAACCCCGGCGAACCGAGCGGAACATTGTGCTGATACTGGTGGGGTTGGCCGCGCTGATTGGTCTCGTTATAGAGGTGGTCTATCTGCGCGACAACTTCCAGACGCGCATGAACACGCTCTTCAAGTTCTACTATCAGATATGGATACTGTGGGCGCTGGCCGCCGCTTATGGCTTCTGGCGCGTGCTGTTCGCCGCCTTTGGCAATGTCTCCGAGCGGGTAAGTAGGGACCGCAATGCCGCGCAAAACGCGGGGGAGGGGTCGTCAACAGGCGTAAAGGTGCTGTCGGGCGCGTGGGCAGTCGTGGTGGTGCTGCTCGTTCTCTCGGGGCTGATGTACACGTATTACGGCGTGGCCGCACGGCAAATTGGCGGCAGGACAGCCATGCAAGGCCTCGACGGCACTACATGGCTGCGCCGCGATGCGCCGGGCGACTATGACGCCATCAACTGGCTCAAAGAGAACGGCACCGGGCAAGATCGCGTGCTGGAGACAGGTCACGATGAATATCACAGGCCGGGCCGAGTATCGGCATACAGCGGTGTGCCCACTCTTATCGCGTGGGACACCTCGCACGAAAGGCTGTGGCGCACCAACCAGCCTGATGCGCTCGCGGCGATAGGCGACCGTCGTAATGTAACGACTGCTATCTATCAGGGTGTTGACCCCAACGGCGGCGCGCCGCTCACAGCCGAGCGCCTGCTTGAGCTGCTGAAGCAATACGCTGTTACATACATCTTTGTGGGGGCTACCGAGCGGGGCGAGCCAGGCTTTGCGCCTGAATCAGCCAATGAGCAGGTCACGGCCTATGCTGAAGCCGTGTTCAAGCAGGCTCTTCCCGAAGCTTTCAGATCGGGCAGCACTGTTATCTACGCAGTCAAAGATACCATAGCAGGCACAGGGGTTGCGCCTGCCACACCCGCACCCGGTATCACACCGGGCGTAAACGAGCCGCCCGACCCCAACGTGCCGCCCGTGGGGCTGTTCGATGCAGGCACGGCCGGGCACAACCGGGGTGAGCTTAACCTCCCGCGCGACATCACCCGCGATGCCGATGGCAACTTCTATGTGACCGACACGCAGAACGAGCGGATACAGAAGTTCGACAAGGATGGTAAGTGGGTAGCTATCTTCGGCGGGAGAGGCAAAGGTGACGGCCAATTCGGCGCATTCAGCGACGACCCGGCGGTTGTCGGCACAGGTCCGGGCGGCATAGCCGTGGACGCCGAGGGCAATGTTTATGTGGCGGATACCTGGAACCACCGCATACAGAAGTTTGATAAGGATGGCAAGTTCATTACGAAGTGGGGAACCTTTATCAACCTGGCCGACCCTGGAGCGGAGAGCGACGCGGATAAGGATAACAAGTTCTTCGGGCCGCGCGGCGTGGCAATCGGGCCTGACGGCAATATCTATACAACCGACACAGGCAACAAGCGCGTGCTTATCTTCGACCCGAACGGCAAGTTCGTGCGCGAAATCTCAAGCGGGGTGACATCGGACAAGACCGCGCAGCAATACCCCTACAACAAAGAAGGTGAGATGAACGAGCCGATTGGCATCGCGGTTGACCAGGCAGGCAACGTGTATGTGGCTGACGTAAACAACCGCCGCATACAGAAGTTCGATGCCCAGGGCAAGTTCGCGGCGCAGTGGGCTGTACCGGCAGGGGCGTGGGATCCCGGTCCATATCTGGAGCCGTACATGG
This sequence comes from Chloroflexota bacterium, assembly GCA_039932335.1. Classification (GTDB taxonomy): domain Bacteria; phylum Chloroflexota; class Chloroflexia; order QHBQ01; family JADMIH01; genus JADMIH01. Next base: position 67,664 of record JBDTQH010000005.1, read on the forward strand.
CGCTGGATGGAGCGGGCAATATCTACACGACAGCCCCGACAAGTAAGTCGGTGATAAAGTTTAGCCCGGCGGGCGCTGTGCTGGGCGAGAAGAGCGGTAACGGGACAATCTCTCTCAAGCTGCCGACAGGTATAGCGGTTGACCCGGACGGTACTGTTTACGTGGTGGACACGAACGGCAGTGCTGTGATGAACCTGGGGCAGATACCGTAAGTAGTTGATAAGAAATAACAAAGAAGGGTGTGCGAGGCGATCCCGCACACCCTTCTTTGTTATTTCTTATGCCTGCGCGCTGTTAAGCGTGATAACTGTGATTTCAGGCCTGCAGCAAAAGCGGACCGGAATGCTGACTACTCCCAGGCCGCGATTGGTATATTGGATCATGCTGCCGACCTGATAGCGCCCGGTGTGATATTTCTTGCCCAGCGGCGGCAGATGCGGCGGGCCGACGAACGGTATTACGACCTGCCCGCCGTGGGAGTGGCCCGATAGCTGGAGATCGAAGCGTCCGGTTGGCGCGCTCACATCTGCGAAGTCCGGCTCGTGGGCCAACAGGATGGCAGCGCCATCCTCGGGTAGCTGCTTGAGCACAACATCGATGCGCGCCATCCGTTCGCGTGCCGAATCGACGCCTGCGAAATGCAGCGGCTTACCATCGCGCTCCAAAGTGTGGGTGCTGTTGTTGAGGTCGATCATGCCACTGTCGCGAATTACGGCCCGGATCAGGTCATCGCCGTGGTTGCCCCAGTAATCATGGTTGCCAAGGATAGCCATAACGCCGTCTTTCGCGCGCAGTTTGCTCATGGAGGGAACAATGTCGAGGGGTGCTTCATGGTAGGTGTAGGTGACAAAGTCGCCCGTCATCACCACGAGGTCGGGTGCTTGGGCGTTGACGCGGCGCACTACGTCTTCCAGCATTTCGGTTGGCATCCACTTGCCCGTATGGAGGTCGCTTATCTGGACGATGCGGTAGCCGTCAAAGTGTGGGTGCAGGCGGGGTAGGGATAAGCGCACATGCTTCACCTCTACCCATTGCGGCTCTACAAGGGTGGCATATGCGAGCAAGCCGCTGCCTGACATGCTCATGCCGGCTATGCCCAGAAGCGTCGCCTTGAACAGCTCGCGCTTAAGATGTCGCTTTTTATCCATGTGACAATACTATAAAGCAGAAATCATACTCAGCCAAGATAAAGTTGGGGGACACCATTAAGGCCCCGGACAGGGAGTGCATAGAAAAACCCTCCAATCACATTAGATCGGAGGGTTTGTTCTTAAGTCCGTACTAGACGCCGACGGGCACGCGCTCGTTGAGGCATGCGAACACTTCCCTATAGAACTCGGGGTGCGACTGCCATGTCTGGCCGGTGACCATCTTGCCGTCGCGAATCGCTTGCTGGGTGCTCCATGTGCCGCCGGTCGATTCAACTTCGTAGCGGACGTGCTCGTAGCAGGTGACGCAGCGTCCCGCCGTCAGTCCTGCGGCCACCAGGATCTGGATGCCGTGGCAGATGGCGAAGACCCATTTGTCTCTGGCGGTGAACTCCTGCACTATGGAGAGTAGAGTGCTGTTGTTGCGGAGGTACTCGGGGGCGCGGCCGCCAAGCACTACTATAGCCTCGTAATCGTCCACCGATACGTCATCAAAGGTGATGTCGGATTCCCAACCGTAGCCGGGGCGTTCGACGTAGGTGTCCCAGCCTTCCTCGAAATCGTGCATAACGAGGTGAAGTCTGCGCTTGCTGGGTGCGGCGATAACGGGTTTGTAATCGGCTTCGAGGAAGCGGTGATAAGCATACAAAGTTTCGTAGCTCTCCCCGGCATCGCCGGTGATGATGAGGATCTTCTTTTCCATTGCCGGTCTTCTCCTTACTAATGGTTTGGTAAACATTATAGCACCATTTTGGGCGAGTTGACTCAGTGTCTGTGTCAGGATTTGTGATATTCAGCGTTCTAACGCTTTCGCGTGCATTCATACTCCGGGCTTAAGCGTGAGGCAAAGCCCCTCACCCCAACCCCGCCCCGCTGCGCGCATCCCCGCTTCGCGGGGCAAGGGGGCTTTTTATTTGGAGGAGAGATTAGAGGACACCCCTAGTACCCCGGCAGGCGGTTCCCCCTGCATCCCCTCTGCGCTATGCTAGAGCCTGTGCGATACGTGACAATTGGGAATATTTGCTGTAACATTGGGGCCATGAACACTAATGTTGGACCGCCTGTTATGCTGGTGCCGGGCATCACCAATCCTGTTGAGATCTCTTATGGGCCGCTGATTACGTTGCTCAGGGATAACAACACTCGTTTGGTCACGAAGGAGCTTGAGGTTTATGCTGATGGCACGCAGGGGGCTATCTTCAGTGCCATGATTGAGGCCGATGGGATTGTGCGGGCCGCTGACGAGGCCGGACTGGATACTTTTCACCTTGTGGGCTACTCGGCGGGTGGGTTGGCGGCGCTCGCTGCTATCGAGAAGTACCCCGAGCGGCTGCGAAGCGTCACGCTGATTGAGCCGTTCGGGACAGGCAGCTACGAAAGCAGCCCTGAAGAGAAAGCCTTCCTCGACCGTGCTGCGACCGTGCTTGATTTGCCGAGCGAGCAGAGGGTGGCGGCGTTCCTGCCCATGAATGTGAGCGAGGGCGTTGAGATTGCCCCCGCTGGCCCGCCTCCTGACTGGATGGAGCATCGCCCTGCCGGGGTGGCGGCGCTAGTACGGGCGGCCCGGCAAACGAAGTTTGATAAAGAGGCGTTTCGCGCTTTCGAGAGGCCCGTTTACGTTGTGATGGGCAGCCTCAGCAACCCGGCATGGTACAGGATGGTGGATACGCTCGTGGGTCTGTTCCCGAACATAAAAGTGGAAGTGTACGAGGGACTGCATCACCTTACGCCGCCACAGCGCCTTGAGCCGGAACTCTTCGCAGAGGCGTTGCAGGGCGTATGGGCAGAAGGCGATGCACTCGTGGAAGGCGGCGCGTAGGTGATAGAAGATCAAAGGCGCACGTTGAGAATCGCAGTGCCCGCCACGAGCGCCAACCTGGGAGCGGGCTTCGATGTGCTTGGCCTCGCGCTGGATCTCCACAATCTGTTCACAATCACCCTCGCTGAAGAGACCACGCTGGAAATAAGAGGGTATGCGGACAATTTGCCTGCTGACAGCAGCAACCTCTTCTGCAAAGCCTTCAACCACCTGTTCAAACTAGCGGAGCGAGAAGCGCCCCAACTTGCAATCCGCATGGAACTGTTCGTGCCTCCCGGCAAAGGCCTTGGAAGCAGCGCGACCGCGGTTGTGGGCGGGTTGGTGGCGGCCAACACCTGCATGGGCGGGCCGTTGAGTGGGCCTGAATTGCTGAGGGAAGCGATCAAGCTGGAACATGGTGGGCACGCCGACAACGTTGCTCCCGCGTTGTTGGGCGGCCTGGTGGTGAACGCGTTGGACAACGGCAACGTAGTGTCACTGCGCGTGCCCGTTCCGGCAGAGGTCAAGGCTGTGCTCTTCACGCCTGATTTCGCGATGGATACTGTGCAGGGCCGCGCACTCATGCCCGAGCACTACACGCGAGCCGACACTGTTTTCAGCACAAGCCGCGTGGCATTGTTCCTAGCGGCTCTGGCAGAGCGGCGATACAGCCTGCTGAAGATCGCGATGCAGGACAGGCTCCACCAACCGTACAGGGCACAAATCTTCCCTCTCCTGGATGGGTTGATAGAGGCGGCTCTGAACGCAGGGGCACATGGCGCTTGCCTGTCGGGCGGAGGGTCGTCGGTGCTCGCGCTGGTTACTACAGGGGCCGACGAGGTTGGGGCCGCCATGCTCAAGAAGGCAAAGGCAGCAGGAATAATGGGCGATGTGCGCGTGCTCGAAATAGACCGCAAAGGCGCGCAAGCCACGTGGGAAGAAGCAACAGCATGAAGCAGCAGTTTGCGTGCATGGAATGCGGCCGCAGCTACCCACTCACAGCGGTGCGGTACAGGTGCGACTGTGGTGAGCCGCTCGATATAGCTTATGAGGGCCTGCAAGAACTGGGCATTACCAGTGCCCTGTTCGATGAGCGGCTCGGCACAATGACCATGCCGGTAGCGAGCGGAGTGTGGCGTTTCCGGGAGCTATTGCCCTCCATAGCAGACGAGTATCTGGTAAGCAGGCCCGAAGGCAACACGAACCTCTACAGGGTTGGAGCAGCAGATGTTGGCGGCTTCAGATCAGTGGGCGACTATGCCGGGATCGATTGGCTGAGGCTGAAGCACGAGGGAGAGAACCCTACGGGCAGCTTCAAGGATAGAGGCATGACGGTCGGCGTGAGCCAGGCTGCGGCCCTCGGCGCGAACGCTGTGGCGTGTGCCTCGACGGGTAACACATCGGCTTCGCTGGCTTCCTATGCGGCGCAGGCGGATATTCCTTGCTTTGTTTTCATCCCTGAAGGCAATATCGCGCTGGGCAAGCTGGCACAGACGCTGGCTTACGGCGCGATTACTCTGCAAGTGCAGGGCGACTTTGACATGGCGATGGGCATGGTGCAGCAAGTGTGCAGCGAGATGGGTATCTACCTGGTGAACTCGGTCAACCCGTTCAGGATAGAGGGCCAAAAGACCATAGCGTTCGAGATGCTGCAGCAGCTTGGGTGGGAAGCGCCCGACTGGGTGGTGCTGCCGGCTGGCAACCTGGGCAACACGTCAGCGATTGGCAAGGCGTTGTTGCAGGCGCGTGATCTTGGCCTGATAAGCAGCGTACCAAGAATCGCGGCAGTGCAGGCGAGCGGCGCTAATCCCTTTTTTCAGAGCTTTCAGACGGGATTCTCAGAGCGCTTTACCGTGGAGGCGCACACGGTGGCCTCAGCCATCAAGATTGGCGCACCCGTCAGCTATGCCCGCGCCCGCCGCATGATAAAGGAAACGAACGGCACTGTAATTCAGGTGGAGGATGCCTATATTCTGGAGGCAAAAGCAGTGATAGACCGCGCCGGTATAGGCTGCGAGCCTGCATCGGCCGCATCGCTTGCCGGGGCCCGCCAACTGGCAGAGTTGAGCGTGATCGACAAAGATCAGCGGGTAGTGTGCATCCTGACGGGTAACATCTTGAAAGACCCCGACACCACAATCTCCTACCACATGGATGATACCGGAGATGCCAAGCGTTATGTCAACCAACCTGTCGTGGTTGGTAGCGACATTGATGATGTACGCCGCACAATAGAGAGCTATCTGTAGAGAATAGCGGGGCACGCAAAAGAGGAGGGGCCGCGATTATTGCCGCGGCCCCTCCTCTTTTGGTCTAGTCGCCGCAGCCAGGGAAGAAGGCGTTGGCGGCTATCTTTGCTATTTGTCCTCTTGTGACCGGGTTCTGTGGGCGATATGTGTTGTCGGGGTAGCCGCCCACCACTCCATGCAAGGCCACTCGCTCGATATAGAGCCAGAACGTGCTGCTGAGTGGCACGTCGCTGAAGGTCTGCCGGGTTGGCGGGATGGGGTCGTTGTAGCCCGCTGTTATAGCGGTGATCTTGGCTATCTGCCCGCGTGTGAGGTTGTTTTGTGGGCGGTAGTATGTGCCGGGGCATGGCTCGCCCGCGCCGTCGCAAGGGTAGCCGTTGATGGCGTTGTGCAGGGCTATCCTCTCAATATAGAGCCAGAACGTGCTGCCGGGTGGTACATCGTTGAAGGTTTGCCGGGTCGGTGGGATTACGTCGTTGTAGCCCGCTGAGTTTGCGAGTATCTTGGCTGCCTGCCCTCTTGTCACTTCACTGCCGGGGCGATATGTGCCGTCGGGGTAGCCCTGCATAATGCCCAGGCAGGCGAGGCAATGCACAAACGGGTAGAATGTGCTGCCCACAGGCACATCGGTAAAGTCGATGGTACAGGCCGTCGCAGTAGGTGTGGTCGTCAGGGTCGTGCGGCTCGGTGTTGCCGTTGCGGTAAGAATCGTGGAACTGGGCATGGCCGTAACTGTTGCGCCTGGAGTTGTAGAACTAGGCATGGCCGTTGCGCTTGCCGTTGCCGTAAACGTTGCGGTTTGAGTTGTGGAGATGGGAGTAGCTGTTGTAGGAGCGGTAGGGGTGGGTGTGATGGTTATAGTTGGAGTAGTCAGGCACTGGTTCTGCGGTGTGATGGTCAGTGTGAAGTCGTCGCAGCCGCTGTTGGGAGTGACCTCAACTACAGTGAACACTATATCGGTTCCCCGGAAAATATCTATGTCGTATGATCCGCTGCCGACTACCGGATCGCCCAGGTCGCCCGTATAATCTCCATTCATGTAGGCCACGCTGAAGAGATTACCGGAGCAAGCGGAATCCAGGCGTATGTTGACGCACTGGAAGCTAAAACTGCCAAAGGGGTTGTGGAAGAAGTAACGCTTGACGTGCCTGGGTGTTGAGTCGGCATTGCCGGGTGACGGCCGCTGCGGATACTGGCAGACGGTTGGTGTATGCACAAAGTTGAGTATGCCCGCCTGCGTGGGGTCGCTGTTGGTAATGGAGTCGTTAATCACAATGGCGCAATATGGGCTGAATGTTGCTGTGGGAGTAGGCGTGTTGGTGGCCGTGGTTGTGATAGTGGGAGTGGGCGTGACGGTGGGTTCACACCCCGGTGCGTATACGGGCGTCCAGGATATCTCTTCGTTCTGGTAGGAGCCGACCACATTGCAGGCATACTCCGTGAAGTGAGCGCCACCATCCTGCACGCCTATGACGGTGTTATAGCCGAACATTACGCCGACACCGTAGACGAACTCGAAGTGGTCACTATTCTCGTGGAAGCGTATCTCGTAGTCGACCGTTTCGTGGTTGCTGCCGAAGAGGAGGGCGCGCCATTCTACGTAAAATAGACGATTGGGCGCGCTGCCGCTCACCGAGGTATAAACGCCGCAGGGGAGCCCGTTTGACCCCATACAAGGCTCCGGCCAGCTAGTATAAACACCATCGTACCAGTAAGGGAAGAGCGCAGGGCCAAGCTGTGGAGAAGGCATGGGGCAACTGGTAGTAGAGCTATCGGCTGACGTGAATTGCAGGTTGCCGTAATTGGAGACGTTGGCGGTAATGTAGCTCTGCCCGTACAGCGTGACGGGGAAGGGGAAGGTGAGAGGCACTATGCAGCGGTTGCACTGAGAGCCGGGCACAAGGCTAGTTGCAGGTACTATGGAGCCAGTAGATGTGGTGTAGGTGTAGCTGAGCGTGCACTCGCTGGGCGTTGCGGACACCGAGTACCGAGTATCGACTACGGCGTTGTCAGTTGTCAGTTGATGGCTGTCAGGGTTCGGTTTAGGGACGGCGGGCAGGCGGGTTGGCGCTTCCGCCTGGATAGATCGTGCCAATATGAGACTGAACAACGCAAGCATTGAAAGACCTATTAACGCAGCTAGAACTCTCTTCATTTATGAACTCCATGCGCGGAGATAATACCGTGGGTGGCGGCCACTCTCGCTCTAAAGAGATTATGCACCATTTCAGGCCGCAATAGGTCACACAGTTTTTCGGACAAAAACGCGGACATGCAATTGGCGCTACGTGGAGATATAGGAGGCTGGTCTTATGCCGCTTGAACTTTGGGGGTACATTTCGCGTATAATTAGCCCGTCGGGCGCGCGACCTAGTACGCTGCGCGCATTCGTGCGGCATGTGATTGGGAGAATTAGAGATAAAAATGCAGGTGGAGCGGTATACATTGTTCGGCCAGTGGCTCAGGAACAGGCGCAAGGCGCTTGATCTGACGCGCGAGAAGCTGTCGATTTGTTCGGGCTGCTCTCCGTCTACAATCGAAAAGATGGAGAGCGGGGAACGCCGCCCATCGGCGCAGCTTGCCGAGCTACTGGCACACTGCCTGCGTGTTCCGACGGAGGAGATCGCAACATTTGTGGTCTTCGCGAGAGGCGGGCAATCAACATTCTTTGTGCCCGAAACGCGGCAGTATGACAAGGAAGAGCGTCACATCTTGCAAAGCACAACGCTCATGCAGATGCCTGTGCAGGCGACGGATTTTGTTGGCCGCGAGAGCGAGGTGGAAGAGATTAGAGGGTTGCTCAGGCAGAGCGATGTGCGAATGCTAACGCTGCTGGGACCGCCTGGCATCGGCAAGACGCGGCTCAGCGTGGAAGGCGCGCTCGGCCTTGGTCGGGATTTCCCGGATGGCGTCTATTTTGTCGCGCTGTCTACAATAACGGACCCGACCCTGGCGATCCGTGCCGTAGCAGCAGCAGTGGGACTACAAGAGGTAGGACACCTGCCTATACTCGACACGATGAAAGAGTGGCTGCAAGGTAAGAGGATACTGCTGGTGCTGGATAACTTCGAGCACGTTCTGGCAGCGGGTGTAGAAGTGGCGACACTGCTTGCCGAATCGCTCGACATGAAGATGGTAATAACAAGCCGGGTGGCGCTGCACGCTTATGAGGAGCATATTTTCCGGGTGCCGCCTATGCACTTCCCGGAAGTGGATACGGCAGGCCGGGTGCTTGACGAGACACAGTTGGAGCGGCTGGCACGCTTTGAAGCGGTAGAGTTGTTCGCGCAACGCGCAAGGGCTGTCAGGCATGACTTCATGCTGGGCACGCACAACATCGAAGCAATCACGGCTATTTGCAGGAAGCTTGATGGGCTGCCGCTCGCGATCGAGCTGGCGGCGTTCAGGGCTAACGTGCTGTCGCCGCAAATTATCCTGGAAAAGCTGGAGCACAGCCTTGACCTGCTTACGAATGGTCCGGTAAACCTGCCGGAGAGGCAGCGAAGTCTACGGGCTGCTGTTGCCTGGAGTTACAGTCTGCTCGATCCCGATGCACAATTGCTCTTCAGAAGGCTCTCTGTGTTTGTGGGCGGCTGCGACTTTCGAGCCATCGAGCAGATTGACAGGGCTATGTCGGGCGACGATGACGGGGGTGAGCATGGCAAGATACTGCTCGATACACTGGCCACACTGGTAGACAACAGCCTGCTGCAGCGCTATGAGGACGGCAATGAGCCGCGCTTCTCCATGCTGGAGACGATGCGCGAATATGCCCTGGAGCAACTGGCTGAAAGTGGAGAAGAGGATCTGGCAAGGCAAGCACACGCCAACTATTACCTGGGACTGGCAGAGCAGATCGAGCCTGAGATCATGAGCGCGAACCAGCCCCAAATGCTGGACAGGCTGCAGCGGGACCACGATAATCTTCGCGCAACGCTGCGCTATTTCCTGGAGTGCAACAATAATGTGGCGCTTGCGAGGCTGGCCGGGGCACTGCGCCGCTTCTGGTATTTCCGCGGTCATCTCACAGAAGGCATGGGATGGCTTCGTACTGCCATCAGCTATAGAGACCAATTACCACCTGCTTCTGTAGCCAAGATAGTACATAGCGCGGGCACAGTCCACTGGGTGATGGGTGAGTTCGAGCAAGCTAATAGCTACTATGAAGACTGCCTGGCGATATACAGGTCACTGGGCGACAGGGTCGGCGTCGCCAACATCCTCAACAACATGGGTGTAACATACACCAATATGGGAGATTACGAAACGCCCATAGGCTTATATATGCAGAGCCTTGAGATAAGCAGAGAAACCGGGAACGAATGGACAGAGGCGGTCACGCTGTCCAACCTCGGGCTTTCGGCGCTGAACCGGGGCGACTATGAGGAAGCACAGAGATGGCTGGATGAAAGTCTGGAGGTCCGCCAGGACGTGCACGATAAGCAGGGGATAGCGCAATCGCTCAATAACCTTGGCATCGTGGCGCGCTGCAGGCGGGACTTTGCACGGTCGCACAGGTTGCACACAGAGGCATTGGAGAAGTTCCGCGAGCTTAGCGACAGGTGGAGCATCGGGTTGTGCCTGGTGAATATGGGCAATCTCGCCATGGACAGTGACGCGCCCCTTGAGGAAGCAACGCAATTGTTCAGGAAAGGGCTTGTCGTCGACAGAGAGTTGGGGGTTAGGCCGGGCATGGCGGATTGCTTCGATGGCCTGGCAAGGATAGCGTCTCAGGAGCAGAGATGGGAGATCGCGGCTGTGCTGTTCGGCGCGGCGGAGAAGCTGCGCGAGGAGCACGGCATACCGCTTGTGCCCTACGGCGCGGCGGCATACATGGCGGCGCGCGAAGCTGTTGTGGCAGCTCTGGGCGAGAAAGCGTTTGATGAATGCTGGATGAAAGGGCGCACGATGAGCCTCGAACGAGCCTGCACTCGCGCTCTGACCGAGTTCCCGCTGATAGGGTGAATCAAAAAAAAAAAAAGAGCGCGTACCAGTCTGGTACGCGCTCTTTTTCGTTCGACCGGACTAGCGGTTGCGCACCGTGCGCAGGGCGAGCCCGCCTGTGACTGCAAAGGCTGCTACAACCAGGGCGACCATAACCAGCATGGAGTTCTCGGCCACGCCTGTCCTGGGCATTGAGGTGGTGGTTGTGGCGGCCATGACGGCGTTGTCCACTACCGGCAGCACGCTCAGGGCAGGAGTGCCGTTCAGCAGACCAACCGCGTAGATGGTGTAAATCTTACCGGCCTCCAGGCTCACGCCCGGGACTGAGAGTGCGGTTGTTGTGGTGCCTGCGGCGCGCACGTCAACGTCTACTGTCATGGGGTCAACTTCGAGATATCCGCTGGCGTTCGGGAAGGCAAGGTTGGGGACCAACACTGCGCCATCCTTTACTGCTACGTCAACGGCGGGTGCATCGGGTGAAGCGTGCACGATGCGGAGGCGAGCCTTGTTAGCGGGCAGGTTTGAAAAGTCGTCCACTACCACCTGCGGCTTGATCTCGGCCAGCTTGCCAACAGCCACTACGCTGTAGTTCTTGCCTGCCTCAAGAGTCAGGTTGGCCTCGATAACGCCTGCGGTCTGGCCTGTCGCGGTGACCTTGACATCATAGCTGCCTGCGGGCAACTGTGCCCATGAGCTAACTTCCTTGAACGCGAGGTTTGTGATGGCCTTCGTGCCGTTTACATATACGTCCACGGCAGGTGCGTCAGGGGAGGCATGAATAACGCGAACGTTAGCCTGAGCGCCTACCTGGGCACTGGCAGAAGGCACGCCTGCGAGGCCAAACGCCCCAACGAGCGTAGATGCGGCAACCGCCATTCCAACTATTGTGCGACCGAATGTGTTCTTCATCGATTTCTCATCTCCTATTGTGTGTTATTGTGCTTGTTCCTCAGCTTGCACTCACTGCGGTACCGTCTGTAATTACCTGTGGCTCCGCTTTGTGCATCAACTGTAACTAATACGTGTTCAGTGTTTAGTTGGATTTATCATAAGGTTTGTTCAATGTTGCAATCGGCAGTATTGATTTTGGTATGCTCACCCCGGAGATAATTGGAGACGATCAGAGAGCGACGACGGCCAGGTCCATCTGGCAAAAAGAAGAGCCCTACCGCACAGGTAGAGCTCTTCTTATTTCGCCTGGGGTTCTAATATCATGGGTAAGGCTTGGCCCGTTATGAGGTCCTCGCTCGTATGGGCCCCATGACGGGCTACGATTGGTCGACCAGCATGCAGGTCAGGTGCCGGTGCATGTGCTCGGGCAGCGATTCGTAGAAGCCCTTAGTAAGCTGCAGATCGCGCACGCTCTCCCTGTTAGAGGCCCTTGAGCGAAGCAAGAGGCCAGAGCTTGTAGGTGATTTCGGCGAGGCCGGCCGACGTGACCGCCGACACGACCTCCTGGGCTGATTTGTAGGCGGCGTCTGCTTCATCGAGCGGAACATCAGCGTTGGCGTTGACGATAATGCCGTCTTTGGCATAACGCTTGTTGACTTCCTGCTGCGACAGTTTGCGTTTGGCCTGGGAGCGCGACATCTTACGACCCGCGCCGTGATTGACCGAAAAGCCGCTTTTCACAGCGCCCGGCAAGGGACGCAGCACATAGCTGTAGTCGTGGTTGCTGCCGGGGATGAGGATGGGGTGGCCTGTATCTGCCCAGAGCGTGCCCGCGAGGCCAGGGTGACCGGCAGGGAAGGCTCTTGTCGCGCCCTTGCGGTGGACCCATACGTCGCCGTAGTCGGGATTCCATTCGCGCTGCACGAGGTTGTGGCTGATCTCGTAGATAAGCTCAAGCTCAGCACCGAACACTTCGTAGAAAGCATCGGCGATCTGCTCAAACAGGATCAAGCGGTTGATGATAGCGAAGTTACCCCCTGCAGCCACAGCGTTGAGATAGCTGCGGTAGTGGACCGAGTCGGGAGTGAAGTAGCCCATATCGAGGTGCTTTATCTCGTTGGGCCTCTCCTCCTTCGCCATGCTGAAGTAGTTGGTAGCAAGCCCGTGGCCGAAGCCTCGGCTCCCACTGTGCACCTGCACAAAGAGCGTGCCTGTCTCCTCGCTCCGCTGCAGTTCAATAAAGTGATTACCTCCACCGAGCGAGCCAAGCTGAGGAATACCGCGCTCAGGCCGTCCCCTGCCGCCCCATGGAACCTGCCAATCCTCGTCAACCGGGATACGATTGCGTTCGGCACGGCTGCGGTCGATCTTTGTACCGTACTTTGAGATGTAGTAGTCGGCACCGCCATGTATGAGCTTCATGAACTGTTGCTCTGAGAGCTTCCGGAGGGGCGTCTTGCTGAGGCCGCCTGCTCCCATCTCCACACGCTCCATGACGGCTTTGTTGAAGGCCAGACGCTTCTTGGCATTGGCGGCTCCTGCCTCTACTTTTGAGCGCGCGCTGACCATCCCGCAATTGTGTACAAACACTCCTGCATCAAGCGCGAAGTTGCCGTAGCCCGGTACGGTCAGGCAGTACACATCTTCGCGATGGTTGACAGGCTCAACGGATACTACCTTGTGATTGTAGCCATGCTTATAGCGACGGTGGTTGTGAACGCCAAAGCCGCCACCTGTCACTGTTTCGCCGCAGGTTTCGCAGACATGCGCGCGATGCGCAATCTCAGACGACTTCTTTCGGCCCTCTTCCGAGACATTGTAGGCTTGCAGGTATTGCTTGCCACGCTCACCATTACCCGCCACAGCCTCGCGGAAATGGTCAGGATTGTTTGCCATGTAGGTGAGAATGTTCTCCGTACCCCTCTGCGCGAAGTAGGCGTGACCTTCCTCAGTTTGTGCTTTGGCGGCCAGCGCTGCTTTGCGCGCCTGCTCAAATGCCTGAGACTGGAAGTGGGGATTGCGCTCGCGTATGCTCTTATGGTAGGACATATGGTCACGATCACCCATGAACTCAAGGTTCTGAGGACGGTTATCTGTAGGCGTGAAGTTACGATGGTGTATGACCGTCTTCTGGCCGGAGAATGATGGTATCGCACCCAAAAGACCAACACGTACCATTATCCAATGCACACGCTGGTCATTTTCAGTGCCGGGATGCCTTACTACTGTATAGCCATCCCTGTCGACATGAGATCGAAAAGGCATGAGTGACGTTTTCGGCGTCAAGTTCTGTGCCTGACAGTATGTTCCGTTGCGGAGCATAAAATCGTGGTCTGGAGTGCAAACGATGTCACGCCCGTTGTCGAGGGTCACTTTTACAAGCGGCGCATCGATGCGAGTCTTCTGGGCGGTCGCTTTTGCCACAACGATTTTGCCCTTCTCATCAAGCGCGTAAACTAGAATGTCTTCGGTGCGAGCAGCCAGTTCACCTATCGGGTAAGAACGCCCATCTGCTGTGGGCACAGGTGTTTCGTAAGCGAAGCAACCTATATCGTACCCTACCGGCCCCATCGCGAGGGTAGAGTCGGTGAGGATGACAGAGCCAACCGGCACGCCGTAGCCGAAGTGGGCGTCGGGTGTGATTACCACCAGCTTTACGCCGGGGAATCGGGTGGCGTTGATGATCTGTGCATAGATTATCTCTTCAGCGTCATCGAGCAGTTCCTGCGTGAAGAAGAGGCGTACAGGCACGTCGCCTGTGTCCTCAGTCTTGAGATCGAAGTAGCCGTCAGGGTTATGGACGGCAAAGTATTTCCAGTCGTGTGAGTGGATCGGTGGCGCAAAGTTGGGCGACTGGGTAGAGTTCCCGCCTGAGGGCTGCACCGCCGATTTGGACTGTGCGGATAGTGCCTTGAGCTTTTGCTTTTTCGTAGCCATACGGCTCCTTTCATGTTAGCTTGCTTTGAGTTGGTTATCTCCGTTGGTTTGCGGATTATTCGGTTTGGTCTTCTTCACTGGTGTTCCTCCTTGGAGATACGACTGGTGAGCAGTACTAGCAATAAGCTAGCCTTGCTGGTCGAGCTATGTGGTAATACTCGCCGTGTGAGGGCGTCCGGGACGTGCGCGTGAGGCGTGAAATGTGAGGCGTAAGATACTGCATGTGACCACCGACCGCTGATCGCCGTCCCTGAAGGAAACCGCTTGGGCAATCATGTAAGCCCGTAATACCTTCGTGTCCTGGCGTCTGTGCGCTCGCGCTCTACGTTGCACGCTTAATGTAGCCGGGTAGCTATATCTGCCAGTATATGTCTATTAGCACTAGTTGTAATGGAATTATAGTACATTTGGGTACTTATAATTATGGGCACGAGTGGGTACAATGGGGGCATGTCCATTCAGACGAGGCTTACCATGCAATCATCTACTAAGCCAGTGCATGACCGAGATACCAACGAGCAATCTATAACGGGCGGCAAAGGACCTTCACTCGCGGCACGAGCAGCACTGGCACTCGGATTGATGCTCGGATTCTATCTGCTTGCTATAGCCATCGCGCTAGGCCTTCTGCTGCTTGTGTATGCGGAATGGCAGGTTACGGGCATCATAAATGCCCGGATAGCTATCTTCTCCTTACTTGGAACGGGTGCGCTCATGTGGTCGATCATCCCCAGGCGGGAGAAGTTCGTCGCTCCGGGCGCTCGCCTGGATGAAAAGGCGCAGCCGCAACTGTTCCAAACCATCAGGGGGATCGCCGGCAGTACCGGACAGGAAATGCCCGCTGAAGTCTACCTCATCCCCGATGTCAACGCCTGGGTAGCAAGAGGATAATGGGTATTGGGCTGCCGCTCTTGCAGACCCTCACGGTGTCGCAATTGCGAGCGGTGCTGGCACATGAATTCGGTCATTATTATAGCGGTGACACAAAGCTCGGCCCGTTGATTCATCGAACCAATTCGGCGATTGGACGCTCGCTACGCAGCCTCGCGAGGCACAATTCGATATTGCAACTACCTTTCCAGTGGTACGGCAAACTCTTCCTGCGAATTACTCATGCGATTTCGCGGCGGCAGGAGTTCGTGGCGGACGAGTTGGCGGCTCGCACTGTGGGTGCGAGGGCGATGATAACAGGATTGCAGGCTGTCCACTGCGGGGCCATGGCGTTTGACGCCTACTGGGGCGGCGAGGTAGTGCCTGTGCTCAACTCAGGCAACCGTCCGCCGCTCGCCGAAGGGTTCAGCCACTTTGTGGGGACCGAGCATGTTTCGCAGGCGGTGAAGCGGAGCCTGGAGGCTAGCCTGAAGCAAGTTAAATCCGATCTGTATGATACTCACCCATCGCTGCCCGAAAGGATAGCGGCGCTGAAGCAGTTCCCTCTCGACGATCTGCCGGCTGCGGATCCACAAG
The DNA here is from genome assembly GCA_039932335.1 of Chloroflexota bacterium. Classification (GTDB taxonomy): domain Bacteria; phylum Chloroflexota; class Chloroflexia; order QHBQ01; family JADMIH01; genus JADMIH01. The sequence goes on from JBDTQH010000005.1 coordinate 83,098, forward strand.
CGGTTGAGCTAGTGGACGGCCTACCTGCCCTGGAGCGAGAGATGCTAGTTGCGCTTACTGACAGGGAAAAGGTAGCCGGACTGAAGCCGATGCCCTGGAGCGAGGCGGCGTTGTCGGCCTATTTGCCTGTGTGGCAAAAGGTTGCGCGCAGCGAGGCGGAAGCGCTGCAGGGAGTGACGCCCGAAACGCTGCCTGTTATCGCGCAGCATCTTTCGGCGTTCGCTCAGACCCTTGCGAGGGCACAGGAGCGCGACACACCGTTTGAGGAACCCCACAAGCTGCAGGGGCTTGCTTTGAGCGTGCTAGGGTCGGCGCTGGTAGCGACACTCTACGACCACGGTTGGGAGTTGAGCGCCTTGCCGGGAGAGCCGATTTACGCACGCAAAGACGAGCATGTAATCAAGGTCTTCGACGCTATAGCAGACCTGGCAGCGGACGAGCTCCTTGCCGATGCATGGCTGAGAGAATGCGCAGCAGCAGGCATTAGCAAGTTGGACCTGGGCCGGGTGTAGCGGCGAGTACCGAGTACCGAGTACCGAGTACGGCGTTGTCAGTTGTCAGTTGTCAGTTATGGCGGTCGGCGGTCGGTCGTCAGGTGATGGTGTACCTGGGATGGGTCGAACATCCTGCCTGCGCCTTATCAGAGCGCCGCTCTATCCGGGTGAGCTACAGGTACAGTTTAGTATTGCGTACTGCGTACTCCGTATTAACTTACGCAATACGGAGTACGCAGTACGTGCCAGACACTAGCCTGCTACGAAGTCGGACATGATCTGCGGTACCGCAGTGTCGAAGCCGACAACGTCGAGCATGCCCACGTCGTCAGGGTCCGCGATTGAGAAGCCGTTGGAGGTCATGCCTACAACGATCATCTTGGCCGGGATACCCATCTTGTCGCGGTAGTCGCGCAGAGCCTGTGCCGGGTGAGGGGTGCCTGCCCAGGTCTCGCTGTCTGTGTAGACCACGAAAACATCGGCAGGAACCTCATTCTTGAGCGCCCACTTCATAGGGAGGGCACAGTCGGTGCCGCCCATTGGAATGGCGCGCATTGTGTTTACTACGTCATCGAGGCGCATGCGTGGGCTGATGTTGACCGGGGTCAGACCAGACTCGCCGCCGCCCCACTGGCCGCCGTAGCCGCCGGAAGCGGAAGAGAAGCCCACCATTGTGTGGTCAGGCTCGGTTGCCGCTGTTACGAGCGCCATAGCCGCGCTGCCCATACGAGCGTCGAGGCCGGACACGCCCGCGATCATACTGCCGTCCATGGAGCCGGACACATCGAGGGCAAGCAGCCACCGCTTGTTAGTTGGGACTACGTTGCCGAACGCTGTGTAGAAGGCGTCATTGAGGGCGTCGATGATGCGCGGAACAGGGGTCCACTTCAGCTTGCCCCGCTCGCCGTGGCCCTGAGCGTAGGTCTTGAGAGCAGCCAGCACCTTGATGGGGTGCAGACGTGCCTTGCGGATGCGCTCCGGGTTGCCAAGCTCAGAGACAACCTTGCGGACAGCGGTGCTGTTGGGCGCGAGCAGGCCCACGGTGGTCATCTTTGCGAGGTTGCGGGTCATTGCCTCCAGAGGCATCTCCGCAAGCAGAGCCTCCCAGACCTCGGGTGTGTTAAGCCACTCGGTCGGGATAGCCTCGCGTGGGAGGTTGTAGCGCTGGACGAGAGAGATAATCTCAGCCGGTGTCTTTGCGAGCTTTGCCCGCTCGAACGCCCAGATGGTTACGAGGGATGCGTCGGGGTGAGGCATTTCGCCTACAGACTCCCAGCCCTTGACCATCCAGCCGTAGAGAATCTCGTGCACAGGTGTGATAGGCTTTGGGTGAGCAAGGCGGAGGAGGTCGCGGTGGGCCCAACCGTCACGCTGCTGGTACTTGATGGCCTGGAGAGCAAGCTTGCCGGAAGGCATCGCGTACCACTTGCCGACAGCCTCTCGGAGGCCACGGCCCCAGCCGCGCATGCCGTCTACGTACTGCGCGAAGTGGAAGATGTGTGTGCCTGTGCGGCAAACACGGGTGATCGCATCGAAAGCTGCGCGCTTTGTCGCGGTGTTGCCGAGGGTGGTCGCGAGAGCGAGCGCGAAGATCGCGGGGTCGTTCTTTGGTGCGCGACCTGCCTCGGAGATCTCCACGATGCGGGCGACTGTGCGAAGGCCGTCGGCGTCGATGCATCGGATAACCGCCTGTGCGTTCTGCTGTGTGAGCGCCTGCTCCTTGATGTAGTAGGTGCCGCCCTCGGAGCCGAGCACGAGGAAGCGGTCGAGGCGTGTCCAGTCGTCAACCTCCCACGCGTAGCCGCCACCGCTGTTAGCCACCTGGGTTGTGCCGGGAATCGGCTGGTTCTGAGGTGTCTGGGTAAGGTTCTTTACCCAGTTAGTGAGGTTCTTGGTCATGATATGACCCTCCTTTCGGCCCCTGTTGGGGCAAAGATAAAGTATGTGCCTGATGAGCGGACCACAAAATGATCGGTTGATCAGGCAGTGTCGGTTTCATCACTCACGATAGAGTGACGATGATTGGATAATGGCGGGCAAAAAGCGCAATGGGAGAAACGCGGGCATGGTGGGCCCGCGCCTAGGATTCGAACCTGGAAAGACCGATAACCCATATACAACGTACCGCCATGGTGGAAGACGGAGGGACTCGAACCCTCGACCGGCCCGTTAATAGCGGTAACCATCAGCCAGCGGCCCCGGCGGGGCAAAGAACGGTAATGGCGTAAAGCTGCTCTGCCAACTGAGCTACGTCTCCCAGGTGAGTACCGAGTACCGAGTGATGAGTACCGAGTACCGAGTACCGAGTACCGAGTACCGAGTACCGAGTACCGATAGTAAGTGTTCAGTGTGGGCAAGCGCTCCCCTTCTGGGGGTGGTGGGTCTTCACTTTCCGACAGGTAAGTTTGCCCCACCTCTACTCTGAACGCTCATTATAAGAGTAAGTCACAAGAGCATGATGTGATAAATGTTCTGCGCTCTTATTATTTTGCTCACAGCAGCCCAGGACGCAGCCTTGCGTGCAGCAAGTATTGATGCGCAGGGTTACCTCGCCAGGCCGTTAGATATTGATGACCTGGTCCGCCGAATTACCGCTGTCGCAGAGAAGACAGGCACCGATCAGCGGCCTAATAGAACCGACGGTCAAGGTGGACACATGGGCGCGGGATTTGAACCCGCCGAGTATCCGGTAACCCATCTGCGACGTACCGCCGTGGTGGAGACAGGAGGAGTCGAACCTCCGGCTTCGGGTCCCGATAATCATCAGCCTACGGCCGGATGGCAAGGGAACGGTGATGAAGAATGCCCGATGTGCTGCCACTGTACCATGTCTCCGTTGTGTTGTGATGGCGGTAAAAGGGCGCACCGGGACTGACGCGCCCTGCTTATGCCCTACCGATTAGCGACATATTAGCCGGCGAAGGGATAGGGTAGGAGCAGGGCGTGTGCCGATAACCCGAATACATCGTACCGCCAATAACGCCTTTCGGCGTAGTAGGGACAGCGGGACTCGAACCCGCGACCTGCCACTTGGAAGGTGATAACCATTATCCAACGGCCCCATGGGGCAAGGAACGGCAATGGCATTTAGCTGCTCTGCCAACTGAGCTATGTCCCTGAGAGTACCGAGTACCGAGTACCGAGTACCGAGTATGACCGCCGACGGCCGACCGCCGACCGCCGTAATACTGACAACTGACAACTGACAACCCGGTACTGGCTAGAGGGAGCGGCGGGACTTGAACCCACAGGGCGCGCATAAAGCGCCTTGCCGTTTTCCACGCGGCTTCCTGATCCGGCCGGATCGCTCCCCTGATCTTATAGTCTGGACAGAGTGATTCGAACACTCGATCTCAGGCTCCCCGCGCCTGTGCATTAGTCCTGGCTGCGCTATGCCCAGATGCATGTTGCTGAAGACTCGCCCGTTTGGGGCTTGTCCTGGCGGTAAGGTAGGGACAGGGCGCGTTGTGCTTCTTTACAAAGAATACGTTTCCCCATCCCCCCTCCCGAACCGGGCGTGCGACTTTCACCGCACCCGGCTCTCACGGTAGTTCTTTCTTCTTACGCCGTCCATAAGTTACGGTTTCGGTATGACATATAAAACAAAGCAGTTCCATGTTCTCCGGGTCGTTGTTGGTTGGGTTTCCGTCTATATGGTGTACGTGGCCTTCGCCTTTCGGTATTAGGTCTTTGCACTTTTGACATATTGAACGGTCCCTTTCCCATACTATTTCCCGAGAGTTTCGATATTCTGCAGTGTCTCTAGGGTTATCTCCACCTATCGGCCATGGTTCTACATCGTAGTTCGGTAGCGATGGGTGCTGACGGGGTGCGACGTTTAATACCTCAGCAAACTTTAGCGGTATATTGTTCCCCCTGTACTTCCAATACCTGATGGGTATGAGATCTGGCGGCCATAATGCATAGTGTCGTCCTTTATCGTCCCATGTCCCCAATCTTTTATCTTTCCTTGTGGGATGTTTATTGATTGGTATATTTGGAGCGACGTAGAAACGGTGGAATGCCTCTTTCATGCCCATCTGATGTAGGTCTCTTAGCCAGTGGAAAACTCTATGCCACGTCCAGTGTGTCAAAGTGCTAAACGTTTTAGAACTATTGGCATTTTGGTAGTAACCACACCATCCTTTTATGAACCTGTTTAATGACCTGATTATTTCTACCTCATCTTGGGAATAGACTTGGCGGTTTGTTAGTTCCGATACCTTCTCTTTGTAGCGTTTTATCGCCTTTTCTGAGGGTAGGTAGTAGACGTTCCATTTGCCTTTGCCTTCTGAATCCTGTTGGATATGAGACTGACCGTAGCCAACCTTTATCCCCAGGAATACAAATCCGTCCGTTCGGTTAGTAATCAGGGTCTTATCTAGGCTCAATTCCATTCGCATTTTGGTCTTTAGCAAGTTTGCGATTTCATCCCGAATTGCTTCGGCCTGTTCGCGTGTGCCTTTGACCGATATCACGAAATCATCAGCATACCGGGTGAGCCGGAGTGTTGGGTAACCCTTCGTTCTTCGGGAGTACCTTTGATTTACAGTGAGATTATGTGAGTGCTTGGCTGCCCACTCATCGAGCTGGTGCATGTAGATATTTGCTAAAAGTGGAGAGACAATTCCCCCTTGAGGGGTTCCTGCCGCAGCGCTGTAATAGCGCAGATCTTCCATGACGCCTGCTTTTAACATTAGCCAGATAAGCGTAAGTAGCCTGTTGTCACTAATCCTTCTGCGAACTTGTTTCATAAGGATATCGTGGTCAATGCTACCGAAGCAGTCGTGGATATCTCCTTCGACAACCCATTCATAGTTGCTTGGGCGTTTCAGATATTGGCCTATTTCAGCCAACGCATCCCAACAGCCGCGGTTAGGTCGGAACCCATAGGAGCAATCTTTAAAGTCAGCTTCAAAGATTGGTTCCATTAGGTTCTTTACTGCAGCCTGTATCACTCTATCCCGGATGGTTGGAATTCCTAACGGCCTTAGTTTCCCGTTAGCTTTTGGAATATATACTCGTTTTACAGGTTGGGGTTGGTATGAGCCGTCCTTTAGCTGTATGGCAAGATCATCCAGAAGTTTTATCTGGGCTTCTTCAGTCTTTAGGTCATCCTTAGTTACTCCATCAACACCAGGTGTTTTAGCACCTTTGTTTGAGAGAACCTGTTTCAGTGCCTCCTTTAACCAAACGTCCCAGAGTATCAATCCGTATAGGGCTGTGAATTTTAACTCAGGGCTATTTATGGCCGTGTAAAACAGCTGATATTGCTTTCGGCGTACCATTTCGTCATGGGTTGTGTCTGCCATGTCCGCTGACTTCCTTTCGTAGGTCACAGTCGCCTAATTACCATTCAGCACTACTACCCTATTGCCCTTCGCCCTGTACTCGGCTTATTCCGAGTTCCATGACTTGCTCGTAGGGATAAGCTTTTGGCTTATTCTATTCTGCAAGCGACTACTACGGCAACTCCGCCACTATCACACCACATCAACTACTAGCTAGTCCATCCCAGAAAGTAGCCCACTTTCTGGGTGGGTATGATAGTTTCCCAGGTTCCGGCAATGTTCGTGTACCCCTATCCGTAGGTGCCGTCTCTACACCGGAGCCATCCACATCGGTTATACCTCTATACCGTGTGGCTACCATTTTGCTATTTCTAGCGTTCTGGCTACCAAAACTCCCATCGGTGGAGTTCTGGCTGGATATTCTACAGCAAACGGGTTATGACTGTAGAATTGACTCGTTCCTACTCTGCCTTACCCGTCTTAGGGGTTTGAAACACTTGGTCGGCGTTTCGGCCTCGCATCCGTAAGTAGGTCTTCTCTTTCGATGCATAAACAACGGTTCCTTTCGTCACCATAGATAGAGTGTGGTCTAGCCCGCCCCGTCCTAGATACGTTAGTCCGGTCGGTACGTTGTCAAGGAGCTTCGCACCCTAGGTAGCTATCCCTAGAGCTTGTCCTTCGAGACCCCTGTTTCTTGAGGTAGAAACAGTGTGTGGTATCCCACCACACTATAACAAAGCCAGCTTTCCTGGCGCACCCGGAGGGGAGATTCGAACTCCCACGGACTAGTGTCGCCGCGGTCTGAGCGCGGTGTGTCTGCCAATTGCACTACTCCGGCATGGAGTGGTAGGAGGGAATCGAACCCTCATCTCCTCCGCGGCGGGAAGGCGCTCTGGGCCATTGAGCTACTACTACATCTGTGTTCTGCGTGCTGCTGTGTGCCGTACGCAGTGGAACGAGAGGCGAGGATCGAACTCGCAACACTCTGCTTGGAAGGCAGACCCTCTGCCGATTGAGGTACTCTCGCATATGAATGGTGCACAAGCGGCAGGGGTTGAACCTGCAACCGGCAGTTTTGGAGACTGCTGCTCTGCCAATTGAGCTACGCTTGTATAGCGAGCAGCGCAGCCACACCCTCACACCCGGCGCTGCCATCCTGTGAGGGATGGCGGCACCGAGCTGGACTCCGGGTGCGGCCGGCAGTCTGCTCACATTAGTTTCTTTATTGGCACATATTCTCTTGGTAAGGTGCGCGGCCACGTATAGGTATCTGTATTTGTGTGGCTGTGTAGGCCGCGTGCGACACAACTTGTGCCGCGTGGTGCCCCCGGTAGGGTTTGAACCTACGCCTCACCGATTAAGAGTCGGTTACTCTTCCTGCTGAGTTACAAGGGCAATATATCATTATGTAAAACAAAAGCCGCCTGGCTTCTCGCCGGCGGCCTGCTGAGTATGCTTTGCGGCAATGCTCACTATGCCTTTCCGGCTGCTCTCCCTGTCGAATAATGCGGCATACCGAAACCGGTATCCGTGGCGATGAGAGAGACGTTTATGTTACTGGTAAGTTCCGGGCCTACGCTCGCCCACTTCTTGTTGTGGGTGCCCGTGAACCGCTCCTGCCTTGTATCGCTTTCCAGCGATTTCAGGGCGCGGCGGGTCAGCACGGCACACGGTAGGGTTTCAGCATACCGGGAACCTCTTAGCCTGGTATTCATTTGTGTGCTGCGTGCAATCATCTTTGTGCCTTCCGACTTTCTAACGATCCTGTTTGATAGAGCGGCTGCGCTTTTGAGCAAACAAAAGAGCGGTCCCTATTTGCGGGCCGCTCCAGGTGATGTAGTGGTGAGGGTGGTAGGTTAGTCTGTCTACCAGACTTTGCACTCTCCCCCGCTCTTACCTGAAACGGTGCCCATGCGACCAGCATGCCTGTAGAAGCTATCTTGCCCTGACGGCATGGTGGCGGCGTAATAAATGTTCGTATTAAGTTCTAGCCTTATGCTCTCCGTGCCTGTCCGGTTTGCCATATGGCGCACCGTGGAGACGGTTGCAAGAGACAACCACATCCCGCTCTGTATGGAGTGGGTTTGTGCTTTATTCGGTTGTCGCTGTGTGAAGAGCAATGTTGTATCCCTCATGTTGTGATAACCAGTCTATTTGTATCCGAAGAGAAAGATGGCTACAACCGACCGTGGAACGAGAAAGCGTACATCTACAGATGGAGAATGCTACTTGGAGGGTTTTCTCGCCGGCACGCCAGGTGGACGGAGCCGCCCCGCCCGATTATAGAACCACCACTCCACAGCGAGCAGAAGAAGAGAAGCAAGGAGCACATAGGGCCAGATTTCGAGCGGGCGCTCGGCTTGCTGCCCAACCGGTTCGGTGGGGCCTGTGCCGGTGAAGGCGAGATCGGGGCGCGGGGTTATGTCGGATTCATCGCGGCTGAACAGGTTGACCGCGAACTGCTCCGGGTCGGCCAGCGGATTACCGTTGGCGAATTGCTGCACAGTGTAGACGCCCAGCGAGTCGGTTCCGGCGAACGAAACCTCCGAGGAGGGCTGGAGGGTGGTGCTTCTCGCTCCTGAACCGGGAGGCGTCACGATTATTTCGTCGGCTTCAGGCAGCGGGCGAATACTGATGGGGTCGCCTGCGCTGAGGACGGGAGGGACGTCGATGGAGGTGGAAGGCTGTAGCCACTCTACTAGATTGGCTGTGAGGATTGGGAATGCCACCTGCAAGGGAAGGTCGGACTGGTGGAGGTCGAAGGCGACAACCACCACTCGGCGGCCATCGGTCTCGCCCGCGAGGATGAGGGGGTCGCCTGCTGTGGAACGGACTAGTACACGCGCCCATGACGGGGTGATAATGCGCTGGGCAGCGGCGATGTTTACTTTCGAGAGATCGACAAACCTCAGGAGGGGGTCGTTTACCGCCACCTGACCGATGGCGGGATAAGGAATGGTGCCGGAGACAGGAACGAGAGGCGAGTTGGTTGGCGCGAAGATGAGCAGGTTAGAAGGTGGAAGCTGGGCGGGCATAAAGGCGTCGAGCACGGTCAGGTGGAACGCGTCAGAGTGGGCATAGGCTTCGGGCGCGCTCTTGAAGAGCTTGAGGCCGGGCAGCAAACCGAGCGATTTTTCGAGGAAGCCGTTGCCTGCCGTGACGAGCAGCACGTTCGACGCAGGTGGAACAGGGCGCAAGGCCCACGCGGTGTTGTCGGCGGCCAGTGTGTCCACGTCCCCGGCATCGAAGGTGAGCTTTGCTTCCACCAGCTTTGTAGTGAGGGGAAGGGCTTGCAGCGTTAGCGTCTGCTCGTCTTTCGCGCCAAGCCGGACGCTGCGGGAGTCGCGCAATTGGCCGTCCACATTGATAGTGAGGAGAGCCGTAACTGTGATCGGGCCGCTGTTGTAGACGCCGGCGAAAAGCTGCGGCCCGTCGGGAGCGTCGCGCAATGAAAGGGCGGTTATGCCGACGTTGTTGGCGCTTGTGCCCACGGTGATGTAGCGGGCGCGGGTGGGAACCTGGGGCAACACGGATTGGGGGCCAAGAGCACCATCCGAGACAAGCACAACGGTCGCGTTACCTAACTGGCGGGCAGCAGCCGCAGCGAGAGTAATGGCGGAAGGCATATCGCTCTTGCCGTTAGACGGGGCTAGACCTTTGAGGGCCGCATGGAGCGCAGCTTTATTGCCCGACGCAGAGGCCACAGTCTGCGAAGATGGACCTGCCCAGATGAGGGTCATGCGGCTGTCGTTGGAGAGTCCGTCTATCAACGAGTCGATTTGCTCACGGGCGCGGTCGAAGCGGGTAGCGTTACCGGGGGCGTCGTTGGCCTGCATGGATGCAGAGGCGTCGAGCACCGCGACAACGTTGCCGGAGGCTATGCTTTGCGTGAAGACGAATGGACGCGCCAGGCTGAAGACGAGAAGTAGGAGCAGCAGTAGTTGGAGAAGCAAGAGGATGTTGCGCCGGAGCCGCTGCCACGGTGCGTTAGCTGTGCGGTCTTGCAGGGCGCGCCGCCAGAGAAGCGACGAAGATACAGAAAGCTCCTCGCGCCGCAGACGCAGCATATAGAAGATAATAATCGGGATTGCCAGCGCCAGCAGAGCCAGCGCCGCCGGAAGTAGAACACCCATGCGGAGTTACGAATTACGGGTTGCAAATTATGATACGAACAGTAACTGTTCAGACCAGGGTCGAAGGGGTGCAGAGGCGGAGCCCATGAGCGGGGTATGGGGGTGTCCCCCATTCTCCCCTTCTTCTAACAACTCGCCTCCCACGCGTGTGAGGGGCTGGGTCTTCCCTTATCGATATGTCTGATTGCTCCACCCCGAGTCTGAACGTTTACTACGAATTGCCTCACAATGTAGTTATAACGCATTGGGGTAATTCGTAATTAGCTCACGCCCTGAGGTCTTTTACTTTTAGCTGGAGGTGAATGTTGCCTTTCCACTCGCGGCGCTCTATCTGGAAGAGAACATCGACACGGCCTTTGCGCTTGATGGCTTCGAGCATGTGGCCTGTGCGAAAGGCTATAGCTTCAACCGGCGTCCTGGTGCTGCTGCCCTGGTCGGCAAGCATCAGCTTCAGGTGACCGCCATCGCCCATCGGAAAGACGTTGATTACCCGAACATCCTTTGCCATGAAGACGGGCGAGGAGTTGCCCGCGCCGAACGGTGCGAATCGGTTGATGCCGTCCAGTGTACTATCGGTAACGTCGGCCATTGTGATGGTCGCATCAGCCATGTGGACAGGTCGAAGATGGTGGTCCTCCAACTGCTCGGAGGCGAGTCGGCAGAGGCGGTCGTTGAGCTCCTTGATGTTGGCCGTCTTGATTGTGAACCCTGCCGCGGCGTGGTGGCCACCGAACTTGACCAGCAGATCTTTGTGCGCCGTCAATGCCTCGATCATGCTGAAGTGAGGGCCGCTCCGAGCAGAACCGCGGCTGTCCTCAACGCCTTCCTCTATTACCAATGTAGGCCGCCCGAACTCTTCCGCCAGTCTGCTGGCTACCAGGCCCACGATGCCGGAGGGCCAACCAGGGTCGGACAGCACGATCAGCTTTACGCTGTCGTCGAGCCTTCGGGCGCGCTCCTTTGCCTGGTCTACTACAGAGTTCATGAGAGCTTGGCGGCGGCGGTTCTGGGCTTCCAGCTTCTGGGCGAGATCGCGCGCCTCGCGCAAATCGGCGGTCATGAGGAGGCGGTAGGCGATGCCCGCGTCGTCGATGCGGCCGGCAGCATTCAGCCTGGGGCCAATAGTGAAGCCTACACGTTCGGTATCTATGCTGCTGAGGTTGACGTGGGCAAACTCCAGCATTGTGCGAAGGCCGGGCAGGCTGTGGTGTGGAAGGGCGGCGAGACCCTGCGCGACAAGCGAGCGGTTCGCGCCTTTGAGGGGCACTATATCGGCAACCGTGCCGATGGCGACAAGCCCCAGGAGATCGAGGTTGCGCAGGCCGGGCGGTTTGCCCATCTTCTTCACGAGGGCGCGCACAAGTTGGTAGGCAACGCCAACGCCCGCGAGGTCTTCGTAGCACTCGCAGCCGGGAACCTTCTGCTTGGGGTTGATGCAGGCGGCGGCTTCAGGGAGGTCGGAGGGAAGAAAGTGGTGATCTGTGACAACGACATCCATGCCTGCGTGGGCGGCCTCTGCCACTTCATGGCGGCCGGAGATACCGCAGTCAACAGTGATTAGCAAGCGAGTGCCGCGTGAAGCAATCTCGCGTACCGCATTCGGGTTGAGGCCATAACCCTCCGTGAAACGGTTGGGCACGTAAGGCTCGACATCCGCGCCGAAATGCCTCAGGGCGATAGTAAGGAGGGCGGTCGAAGTGACGCCGTCGGCGTCGAAATCGCCGTACACGACAATACGCTCGTGGTTCTGAATGGCAGCGCTGATGCGCTCGACCGCGGCGGGCATCCCTGTGAGGAGAGCGGGGTCGGGGAACTTGGAGATGTCGGGCGGGTTGATGAAGCTATCAATATCGCCGGGCTCAAGGAGACCACGATTAGCCAGCACCTGTATGAGGAGCGGCGATAGCTCCAGGTGGGATAGCTCAGACGATATGCGCTTTATCTGCTCAGGGGAGACAGGTGCGTAAAGTTCCCAGTGTGCGGATCGGGATTCCAAATTGCTCTCTTCTATCTCTATACCACAAATTCTGTCGCTATGAGGTAGTAATATGCTCTCTCCGGCAATCATAGCACACAGCAGCATAGGGCCGCAATGTGGAAGACGAGTAACGGCGTTGTCAATATATTCCGGGTTCACCGCAGAGGCGCAGAGGGCGCTGAGTTTCGCAGAGGTTCTTAAGGTTTAATGAGTGCTAAGGGAAGCGCATAAGCGGCATAAGCGGCACAAGCCATCAACTGACAACTGACAACTGACAACGCGGTCGGCGGTCAACGTATTGGCCCCCTGACACCACGCCACCGAGTCAGGACTATCGTCCCCCGACTACATGGGACTATGCGGACTTGTGGGCGGCGGGTTGTTGAGAGTATCATTAGCGCAATTGCATACGTGGGAAGTATGACTTGCTGCCTGCTTTCACACTTAGCATCGTAGCAATAACCAGATCTGCAAGCACTATTCTTTCCTCCACAACGCACACAAATCAGTATGCGGAACACACGCCCATGGCAGGTTCTCTATCAGAGCAACCGGAACTTAGGTCTATCCTGACATCGACAATATCAACACCAATCACGCCCCAGGCTTCGGCGGCTCTGCTGCCGGACGAGCTTTTAGCCAGGGAGCGGGTTCCCGCGCGCAGAGTTCTCGATGCCATAACGGCAATAAACGATCTACTACTTGCCCCGGACGGTTCGCACGAGATATTTGCAGATGTAGCACATATCAGCGCCGGGGCATTCGGCTACCCTTTTGCAGCAATAATCCTCATTGATGACGAAATGCGCACGCTGCAGGTGGCGGGTATCAACAATCCGGACATCAACCGCCTGACGCTCAATCGCGGCCATAATGTGCTATACAAGCGGCATGCGCATGTGCAGAGCGTGAAAAACGTGGGCTGGGTGAGCGCGCTGCTGGAAGGCACAACTTATATCACCGAGAAGCCCGGCGAGTTCCTTACTACGTTTGCCCCTGTAACAAAGGTCAGAACACTTACACGCTTGTTCAATCTGAAGCTCGGCATGGTGGTTCCACTGCTGGTGCGGGCAAAGATAGTAGGCGCGCTGATGATTGGCTCGTCGCGGGAGAGCTACGATGTAGACGAACAGAGCGACTTGCTGATGCTGGCGCACCACACTGCCGTTGCAATCGAGATGTGGAGGCTGTACGACCGCGCAGAGGGCCGTACAGCCATGCTCCGCGAGTTGCATACGCTGTCTCAGACGATCACGGGCATTCTGGACCTGGATAAGTTATACGCAGAGGTGGCACGAGCAGCAGGCCGCCTGGTCAACATCGACTTCTGCACCGTCAATACGCTGGCAGGCGACAAGAAAAGCTACAAGAACCACGCCGCCTGGGGGCGAGGAGCCAGATCAGAGATAGCGCCGGGCATGCGCACACTGAATATTTTCCCTCCTGGCATCGTGCAAAAAGCGTTGCGCGGCGAGCCAATACTGATAAGCGACCTGGAAGAGTTCCCAAGGGCGAAAGACTGCCTGAACCATCGGAGTGCCCGCTCCGTTGCCGTGTTCCCGTTCAAATCCGACGGGAACGCCAAGGGATTCATAACAGTTGGGAGAGACGAACCGGGCGAGTGGAACAAGAGCGATGTCGAAGTCCTGAAGCAGCTGAGCGATTATGTGACAGTGGCCTTCACCAATGCGCACCTGTACGCCGAAGCTAAACGGCGAGCAGAGAGGATGACGACGCTTCACAGCACAGGGGAGCACCTGGCACGTATTCACGAGCAGGGTAGGCTGTTTACAGAATTGCGAGATGCAGTGCAGCATACTGTCGATGCCCCTATCCTGCGAATCGCGCTCTGGAACGCTGAACAAGAAGAGATGGAAATCACGCTGGAGGTAGTCGAGAGCGAGACACGACCTACGCGCCGAGTGAGTGGCATGGAGAACGGGCCGGGTGCAGAGGCTATAGAATCGGGCAAGACCCACTACGTGGCAGATATACTGGTACAGCCGTCGGACAGAGTAGCGGAAGAGGGTAGGAGCGAGAACAGGCAAGACCCTCTGCAGAACAGGGCACGATCTGTACTGTCCGTGCCGCTTATGTCGGGTAACAGGCCCATCGGTGTGCTGACTGTCAAGAGCTTCGATGCGGACGCCTACAGCGAGGATGATATACGCACCGTACAGATTCTGGCGGCACAGGCTGCGGTCACTCTGGATAATATACGGCTGCTGCAAACAGAGGCACAGAGAGCGGCGGAACAGACGGCGCTTGCTGCGAGTGCACATGCTATCGCCCGGCTGGATATTGATACTGTGTTGCAGACGATAGTGGACAGGGCAAGCGAAATCATGAAGTCGTCAAGGTGCAGTTTGCGCCTGTATGACGAACAGAGCCAGGAGCTTTACTGGGCAGCGGGCCACCAGAATGGACCTGAACTGCGCGCCCTCAGGATACCTGTAGGCAGTGGAGTAATAGGGCAGGTGTTTGTGACGGGCGAGCCGGTGCTGGTGAACGATTTACGGCACGACCCACGCGCAGTTTATAGTGAAGTAAATGAGGCCGAATTAGCACGATCGGCAATAGCAGTCCCGCTGAAGGGGCAAAGCGGCAATGTGGGGGTACTTGCCACCACACACCATGAGGCAGGCGTGTTTACTGTGCGGGATCTTGAGATACTATTAACCTTTGCCGATTATGCGACTATCGCGCTATCGAACGCCCATCTGTACAGCAGCCTGGAGCAGCGAGAAGAAGAACGCACCAATCTGCTACACCAGTTGCTGCGCGGCCAGGAAGCCGAGCGCAGGCGCGTGGCTGTAGATATACATGATGGGCCACTGCAATCCATAGGCGTGAACATCCTGGCAATAGACCGCGCCCGCAAGCTGATAGCAAACGGCGCGACAGACCGGGGGCTAACCGAGCTTGTGGATCTGCGGGAGGGTATGTCGGAGGTGGTGCAGGAGCTTCGGAATGTTATCAATGATTTGCGGCCTGTTCTGCTGGAACGGCAAGGGCTGGTGGTGGCAGCCGAGGCGCATCTTAACGGGTTCACCAGGCAGCACGGTATAGAATCCATCCTGGAGGACCACCTGAACGGCGAGCGGTTGCCTGTCCCGGTCGAGCTTGTCTTTTACAGGCTCATGCAGGAGGCGCTGACCAATGTACGCAAGCATGCTGCGGCAAGCTCAGTGTGGGTGACGTTTAGTTCGTCGGACGGTATGGCGAGCATAAGCGTCACGGATAACGGCTGCGGCTTCGACCCAACCGCCGCTGTAGCGCGCTCACTGGCAAGCGGGCATATAGGCCTGCACAGCATGATGGAGCGCATAAACGTCATAGGCGGCGGCATGGAAATAAGCAGCGTAATAGGCCAAGGCGCGCGTGTCACTTTCCGAGCGCCGCTGCTATAGTCGTTGTCAGTTGTCAGTTGTCAGGTGTCAGTATTACGGCGGTCTGCCGTCGGCGGTCGGCGGTCGCAACTGACAACTGACAACTACGCAGCACGCAGCACTCATCCCCTGTTGCCATTTTGGGTGTGCTTGCGCATAATGTAGCCAACCGTTTCATACGATCCCTTATATGGATAGTAGTTGCTTTCGAGCAAAGGAGGAGCACAAATGCCGCTGCATCATGCACCCGTAGTTGGCCCGGATATGCCTAAAACGCTTGGTCCTTATTCTCAGGTGGTAAAAGCGGGGGATTTCCTTTTCGTTTCCGGTCAGGCTGGACTGGACCCGGCAACCGGAAGCCCTGCCGGTGATAGCTTCGACCAACAAGCCCGGCAAGCCTTCATGAACCTTTCAGCAGTCCTGCAAGCATCAGGCAGCAGCCTGGCGCATGTGGTGAAGACGACCATTTTCTGCGCTGATGCCTCAGCCTTTGCTACCCTCAACCAGCTCTACGCAGAATTCTTCCCCGAAAACCCACCGGCGCGATCCGTTCCCATAGTGCAATTACCGCGCGGGCTTTTGATCTCAATCGAGTGCGTCGCTGTGCAAGGTTAGCCGCTATACCAGCGGCAACAAACAGCACGCACCCGCCCACTAGGTCCCATTCTGATAGCGCTCTTGCTGCCGGTCAAGCCATACGAGTATATCGGCCCATGCTGTAGAACCGTGATGGGATACAGGAGGATGAAGAATGGCAATGCAACCCGACGCGCAGAACCCTACCGCGTTACCGGAACAGACAGCCGCGAGAGAGCAGTTGTGGGATATGATCAGGTCTTTCCGTGTCACGCAGATGATTTACGTCGCGGCAAAGCTTAGTATCGCTGATCTGCTCAAGGATGGCCCTCAATCCCCTGACGCCCTGGCCCAGGTAACGGGTACACACGCGCCATCGCTTTACCGATTACTGCGAGGGCTGGCGAGCATGGGTATATTCGCCGAAGATCAAGACGGCCGCTTTGGGCTCACGCCGACAGCGGTGCTGCTCCAGACCGACGTACCGGGATCACAGCGCCCGTCGGCTCTTGTGCTTGGCGAGGAGTCGCGATGGAGAGCTTGGGGCGAGCTTTTGTACAGCATAACTACAGGCGAGCCGGCCTTTGACCACATCCATGGAATGGATAGCTGGGAATACCTGTCTAAGAATCCCGAGCTGAGCGCGGACTTCAACGACTATATGACAACCAACACAACGGTTCAGGCCGCTGCTATTGCTGCATCATATGATTTCTCAAGCATCGGCACGCTCGTGGATGTCGGTGGCGGGCACGGCATTCTCATCTCAGCCATACTACGGGCGAACCCGGAGCTACAGGGCATTTTGTGCGATGCTCCCCACGTTGTAGAAGGTGCCCGGCCACTCCTGGAGGCCATGGGCGTAAGCGACCGGTGCAAGACCATACCGTGCGACTTCTTCGCGTCGGTGCCGAAGGGTGGAGATGCGTATCTCTTCAAGTTTATTATCCACGACTGGAATGACGAGCAAGCCCTGGCAATCCTCAAGAATTGCCGCCGCGCTATGCCTGAGCATGGTCGACTGCTGCTGGTCGAGAATGTCATACGGCCGGGAAATGATCCCGATTGGGGTAAGTTGAGCGATCTCCAGATGCTGGTCATTCTAGGAGGCCGAGAGCGCACGGAGGCAGAGTACAGTGCACTATACGCCGAGGCGGGGTTCAAGCTTACCAGCGTTGTGCCGGCTGGAGGGCCGCTCAGTATCGTTGAGGGCGTACCGGTATAGCTGCCTATTACGACTTACGGGCAACTCTGGTAAACTCCGCCTGTAACGCTTAATCTGTAGTTGCCCGGAGGATCCGCATGGTTCGCATATACAAATGGCAGCCCATCGTGGGCAGCGCCGAAGGGGACATCTGGGGGCAGCTGCCACCTTCAGGAGTGCTCAAGATATTCGAGCAGTCAGCAGTCGCAGCGGCTGCCGAAGTTGGATACGGCAAAGAGTTCCACATTCGGAACGCCTCTGCGTGGATTATCCGAAGAATGACGCTGCTTATGGGCACGCCTGCGCGGCTTGGCGACAGGCTTGAGTTGAGTACGTGGCTATCCAACGTGGCGCGCGTGCGTGGCAACCGCGAGTACATACTCGACAATCTTACTTCCGGCGGGGCGGCGGCCACAGGTATCGCGGAGTGGGTCTATATAGATCGCAACAAGGTTGTGCCCAAGGTCATCCCGAAGGAAATTGAGGTGGATTTTGATATTCCGGGCGCACCGCTCCACACATACGAGCCGCCTGCTGTCGAGCCACTTGAAGAGAAGGCAGAGTTCGCAACCGAAAGGGTTGCCGAGTGGTATGAGTGCGACTCGATGGGGCACGTAAACAACACCGTGTATGCCGACTGGCTCGACTCGGGTTTTCGTGCCGCGATGGAGAGTGCGGGCTGGGATGTTGGCGTGCTAAAGAGCGAAGGGTTGCAACTAAGGGGTGAGTATTTCGCGATGGACTACAAGCGTCCCGCCATGCCCCGCGACCACCTCACAACGACCACACGCATTGAAGGATTGAGCAGCAGATTATGCCAGGTATATCAGGAGATAGCCAATAACGAGGGAACCGTTCTGCTAACGGCAAGGAGCGTATACGGGTGGGCAGACAGGCTGGGCACACCAACGGACGCTCCCGCGGGCTGGGTAGAAAGAGGGTTCTTGAGCGCAAGCCTGGCAAGCTAGCACACAAGCGCCTTGGCTGGGACTGTGGACCGCCTGCCGGTGAGATGCTGCTATGCGGATTTGACTGCGGTAGCGAGACGCTGCTCCAGGAAGGTTAGTACAGCAGCCTCCTCTGCGGGAAGGTTGGCAAGGTCTTTCTGCGGTTTCGCTTCAGGCTGGGCTTTCAGGTATTCAAGAAGAGAGCCGTCCATATAGCACTCGATGATAGCCGGGTGCACATAGCACTTGCGGCAGATCGTGGGGGTATTGCCCAGGCGCTCAGACACTTGCTCAATGGCCTGCACTATATTCTTTTTGGCTTGCGTTTCCGATGAGGCTGCTAGCTCCATGTCGCGCAGTGTCATGGCGGCCAGTATTGTGCCTGCCCATGTGCGAAAATCCTTGGCGGTGAAGTCCTCGCCGCTGATCTCTTTCAGGTAGGCGTTTACATCAGCCGAGTCGATAGTAGAACGCGCACCTTCATCGTTGATATACTCAAATAGCTCCTGCTCTGGTAGCTCCTGGCAGCGCTTGATGATCGCGGCAAGGCGGCGGTCTTTGATGCCTATGCTGTGCATTTTGCCGCTCTTGCCTTTGAACTTGAAGCGGAGCTCGGAGCCGTTTACCTTTACGTGGCGGTTGCGCATGGTGGTCAGGCCGAAGGAGCGATTTGTGCGGGCGTATTCTTCATTGCCCACGCGGATAAGGGTGGTTTCGAGGAGGCGCACCACAGTGGCGAGCACCTTCTCGCGGGGGAGGTTCGATAAGGCAATGTTGTGCTCCACGCGTCTGCGTATCGAGGGGAGGGCATTGCCGAAAGCGATCATACGGCCGTACTTCGTTTCGTCGCGCACTTCGCGCCACCTGGGGTGATAGCGGTATTGCTTGCGTCCTTTAGTATCGCGCCCTGTAGCCTGGATGTGGCCGTTGTTTAGAGGGCAAATCCAAACATCCGTCCATGCGGGCGGTATGGCGAGCGATTTGATGCGTGATAACGTTTCTTTATCGCGCACAGGGTCGCCGTTGGGCACGGTGTAGCTGAAGCCTCTGCCCGAACGTTTTCGTGTAATGCCGGGGCGAGCGTCCGTTACATACCGAAGGCCCGCCGCTTTAGCCGACTGTATGGGGTCAGCCGCTATATCTTGCATAGCACTATCTCCTGACGTATATTGCAGGAGCAGAAGAGGCAAGCATCATGCCATGGATGCGCTGATGCGCGTGTGCCTATGCCACACAGATGGGCAAGACAGAGGAAGATCACAGATGGAATACAAAAGATATACTTTAGCGGAGCGGCCGGAATTACGCCCTCAACTGTTCGATATTGAGCAAGCGGTGTGGCTGCCGTTCATGACACAAAGTCCGGTAGCGAACGAAAACTGGGGCAAACTGATCAACATTTTCCCTGAATACCAGACTGTATTTGTGAACGACGAAGGCAAGGTGATCGCGGGTGGGGTTACCATACCGTTTGTGTGGGACGGCACCCTCGAAACGCTGCCGGACGGTTGGGAAGCAGTGATTTTGCAGGGGATAAGGGAGCACGAGGATGGGCTTATTCCCAACGCGATGTCGGCTCTAGAAGCAGTAATAGACCCGGCGTACCAGGGCCAGGGGCTAAGTACGCAGGTGATCGGGGCCATGAGGGATATCGCGAAGTCGAAGGGGTACAGATGGCTCGTCGCGCCCGTCAGGCCGACCGTGAAGCCTCTCTACCCGTTGACGCCCATCGAGCGGTACGCGGCATGGACGCAAAGCGATGGCCTGCCGTTCGACCCCTGGATGCGGGTGCATGCCCGGCTGGGCGCTGAGGTGATCGCGATGTCGCCGCACTCAATGTACATTCCCGGCTCGGTGAGCGATTGGGAAACGTGGACAGGGCTAGTGTTCCCGGAAAGCGGCAAGTACGTCGTCCAAGGAGCCTGCCAGCCCGTAACTATAGACGTAGAGGCCGATTTAGGCGTGTACTACGACCCGAACGTCTGGATGAGGCATGAGGTGGGGACGGGACGTGAAACGTGAAACGTGAAACGTGAAACGTAAGAAGTGAGAAATGAGAAGTAAAACGCAAATCGTAAAACGTAACGACCATGACACTGGCTGTCGGCGGTCAACTGACAACTGACGACTGACAACTGACAACTGACAACGCGGTCTGCCGTCTGCCGTCGGCGGTCTTACGCAGTACGAAAAGGAATCTACCATGACAATTGAGCCTATCGGGAGCGTGCGCTCGACCGCCGGGGAGAATGTTGATAGTGAATGGGGTGGGGTGGTCGCTGAGATAGTGGTGCGGGAAGAGTGGAGCGCGGGACTGCTGGGGCTGGACGCTTTCTCGCATGTGGTTGTGGTCTTCTATATGGACCGTGCTACATTCGATCGAGATAGCGACCTGGTGAGGCGGCCAAGAGGACGGGCTGACATGCCGGAGGTGGGAATATTCGCGCAGAGGGCGAAGCACAGGCCCAACCCTATCGGCGTTTCGATCGTGGAGCTGCTATCTCTGCAGGGTAACGTGTTGAGGGTGCGGGGGCTGGACGCCATCGATGGCACGCCTGTGCTCGATATCAAGCCGTACTTCTCGCAGTTCGACCATGTTGAGGGCGCTGTGATGCCGGAGTGGGTCGACAGGCTTATGGAGGGGTATTTCTGATCAAGCTCAATGCTGCTTATCCAACTACTGTTGCTGGTTTACGACACTGCTCTCTGGGCCTTGAGAAGATCGCCGGGCAGGCAAGTGGGTGTGGGCTTCACGGAGCCTGGGCATCTCTCTTGTGTTGAGGGGCTGGCCGCAGGTCGGGCAGAGGTTCATCTCGCTATGCTTGTCGAGGTATTCGAGGATAGTGGTAATATAGGCGGCATGGCTCCAGGTCAGGGGCGAGACAGAGAGCGGATTGCCTGTGTAGGGGTCCACCTGCTCGGCCATGACGCCGCTCGGGAGCGCACGATCGGTGGCCCACTGTATTAGCTCGAAGGCTTTGTCTAAACCGGCCTGGTCTTTGGCGGCAGCAATAAGATATTGCGCGTACCACATCGTGCAGACGAACCAGGGATTGCCCGGAGTAGAAGGAGAGCCGGGCGGAGTGGCGACGCGCTGGTAGTTGTCGTTTTCATAGCGAGCGAGGCCGCCAACAGGTGTATCGCACCAGAGAGCACCGCGCACGGCGTCCATTGTACGCACTATCCGCTCGTCATCTACAGAAAACATGCCGAAGTACCAGAGGGCGTAGAGGCTGGCGTCTATGGTGTGGTCCATCACGTAGCCGCCATCTTCTTCAGGCGTCACCATCCGAACAAAGCGGCCGCTCCCAGGGTCGTACATGTTCTCGATCACCGCTTCCTTGATGTTGTCGGCGGTTGTCTCGTACCGGGCGGCAAGCTCGGTTTCACCAAAGGCAGCAGCGAGATGTGCTGCAGACATCAGCCCGCCGTAGACGGCCCCAACCGTAAAGGCCATAACTCCGCGCCGCTCTTCCCATAAATCATAGGATGGTAACGGCAGGCCGCTAACCTTGTCGCGATAGCCGACCATGAAATCGGCTGCGGCCACAACCACAGGGCGGAATAGAGACTTTATACCATCGACGGAGCGGGTGTGCTCGTAGTAGTTGGAGATGGCCCAGAGGACAAGGGCAGTTTCATCTTCCTGGATTGGCAACTGCTCGTCGTGCCCGTCCGCGCCCACCCACGGGTGCCATGAGGAGGCAAGGCTGCCGTCGGGGTTGTACTTGTGGAGGAAGTAGCCGTGACGGCTGATAACGCGCTCGCAAAAGTTGAGAAAGTGAAGGGTACCAAGACCATAGCCTGCGAGGGTGAGAGCGTAAGAGACAAGCGCACCGTCTCTCGGCCACATATAGGAGTAGGTATCGCGGGAGAACTCCACAATGTCGGTGTCGTTGGCGGCTATGATCGCGCCGTGGTTATCCACTTGTGTTCGCATAATGAGAAGGCTGCGCTTGAACTGTGTTATCACCTCAAGCGAGCAATGTGCATAGTCAAAGTGCTCCTTGTTAGCCCAGAGCCGCCAGTAGTTGGAGGTGCGCTTGATTAGCTGGGCGGGTAGCTTGCTGATGATACGCTCATTCATCTCTGTTACTTCTTCATGATCGCAGCCGACAGCCAGCCAGAGAAATGCCTCGGCGTCGCCGCCCGCAGGCAGAGATACATTTATCTGTACCGTGGAGTCGACCGAACCCTGCGAGATCGGGTTGCCACCCAGCACGCCATCTTCGGCGTCTCGCCAGGTGCCCTCTTTGCCGTTCACCTCCTTTGTGCCGGTAGCGTAACCGCTCAGTCCGGTTTGCAGGCCGCTGCTGTGAGTGGTGCCGCCCAGGATAAGGATATAGCGGTGGTCCTTGTAGTGGATGACAGCCCTGGAATAAGGATCAAAATAAGCGGTGTCGCCCACCTCGTTTTCGTAGAGGTGGAAGTCGTGGTGAAAGAAGAGGCGAACGTCACGGTCGGCGCCGCTCAGGTCTTTGACTAGGAAGCGGCGCACCATCGCGTTCTCGTGGAAGTCGACCACATCGGTACACTGGATTTCGAGCCCCATGCCGCTGTGATGGAGGCGTACGTCGGTGGCAAGGGTGTCTTCGACATAGCGGAGATCGCGCGTCCAGCCGTCGTCCGCGACCCAGGCGAACGTGCCGTCGGCCCACACGCCCATACGGCAGCGGTGGCCGAGGGTCTGGTTCTCATTGCCCACATAAGGGTAGTAGAAATCGCGCAGGGTGTAGGTGGAGTCGAAGTTGACGAGCAGGGTGCCGTTACCGATTGGTAAGTCACGGGGCATACTGGCCTCCGGGAGAGGGATAGGAAAGATAAGAAAGCATTGAGAATAAATGGATGATACAAGAAGTAGATTACATTCTTGTTGGGCTGATTACAAGGGGTTAATAAGCAGGGCTGATGCAAAGTCAGCCCTGCTGGTGAACCGACCAGCACCTAGACTATGTCATTCTGAATACGGGGCTAACAAAGAGGTGTCAGGTAAGCGTACCCCACCAGGCAGTGTCATTCTGAGCGAAGCGAAGAATCCGTCTGGGTAGCAATTAGTATGGAGGTTGATTCTTCACTGCGTTCAGAATGACACCCCCATGGGGGCACGCAAGAAACCGACTTTCCATCAGCCTTGAGTTAATAAGAGCTCGACGCTGACAAGCAATAAGTAGAGCGGTATAATGGCTTGCGGTTTCTTTTCCTATGCGTGGGGCTTTGCATGTTGCGCAAGGACCTACCGATGGTCGCGTATTTCGACAAGTTCACCAGGTCGAGCCACCCAGCATAAATCGGGAGGGTTTTGAGATGACAGCAGACTCATCTACCGGCGAAGCGGGCACCCCACCCACTGTGGGAACAGGAGCAGCACTCGACATGCTGAGGACGCAGTTTGAGTATTCCATATGGGCGCGCGACCAGCTTCTCCCCCTGTTGGAAGGGTTGGAGACAGAGGCGATTAAGGCTGCTGACCAAAAGGGGGTGTATGGGTCGATACACGACACTCTCGCGCACATGGCATCGTCGGAATGGCTATGGCTGCAGAGATGCCTTGGAGATTCGCCGCTCCGCACTCCTACCGGAGAGGACTTCGCTACGCTGACGCTGCTGGTTTCGTGGTGGAACTATGTACACTCGCAGGTGATGCTCTTCCTGAACAATACCAGCGAAGCCGATCTTGGCGATGAACTGACCTATCTGGCGGCAGACGGCAAACGCCGCACGCGTAAAGTATGGCATATGCTTATGCAGGTGCCGAACCACCAGACCGAGCACCGCTCGCAGATTGCGACGATGCTGGGGTCGATGGGCCTAGAAGTGCCGCAAACTGATCTTGTGGTCTATCTTAGCAAGCAGTCGTAGAGTGATACTGGTTTTGTCGCACAATGAACGCGAAACAGGCTGGAGTAGATTCAACCGCCGCGCCGCAGGTATTTGACAGGCAGACGGCTGCTATAAGCCACGAAGCTTCGATGGGCGCTCACCTGCCGAAGGTATGGGACGCGTCCCCAATTCCCACACTATTTACTGCTCTCCTTCCAGTGGGGTGCAGGGGCGAAGCCCATGACGGGGGATGAGCGAAGCGGGGGGCGGGGTGTCCCCTGGTTTCCCAGAATAAAAAGCCCCCTCTCCCACGCGTGGGAGAGGGGGTTGGGGGTTGGGGTGCTTCCATAGAGACAAGACTTGAAGATTGCTCCACTCTAAGTCTGAACATTTACTCACAGCTAGCCTCTCTAAAGAGCAAAAAGCATGATTATGCTACAATGTAATGATGCATGTAAAGAGAGCGGCTATCCACGCAAGAAATAATCTATGCAGGGTCCTCCTGAGCCGCAAGTGGAAACAGCGCCTGACACAAGCGACACCGGAAAGAGGGAAAGTGCGACTGACCAATAACATACCCGCAGGAAATCATGAGCTGAAGATACTATTCTGATCCCTTTGGAACAGCGAACAAGCAGCGAACTCGAAATACGAAAAGGAGAAACTAAACCAATGGCAAACACGATGGACAACAACACACGACCTCTTTCGTCTATGGAGCACCACAAGTGGGTGTATCTCTTTAATGAGGGGGATGGCAACCAGAAGGATTTGCTGGGTGGCAAGGGGGCAGGGCTGGCCGAGATGACCAAGCTGGGGCTGCCGGTTCCAGAGGGCTTCACTATCACGACCGAGGCCTGTCGCGCCTTCTATACTAACGGCCAGAAGTTTCCGCCCGGCATGTGGGAACAGGCTATGACCGCGCTCGGCACGGTGGAAGCTGAGACGGGGCGTGGGCTGGGCGACCCGGCAAACCCAATGCTGGTCGCAGTCAGGTCGGGGGCCAAGTTCTCGATGCCAGGCATGATGGACACCGTGTTGAACCTGGGCCTGAACCCCGACACGTTGCAGGGCATTATCAGCCAAACAGGTAACGCCCGATTCGGCTACGACGCATACCGCAGGTTCATACAGCTTTTCGGGCGTATCGTGATGGGCGTGGAAGCGCATGTCTTCGACGACCTGCTGGACGATATGAAGGCTGCGCGTGGCGTGTCGCTCGACACAGAACTGACCGCCGAAGATCTCAAGACGCTGGTGGAGCAGTTCAAAGAAGCTGTGCACGACAATGCGGGCAGCGATTTCCCCAACGACGCATATGAGCAGCTAAGAATGGCCGTCGAAGCCGTGTTCAACTCGTGGAACTCGCCGCGCGCTTTCGCATATCGCAAGGCGCAGGGTATCCCCGATGATCTAGGGACGGCAGTAAATGTTGTAATGATGGTGTTTGGCAACATGGGCGAGGACTCCGGTACAGGTGTGGCCTTCACGCGCAACCCTTCCACGGGTGAGAACAATCTGTACGGCGAATTCCTGGTGAACGCTCAGGGAGAAGATGTGGTAGCGGGTATACGCACGCCACAGAAGATCGCTCAGCTTGAACAGGATATGCCGGACCTGTACAGGCAGTTCCACGAGATAGGCCGTACTCTGGAGACACACAATTTCGATATGCAAGATATGGAGTTCACCATCGAGAAGGGTAAGCTTTACATGTTGCAGACACGGTCAGGTAAGAGGACCGCTGCAGCTGCTGTCAAAATTGCCATCGATATGGTAAGCGAGGGGTTGATTGACAAAGGAACAGCCTTGCAGCGTGTGGATCCGGACCATGTAGTACAACTCTTGCTGCCGCGCTTTGACGAAAGCGGCAAAGACCGCGCTCGCACCGAGGGCAAGTTGTTGGTGGTGGGCCTGAACGCCGCGCCAGGGGCTGCTGTGGGCAAGGCCATATTCACGGCGGACA
This sequence comes from Chloroflexota bacterium, assembly GCA_039932335.1. Taxonomy (GTDB): domain Bacteria; phylum Chloroflexota; class Chloroflexia; order QHBQ01; family JADMIH01; genus JADMIH01. Next base: position 108,896 of record JBDTQH010000005.1, read on the forward strand.
AGGCAGCGGAGATAGGCAAGAGCGGCGAGCCGGTGGTGCTGGTGCGCGAGGAAACCAACCCGGAGGATGTACATGGCATGATCGCATCGAAGGGTGTGCTGACTGCGAGGGGTGGGGCAACATCGCACGCGGCTGTCGTGGCGCGCCAACTGGGTAAAGTGTGCGTTGCAGGCGCTGAGAAGGGCGGCCTCCACGTGAACGACGAAGAGGGATATTTCACCGCAAACGGCCAGAGGATCAATGAGGGCGATATTATCTCGATTGATGGCACGACGGGTGAAGTATTCGTAGGCCCCATCGCACTGATAGAGTCCGATTATGAAAAGGAACACGACCTGATTACCCTGCTAGGCTGGGCTGACGAGATCCGCAAGCTGGGAGTGTGGGCCAATGCTGATTACCCGCGTGATGCACAGAAGGCGGTGGCGTTCGGCGCGGAAGGAATAGGGCTGTGCCGCACTGAGCATATGTTCTTCGAAGAGGAAAGGCTGCCGGTTGTACGTCAGATGATCTTAAACGCCACGGAGGGAACGCGCCTGGATGGTGCACTCTATGACGCGCAAGCTGCGTATGTTAAGGCGGACACAAAGAAAAAGAAGGCCGAGGCCGAGGAAGCGATAAGGAAGGCTCAGGCCGCGCGAGATGCGTCCCAGGCAGTAAAGGAGTATCACAGCGCTCTATCTCAGCTTGAGGAGATTCAGCAGGACGACTTCTACGGCATCTTGAAGGCAATGGAGGGCAAGCCTACAGTTATACGCCTGCTCGATCCGCCTCTGCACGAGTTCTTGCCATCGTATGATGAGTTGCTTGTTGAGACTACTGAGCTAAGGATGCAGGGGAAAACGGACACAGACGAATACAAGCAAAAAGAGCACCTACTGGGCGTCGTGGGAAGTATGCGCGAGCAGAATCCGATGCTTGGTCTGCGTGGGTGCAGGTTAGGCATCATGTTCCCAGCCATAAACGACATGCAGGTGAGAGCCATCCTGAAGGCATCGAGTAAGCTGTTGAACGAAGGGTTGGAGTCGCATCCTGAGATCATGATACCGCTGGTGGGTCATGTAAACGAGTTGAAGCGAGTGCGCACGCAGCTTGAGGGTATCGCGAAGGAAGTCGAGGCCGAGGTGGGCAGAAGCCTGCCGTACAAATTCGGCACGATGATCGAGATACCAAGGGCCGCCCTGACCGCCGGGGAGATAGCCGAGTATGCGGAGTTCTTCTCGTTCGGTACGAACGACCTGACGCAAACCACGTTCGGCTATTCGAGAGACGATGCCGAAGGCAAATTCCTGCTGCAATACGTTGAGATGGGCGTGCTGCCCGAGAACCCCTTCCAGACGCTGGACAGGGCGGGCGTAGGCGCACTCGTCAAGACCGCTACAGAGCAGGGCCGCAAAGCACGCCCCGACCTGAAGGTGGGCATCTGCGGTGAGCATGGCGGCGATCCCTCGTCAATTCAGTTCTGCCACCAGGTAGGGCTGAACTACGTGTCGTGCTCGCCCTATCGCGTGCCGGTAGCACGTCTGGCAGCGGCCCAGGCTGCTCTCGAAGAGGTCGAGAAGGACAAATAGCAGCTACAGGAGGTCAAGTAAGTACGGTTTGAAACGCCAGGACGCCAAGACGTAGTTGGAGTGGCGTCCTGGCGTTTCAAAAGAAACTCAACGGAGCGATTATGACCGAAGCGAATAATTCGCCTAACAAGATACGGGAGCGGTTAGAGGCGGAAGAGTATGTGCGGCTGTCGCCTCTGGCAGTGAAGGCGGCGGGGGCTACCCGGCCCCTGCCGGAGGAAGAGTCGCCGTTGCGCACGGCCTTCCAGCGCGACCGCGACCGCATCATACACTCGAAGTCCTTCCGGCGGCTCAAACACAAGACACAAGTCTTTATCGGGCCTATTGGCGACCATTACCGCACACGGCTTACGCATACGCTTGAGATGTCGCAAATAGCGCGCACTATCGCGCGCGCCCTCAGGATGAATGAGGACCTTACCGAGGTGGTGGCGCTGGCGCACGACCTGGGCCACACACCGTTCGGGCACGCGGGGGAGGACGCTCTCCGCGATATATATGACCCTACTTTCAAGCATAATTACCAGTCGCTCAGGATTGTTGACTACCTGGCGCGGGACGGGCAGGGGCTGAATCTGAGCAACGATGTTAGAGAGGCGCTTGTTGCATCGACGCCTGTGGAGGAGGGGCTGTCTTCAGAGGGCATGGGGTACGGGTCTATCGAGTCGAAGATTGTAAAGCTGGCAGACACAATTGCATATATCAACCACGACACCGACGATGCAATTCGCGCAAAGATAATCACACAAGCCGACCTGCCGCCTGTAGTGAACAGGGTGCTCGGGGAAAGCAACTCGGCACGTATCAACACCCTGGTGACAGACATAATTGTGCAGAACTGGGCGGTCGCATACCCGGGCGATGATCTGGTGGCCCGCGACCATTGCACGGTTGAGCTAACAGTGAGCAAGGAGATTGAAGAGGCCGCCAATATACTCAAGCACTTCCTTTATGAGAGGGTTTACACGGGATCGGAGGCCAAGGCAGAAGTAGGCAAGATTGACCACCTGATCCAGACGCTGTTCAACTATTTCTTGCACCATATTGACGAGCTGCCGCCTGAGATGCGGGCCAACCCTCGTGACGAGCCGAAAGAGCGGTTGGTGGTGGATTACATTTCTGGCATGACCGACCGCTTCGCCAATGCCACGTTTGAGAGATTGTTCGTGCCGAGGTCGTGGTCGATTTAGGGCTCAGATAAACATTGCCGTAGATGGTTGGAAGGCATCGAGCATGACACAGCCTGATTACGAGTATAAGGGGATGATCGCCGCCAACTGGGATTTGCTGCGCGGAGATACGTCCAAGTGGGAAGACAAGTTCTTCTTCCGGGATGTAATCCGCGAGACCGGACAGCCTGTGCTCGATGTGGGCTGTGGAACGGGAAGGTTGTTGCTCGACTTCATGAGTGATGGGGTTGATATTGACGGCGTAGACAATTCGCCCGAGATGCTGGCGCTCTGCCGCGAGAAAGCTAAGGCGATGGAATTGCGGCCCACGCTCTACCAGCAGCAGATGGAGGAGTTGGATCTGCCGAGGCGCTACCGGACAATCATCGTGCCGTCAAGCTCGTTCCAACTGGTTATCGAACCTGACGATGCTCGCGAAGCTATGAAGCGGTTCTATGGGCACCTTGAGCCAGGAGGCACGCTGGTCATGCCGTTTATGGTGCTGTGGATGAAACCCGGCACGGGAAACATTGTTCGAGATGATTGGGAGCCGGTTCGCGAGCGTGTTAGGCCGGAAGATGGCGCAATCGTGCGGCGCAGAACCCGCTCCACTTACGACCTTGCGAACCAATTAGAGAGCACCGAAGATCACTATGAGGTCATCCTGAACGGTGAAGTGATCGCCGCCGAGGACTATACCCGCTCACCCGCCACCCGCTGGTATACCCGGCAACAGGCAGCCGCTCTGTATAAAGAAGCAGGCTTCACCGACATCCGTATGACCTCCAACTTCACCCAGGAGCCGGCCGTGGAGAGCGATGAGTTATTTTGTGTGGCGGGGAAACGTGAAGCGTGAGTTATGGCATACTGCGTATGACCGCCGACCGCCGACCGCAGACCGCGTTGTCAGTTGTCAGTTGTCAGTTACCGCCAGGGTAAATAGCTAAGCCATAACAACCTTGGCCACTTAGCGCTCCAAACCCATACTTACGTTTTACGCTTTACGTTTTACTTCGTTCACGTTTCACGTCCCGTCCCCACGCCCAGCTCGGGGTGTTCGGCTACGTAGGCACGGGCCAGGCGTTCGCCTTCTGCTTTGTCTTCCTGGGAGAGTTGGCCGTCAAGGACAAGGCCCAGCAAGTAATCTTTTATCTCGCCTATCCAGCGGCCGGGGCGACCGCCGAACGTAGCCATGAGGTCGTGACCATCCAGAGGGCTGGAAAGCTTCTCTACATCTTCCTGAGCTTTGATTTCTTCGCACCGCTCGTAGAGTGCATCAACACGGGCGAGAGCTTGCGCTACACGCTGCGGCTTCGAGGAGGTTATATCTGCGCGGGAAAGATCGAAGAGGCGGTCGGTTATAGGGGCAGTCTCGCGCAAGAAGCGGCGTACCGCGCCATCAGTCCAGCTTTCGTCGTAGATGCCGATGCGAAGATGCTCCGAGACCAGTTTCGTCACGGGCTCAACCACCTCAATGGGGCGGCGAAGGCGCGTGAGGATTTCGCGGCTCATGCGCGCACCCAGCCTGTCGTGGCCGAAGAAGTGCACTTCGCCGTCCGTGATGCCGTAAGTGCGCGGCTTGGCGACATCATGCAGAAGACCCGCCCAACGCAAGATAAGATCGTGGGGCGTGCGGTCAAGCACCTTCATAGTGTGCGGGAAGACTTCTTTATAGTGGTGCGGGCCGCGCTCCATTTCATGCATTTCCAGCAGTTCGGGGATAGTGTAGGCCAGCAGACCGAGGCTGTCCAGGGCAGTAACGCCATCGCTGGGCGTGGGCGCGAGCATGATACGGTCAAGCTCATCACCAATGCGTTCCCAGGCCACATTCTTTAGCAGATGCCCAAAGCGGCGAATGGCGTCCTTTGTGTCGCGCTCGATGAAGAAACCAAGCTCGGCGGATTGGCGAATGGCGCGAACCATGCGAATCGGGTCCTCGCGGAAGCGGTCCTCAGGACTGCCGACAGCGCGGATGAGGTGCTGCTTGATGTCGAGTTGCCCCTCAAAGGGATCGTGCAATTCGCCGGTCTGGAGGTCACGTGCGATGGCGTTGATAGTGAAGTCGCGGTGGGCAAGGTCGGCACGCAGGCCGGAAAGAGGATCGCCCGGCTGCGCTTCGTCCTGCGAGCGGAAGGTTGTTACCTCGATGGTCGTGTCGCTAAAGATCGCGCCGATAGTGCCGAACTTCTCACCAAGCGTGTAGATGCTGTCAGGCTGAGACCGCTCCAGCAGTTCCTTTATAGCGGAAACGGGTGCATCGGTGGTCAGATCGAAGTCATGTATCTCGCGCCCCATAAGCTCATCACGCACGCCGCCGCCTACCAGGTAGAGATGGTACCCTGCCCCGGCTGCAAATCGCGTTAGGTTGTCGAGAAATGTGTTCATGGGAACGTGAAACGTAAAGCGTAAAACGTGAAACGTGAAACGTGAAACGTAAGGGCGTTAGGCGATTACCCGCGTGCTCTTCTTAGGTTTTACGTTTTACGCTTTACGTTTTCGTCACAGAACTCCTTTCCCCAAATATCGCCCTGCCGAGGCGGATGATTGTCGCGCCTTCCTGTATTGCAAGTTCGTAGTCGCCGCTCATGCCCATGCTTAGGTGCTGCCAGTTGTTGGGGGATGGATAATGAGCGCGAAGAGTGTCCAGGAAATTGCGAAGGGTGGAGAATGTGGCTCGCAGTTCTTTTTCACCGGCATCCTGGCGGGCGATTGTCATGAGGCCCATGCCGCTAAGGTGAGAGCAACCGGACACCACATCGGCCAGCTTCGGCAAGTCCTGCGGCGATATGCCCGATTTGCTCGCTTCGCCTGTGAGATTCACCTCAAGCAGCACCGGCAGCGGTTGGCCGCCGCGCTCCACGGCTGCGGCTTTCTCCAGGCTCCAGGCTAACTCGGCCCGGTCGACCGACTGCACATAGTCGAAGAGTGCTGCCGCGCGGTTAGCTTTGTTGCGCTGCAAAGTGCCGATCATGTGCAAGGTTATGCCGTCCCTACCTATCTTGCCCTCGGCTACATCGCCCGGCAATGCGAACTTCTCGTAGGCCTCCTGCACGCGATTCTCGCCCAGGTGCGTGATACCCGCACTGATAGCCGATTGTATGGCGGCAATGGGTACGGTTTTGCTGACGGCTACCAGTATGATGTCATCAGCAGAGCGGCCGGTACGCTCTGCTGCGCGTTCGATCTTTTCGCGTATGGATGATAGATTGCCGGCTATGGTCATTTTGTACTGCTTACTGCGTTGGGGTTGGTGGATTGGTTGGCGCGACCAGCCCGAGGGCTGCGCCGAACAGGCCGCATTGACCTTCATCGCCGCGATGGGAGTAGAAGAGGTCGCGGTTGTGCGATGTGCAGACACCTTCGACGGCGATGTTTTGAGGCGATAGGCCCGCATCGAGCAGGGTGCGGCGGATTGCTTCGGGCAGACTAAAATATACCTGGTCGTTGCGCCGTTCCAGCAAGGGGGTTGAGCCTTCCCATGCGCCAGGGAACTCGGCTTCCGCGGCCTCGATGACATTCGCGCCGACAGCATAGCAGCAGGGACCAATGCTTGGGCCAACCACCGCTACAATATCTGCCGGCTGGGAGCCGTAGTTGTCGCGCATGGCCTGGACTACGTTGGCGGATATGCGGCCAACAGTGCCCTTCCAGCCGGAATGCGCCAGGCCGATTGCCCGCTGTACGGGATCATAGAAGAAGACAGGCGGGCAGTCAGCGGAGAGTACAAGGAGAGTAAGGCCGGGCGTGTCAGTCACCATGGCGTCAGCACCCTCAAAGGAAGGCATCTCGGCAAACATACCGCGTCCCACATCGGCAGGCCCCGCTGTAGCGACAACGGCGGTGTGTACCTGGCGGCAGCCGACCATGCTGCCCGGTGGCACGCCGAGCAAGGCAGCCATCTTCTCACGGTTAGCGAGGGCTACGGCGGGATCAGGCGGGTGCTGAGGACTGCCCCGGCGGGCGGTCAGGTTCCAATCGGTGCCGTCGGGTGCTGTGCGGGTGCTGATGCCATGAACCAGATAAGGATACGGAGAAAGGGCGCCAACACGCAGCAGGCCGCCCTCCATGTATAAACCTGTGCCCGCTAAATTACCGGCTGTTTGTGAGCTTTCGATAATAGTCGTCATCCTGTGGCTGCTCTTCCTCGCTCTCGCCTGTTTCCTCAGTTTCGTACTTTTCCGATTCCTCTTCGTATTCTTCGCTGTCAGCCTCGTCCAGACCGTCTTCGTCCTCATCGGAATAGTTGCTGGCGAAGGAGTGGTTCATTATCGAAGGGTAGTAGATTTCGATGCCGTATTCTCCCGACACGCCAAGAGGTTCCACCACCTCGCTCAACACCTCTTCGACAAGATCATCCATGGTTACTTTGGAGCCGGGCGCATGAGTGCGGTTGAAATCATCGGCGTATTCCTTCCAGATAAGGAGCGTGCCCACAATCTGGTCCGGGAGATAATGGACCTCCAGCTTGCCAATGCTGATTGCCGCGTCGCGCTCGTCTCGAGTGTCGTTATCGAAAATAGCAATCTCTTCGGACTGAGGGGTGCGGACAACGCGCTTTAGTTTGAGATTCATGAGGCTCCTTTTTCGTACTGCGTAGTTGTCAGTTACGACCGCCGACGGCAGACGGCAGACCGCCATCTACTGACAACTGACAACGCCGTCTGCCGTCTGCCGTCGGCGGTCATAGGCAATACGCACTACGCCTTACTTTCCAACGTCGCCTACTACGCCCAGGATAATCTGGTCGATTACTTCTTCTACCGGGGCTTTGTCGTCGGTGAAGATCAGGGCTGCCGAGTTAGGCTGCACTTCACGGATGTTGCCTTTCTGGATGCTGGCGTCGAATACCTGCTTCAGGAGAGGATTGGTTGCCTGTGCAGCGTTGTCCCGGAAGTTTTGAATGGTTGTGCCATCTTTGGTGCCGACAACCATGCTGTTCGCCATCGTGGGCACATCGATCACATAGACATGCTTGTAAACCTGGAGCATCGTATTGGCGAGAGCGTCCACGAGCCGCGTGTCGTTAGTTGTGCGGCCCGCGTTGATCATCGCTACGCCGTCGGGAGTGAGATGGTCGCTCACTTCCTGAAAGAACTCTTTAGTTGTCAGGTGAAAGGGAATATAGGGCTGGCGGTAGGCGTCGATGCCTACAACTGTCCACTTCTTGTTCTTGCCGTCGGTTGCCAGGTAAGTGCGGCCGTCTTGCTCATGGGTTGTGGCTGTCTTAAGATTGCCCAGGTCGAAGAAGCGGCGGCCTACATCGACAATCTCCGGGTCGATTTCCACACCATCAACGGGTACGCCGGGATAGACGGTATCGTACAGATGAGCGGCGGTGCCTGCCGCGGAACCGATCATTGCCATGCCCTGCATGTCGGACGGCTTGAAGTCTTTATTAAAATAGGGTGCCACCAGCCAGTAATCCCATGGGCCTCCGGTGAGAGGATTGTTCGGGTCGTAGATGGAGTGGATAGCGTGGCCTTCGTTGAGCATGAGCGATACGCGACTGCCTTCACGTACTACCTGGATGTAGTTGTAGGCCGACTCTTTCTCGAAGAGTAGCTCGCCGCGTGCGGGGGGCTTCACAAGAGCGCGGGGCGCGAAGAAGGCGATGCCGAGTACGACGACCAGCAGAGCCGCGTAAACGACAGCGGGGCGGGCTGTGCCTGTGATGAGCAGGCCGGCTATAGAGAAGACCAGTAACGCAGCCGACGCACAGTACAGGGTGGCAGCCGTGCCTATGTTCGGTATGAGGAAGAAGACCGGGATGAATGTGCCCAGGATGCTTCCCAGCGTAGATAGTGCGGAGACACCGCCTGCAGTGCCGCCTGCGTTTGCGACATTCATGGAGCGCAAGCGAATGGCGAAGGGAGACACAAAGCCAAGCAGAATGAGCGGCACCGAGAAAAGAATAATCACACCTATCAGGGAGCCGTAGAAAATGCCAACCGAGTAGGTATCGAAGCCTGCGAGCGACCAGCTAAGAATGGGGCGGGAAAGGATCGGGATGAGGCCGACCGCGAAGCCCGCGATGGCCGTAAAGCCAAACAGAAGTGTAGAGCGCGGGTAGCGGTCGGCTAGCTTGCCGCCCAGCCAGTAGCCCAACGTGAGATAGATCATCACCAGGCCAATCAGGTTGGCCCAGATGAAGAGCGATGTGCCGAAGTACGGGGCGAGAAGGCGTGACGCGCACATCTCGACCGTCATGACCGATGCGCCGCCGAAAAAGACCAGTAGCATCAGCACAAGATCGGTCGCTCGTGACGAGGTGCGAACCTCTTCACCGGGGGCTGCTATAGCTCCCTGCCGAACCGAAGACGGATTGTCAGTAGTAGTCGCCAAAGTATTTGCTCCTGATATGGGAAGGGGCCGGTTTGTTGCCCTGCCCGCTAATTATACCGTGCCTTGCAGTTGGCAGGCAACCGAGGCAGTTGGCATGGGTGGACACCCTCTGTTCCAAACGCGCCGGAAAGTAGAGGCTGCTTGCCGTCCCTTTGGCCTTGCGGCTGAAGCTGGAGAAACATAGAGAAGAGCAGGCAATCTGATTTGATTGCCTGCTCTTCTTGTCTCCTATCCGTGTTCTGTGTTGAATGGTTGCGGGACTACGGCTGTGGGCGGCCGCAGCAGGTGGGGAAGAAGGAGTTAGCGACAATCTTGCTCACCTGACCTCTTGTTGCATTGTGGCCCGGGCGATAGTAAGGCAGATTGCCCGGTGCCACGCATGGCTCGCCTGCGCTACCGCATGGGTAGCCGCCGATGACGCTGCGGCTGACCATCCTCTGCACGTAGATGTAGAAGGTGCTATCGGCAGGGACGTCCTGGAAGGACTGCTCTGTGTGTGGCTCGGTCCAGCCCATAGCATTAGATACGATCTTGGAGATCTGACCGCGCGAGGCGTTAGCGTTGGGGCGGAAGTAGGGCTTGTTGCCAACTCCGCACGGCTCGCCGGGACCGCCGCATGGGTAGCCGTTGATGAAGCCGCGGGAGGCTATGCGCTCGGTGTATGTGTAGAAGGTGGTGCCGGGAGCGACATCCTCGAAGGTCTGCCCAACAGCCGGCTCGTTCCAGCCCGCCGAGTTAGACACCATCTTGGAGAGCTGACCTCGTGTGATGGGGTTGCCCGGTCGGAAGGTGGTGTCACCATAGCCGTTCACAATGCCATTGCAAGCAAGGTAGTAGATGAACTCGTAGTTGAAGCTCCCATATGCAACGTCGCTGAACGAACCGCAGAGCGAGGCATGTGGGCTAAAGAGGTCTGTGTCGCCGACGGTGACACTGCCGTTGGCCGGCACAGTGAGATTCCACTGGAGGCCAACACCGGCATCGTGCCGAGTATCGGTGATAACGGTGTTATTGAAGCCTTGCCCTGGGCCGCTGGTGGAACCTATGGCGTTCCAGATGGTGCTGTAATACGATTCCATGTAGGCATTCGCCGGAACGCTTGGGACGAATTGCTGATAGAGTACAATGCCGTCAGTGCGGGTATAGTAGTCACCGACACCGCCCGTGCTAGCGTCATAATAGCCGTAGCCCGAGTCGCTACCGGCCGTATAAAGGTCTGCGGCGTGGAACAGGGTGGCGGTAATGGGCGTGGTGCCGCCGACTTGCGATAAATGGAAGTCCAGGCGCACAAACTCTGCGCCGTTCACATAGGTGGCGACGTGGGTGAGCCGGAGGTTCGTGTCAGGCACACCGACCTGTGTGGTGATAACCCACGGATCGCCCGGCGTGCCGGAGCCTGCCTTTGCGTTGCTGATGGGTGTGTAGGGATTGGTAGGTCGTCCGGCTGGGACCTGGCCGGGGCCGTAGACTTTTGTTACGCCGCCGACGTTCACCCAGAGGTAAACGCCCTCAGCGTCTTCACCGTAGAACTGGTACTCCGCAGAGTCGCGGTACCGGATGTCCATCTGGAGGTTATCCTTAACGGTGACTGTAAGAGGGAAACCATAGGCGGTCTGATTGGCGTTGGGTGAAGATGGTTTCGCGGGGGGTGTTGGTTTTCCGCTCTTCCCCTCCGACTGAGCAGATACACTGGCGCTGCCCGCCACCAGTAAGGCCATTGCAGTAAGCCCGGCTATGAATAAAGCCAGAACCGCAGGCAGTTTGCTAGATGTGAGAGTGTGATGATTGTTCATGAGATTTGTTCCTTCCTGTGATATATGTAGTGATAGGATAGGAGAAGGGTCACGGATAGTGTGATGCCATCGAATGGCTGGTTCCTGTGACGCGACACACCACTATAGACGTGAGAGGCACCTAATGTCATTGGACTTAAGCCCTATTTAGGCAGGTTGTATGCGATCTGGGCTGACCGCTGACCGCCGACGGCTGACCGCTGACCGCGTTGTCAGTTGTCAGTTACGACCGCCGTTCCGGAAGGTAGCCCTAACTGCCGAAGCAATCACCCAGGGCCATGATAACTTGACCTCCTGGCCTTTCAACCCCGCCTTGCGTTTTACGTTTTACGGACCTCACGCCCGGCTTAGTCTGTGCAGGGTGTGCGTCAGCATTCCAGTACCCATAACACAGTTACAGTCCACGAAGTGGGCGGCAGAAAGTAGCCCCACGGCGTGAGCCTGGGGACCAGCGTTTGCTCTCCTAAGCCCCCGAAGTGGGCGACACAAGAATAGTGGATACATTAGCTGCATGTCTGTCGCCCCTTACAGGGGCTTGGCTGCCTGGGTGGCGCTTACCCCAGGCTTACGCCAGGGGCTACTCTCTTACGCCCACTTCGTGGGCTTAGGAGTGGTGGCTATGGAAGCCTTGCTTTCCAAACTTGCCTAACAAATCCGCCTACATCCTGCCGCGCACCTGTCTCTGCAAAGTAAGTGTTCACACTTATGGTGCAAAGGGGGTGCAGGGGCGCAGCCCATGACGGGGGTTTGGGGGTGTCCCCACTCTTCCCTCGATGCCAGGTTGCTCCACCATAACTCTGAGCACATACTGTGCAAAATCTGCTTGCACATTGGTGTGGGGTATGATATAATTACTGCGCATAAGCGTACTTAGCAGGTGCGCTTGGCCCCGAATGCGCGTGGGGAGATGCCAGAGTGGTCGAATGGGGCCGCCTGCTAAGCGGTTAAGCGACGTTTAAGTTGCTTCTAGGGTTCGAATCCCTATCTCCCCGCCCCCCTTATCATTTGTTCCGGTGTTCCGGTTGGGAATAGCAAACCCAGATCTTCTATTTTTCCACACTGAATCCGGTCTTGCAGGCGTGTTGTACTATTGTGTAGTGCGTCGGCATAGTTCTCTTATATAGCTCCGCTCAGGGTCACAATCATAGGCTTTCAGCATAGCAGGCTACTTCTATAGTTTGCGGTTTCACGAAAACGCCGAGCCTACCTTCGCGGACTGCTACCACTCAACTGCGGATCCAAGCATCATACTTCCCAAGAACCCAACTGAAAATCTGTATAAGCGCAGCCTTAGGCGCTGCGTTATCAGCGCACAGCTAACACAAGACTACTATCTCAATGAGGAGAAAGAGACTTATGTCTGAGCAGATGCAACGCAATCTCGCGTTGGAGCTCGTGAGGGTCACCGAAGCGGCAGCGATGGCGGCAGGCCTGTGGCTTGGACGCGGCGATAAGATAGCAGCAGACGGCGCGGCGGTCGAGGCAATGCGTCGTGCGCTTTCCCGCATCGATATGGATGGCGTAGTTGTGATCGGTGAGGGCGAAAAGGACGAAGCGCCGATGCTCTATGTCGGCGAAGAAATCGGTAACGGCAGACCGCCCCAGGTCGATATAGCGGTAGACCCGGTCGACGGCACACGGTTGCTGGCGCTCGGTATGCCCGGTGCGGTGGCCGTGGTGGCGCTCGCGTCTCGCGGCACCATGTATGGAGCGCCTGATGGTGTCTATTACATGGAGAAGATAGCAGTTGGGCGCGGGGCGAAGGGTGCGATAAATATCGACGCTTCAGTAGCCGAGAACGTGGCAGCGGTCTCAAAAGCGTTGGGGCGCGAAGAAGGCAACATCACAGTAATGGTGCTGGAGCGGCCCAGGCACGAGCAGCTTATCAAGGAGCTCAGGAAGACCGGGGCGCGCGTGCGCCTGATACCCGACGGTGATGTGGCGGGCGCAATCGCAGCAGCCGACTCAAGCACGGGCGTGGATATGCTCATGGGCATAGGAGGCGCACCGGAGGCAGTGGTGGCGGCCTGCGCGCTCAAGGCGATGGGCGGCGATATGCAGTGCAAGCTCTACTTCCGCGACGTGAACGAATACCGCAACGCGCTCAAGGCGGGAGTAGACACCGATAAGGTGCTTGGCATCAACGATCTTGTGACCAGCGACGATGTATTCTTCGCTGCCACAGGCATCACAGACGGCGAATTACTGCGCGGCGTGCATTACAGCACCGGGCAGGCAACAACAGAATCACTTGTGATGAGGGCCAAGAGCGGAACTATCCGCTATATCAGGACCGTTCATCACGGCGAGAAATTGGCGAATATCATAGAAACCAAGCGTTAGATGATAGATGACTGCTGCCAGCAGACAAAAGTGGCATCAGCGTACATTCATCAACGCCCCACAACAACATAGCGAGATTGACTAATGGAACGAGAACAGAGACAACAGAGCAGCCGTGGCGGCAACGGAAACAGCAGCGGCGGCTATTCACGATATAACAGGCATCGCGGGGGGTCACGCCCGAAGGGCGAGCGAACCGAGCGCGAGCAGCAGAACGCCGATCAGTCGGCAATGGCGTCCGGAAACAACGGCACGTCGGGTGATGCTGCACTGCTTGTGAACGAAGGGCCGTCCCGTGTGATGCTGACGCTGGCCGAGCTAGAGTCGCGCAACATGGACGACCTGACGGATATGGCTAAAGAGCTTGATGTAACAGGCATCAGCCGACTGAAGAAGCAGGACCTTGCCTTTCGCATCCTGCAGGCGCAAACCGAGCAGCAAGGCAATATCTTTAAGAAGGGCATCCTCGATATTATGGAGGACGGCTTCGGCTTTATGCGCCTGAACGGCTACTTGCCGAGCAGCAGCGACATCTATGTGAGCCAGAGCCAGATACGACGCTTCGGTCTCAGGACCGGTGACATGGTGGTCGGCCAGGTAAGAGCGCCCAAAGAGGGTGAGAAGTATTACAGCCTCTTGCGCGTGGAAGCGGTCAACGATGTGGACGCCGAGACCGCCAAGAAGCGCCCACACTTCAGCGACCTGACCCCGATTTTCCCGCAGCAGATGTATAACCTGGAGACTACCCCTCAGTTGCTTTCGACAAGGCTGCTCAACCTGGTCGCCCCCGTTGGGCGTGGGCAGCGCGGGCTTATAGTTTCGCCGCCCAAGGCAGGTAAGACTATCCTGTTGAAATCGATTGCCAACGGCATTGCGGCCAACTATGGCAACGAGGCGCACCTGATGGTTGCGCTGATCGGTGAAAGACCGGAAGAAGTTACCGACATGGTGCGGTCGGTCAAGGGCGAAGTGGTCGCTTCGACGTTTGACGAGCCTGTTGAAGACCACACCAAGGTCGCGGAAATGACGCTGGAGAGGGCCAAGAGGCTGGTTGAGAGCGGCAAGGACGTTGTGATCCTGCTCGACTCGATTACGAGGCTGGCACGTGCCTACAACTTGCAGATGCCCCCCAGCGGGCGCACGCTCTCCGGCGGTATGGACCCTATTGCGCTCTATCCCCCCAAGAAGTTCTTCGGCGCGGCCCGCAATATCGAAGAGGGCGGCTCGCTGACTATCATCGCCACCTGCCTGGTAGATACAGGCTCGCGCATGGACGATGTGGTTTATGAAGAGTTCAAGGGAACAGGTAACATGGAGCTTCACCTCGACCGAAAGCTGGCTGAGAAGCGCGTCTTCCCATCGATCGATATACCGAAGTCGGGCACAAGGCGTGAAGAGCTGCTGTTCGACGACAGCACATACAAGCAGGTGCTGATGATGCGCCGTATGGTAGGCGTGTTGGGCGGTACGGAAGGGTTGGAGCTGTTGCTGGCAAGGCTCAACAAAACGAAGGACAATAACGAGTTCCTGTCAACACTGACCAGAGACATACTGTAGTATCAAATGTACTTACTGAAAGGGCCGGCGATATGCCGGCCTTTTTGGTGTGCGAAAAGCGGAACCTATGTAGCATAATAATCGTTATAATGTGGTAGATGCCAACAGTGGAGCCTGGATAGGCTTGCGGTATTTCGTGGCACCCGGGAAGCCGGCATGTTCAATTGCATGCCGGCCATGAGCCTTTGTCGGGCGGGTTGGCTGTGTTACGTCAGGCTTACTTCTAATACACCGAAAAGATGGGAGGGCACCATGAACCGCAAGCTATTTATCGTGGCACAGGTGGCATTGTTCGCGCTACTGGGCAGTGCAATCGGGGTGCAGGCCCGGCAGGGCGTTGTCACAACAGACGCAACCGGCACCCAGGACGCGCAGCCCTCGGCTTCGCGAGACTTCGAGGATGTTTTGCCGACCAACACATTCTTCAACAACATACGCAGCCTCTATTTCGCAGGCATCGTGGGCGGCTATCCCTGCGGCGGGCCGGGCGAGCCGTGCGGACCCGAGAACCTGCCTTATTACCGGCCCGGTGCGTCCGTGTCGAGAGGGCAGATGGCGAAGATTGCCGATAATTCGCGCAAGCGGCCCGGCATCTTCATTGATACTGCTACCGATGGACAGCCCATTTACTCACGCACGTCGTTCCCTAACGGCAGAGGCATCCAGGGCGACAGTGTATATGGCAACGGCGTGCACGGCATATCGGCAAGCACCACAGCAAGCGGTGTCTATGGCGAGAACGCTGTGGCAGGTTTCGGCATAGCAGGTAGAACCATCAACAGCGGCAGTGCCGTATTCGGCGACAATCCGAACGCTGCCGGTTTCGCGGGCAACTTCAACGGCAATGTGCGCGTGCAGGGTACGCTCAGCAAGGCGGCAGGATCGTTCGAGATAGACCACCCGCTCGACCCGGCAAACAAGTATCTATACCACTCCTTCGTCGAAAGCCCCGACATGATGAACATCTACAATGGGAATGTCACATTGGACGAGAAGGGCGAAGCAGTTGTGCAGATGCCCGACTGGTTTGAGGCGCTCAACATGGAGTTCCGCTACCAGCTTACGGCCATAGGCGCGCCCGGCCCCAATCTGTATGTTGCCGAAGAGATCAAGGATAACCACTTCGCGATTGCGGGCGGCAAGGCGGGATCGAAGGTAAGCTGGCAGGTGACGGGCATCAGGCACGACCCCTATGCCGAGCAATACCGCATCCCCGTCGAGAAAGACAAGCCCACCGGCGAAAAAGGCACCTACCTGCACCCGGAAGTCTACGGACAGCCGGACAGCAAGAGGCTAGACCCGCTGAAGTAAAAGAATATCGCCAGACACAAAAGGCAGGGGCGCGACACACTATATGTCGCGCCCCTGCCTTTTGTGTCTATTCGTCGCGTTTCACAGGGATGTATTGCCATGTTTTGTGTATATCATTGAGACTCTTGGCATCATAGATATAGCTTTCTACGTACCCACAGTTGATGCAGACGTAATATGATAGAGGAGCCCTTGATGAGGCAAACAGTCCAGAGCTTATCAGAATGGTGTTATCACCATACGGTGGATTGGCTACTCTTTCGCCAAAGTAGACCGAGTGAGAAGTACACTTAGGGCAGATGCCGTCGAGCATCGTTGTCTCCTTTGATATTGGTTGCTACAAGTATATACCCGTGCGGGGCAAGAATGTCACATACTCATGTGGGGTCAGAAGGATGTATGAGATAAGCGCGATCCACCAGGTGGTGTCATTCTGAACAGAGTGAAGAATCAACCTCCATACTAACTGCTACCCGAACGGATTCTTCACTCTGTTCAGAATGACAATGCGGAGGGGAGCGTCGACACAAACATCAGAGAAACGCTGTTCATGAAGGTCAGCGCGGCAGATCGCATTTACCTGTGCTCTAGCCTTGCGTGTGGGGTTGCCTATATAATATGTCAACATGACCGACGCTACCGTACAAGAGAAGACAGCCGAAGAGACAGCCGCGCAAGCCGACCAGGAGAGCACCCGCCGAGCGTGGTGGCTGGCTACGCGGCGAAGGCGGCCGGAGTGGCAGTCGCTGATGGCGACTGGTGTAGCGACCTTCAGAGGACGCCCCCGCGCCCACTACGAGGCAGCACAGCCGGGAGACCCCGTGCTGCTGTATGTATCCAGACCGGACCATGCTATTCGCGCTGTGGGCATCGTCACGCGCTCCACGGGCAGCAATGAAGCAGACGAAGACGCAGCCGCTGAGTTGGAAGTGCAGCTTGCTTTTGAGGTGACCAATGCGCTCGGTTGGCGCGAGATTGACGCATCGGCTGAGTTGGCGGGAGCGGAGCCAGTACGGCAGCGAAGCAGCGGCACACTATTCGGGCTGACACAGGACGAGTACCGAACTTTGCAGGCGTTGATTGTGACCCGCAACCCTGAGCTTGCTGCCTCGTTCAGTGCGGTCGACTCCGGGGCAATCGCCACCGAACTGGACACGTCAAGCGGGCTAGAGGACGGAGCCACAAGCGCAAGGCCACGCCTGCGAGAGGAAACCGCGCCGTATTCGCCCGCACAAAGTAACGCCGCGCTGCCAATGGTACGGAGCATCGCGGCGCTGCAGGCGCTGACCGGATTGCCCCAGGAGACGCTTGAGGAAGCACGCGACCTGCTTGAGGATACGGGCCAGATAATATTGAGCGGGCCGCCGGGGACGGGCAAGACATGGCTCGCACGCGGGTTGTCGATGCTGGTGGCCTGCGATCCCGCGCGGGTACAGGTGGTGCAGTTCCACCCTTCTACCGCATACGAAGATTTTATTGAAGGCTTAAAGCCGCGGTTGGACGCAAGCGGTAACGTTACGTACGCAGTGATGCCGGGTATATTTGTCAGGATGTGCGAGGAAGCGCGGCGCGACCCTGAGCAGCACTATGTCTTGCTGATAGACGAGATCAACCGCGCGCCTCTTTCGAGGGTGTTTGGCGAGCTGCTGTATGCGCTGGAGTACAGGGGACCGCAGGGCGCGGTGGAACTCGCGGTCTCGGCGGGCATGGGCGGAACAAGCCAGCCGTTCTATGTGCCTGAGAACCTGCTGATTATCGGCACGATGAACTCGGCGGACAGAAGCATCGCGCTGGTGGACTATGCTTTGCGCCGCCGCTTTCGCTTCGTGGAGCTTGAGCCCGACCCGGCGATACTTGATCGCTGGTTGGCCGAACGAGAGAACAGCCCCCAGGCGCGACGTGTAGTGCACGACCTGTTCAAGGCGGTGAACAGGCGGCTGACTGAAACGCTAGATGTCGACCACAGACTGGGCCATAGCTATTTCATGATCGATCCGCTGAATGCCGCTACACTCGACAGGTTGTGGCGCACAGCCATCCGCCCGCTAATCGCCGAGTATTTCATCTCGCCGGCAGGTGAGGTCGAAGAGTTCGGCGTAATGTTCGCCGAAGCAACGGGGGAGCTTGGTCGGTAGAGCTAAGGGGTCAGGGATCAGGGTATTACGGATACACCGCAGAGGCGCAGAGAGCGCGGAGGTTCGCTGAGGTTTTTTGAGGTTCGCATTGTGCTGAGGGAAGGGAGTAGGCGACACGATACAGAGGCGATTTGGGTTCACTTCAAGGACAGTCGGTGGTGGTCGTCTACTGACAACTGACAACGCCGTCGGCGGTCGGGTAGAGCGGTCAGGTAGATAAGTTATGCTCCACAAGAACGGCCCACAGATTATTACGCTGCAAGAGTATGGAAGCGTGGAGGTCGCGCTTTCGCCGGAGGTGTATTCGGCTATCCGTTTGCGTTATGTCAAGCAAATGGAAGTTGCACCTACTGACAAGAGCGGGATCTATCGCATCACGGCGCGGGATTACGTGGGGCGGATGGGGCTGCCGGGTGGCGGGATAATCGCGATACAGCCTAAGGTGGGCGTAGGCAACCTATTTTACATGCTTTGCGCCGATGCAGGACTGGCGGGATTTCGTCCACCACCGACAGGGCTGGCAGAGAATCCCGATATTTTCGCGTTTGTGCTGGCGGCGTTGGTCAATGCGGTGGAGGGGTTGCTGAGGGGCGGGCTGTATAGAGATTACAGGCTGCGAGATGAGCGGCTGCCTTTTGTGCGAGGACGCGTGGTGCTGGGCGACCAGTTGCGCCACGGCTGGCTGCAGCATACGCAGTCGTGCCGCTATGCCGACCTGACCGCTGATACGCCGGAGAATCGTGTGGTGGCAGCTACGTTGCGCTGCCTTCCCGCACTGCTGGCGGACGATACAGAGCGAGAAGTGGCGAGGCGGGCACGTGGCCTGCTGCTGAGGTTCGAGGGAATCGGGATTGTGAGCAGGGGCGAGGCAATCTCGCTGCTGTGGGAAATCAACATCCATCGCCTCAACGCCCTGTATGGGCCTGTACTCGGATTATGCCGCCTTGCGCTGCACCACCTGACGCTGGACGAACGGCCGGGTGAACACCCGTTCGCATCATTCATGGTTGATATGCCGCGCCTCTTCGAGAGCTTCCTCACGGTGCGGTTGCGCGCGATGCTGCCCAGTCATGGGCTGCGCGTGGTGGCGCAGCGATATGATTACCTGGATGAAGAACGGACTGTGGGAATAAGGCCTGATGTGTTGGTCTACTCGCGGACGGGGTCGGCCCCACTGCTGGTGTTGGACGCGAAGTACCGCAGACCGGACGACCCCGACGGCGGGCTGAACCGCGATCTATACCAGGTAAGCGCCTACCTGGACAGATATAGCCTGAGCCGGGGCGTGCTGGTCTACCCGCAGTTCGATGACCCAACGGCAACCCGCCTGAAGCTAAGAGGCACACCCAAGCACCTCCACATCGAAACGCTCAACCTGGGCGCACAAACGCCCACCGATCTAGACGCCAACTGCGAACGGCTAGCAGCAAGAGTAGCTGCCCTTGCCAGCGTTCCAGCCCAGAGCTAATAGCCCACGACACAACAGACGCAACCAACCCCTCTTACGCTTCACGTTTTACGTTTTACGTTTTACGCCCCGTTTCGCCTACACCGGCTGGGCCGGAATAGGGCAGCGGAAACGCAACTTCGTACCCGCTCCGGGTGCTGAGGTAATTTCGAGAGTTCCGCGCATAGCCACGACCCGCTCACGCATCGAGGCGAGACCAAGTTGCTCGCCGTCGCGACGGCGGGTAGGCACGATATCAGGGTTGAAGCCGCGCCCGTCGTCCGCGATTGTCATCAAGAAGTCGTTACCCTCGGTTTCGATGCGAACGAGAACCTTCGTGGCTTCCGAGTGCTTGCGGATATTAGCCAGGGCCTCCTGGGCAAGCCTGTAAAGAAGCAGCTCAATTTCGCCGGGCAGACGGAAATCAAGGTGGCTATCCATTTCCACGCTGATGCCTGTGACTTCAGTAAACCGCTCCATGTTATCCTCAAGCGCGGGAATCAGCCCCCGGCTGGTTAGCGCGTCCAGGCTGAGATCGGCCAGAACAGAGCGCATCTCCGACACTGTGCCCGCCATACTCGTGCGAAGATAGCGCATCTCGGCATAGGCCAGTTCCGGCTCACCGCGTTCAAGCCTGCGCATGGCACGGTCAAGCGCGATGAGCGACACTCCCAACGACTGAAGAGGCCCGTCATGGACGTCCATAGAGAGGCGGCGGCGCTCCGTCTCCTGTGCTGCCACACGCTGTTGGAGTATGAGGCGCTGTGTTTCAGCATAATCGCGCAAGTGCACTTCAAGGGATTTGCGCGCAGTAATATCGGTGGCTATGGTCAGTACGCATTTTTCGCTACCCAGGGTAATAGGTTCGGCGGAAATCAAGACTGTAATATCGTCGCCCGTTTCGGGGCGGATTACAGTCTCGAAGTCGCGCACTGATCCCTGCACGCTCGCCATCGCGATCATGCGGGCGCGGTCTTCGGGACGACGCCAGAGTTTGAGGTCTACCGACGATTGACCGAGCACGTCTTCACGGGTATAGCCTGTGAGCTGCAGAAAGCTCTCGTTCATGTCTATGGTGCGCCCATCCAGGGCACTCGAAATGATAATCGGGGAGGGGCTTGCATTGAACGCCTTCGAGAAGCGCTCTTCGGAGTAGCGAAGGGCATCAACGGCGTGCTGGCGCTGGGCAACCTCAACCTCCAGTTGCTTGACGGCGAGAGTGAGACGTTCGGTGCGCTCGGCCACGCGCTTTTCCAGCACCTCGTTCGCGTGCATCAGGGCTTCCGAGGCGGCTCGCTCCTGAGTTATATCTTCCAGGGTGCCTACTCTGCCTACTGCTACGCCGGCATCGGAATACTTAACGGCTGATTGCAAGCGCACCCAGTGAGGCGCGTGGGCCGAAAAAGAAAGGCGGAACTCGGCGGTGAACTCGCGGCCGTGGCGGATGGCCCACTCCCAGTTATCGAGCAATGTCTTCCTATCGTCGGGATGAACCGCTTCGATCCAACCCTTGCCAAGCCCGGCCTCAGCGCTGAAGCCGGTGACGGCCTGCCAGCGAGGGTTTGTATAGACGTAATGTCCCTCAGCATCAGTCTCGAAGATACCGAGAGGGGCCATAACGCTAAGCGACCGGAAACGCGCCTCGCTGGCGCGAAGAGCGGCACGCGCGGCTTCCAGCCAGGTAACGAACCTATGGAGGAACTCGGCACCAATAGCCACAGCCACGATGAATACGCTGATAGTACGAAACGAGTCGACCGGGTCACGCGCCGCAAGTAAGACTATGGGCAGGGTGAAACCGATATATAGGCCAAGCATGGCCCAGTAGACCCGATGAGCATAGAGAACCGCCCCGGCGAAGATGGGCAGCATGAGCGTAGGCCAGAGGATGTCGAAAGAGCGTTCGAACAGGATCAGCGCGGCCACAACGCTCAGCAAGACAGCGTAGACAAAAAGCATTACGCTCACGCTAGGCCGCCGAATAGTTGTGTTCGGTTTGCTTTCTGCGACTTGTTCGAGATCGGTGTGACTGATCATATAGGTTGCAGAACTGAAAGTGGAGCGCCCGCCGGGTATGTGGGAATACAACTCACCTTAATAACCTGCGCGCCCATGTTCAAACAGGCGAAGGTGGTGCATGTAGACCGAGATGGGAGGTTGATTCATTTTACAATGTTTGATCAAGTGAAGCAATAGCGGGCGCGCACTGTTATGCGGCTGCATTAAGTGCATCATGGCGGCAGCCGCATCACGTGTCAACTGTTTAGTGCGGCACTATGGTCCCAAATGCCCGCGCTGTTACCTCGCAGACAGCCCTGATATCCAACCCCGCTGCTGAAGCACCTGCACACCAAGCAGCGCCAGGCTAACCTGGAACTGGCCCGGCAGCTCAGGGTGATATTCCAGCCTGTTACGCTCGAAATACTGTACCAGATAAGGCCTACCGTCCGTCGGACTCACCTCGATGAAGGGTTCGCTTATAGGGTAGCCGTACACAGACAACCCCCCGTGCTGCTGCCAGTACACCGAGAACTGCGGCGGCATATTGTGGCCGGTCGCGTCGAAATATAGAGTGCCCGCACCTGTTTGCGCTGCGGCACGCTGGAACGGCCCTTCGCTTTCCCTGCCCGCCGTAATCGTGCGCCCCAGCAGGCCCAGCAGCACATCAAATGGCGGCTTGTTCTCAGGGTGGTACTCGAAGCGTGCCCGCTCGAAGTACTGGGTGACGTAGGGCTTGCCGTCGGTGGGGCTAACCTCCGTAAACTCTTCGGTAAGCGGGTAGCCGAACTGCGCCAGCCCGCCGTGCTGCTGCCAGTAGTCGCGGAAGCCGCCTCCCAGCGTGTGGCCCACAGCCTCGAAGTAGGTCAGGTTGGCGTTGTGCGGGTCGGGTATTCGCTGTGTGGGGTTCATGCCGTTGGTGATAGTCGCCGTGGGCGTCGGGCCTGTCACTATTGTCGGCGTGGTACCCGGCGTCAATGGTGGCGGCGGCTGCGGCCCATACCCGAAGGTCAAGATTGTGCCCGCTGTGCCCACGGCTATGACATGGTCCTTGTCGGGTGCGCTGACGCTTGTTAGTTGAGTCTGCGTGCCTGCGGGATATGGGACGTATTGCCAC
The DNA here is from genome assembly GCA_039932335.1 of Chloroflexota bacterium. Classification (GTDB taxonomy): domain Bacteria; phylum Chloroflexota; class Chloroflexia; order QHBQ01; family JADMIH01; genus JADMIH01. The sequence goes on from JBDTQH010000005.1 coordinate 131,679, forward strand.
TCACCCGGTGCCTGGTTGCTATTGTGCGACAGGATATATGGCATCAAGCCGTCGTTAGTCCTGATGGTCCCAACGGCCCAGCCGAGCAAGGGCAGGCCTGCACCGGAGTCGGTGAAGGTCAGGCCGTAAAGCTCTCTGCCTGTGCCCTCGCGTGTCGGGTCGCCGTGCACGCGCGTGTCCACGACGATTTGCCAGTTGCCGCCTTCTCTGTGCAATATGTAGGGGTTGGGCACACAGATACCGCACAGCCCCATACGACTGCCCGCTATCCATGCCTCATCGCTGTTGATGGCACGAACCTCACTGTAAGCAGGGAAGCATCCTGTCTCGGGGCAGGGATTGGGAGCCTGCTCCTTGCTCCATTGGCCGTTGCGATAATGCCAGATGCCTGCTTCACCAACCGCCCAGCCGCCTCCCTGTGTAAAGTGGATCGAATTGATTGTCCCAGCACCTGTGATAGAGTCGTCGCGCTGCCACTTACCATCTTTGTAATGCAACAGCACGGGCTCGCGCTCGCCGGCGATTGCCGCACTTCGGTAGCCACCCGCCCAGCCTTCTTCGCCGTTGCCAAGCATCTGCAAGGTGAGGAGATGGGCATCCTGCACAGGGCTGGCCGTTTCGCTCCACAGGGCGTTATGCCCATGAACGATCAGGCCCTGCTCTCCCACCGCCCACATGTCCTCGTTGAGCCTCACCGCAGCCCACAGCGGAGCGCGAAAGTCGAACCTGACGGGAGTTAGCTCGAGCCAGTTGTGTAAGCTATCCTGCATGTTCCATTGCAAGTCAAATGCGACCCCTTTGTCTCCTTGCTCACCCACGGCGATTCCCAGGCTGTTATCTGCCATGAATACCTTGTGAAAATCTATATCCGCAGGCACGTCGGCTATCTGCTGCCAGTCGCTGCCTGTAGGAGCTATTTGCGCGTTCGCGATTATATCACCGGGCCGCCCGAACGCAGCCGCCAGCATCACCAGGCACACCAGAAATGTGCCTGTACATACTTTCTTTGGTTTATCCATCGGATTGTACTCTCCCTGACTCTGGTCTATATGAGTAGCTCCTATGACAAGAACGTGCAGGGCGTGCAAGGGTTGCGGCAAAGGACGGGTAAAGGGCACGGTCGGGTATAATTGACTCTGTGTTTGCAACTTTGCTTGAAGTAGATGGTTAATAGAACTGTGAGCGTAGATATACAATCGGGCACAATGGCGCGTGCGCATCTGAAGGAACAGAGCAGGCTGGCGGCGGTACTGCGCAATCCGTGGCTGTGGGTGGCAGGCATGACGCTGGTGGGCTTTCTCCTGCGGCGCTACCACCTGGGCGTCGAGTCGCTCTGGTTCGATGAAGCCGACATTGTAGCCCAGGCACGGCAGCCGCTGCCGACGCTGATCGAACGCTTCACAAAGGCCGGGGAGAACGGGCCGCTCTATACATTGATGCTGCATTACTGGCTCACGCTCGGTGATAGCATACCGGGGGTGGGCCGCCTTATGAGCCTGCTGTTCGGGTCGGCGTTCGAGGCACAGGTACGCGGGCTTTCTATGCTGTTCGGCACAGCAGCCATCCCCGTGATGTTTGCCTTCGCGAAGCGTGTAGGCGGGCAAACGCTGGGCCTGCTGGCCGCGGCGCTGCTGACGTTCAATCCGTTCCACCTCTGGTATTCGCAAGACGCCAAGATGTACAGCATGCTCGTGTTGATGACGCTCATCACAAGCCTGCTTTACCTGCGCGCCATCGAGCGGAATACGATTGCATACTGGGCAGCATACGTGCTGGCTACATGGGTGATGTTGACGGCGCATAGCCTGGCGGGGCTGGTTCTGCTTGCTCAGATAGTTGCTACGCTGGTGACAATGCGGGTTATGCCGCTCGATGGCAGGGCGCAACCGGGCGGCAAAACGAGGCACACCCTGCTCCGGTGGTTCCTGGCTGTGCTGATTATTGTGGCGCCTATCTTTCCTATCGTCTGGCTGCGGGCGGCGGCGCTTGTAACAGGCACAGTAGACTCCGGCAACTGGTACGGCAATGCGAGCCTGCCCGAAATACTGCTGACAATCTTCGTGAAGTTCGCGGTCAACCAGGCCGCGCCGGACGCCCTGGGCGGTGTGTCTATTCCGTGGGAGGCCATTGGCGCGCTCTCTATGGCCGCGCTGGCGCTGGCTGGAGCATGGGCGCTGGTGCGGGCTAGCCGCAAAGCAGATGAGCCCGTGCAGCAAGACCGTGAAGTTGGCAGGAGCGAGGGCCGGAACCCAAAGGTGCTCACGCTTATGTTGTGGCTGGTGCCTGTGCTTCTCTTCTGGGTGCTGACGCTTGTGCTGCCTCTGTTCCAGCCGCGCTACCTGATTATGGCGCTCCCCTCCTACCTGATTATGGCTGGGGCGGGCATTATGGCGCTGCGAAGGGTTCACCCATTGCTGGCGGCTGCACCGCTCGTGTTGCTTGGGCTTGCTACGGGCGCGGCTCTGCTGAGCATCAACTATTCCTCGAACCCACAAAAAGAAGACTGGCGTGGAGCCATGGTATACGTGCAGGACCATATCAGGCTGCGAGACACAATTGTCGTCTTCCCCGGCTACCTCGAATCGGCAGTGGAATTGTATTATAGGCCGGGCGGGCCTGCACAGGTGCCCGACAGACCCGTCGAGACGGTACACAGCCTCAGAACCGAGAACTACGGCGTGCGTGAGCTTGACGAAGACCTCCGGCGAATCGTTGCGTGCAAAGAGCGAGCATGGCTGGTTATATCGCCTGTGCGCGAGGCTCAAGAGGACCCACAGCACAAAGTGTTGGAGTGGTTCCAGTCGAACTGGCACACCTTCGACACAAAGGAGTTCAACGGCGTAACAGTGTACGGTATCTCCTTCAACGGCCAGCCTGATTGCTGGTATCCGGGGCCGGTGATGGAGGAGCCGCACACATTTGAGGGCGGCCTGGGCTTTACGGGGTATACCTATGAGCTGCGCGATGACGAGAGCAACGAGCCGAAGCAACCCGATGCGTCATATTTCCCGCTAACGATGTTCTGGCAGGGTCCGGCGACGCCGATGCCCGACTATGATGTGCTCGTGAAGGTGACTGATCCATCGGGCAAGGTGGTCAAGGAGGAGGCGCTTGGCACACTGAACGGCTACTGGCCTACATTGGAGTGGTATCCGAACGCAAAGGTCATTGACTACCGCGACATCAGGTTGCCGGGCGGTCTCACACCGGGCAATTACAGGGTAAGCGTGCAGGTATTCCCGAAAGGCCAGCCCGATAAGCCGCTCAAGCTAGAGGACGGCTCGACCGAGATAGTGTTCAAACAGCCGCTCAAGGTGGTGACCTGGAAGCCGTGATGAGGTGGTCAGGGGTCAGTTGTCAGGTGACGACCGCCGACGGCCGACCGCCGACCGCGTTGTCAGTTGTCAGTTGTCAGTTGTCAGTTGTCAGTTGTCAGTTGACGGTCTGTGGCGCATACTCGCCTGCCATAGCGCCATGCAAACATAAAAACCTCAGCGAACCTCAGCGCACTCTGCGCCTCTGCGGTGAACCCGTAAATCACTGACACCTGATACCTGACACCCGACCCCTGACCCCTCACTCAATCCACCATTTGGTTACATTCCAGAGGTAGTTGGGAGAGGAGAAATCGATATCGCCTTTGAGGTTGGAGGCTGCTGCGAGGCCGAACTTTTCGGCCCAGAGGAAGTAATAAGGTAGCTGGTCGGCGATAATGGTCTGCATGCGGTAATATATCTCGCGGCGCTTGTCGGGGTCGTATGTAGAGCGGCCTTCGATGGAGAGAGTGTCGTACTCGGGCGCCTGGAAACCCGCAATATTGAGCAGATTGGGGGCAGCCTGGGTCGGTATCTGGCTGGAATGGAAAAGGGCGAACGAGTCGGGGTCGGGTGTGGTGCGAGTCCAGCCAAGAATCACGGCATCGAAATCAAAGGGCGGGTTTGCGTTTGGGCTGATGCGTGCGCGGATAGATGTATCGAAGTCGGCGGGCTGCACCTTCAGCCTGATACCAACGCGAGCGAGCGGATCGACCATTGCATCGGCGGCTTTGCGGCGTGTATCATTGTCGGTACGCACATAGAGCGACACTTCGAGCGGCTTGCCGTTCTTATCCACAATACCGTCGCCGTTTGTGTCGGTCCAACCTGCTTCAGCGAGCAGTCGGCGCGCCTCGTCGGGATTGCCGTTTAGCTGCGGCATATCAGGGTTGTACGCCCACGACGCCTTGTTTACGTCGGACCAGACCGGGTCGCCGCCGCCACCTGTGGCAGTGAAGGATAGGCCCTGTTTGTCCAGAGCATAAGCAAAAGCCTGTCTTACACGGGTGTCGCTAAAAGGACGGGTGCTGCGCAGGTTGAAGGAGATGTAGTCATAGCCAAGCTCGTTGTACGCACCTCCGCGCACTCCCTTCTTCTCGGTAACCAGGCGCTCGGCGGATGGGGGAGAAAGCTGGGAAAGGGACAGGGTTGTGTTACGGACCGCTTCTTCGGCAACGCCATTATCGGCAGCCACCAGGAAGATCAGCCGGTCCACGAGCGGCCCACCGCCGTAATAGTGCTCGTTGGCCTTGAGGGTGATCGACTGGCCCGGCTCGCGGCTGCTGTAGACAAACGGCCCTGTGCCGATGGGGCTGGCATTGAACGTGCTGCCTTCCAGTTGCTCAGGCGCGGTACCGGAGAGGATGTGGGAAGGGAGAATCGGGAAGGATAGATCAGCCAGGATAGGGGAATAGCGTTGGTCGAGCGTGAAGCGGACAGTAGAGCTAAGCGGGTCCGTAGCATCCACCGACTTGATGTGGTCCTGTATGTGGAGCATTGACGTATTCTGGGCGGAAATGCGCTTGAGCATACGGTATGACCAGACAACATCATCAGATGTGAAGGGTTTGCCGTCGTGCCAGAGAACGTCGCGCCGCAGGTGAAAGGTCAGAGCAGTACCGTCCGGCGAAACGTCCCAGCTTTCAGCAAGGTCGGGCTGAGGTTGGAAGTGGTTGTCGAGGCGGGTGAGGCCGGAGAAGATAACGCCGCCTACATGCTGAGTGTTGGCGTCAAAGCCGCCGAACCAGGGATTAAGCTGTGCATCAGCAGTAAGCCGGATTGTGATGGTTCCTGAGCGGGGGCGGTCGGGCACGGTGGGCGTCGGAGGCGGTGGTGTAGCGGTACGCTGAGGCACGGTGGGGGTGGGCGGCGAGTCGCAAGCCGCAAGCAACAATAGAAGCAATGGGCAGAAAAGGAGTATGACTCGCGAAAGGATCGGCTGAATAGAGACATGGCCCCACCGACGCCGGATATAACGGTACATGGGTTCATTATACAAGACGCAGCTAAAACACGTAGTACCAACTACTGCTATGCTATACCCCTAAGATAATCCCCCTGAGCATTGTTCCCATAAATAACGCTATGCTACAATTCGTAAGATCTACAGGTATTGTATAGACGTGGGCGTTCTATATCTACCCGGCCGGTGCGGTGTGCGTGGATATTTGCGACACCGGCAGGCGAATCAGCGGGGCATGAGCTGAAGAGCATCCAGGCGGGGTGATAGAAGATCGCCGGATTCGCCTGCCGGTTACAGGGCTTCCCGAAGCAAGAACGGTGGGGAGAAGCACGGTTAGTATGGTTTCTCAACAAGAGCGATTGGCGCAAATCTTCATATGGAGGCAAACCGGCGCGCCGGACATCGAGTACGCGCGTCAGCTTCTGAGCGCAGTCAATCCCGACGCCGTGCGTGTTATTTCCGGAGACAACCCCCCGATAAAGCTGTTCGCTGTTCTGGGTGCGTGGCCGGAGGACCCCTGGGAGAGGGCCTTGCTCGACATGAGGGCCACGCCTTCTCCTGACGGCAGACCCTGGACCGATACAACCCGCTACGATCTGGCGGGCTGGCAAGGGGCGGACCAGCGTACAGGCGACAATATCTTTATTGTCACAGCCTACAGGAAGGCGAACGCACCTGCTGCAAGGGCATTTGAAGGCGCACCGGCCCCCGCACCTTCACCTTCCTACAATGCGCCCACAACAGCAACGCCGCAGGTGCCGTATTACCCGCAGCGACCGACGGGACCAATCGACTGGCCGCCGCGAACGAATATCATACAGTATAATGCTGCGCCCGGTGTAGGCAGCCAGAACAACAAGCCACACGGCATTCAGCAAGAATACGTACCTCTCGGCCTGAGGCCGCAGACGAGCGTGCTTCTCGGTGAAGCGACACCCGAAAGCTATCTGCCTTTCTACGGCGGTTTTCCACAGCGGATGGTTGCGGGGCTTATAGATCTCATCGCCATGTCAGTGTTCCAGATTATTACGGTGCTGCTCTGGCTACGGCTACCGGAAGACTCGAAGCCAAAGGATTTTCTCCAGGGGCTGGGCACATTTGCGAGCTTTCTATGCCTGGCGCTCTTAATCTTCGCGGCCTACCACGTTATCCAGTGGACTCTCTGGGGACAGACCCTCGGGAAGAACCTGATGGGTATAAAAGTGGTGGACCGGGATGGCAAGAAGCCGCAATTCGGGCGGTCGCTGCTCAGGATGACGGGTTATATACCATCGTTCTTGCTGGGCGGCATTGGAGGCTTCCTGCTGATCGCGTTCGATCCGCGGCGACAGGCTCTGCATGATAAGATCGCGGAGACCTATGTTGTGCCCGAAAGGCCGTCTGTGCATCCGCCGCCGGGCTTGCCCGGCTATGCTGTATCGCCACTCGAAGCACTATCACAAAGTGGGGTGGGGGCGGCCGCTGAGACGGGTGGCGCGCTTGGCATGGCGAACGTGTCGGGTGCACAAATATATGAGGTGGTGCAGTTCGCGCATGAGCAGCCGGCCATACCTCAAGTGACAGCGAGGCCAACCGGAGAAATAGGCATCTTTAGAGAGATTGCCATGCTCGACGAAAGCTTGCGCACGGTAGTTGCTCTGCCCGAGCTTGCGGAAGTCAGCTCTAATAATCTCACCGATAGACTCACAACAGCCCACCTCGGGACAGGCCCCACGGGAGACGCTGTAACAGAGCAGGCACTACGGCAACGCTCTGACAGGGCATCGAGTATGGAGAGGGCACGCGAGCTATTCAAGCAGGGCCTGGAGTTCATGGAGAGCGGCGTGTACCAGGCAGAGCGCGGCTACAAGGTTGAACCGGGCGTGGCACAACTGGCAGCGGAGGCATTCCAGTCCGCTGCCGAACTGGTGCCAAGCTCGGTTGCGTATCGCTATTATTCCGGTGTGGCCCTTCGGTACGCTGAAGGCTTTGAGCTGGCAATCCGCGAGTTCAGGCGGGTGCTGGAGCTCGATCCAAGCCACTACGAAGCCCGTCAGCAGATCGCCTACGGGCAGCGCTGGCACGATGCCTACGCATACCCGGCGTGGTTCGCGTCGCCGCCGATTGAGCCGGGGATGCTCATACCCGAACCGATGCTCGCGCTCCTGTCACCGGACAGCCAGCCTGTGACACGGCTGGTATTACTGCGTGAAGGGAACTCAAAGGTGGTAGCGGTGATAAGCCGCACGCCTCGCAACTCGTGGGCGGTGCCGCTGACAGATAAGCTGCCTGCTCATGTGGACATCGTGTTGTCGCGCACCCAGCATGGGCCGATCATCGCGTTCTATGTGGTGGTGGAGGATAAGACAGACGACCCCTACAAGGGCGAGACGTTCCTCAACCCGCATGACCCAGGAAGCCCCACCTATGATGCCTGCCAGCTTGGACAGCACATACTTGCGCAATTAGCCCGCCAGGATCACACATTCCTGATTTTCGTGGACGAAGATAACAGGCTGCTGCTCTCGCGCAGGCTCGACTTTGACCCGCAGACCCAGGTGAACATCAACCGCTGCCTGTACGATGTGCAGACCCTGCCCGCCCAGATTATGGAGCCGGAAAGGTTCCAGCAAGCTGCCCAGTGGCACATGGAGCACTTCTCACTCGATCAGGTAAAATAGTACCGAGTACCGAGTACCGAGTACCGAGTACCGAGTACCGAGTACCGAGTACCGACCGGGTAAGAGTTGAGAGTGGGGGTGCAGGGGCGAAGCCCATGACAGGGGTATGGGGGTGTCCCCCATTCTTCTCTTCTACTTATTACTCCCCTCCCACGTGTGGGAGGGGTTGGGGGTGGGCGTTCCCTTATCGAAATGTCTGATTGCTCCACTCCTGATCTGAACATTTATCCGACTGCAGATAACTGACCGAAGAATGGCGAAGTGGCGGGCTAATAGCCTCTTGCATTGACTTATGACGCATGACTTACAGCCAGAGACGCCGGGGTGGACTGTCCATAGAGTTGGGCAGGGTATTTTGCTGGGCGACAATGGGGTGCTGCTCAGCGGCAACAGGTGGTTTTCGGGCAAGCCGCTGGTGTGGACGCTGCCCGGAGGGCGGGCTGAGGAAGGCGAGGGCATCTCAGACGCGCTGGTTCGGGAGTTCCGCGAGGAAACGGGTCTGGATATAGAAGTCGGCGCGCTGGCGTATGTTGCCGAATCGCGAAGCGTGGTGCGCAAGCAGATATTCCTGGTGTGCGCCTTCGTGGTTACACGGGTCGCGGGTGATCTTTCGTGCGAAGGGGATGAGGCTGTAGAAGAGTTGCGCTTCGTGCACGTGAGCGAAATAGGCAGCTACATGCCTGCCCCCTCTATTGGCGGTCCGCTCCGCAGCTACTTCGAGCAAGGCGGCGCAGGCGCGCGCTACTGGTTCTTCCCTGAATACACATCAAGTTAGTTCCCTGCAGACGGGACTGCGGCAGGTAAGTGCTATTCCAACAGGATTATGCGCGTGTCACCGCCTCCCCTTTGCGGTGTCATTCTGAACGAAGTGAAGAATCTCGTCCCATTCTCTTCTTTTGGGATTGCCAAAGAGCAACATCATTCTGGTTTGCGAGATTCTTCGCTTCGCTCAGTACCGTGCTAACAAAGATGTAGCAGGTAAGCGCACCCCCACCAGGCAGTGTCATTCTGAGCGAAGCGAAGAATCCGTTCGGGTAGCAATTAGTATGGAGGTTGATTCTTCACTCTGTTCAGAATGACACCGCCGAGAGAGCACGCTTACCTGCCACTTCTGTGTTAGCGACGCACTCAGAATGACAAGAGGGATGAGGTGGCACAAACGTTATTTCGGGCTTTGCACAAGCCATATGTTCGGGCCTGGAACCTCTTTGCATTCGCTCTATGTTGTGGTACGCTGTGGGGGTGGAACCTCGCCGATGACGCCGGGGCACGCGTCGTATCCGTGTGGAGGTTATTGCCGTGCCTGATGAGCGACAACTTACTATCTTATGCCTTGCGAGTTACTACAAAGGCGACGATTTTCTGCGCGAATGTAAGAAGCAGGGCTGCCGTGTGCTGCTTCTTACGGTTGATCGCCTGTCTGAATGCACATGGCCGCACAGCAGCATCGACGAGATATTTACTCTGCCCGACCTGACCGACAGGCAGGCTGTTATCAACACGGTGGCATGGATTGCGCGCACCCGCGAGATAGACAGGATTGTGCCCCTCGACGATTACGACGTGGAGACGGCGGCTATGCTGCGTGAGCATCTGCGTATCCCCGGCATGGGCGATACAACCGCACGCTACTTCCGCGATAAGCTGGCGATGCGAGTGCAGGCACGCGACAGGTATATACTCGTGCCGCCTTTTGTCCCTGTCGTGAACCATGCGAAGCTGGCGCAGTTCATGGAGCAGGTGCCCGCGCCCTGGGTGCTCAAGCCCCGCTCCGAAGCGGCAGCGGCGGGCATTCGGCGTTTGCAGCAAGCCGAGGAGATCTGGCCGCTGCTGGAGGCGTTGGGCGACCGCCAATCTTACTTCGTACTGGAGCAGTACATACCGGGCGACGTTTACCACATTGATGCGGTGGTGTACGAACGCGAAATACTCTTCGCTGAGGCGCACCGCTATGGGTCGCCACCGCTCAACGTGGCCCATGACGGCGGCATCTTCACGAGCATTACGCTGCCGCACGATTCGCCCGATATGCAAACATTACAATCACTGCACAGCGAAGTGCTGCGTGCGCTCAACTTTGTGCGAGGCGTGACCCACACCGAGTTCATCAAGAGCCGGGAGGACGGCCGGTTCTATTTTCTTGAGACAGCCGCGCGGGTGGGTGGGGCTTACCTGATGGAGTTGTTGAAAGCCAGCACAGGGCTGAACCTGTGGGCCGAATGGGCACGGATTGAGATAGCAGGCGGTGAGCGGGCATATGAGCTACCGCAGCACAAACAGGATTATGGCGGTATTATTATCTCGCTGGCACGCCAGGAACACCCCGACACGAGCGCATACGACGACCCTGAGATCGCGTGGCGGCTCGACCAGAGGCATCACGCCGGGCTGGTGGTAACCTCACCGGATCACGAGCGGGTGCAGGAGCTTGTGAACTCGTACATTCCGCGCTTCTATGCTGACTATTACGCAACGGAGCCGCCGCTGGACAAGCCTTTGGACTGAGGCGATGCACCCCGCTAACTCCTCTTTACTGATTTTGTGTTATACTGCTCCGAATGTCTTTCTAAATTAGATTGTAGGAGAAAACGCATAATGGAACGCACCCTGGTGCTGCTTAAACCGGACGCTGTGCAGCGCGGCCTGTTGGGCGAGATCATTGGCCGCTTTGAGCGCAAGGGCCTCAAGCTTGCCGGCATGAAGATGATGAAACTTACCGACTCTCTGCTCGATGAGCATTATTCTCACCTCAATCACCTGCCGTTCTTCGGCGAGATAAAGTCGTTTATGATGCTGGCACCTGTCGTGGCTATCTGCCTGGAGGGTGTCAATAGCGTGGATACTGTGCGGCGGCTTTGCGGTGTCACCAAATCCTGGGAGGCCGATCCGGGCACAATTCGCGGCGATTATGGCATGAGTATACAGGCCAATCTTGTGCACGCCTCTGATTCGCTGGAAACAGCCGAAAAGGAAGTGCCCCGCTTCTTCACCGAAAGCGAGCTATTCGACTACGATTTCCTCAAGCTGCCCTACCTCTACACGAAGAAGGAACGTGGCGAGGGGTAAGGTAGTTCGTACTACGTACTACGTAGTTGTCAGTTGTCAGTTGATGGCGGTCGGCGGTCATACGCAGTACGTAGCAACTCACGCCTCACGTTATACCGGGCCGAAGGGATATAATCCTTCGGCCTTCTTTATTGGCCGTTATTGTTGAGGGTTGCAGTCGGGGAAGAAGGTGTTTGTCACTATCTTTGCGGATTGGCCTCTTGTGGCGTTAGCGGCTGGGCGGAAGTAGGGCAGGTTGCTAACGCCGCACGGCTCGCCGGGGCCGCCGCACGGATAGCCCGACATGATGCTGCGGGAAGCTAGCCGCTGGATGTAATCGTAGAACGTTGAGCCGGGCGGCACGTCCTCGAAGATCTGTGTGCCTGCCGGGTCGGTGAGGCCTGCTGCCTGCGCAACAATCTTGGATATCTGCCCTCTCGTGGCATTAGCGTTGGGGCGGAAATAAGGCAGGTTGCCACTGCCGCATGGCTCGCCGGGACCACCGCACGGATAGCCCGACATGACGTTTCTGCCAGCGAGACGCTGAGTGAATGTATAGAAGGTAGAGCCGGGAGGCACGTCCTCGAATGTTTGAGTGCCGGGTGGATCGTTGAAGCCTGCCGAGTTAGAGACGATCTTGGCTAGCTGCCCCCGCGTCACGTTGTTGTTGGGCCGAAATGTATTGTCAGGGTAGCCATTGATGATGCCCATGCAGGCCATACAGTGCACGTAGGGATAGAATGTGCTACCTTCGGGCACATCAGCGAAGGAGACTGCACAGACGGTAGCTGTCGCGGTGGCGGTCGCCTGAGCGGTAGCGGTCGATGTGCCTGTCGAGGTGATTGTTGGAGTGATCGTGGGCGGGTTCGCGACCACCGCGCCGCGGTCGGCATAAATGTAGCCCTTTGTTGTCTCGCCCCTGGTATCTATCCACGAAGAGATAGCATAGTCGGGACCAAACACAAGGCCCTTGCGGAATCCCACGTCGGAGATAACCTTGACATCGAAGAGTTGGTTGGGGTCGCTCGAAACGTCGCTGACACGGCTGTTAGCACTCCACGTGAGGCCGCCATCGGTGGACTGGCTGTAAACAGTGTCATAGTTATAGTGGGCCGGATCGTAACGCCTATCGTACCAGGTGACGCCTATTGTGCCGTCTGGAGCAACCTCAAGGGTCGGCTGCCACTGATCTACGCCATTCGCCACGGGGTCGTCGTTCAAGCGTGCGACAGGCGACCATGTGAGTCCTGCGTCTGTTGTACGGCTGAAGGCAATATCGCCGTGATGAACATTGGTATGGCCGCAGTGATCGACCGGAGGCTCCCAGCGTCCATCGTTCCAGACCACATAGACAGTATTCGGGTCTGTGGGCGATACGCCGATGACGGTGTAATGGTTGATACGCAGCAGGTCGCAATTTTCGTTGACAACAATGGCTAGCTCGCGATACTCGTAATCCGGCTCGCCCATTGTGGTTATGGGCGCACCTGTGATTAGACGGTCGGTGCTCCAGGTTTGCCCACCGTCGGTGCTGCGGTCAAGAAACAGCTTCTGCGGATTCTTTATAGATGCGTAACGCATTTCTGTGAACCCTGCGTATATGGTGCCATCAGAAGCGACCTTGAGCGAAGGAGCGTAGCTATCGTTGTTATCGGGGTCGGATATCTGGACGTCGGGACTCCAACTTGCGCCGCTATCTCTGGAATATTTCAGCATGATGCCCGCGGCATTGGGATTGATACTTTGATACAGGGGCGAGGCGAAGTAGACGGAACCGGCAAAAGGGCCTGAGCCGGGTGTGCGGCGATCTACAGCCAGGTCGGCAAGAAAGCGGTATTGCTCGTATGTGCCAAGAGATATAGCGGAAGGATCGCCCCAGGTGAGGCCGTTGGTGGATGTAAAGACCATGTAGCCGTTGTTGAAGGAGCCGAGGCCGAGTGTAGTGTAATAGGCAGTGCCCTGGGCATCGAAATCAACCCGGACATCGCTGAATGCCTCGATGTCGCCGGGATACAGGCTCCCAAAGCTGCCACCTTGCCATGTGATACCGGCGTCTGTGCTTGTGGCAAATCTGCTGTGCGTATCATCTCTGCCCGACGTCTCGTATCCCGCGATAACAAGGTCGGTGTGGATTGGGCTAACCGCAATAGAAACATTCTTCTCTAACACACGAATCGGCTGGTCGTCGCTGGTCAGTAAGGGTCGCTGGGCAGGAGGTTCTACTATCAGCCGGAAATCAGCCCCCCACGAGGGTTCACCGCTGAAAACGGACGAAAGCATGCCGCGCGCCGCGACCCTTTCCGGCGCTGGGCCGGCAGCGAGCAGGCAGACCAATGCCGCCAGGCATATTAGCAGGAGTAGGCAACGAAGAAGGCGGGTGTTATGCATAGGATCCAGGCTATCTTGCTGCAGTGAATACGGTGGTAATAAGAACATGTCCGTGTCGCCGCCTCCCCTCCGCCCTTGTCATTCTGAACGAATTGAAGCTCGGCTCCCTCTTCTTTTGGGATTGGCTCCCAAGGGAGCATCATCCCGTTTTGCGAGATTCTTCGCTCAGAATGACAAGGGCGGAGGGGGCGCTAGCTATTGGTATATCTTTGTTATCAGGGTATTGACGATGCAGAGACGAATATTAGTAGCTCACAGTGAAGAGCGGCGGAAAACCACCCTCGACTGCCTAAAGCGTGTTATGGGTTGCAGTCGGGGAAGAAGGCATTGCCAACTATCTTGCTGACCTGGCCTCTCGTGGCGTTGTTGGCGGGGCGGAAGTAAGGCTTATTGCCAACACCACATGGCTCTCCCGGCCCACCGCACGGGTAGCCATTCATATACCCACGGGAGGCTAGCCGCTGAATGTAATCGTAGAACGTTGAGCCGGGCAACACGTCCTCAAAGATCTGTGCGCCGGGTGGGTCGGTGAGGCCTGCTGCCTGCGCAACAATCTTCGATATCTGCCCTCTCGTGGCGTTAGCGTTGGGGCGGAAGTAGGGTAGATTGCCACTGCCGCACGGCTCGCCGGGGCCGCCGCATGGGTAGCCCGACATGACGTTTCTTATGCCGAGACGCTGGGTGAAGGTGTAGAAGGTAGAGCCGGGCTGCACATCCTCGAATGTTTGCGCGCCTGGTGGGTCGTTGAAGCCTGCGGAGTTCGACACTATCTTGGCTAGCTGCCCCCGCGTCACGTTGTTGTTGGGACGGAAATAGGGGTCACTGGCAGGTTGCACACACGGCTCGCCGGGGCCGCCGCATGGGTAGCCCGAAATAATGTTGAGGCACGCCAGACAGTGCACAAACGGGTAGAATGTGCTGCCCACAGGCACATCGGTGAACTGTGTGTTACAGGCTCCCGGCGTGGTGGTCGCGGTAACGGTAGGCTGGGCAGTTGCTGTGCTTGTGCCGGTCGGGATGGTGGTTGGCGTGGCGGTTGGGGTGATGCCCCCGCTGATGATGCCCCGGTCAACGAAGAAATCGCCTTTCCTTGTTCCCAGGCGGGTGTCTATCCATGTGGGTATCACATAGCCGGGGCCGTAGACGACCGACTTGCGGTAGCCGACGTCATCTATAAATTTCAGGTCTTGCAGGTTGTCGGGGTTGCTGGAGATATCGCTAACGCGCTGATTGGCGCTCCATGTGATACCGCCGTCGGTGGACTGGCTGAATACCAGGTCGTAAAGTTCGCCATTGGGGTCATAGCGGCGATCAAACCATGTCGCGCCGATAGTGCCGTCGGCCGCTACGGTGAGTGTTGGCGTGAATTGATCACGTCCGTTGCCCTGTGGGTCGTCATTCAGGCGCTGCGGAGCGCTCCAGGTTAGGCCGCCGTCGGTGGTACGGCTGAAGGCAACATCGCTATGCTTGCCGGTTGTACTGCATTCGTCTAAGGTCTGTTCCCAACGGCCATCATTCCACGCCACATAGACGGTGTTGGGGTCGGTGGGTGATACGGCAATCGAGGGGAAATGATTGATGCGAAGATAGAAACACGAGCTTGACACAGCAAGTACAAGCTCGCGCAGCTTGTAATCCGGACCACCTATCCTTGTAATGGGCGCGCCGGATACAAGGCGGTCGCCGCTCCATGTAGCTCCGCTATCGGTGCTGCGGGTGAGATAGATCTCAGGATCGTTGGCGATGTTATTATCTGGCCGGAACTCGAAGGCCACATACACAGTGCCATCAGAGGCAACGGCAGAATCCGGGCCATATGTATAGAGGTGTTCAGGATCAGAGATATGTACGTCAGTGCTCCAGTTCAGCCCGCCATCACCGGACTGACGGCCCCAGATGCCAAGCCAGAACGGTTTCATGTTGTTTGTGTAGAGCCAGAACATGTAGAGGTTGCCGGCATTCGCACCGGAGGCGCGCGGGTCGACGGCAAGCGTAGAGCCGGAACGATATTCGCTTGAATCGGAGACCGCTATCAGGTGGGGGTCGCTCCACGAAAGGCCATTTGTTGTGCTGAGCACCCAGTAGCTGCTAAGGTTGCCGGCGATGGCATAGCTGGAAAGGTAGCCGGTACCGTGGGCGTCGAAGACCATGCGTGCATCGCCAAAAGACTGGTAGTTGTCCACTCCCCAGGTGGCCGTAAAAGGAGCACCTGCCCAGGTCTGTCCACCGTCGGTGCTTGCGGAATAGGCGGTTTCGAGGAAGACGGTACCCGAAGAGTCGTAAGCAGCAACTACGTTATCGGGATTTGTGGGGTTGACTGCCAGCGAGAAGTTCTTCTGGCGCACCGTCTCGATGGTTGATGTGGGGTTCACCAGGATATCGGGGCCGAACGTAACTGAGCCTGGCATAGAAAGAGGCTGGGCCTGTGCGGAGGGCTGTTTGAGTGAGAGAATAGATGCGGCGGCCGCGAGCAGCAGGCACAGGCTTAGAGCGACGAGGAAGGGATTTCTCTTCATGTAGTAGATTGGATGCTCCTTTCCGATCAGTGCAAGCATTATACCGGGTACGCTTGACCATGGTCAAACAAAAAGAGCAGCCCATGTGGACTGCTCTTCTTTGCTTTCCAGTTACGCCAGATGGTGTGAATAGCGGCCTAATCACTCTGCTGCCCGTTATGGAAACCTCTTTCTCTGGTACCGGCCACCGCTTGCGCCTGCGGACCTCTAAAGGTCGTTAGTTGTTGGCGGTAGGGATCGGAGCAAGATAGATGTCAGCGTTGTTGTTGCGGGTGTCGGTCCATGCTGTGTAAACAACACCGTCACCTGCGGCCATTGCGAAGTAGTCACCGATCATCTGACCCAGTGTTCGGGGATCGTTGTTCGGGTTCGACGACACAGCGGTTACGCGCTGGTTGGCACCGAACGTGACACCGTCGATGGAGCGAGCCATATAGACGTCATAGTTCACGTTGGCCGAATCGTTGCGATTGTCGAGCCATGCTACTGTTACCGAGCCGTCCTTGCTTACGCTGAGGGCGGGGAGCAACTGATCTGAGCTGCCGCTGTCGGTGTTGACGTTGACAGGAGCGGACCAGTTACGAGCATCGGAAGAGCGGCTAAGAAGGATGTCGTTGCCACGTCCTACGTTGCGGCCATCTGCCCAGGCTACGTAGAAGTTACCACGGCTGTCGACGCCTGCTGCGGGGTAGATGTTGGCGCGGTACTGTGTGGGGCGTCCCTGCAGAGCAACTGTGTTGGATACTGTGACGGCCCTACCACCGGCAGCGTTCACCACTTTGATGGCGCTGGGTGTGTTGTAGAAGAGCCATACGGTGCCATTGCGATCAACCACAGGAGCGGCGTTGCGGCCGGCTGCGTCGATAGCTGTGGCTGCGCTCCAGGTCGAGCCGCCGTCAGCCGAAACCTGGGAGACGAGAGCCTGGCCCTGATAGAACGCGTAGAGCTTGCCGTTTGCGCTTGCGATTGCCGGCTTGTCAGCAGCTCCCGCGAACGAAGTAACCCAGTTCTGGCGATTCCATGTGAGGCCGCCGTCGTTGGATGTAGATACTGCCACAGCACCCGGTGCAGGGGTGATGGCTACAAAGCCGAAGTACACTTTGCCATCCGCACCGAAGGCGACTGTCGGGTCGGCTGCGTTCAAGCGGGAGGCATTGCGATCGATGTATGGCCGTGAGGTTGCCCATGTCTTGCCGCCGTCAAATGTGACATAGGCGAAGACTTCGAAGCGACCGTTGCCAACCTGCCAGGAGTTGGCTCCCACGACGATGTGGTTCGAGTTAGTGGGGTTGACCGCCACGAAGGGCTCGTTCTGCGCTTCGGTTGAAGCATCCTGGTTTACCCGGATGTTGGCGAAAGCAACGTTAGCAGCGGATTCGGCGCCTGTGGCCGGGTTAGCCTTGAAGTTCGTACTCAGGGACATATTCGCCGAGGGAACTGTCAATCCAGCGGTATCGCTGTAGGCCACCGTGGCACGCGCTCCGCTCGTGGCGAACGCTCCAAGCACTGCTATTGCTCCGAGCAATGCAATGAGGCCGAAGACTACAAACGGTTTGATTCTTGGCATCCTGCTCTCCTCTCTTGACTTGTGAAATTGAACGGGGACTACTATGAGCACTACTTCATGGGCCGCCACTCTGTAGCGCCGACAATGACACCAACTTTTCGGGGGTGTCGGTAAGAACCGGAAAGGTAGCTTAAACGCTATCCAGCGACAATATCTTATCACAATTATCTTAGGAATGGAAGTATTAACCAGCACTAGTTAGCAGCAATTCGCTACCATTTTCCACATTAATCCTCCAACAGGAGAGTTTTGACCGGGGGATGCCGACGGCCGGTTGCCAGTTGCCGGTTACGGGGTGTCAGTGAGCACGTTATCAGTTGCCAGTTGTCGGTTGTCAGTTACGACCGCCGACCGCCGACGGCGTCAGTCTATTACGGGTTCACAGCAGAGGCGCAGAGTGCGCTGAGGTTCGCTGAGATTCTTAAAGTGCTGTGGCAAGCGAATATGCGGCACAAGCCGTCTACTGACACAGGGCTGATGCAAATCGGAAATGCTGGTGAAGTGGCCACCACCTGGACTTTGTCATTCTGAATGCCGTGCTAACAAAGAAGTGGCTGGCAAGCGCACCCCACCAGGCAGTGTCATTCTGAGCGAAGCGAAGAATCCGTTCGGGTAGAAATTAGTATGGATGTTGATTCTTCACTCTGTTCAGAATGACACCGCTGGGAGGGTACGCCCCAAACCGACTTTGCATCAGCCCTGTCTACTGACAACCGACAACGCGGTCCGTGGTCAGGCATAATAGTGAGCCGTGCAGCATTCCATGCCACCCGACTCAGTGGGAGTGTTGTATCAAGTAGTGAGTTGTGAGTGAAGACTCAGGGCTGGGCCGAGGCTCTACGCTATTAGACGAAGCTCAGATAGCAATAGATATCAGAGAGGCCCTTGGCTATATAAATAGCGGCTGCGAACATTGCGCCAACACGGGCCAGTGTACGTGGATTGAACCTGGACATTCTATGCTCCTGTTGTGTTGCTGATGCCGGTCGTAATCACAAACGTTACCGGGCGCACAGGTGATCAGGCTTACTGCTTCCCCGGTATTACTATTTCCTACACCATGAGTGCCATTATGGTTCAACTACGGGCAGAGTTACACTGCCGGATGACATGCGGTTGGATTGCAGCAGCATAACGGCCACAAGGATAAGTGCGCCCCCTACCAGTTGGAGCCACTCCAGGGTTTCGTGCAGCAAGAAGTAGGCGAGGCAGGCTGCCACTAGCGGCTCAAACGTGGCGAGGATGCTGGCGGTGCCTGCTTCCAGATGGCGTAGGCCTGCCGTGTAAGCATAAAGTGCGCCGATTGTCTGCGCCACCGCAAGGAGCAGGAGCAGCGCCCATGCGCCCACGTCGGTGCCCATGGAGAATAGCTGTTCCACGCCTGACGCACCTGCGCCGAAGAGGGCCACCAGCAGCAGTCCGATGGCTCCGATGGTGTAGACGTAGAAGCTCATGGTGGCTATTGGGTAGCCCCGCCGCAATGAGAGCTTGCCTAGAATGCTGTAGAGAGCGTATGTGAATGCAGAGCCGACGCCGCAAAGGATGCCAACGACGTTCAGACGAAGCAGGGTTGGGTCGTAGACGCGAGCTACCAACGCACAGCCAAGCAAGGTGAGCAGCAAAGCAAGCATCTTGCGAGGGCCGAACGATTCGCCCAGGAAGCGCCACGACATAACTGAGACGAAGGCAGGTGCGGTGTAGAGAAGGACCACGGCGACGGCAACGCCCACCAGTACAACAGCATATATGTAGAGCAGGTAGAAGGCGGTGACACCTAGTAAACCGAAGGTGATAAAGATGGGCAGGTCGGCACGGCGCACACGTAGAGAGGACCACCCCTTGCCGAATAGCGGCATCACAATGCCCAACACAAGTGCAAGCACCAGGCCCGCGAGCGCGGCCCGCCAGAAGACGATGGTGAGAGGTGTCAGCCCGAAGGTGTCGGTGCCGAACTTGTAAAGTGTGCCGAGCGTGCCCCAGAGCGCGGCCGCAAGCAGCACAAGAAGCAGACCTGCCAGTTGTGGGTTGCCGTTAGTAGGTTGGGGGTTGTTCATAAGTAGTTGGGTTCGGGGTAAGTGTTCAGAGTGGGGTGCAGGGGAACTCCCCTGCCGGGGGAATGGGGTGTCCCCATTCTCTCCACACTTCCCACACGTGGGAGGGGCTGGGGGTGGGTCTTTCATTACCGATATGTTGGATTGCTCTACCCCTAATCTGAACATTTACCGTTCGAGTGCGGAAGGGCCCCTGAAGATCGTTGTGTTATGCTATAGGCAGCCATATGTTGTGTAACGTATACTAATGGCTATGTAGAGAATAAGGGATGAATGGAGAATAAACAAACCGCTCATCCCTGCCGGAAGGAGGCTGTACAGATGGCACATCACAGGCTGAATGCGATCGAGCAAGGTAAAGGAACACCGCTGGTGCTTCTCCACGGTTTCCCGTTCGATGGTAGCATCTGGCGGGATCAAGTAGAGCGGCTCGGACAGGACGCGCATCTAATCGCTCCTGATATGCCCGGGTTCGGGCAGTCGGCGGATCTTGAGGATGAGAGCAAGAACGCCAACATGGATGCCTATGCAGATACGCTGGCAGACTGGCTTAATGCGAAAGGCCTTGATAAAGTCGTGCTGGCGGGACACTCAATGGGTGGGTATGTGGCGTTCGCATTTGCACGCCGCCATCCAGAGATGTTACAGGGGCTGATACTGGTCTCTACGAAGGCCGGGTCTGATACAGAAGCGGGCAGAGAAGGACGCTACAAGCAGGCCGCGGCGGTAGAAGAGCGTGGGGCGCAGGCTGTGGTTGATGCGATGCTGCCCAAGCTGTTTGCTCCAGCCACCTATAACGACAAGCCCGAGCTTGTAGAGCAGATACGCGCAGTAATGCTGAACCAGGACCGCCAGGGAATTATCGCCGCGCTCTATGCCATGGCAGGACGACCCGACTCGACACCCGGCCTCAGCGAGATAACAGTGCCCACGCTGGTGATCACAGGCGCGGAAGATGCGATCATCCCCGCTCCTGAGGCCGAGATACTGGTGTCAAACATCAAAGGCTCAAAGCATGTGCCTATCGAGGCTGCCGGGCACATGACGATGCTAGAGCAGCCCGAGGCGTTCGGAGATGCGGTCAGCGCATTCCTGCGAAAGCTCTAGCCACATAGTAGACTATGCGCTCCGTACAAAAGCCCTCTTCTCACGACCTGGGAAGAGGGCTTTCGTTGTGCAACGGGTCTACTGTGTACTCCGTAGTTGTCAGTTGTCAGTTACGACCGCCGACCGCGGACGGCAGACCGCCTCTGCTCCGTGCTGCATACCCGCTCTGCACAGCGCTCTCTAAAACCTTAAGAATCTCTGCGTGACTCTGAGCACTCTGCGCCTCTGCGGTGAATCCGTAAATCCTTGACCCCTGACAACGCGCCATTGGCGGTCTGCCGTCCGCGGTCAGCCCTGCTACTTCAGCGTTATCAGCACAGGTATATAACCTATGCCGCTTTCAAGGTTGCCGGTGGCTTTGCCCAGGAGTGCGCCTATGGAGGCTACTTTGTCGGTGACCTTCATTGCGGCTCCGCTGGTGGTGCTGGTGGTCAGCAGATCGCCTACGTGGATGCCTGTCTTTCCAGCGTCTACCTTGACCATTTTGTATGTTCCGCTGGTGATGACGGTCATGTATTCGCCCGGCTTGATGACGGTGGCGCTGTCAGAACCGCCGCTCTGCTTGCTGGTTCCGGCGGGAGCGCTCGGGTCGCCTGGTACATAGTGTGTACCGACTACACCGACCACGCTTGTGCTGTATGCCTCACTGGCGGAGGTGACACCCGCTACGGGGTTATCATGAACAGTTGTGCCATCGGGAGCCATTGCGCCAAGGGATACCACGTCGCCGGGGCGGAGGTCGGTGGCCCCGGTATTTAGCATAATCTGGTCGACCGTACAGCCTGTGCAGCCTCCGGTGATGGTGACGTGGCCCGCCACCATGAGAGCGTCGGCCGGCCCGCTGCCGCCACGATCTATATAGGCGCCGTTGTTGGGCACATAGATACTATAGGAAGCAGCGTTGTTAGAGGAGAACCAGGCGGCGTTGTCGTTCTGCGCGACAGCCAGCACACCTATACTATTGCTGGAGCCGAAGGCGTTGCCGTAGACGCCTGCGTTGATGCTGGTTACGTTTCGGGCGGGACCAACGCCGCCGTTACCGCCCCATACTCCCAGACCGCTGGGGGCGTTGCTGATGCTTCTCAGTGGTCTGACGTTGGTGTTGGTTGTGATATCGAGGGCACCCCCGATGATTTTAGCCATCTGGCCGCGGGTGACGGTCGCGCCGGGGCGATAGTAAGGCAAGCTACCGGGACCGCAAGGCTCGCCGGGACCGCCGCAAGGGTAGCCGCCGACAATACCATCCTTGAAGATTGTATCGACAAAGGCGAAGAAGGGGTTGCCCGGCAGGACATCCTGAAAGACCTGCGTGCCGCCGTCAGGTTGTCCGCTCCTATCCTGGACGGTGGCGCGGCCGCCGTTGGCCTGTGCGAGGGTCGATGCCGATGCGCCCCATGTGCCGCTCCCTACGAGCGAGGCGACAAGCAGTGTGGACAGGGCCACTATGCTCCACACGGGCAATCCGGATTTACTCGATTTATTCTCCGATTTCATCTTTTTCTCCTCCCCAGTGCGCTGGTACTACAACATGACAACAGTAGCCAGACCACACACTAGCAGCCTGATGGCCCGAATTATAGTCCTGGAGAGGGTAAAGGTCAATTAGTGCAAAACGTGGGGTTTTCTACGAGAACACAACAAAGAGGGGCGCCAGTGATAGCTACTGACACCCCTCTTTGTTATCTTCGTTGCGAGGGTTATTTTGCTATGAAGGTCTTCCAGTCGCCGATAGAGGGTAGCTGTCCCTTATCAATACGGGTTCGCCATTGCTCATCGGTCAGGCGGTCGCTGCTGGGCTGGCTGAACTCGTACTGGCTGTAGATGCCGCCCCTGCCGAGGTAGAGCTTACCGTCAGTGGGGAAGACCACATAGATCTCCATGAAGCGTCCGGTCGCCTCTGTCAGCGCAGAGTCCATGCTGGATGCAACGTCGGCTACCAGAGCGGCGTCCTGGTCGCTCGGGTCTGCGCCGAATTGCTCGCCCGGTTTAGCAGGGTCGGCGGCCCTTGTGGTGATGCTTGAGAGATAGCCGCCGTAGTTCCTTATCAGCATGTATTCATCGTCTGTCAGGGGCTTGTTGTCAAGTTCCTTTTCGCTGATATGCTTGAGGCTGAGTGCCAGCGATTCAAGGGTGGCCAGGGCGTCGTAGTCCTCCGAAGAGTTATTGCTGTCTGACTTAACGAGGAGTCCACGCGATACGAGACCGTCGCGGGTCATGCCGACAAGAGCGGCCACCCGGGCATAGAACTCAGGCTCCGGCTCAACATAGCCTTTAGGCGGCTCCTGAGGAGCGCCCCCACCCGCGCCACCTGCTTGCTTGGCATAGAGGATGGTGTCGTGCTTTAGTTCGGTCCAGCTACCGAGCACGGTGTTGAGGTTCTTGCGCGTCCATGCTTCGTTCGTCATAAAGCTGGGGAAGCCGGAGTCGGGTGCTTTGGTCGAGAGCAGCGGGCGGAACGTATAGAGCCACGACCAGTACAGGTTCTCGGTCCACTGCGAGGTTGGCAGGCCCTTTATCTCACCGCGCACTTTGTCCATCTGCGTGATGTAGTTCTTATAGGTGGTTTCGCCCAGCGATTCGAGGATGCTGTACGCCTCTGTTGAGCCGAAAGCAGAAGGCACATCAAGGCCCTTGGGAAGAGAGCGCGGCTTATCTACTGTGCCCACCTTATTAAACATAAGCTGACCGAAGACATATTCGTCCAGGGTGAAACGCTGGCCCATCATACGCAGGCCCCTGGTGACTTTCTCCGTATCCTGTTCGACAAAGACGAACATGGAATTGATGCGCGGCCCTGCGAGTGAGCGGGCAAGCGTGCGGAACTGTTCTACTTTAGCGTCATCAGCTACTGCCTTCGCATCGGGCGCATCGCCAAGCGCCTCCTTCATGGCCGGGGCGTAGTCGCGGTATGTGAGGTCGTCGGCACCGCCCACGAAGAAAGAGGTAGGATCGTAGATACTGGCCCATAACTCGGCGGCGGGTTTGCCATCGGCTGTGGTTGCCGTGTCGAGCGCCTGCGTCAACAGGAGCGCGGAGCGGGTTTCATCCAGGTTGTTGAGGCGGAAAGTGATGCGGCCATACCACATCATTGCGCCGAAGTAGCGCGTCAGGGCTTCCGAGCGGGTATAGTGGCCGCGCGCTTTGTACTGGCTGTAGTCTTCCCTGAAGTCGGGTTGTGCCGAGCCTGTATTCATGACGGGAGAAAGGTTGTAGCCCGCGTGGTCGGCAATCAGCTTTAGCTCCTGCGTAACCTCTTTGCCAACCGCGTCGGGCACAGCAGCATTGGGGTCGATCAAGCGAGAGGCCACCGCGAAATAGGCGAGGTTGCGCCTGGCTGCGTTTTCAGCGGTGGTGCCTTTGAGGGCATTGTATTGCGCCTCTGTCTCCTTGAGCATGGTGGAGTTTAGCTGCTTCAGATAGTCGATCAGATATTTGGTCTCGGTGGAGCGCAAGATCTTATCAAACATCAGATGGTATACGTGAAGCAGAGAGTCTGTGGTGACAAAGACGGGCTTTTGCTTGTAGCTGTAGTCCTGATATAGCAGGTAGAACTGCTTGTACTGTGTGCCGCTGGGGAACTGAGCGGCGAAGCCGTTCTTCTCGATGAGGGATTTGGCGTTGGCCGAAAGCTCAAACTGCGAGGCGTTCTCTACATTGGCAAGGCCCGGCTGCACGGTGTAAGGCTGGACGGCAGGGTTCACCGAGGATGGTTCGAGCGTGTACGGTGAGAAGCTGACAACTTCTCGTGCTGAAGGGGTCAGGGGTACGTCAGATTGCGGAGTGCCTCCGTTGGTTGGGGTATTGTCCATGGCTGGTCCTGTGGTAATTGAGGGTGAGGGTAGAGATGCTGAGGCTGTTGCTGGCGGCCCGACAACCGGGGTCGGGGTGGGGCTTCCGGCGTCACACCCGGCAATACCAACCGCGACCGCAAGCCCCACAGTGAGGGTTGCGAGCCACTGCTTTGCTGCGCGATACATACTTGCTCCTTTTTGACGCATGACAACCTTAGTTGGTGTTCAGAACAATAGTAAGTCAAACGCCACCAACCACTGTAATTCTTAAGTTGTAACTTCACTCAGTTTGCTAGCGGAATATAAGCTGCTTGCCGTCGCTCCATAGCTCGGAATAGCTGTTCGGCAGCCTGGATGATAGCTCGTAGCCGAAGCCACCTGTCCACTGCCAGAGAGAAAGGCGGCCGGGTGCCTTTTCGACCGTGGGATCGCTGCTTTCGAGCACGGCGAGCAGGGGTTTGCCGTCCTTGCCTATGGGGGCGGGTGCCGCTGCGAGAAGAGGTGCAGGGCGCGGGGAGCCATGCCAGAGGGGGTTGAGCGCGCCATTCGTCCAGCTATTTATGTAGATATGAGGAAGCAATTCGCCGCCCTTTGGGTCAACCCTCATTCCGCCACCCGGCGGGCGCTCCCAGGTTAGCTGGTGCTTCCAGAGGGTGTACACGAGGTCGGGTGTGCCATCGCCGTTCGCGTCGCCCACTGAATAGCCCGTGACTTGCCACTCCGAATCGCTGACCCAGACAGGCAACCAGCGCTGCTGAGGCATTGGAGTGGGAGCGGCCTTGCCTTTGGAGGGAGGGGCTGCGGTAGTTGTTATGTATGTGCTGACCATCAGCTTGCCGTTGCTCAGTTGCACGCGGGTTGGAGCGCCAGTGCCGAGATCCTCGATGGAGGAGCGGGTCGAGTCGCGAGTGCGGCGATAGGCGAGCGCAATACCCGGCGCGGTCTGCGCGGCATCCCAAAGTGCGCTCCACTTGAGTGTGCTGTCGGACGTGCTCAGGGCGGCACGTTGCAAAGCAGGCTGGCCCGCGGCATTATCGTAGACGTTCATGACGTAGCCGCCACCCGCAATGGTGGTCTCCAGGGGGACGAGCCGCGCGCTTTTCACGCCGTTGCGGTCAACTATGCACTGGAGAGAAAGGCCCTGGCGGGTATCCAGCCTGCCAACCTGGTCAAAGAGAGCATTGCCGAGGGAATAGAACACAGGTACAGTGCGCCCGCTGCGCTCTTGAAGCTCCATGCCCTGCGAAACGTGCGGGTGCGCGCCCACTACAAGATCAGCACCCGAATCGACCAGTGCTTTAGCGATGGCACGCTGGGCGCTGTCAGGTTGTATAGTGTATTCGGTGCCCCAGTGCATCATCACTATAACGAGATCGGCGCTCGTGCGGGCGGCGGCTATCTCTGCGGTCATCTTCGCGAGGGTGGCGGGCTGGTTAGCGTTGACATAGCCGACACCGCTAGCGCCGGGTATATTGATGATGTTGGTATAGCCCAGGAAGGCCAGCTTAAGACCATGCACTTCCCGAACCTGTGCGCGCTGTCCGTTACCGGAGTCGAGTCCAAAGGGAGTGATACCTGCGGCGCGGAGAGCTTCGGTGGTGTAGGTGATGCCCGGCAGCTTTGCATCGTAGGCGTGATTATTGGCGAGGGAGAGCAGATCGAACCCAGCGCGGGCAAGCGAGGGTGCAGCCTGGCGGTTAGCTGTCAGGTTAAGCTGGTTGGGAGCCACAGGCGGAATGGGGATAATATTGGTAGGCACAAGAGGCCCTTCCATATTACCAATGGCGAGGTCAGCAGTAGAGATATAGGAAGTAATATTCTTGAAGGGAGCATCAAAGCCGCCGAGAGCCATGTACTGGTTCACATAGCGGCCCAGCATAATATCGCCGACGAACAGCAGCGTCGCCTCACCCTCGTTCGCCCCTGCCTCTGGAACGCGAGCAGGCATAGCAACCCCGGATTGGGCTGCAGGCGCGCCCGGTGCCAGCGACAGCAACAGCGTCAAAGCCAGAGTTGCAGCTACAGGGATATGTCGCACTTTACTTGCACATCTCCGCTTGCTATGTAAACAGCCAAACAGTTCCTTCCCAATAAGAGTGGTCCTGCTCATATTTTACACGGCTTTGGGGCAGTATGCGAAATAAGTCGCAGAGCGACCGCGTTGTCAGTTGTCAGTTGTCAGTTGTCAGTTGTCAGTTGGCGGCTTGTGCCGCATACTCTCTTCCCTAAGCGCACTGCAAACCTCAAAGAACCTCAGCGAAACTCAGCGTTCTCTGCGCCTCTGCGGTGAATCCGTAATATACTGCCACCTGCCACCTGCCACCTGCCACCTGCCACCTGCCACCTGACACCTGACACCTGACACCTGACAACGCCGCCCCCAGTTGCGCTGCCGTTTACTTTATAGTAGAATTGCGGCGCATGGCGTGGGGCGTTCGAGGCATCCCCGCATGGTGATAATCCCCAGTGAAGCCCGGGTCCACAACCCTAGAAAGGGCGTTGTCCATAGTATGTCGCTTGAGAATAGCGCTCAGGCCGGTAGTGCCACGCAGCCGCAGGGTGGAGGTATTTCTATGCCCGACGAAATAGGCGTGCTGGTGAACTTCCCGCTGGAAAGCGAGTATGTTGAGGCCATCGAGGCCGTGGATCTGCGCGTGCGCGTGCTGCGCGTTTACGAGCCGAAAGGCGAAGGCACAGCCGCATCAGACGAAGCCGGTGATGCATGGCGGCAGGTAACAGGGGACGAACTCGACGCCCTCCTCGCCCGGGCGCAAATCTATTTCGGCTTCAGGTTCCCTGTGGAGTGGCTGGACCGCTCGCCTCGTCTAAAATGGGCGCAGCTTTCGAGCGCCGGGTCGGACCATATGCTGCGCGCCGGGCTATTCGATAAGCGGCCTGATTTGCTTCTCACGACGGCCAGTGGAGTGCACGAGATTCCTATATCAGAGCATATTATCGCGATGATCCTGCACTTCAGCCGTGGGATTGATATAGCAGTCCGTAACCAGGCGCTGCACAGGTGGGAGCGCTATTCCCCACGCGAGGCGAATGGCGCGTCGGTCTGTATGGTGGGTTACGGCCCGATTGCCCGGCGTGCAGCCATATTATGCAAGTCGCTTGGCATGACGGTGAGCGCGGTGCGAGCATCGCTCAACGAGCAGATGCCAACTGACGGGGTCGTAGAGCGGTTCTACCCGGTGCACGACCTGAATAGCGTGCTGGCAGAGTCGGATTATGTAGTGATAGCCGCGCCTCGCACCCCACAGAGCGAAGGCATGATCGGGAAAGAGCAGTTCGCGGTGATGAAGCCGGGGGCTGTGTTGATCAATATCAGCCGTGGCGCGCTCGTAGACCAACCTACTATGATTGAAGCGCTGCAGCAGGGACGGTTAGGAGGCGCGGGGCTTGATGTGGTCGAGCCTGAGCCGCTGCCGGAAGACAGCCCATTGTGGGATATGTCGCACGTCCTCATCACGCCGCATGTGTCGGGCTCGAACCCCAACTATAACAAGCGAGTGACCGAGCTTTTCACCGATAATCTGGCGCGATACCTGAAGGGTGAGCCGTTGAAGAACAGCGTAGAGAAGGAAAGGGGCTACTGACGGACGTGGGTTAGGGCATACGTGTTCCGCATTCTACTATGAAGACATACATCGCATTGGACCTCGAAGCTACGGGCATGCAGCCCGACCGGGACGAGGTCATAGAGATAGGGGCGGTGAAGTTCCGCGACGGCCAGGTAATCGACCGTTGGGAGAGCTTTGTGCGCCCTTCTCAGCCGGTTCCTTATAAAGTGACGCAGTTGACCGGCATCAAGAACAGCGATGTGGCACGCGCTCCCCTTATCGCTCAGGTTACGCCTGCGTTCCTCAAGTTCGTGGGCGACTCCCCTGTGATCGGGCAGTCCGTAGAGCTTGACCTTGCCATGCTTGCACGCGGCGGTATCAAGTTGCGGAACGTGGCGTGGGATACCTTTGAGCTTGCGACACTACTTGTGCCGGAGGCAGCCGTATACAATCTGCGAGCCATAGCCGCCAAGCTCGGTGTTGACCCGCAGACCGGACGTGCTCACCGTGCCACGGCAGACGCGGAACTGACCATGCACGTGTTTCTCGCCCTGCGCGAGCGGATAGAGGACATCCCGCTCGAGGTGCTGAGCGAGATTGGCAAGGCGACAGAGCGAAGCGATTGGCCGTTGCGTCATCTTTTCCGCGAGGTCGAATACGATAAGGCAAAGAACGCCTTCACCTCTACCGGATCTTCCATAAGATCGCAATTGGCGTCCAAGGGGATGTCGGATGCTGTGCTCGACGTGGGTCTGCTGCGCCCGCCCGGCGAGGGGTATGAGCCTGAGCCTGAAGGCATTGGCTATGAGGGCAAGTACCCGGTCAGCCACACAGAGATAGAGGCGATACTCAAGCCGGGCGGCGCGATGTCGGGCGCATTCGACACGTATGAGTATCGCGCGCAGCAGATTGACATGGCGAAGGCTGTTGCAAGCGCCTTCAATAAAGGGCACCACCTGATAGTGGAAGCGGGCACGGGCACAGGCAAGAGCATCGGCTATCTCCTGCCCGCGATACTCTATTCGCTCAGAACGGGCGAGCGCGTGATCGTGTCCACCAACACAATCAATCTGCAAGACCAGCTATTCACGAAGGATTTGCCGCTGCTGCACAGGGTGTTGGAGGGCAAGAAGACCAAAGAAGAGAAGCGCAAGCCGAAATCAGAAGCAGGCAACGGCAGCCACGCGGCAAGCAGCGCGAAATATGAAGTAGATAGCGACGCGACTTTGCAGTTGCCTGCGTTCAAGTCGGCGCTGCTCAAGGGGAAAAGCAATTATATCTGCTTAAGACGGTGGTATTTGTTCAGGCGCAACTCGCCTTCCTCAATAGAGCAGTTGCGCGTAATGGTGAAGCTGCTTATCTGGCTGCCGGAAACCAACACTGGTGACCGGAACGAACTGCTGCTGCTCAACGCCGAGAACGATGTGTGGGGGCACGTGTCAGTGAGCCAGGAGGGCTGCCCGCTTTACGAATGCCAGGTTAGGCAGAAGGGATTATGCTTCTTCGACAGGGCACGTCGGCGTTCGCGCGCGGCGAATGTGCTGGTTGTGAACCACGCCTTGCTCATGTCTGATATAGCAATGGGCGGAGGTCTGCTGCCCGACTACAACTATCTCATTATTGACGAAGCGCATAACCTGGAGGAAGAGGCTACTGACGCGCTTGGCTTCACGGTTGACCGCCCGCTTGTGATGAAGTTCCTGGGCGAGTTGAGCGCGACACCCAACGCCACGGGGGCCACCGACGATTTCCTGAGCAAGCTGCATAACGCGCTCGCCAGCGAAGTTGCCAACTTTAAGATGAAGCAGAACGCCCCCGGCAAGGCAGGCACCACGCGCAACCTGTTGGTGGCCGTTGACGAGGTATCGGCGGGGCTGCGTCCTACTATCGAGAGAGCCAAGGCATCGGCATCGGAGCTTTTCGCGACGCTGATTACGCTGGTTGACGTTTACCATGATGAGCAGAACGTGTACGACCTGCGCCAGCGCATAACCGACGAAGTACGCCGTCACCCAACATGGGGCCAGCTTGAAGTGGTGTGGGACAACCTGGGGCTGCAAATGAAGTCGCTGGAAGACGGCTTGCAGCGCATCGCCACTATCCTGGGCGATGTTGACTGGGATTCCATGCCGCGCGGCGCGGTGGGCGATGACGTGCCTGCATATTCGGACCTGTTGCTGGAGCTGCGGAACCACTGCACAAGCGCGCACAAGATTAGGCTGGATGCCAATGCCGCCATCACGAACCCCGATGAGGGGGCTGTGTACTGGATGGAGGCGCGGGTCAAGGGTGGCGATGTGGCGTTGCGGTGTGCGCCGCTTCATGTGGGCGATTTGCTGGACCGCTACCTCTTCTCTAAGAAGCGGACGGTGGTGCTTACCTCAGCCACGCTCTCTACCGACAACGACTTCTCGTATGTGCGCGAGCGGCTGGGCCTGAACTCAGGCGAAGAGTTGCAGCTATCGTCGCCGTTCGATTATGAGAAGTCGGCGCTCGTCTACCTGCCCACTGATATACCGGAGCCGGGGATGCCGGGCTACCAGCGCCACCTTGAGCAGACATTGATAGCTCTTTGCAAGGCGTCGCAGGGACGCGCGCTTGTGCTCTTTACTTCGCATAGCGCGGTGCGGGCAACCTATCGCGCCATACAGCGCCAGCTAGAGGAAGCAGGAATCATGGTGCTTGGGCATAACATCGATGGGTCAAGGAAACAATTGCTGGAGCGCTTCAAGAACAACCCGCGCACCGTTCTGCTTGGGACGTCTTCCTTCTGGGAGGGGATCGACGTCGTGGGCGACGCGCTGTCGGTGCTGGTTATCGCCAAACTGCCGTTCTCGGTGCCTACCGACCCTGTATTCGCGGCACGAGCCGAAGGATTCGAGGATTCCTTCCTGCAGTATTCCGTTCCGCAGGCTATTCTCAAGTTCAAGCAGGGCTTTGGCCGCCTGATAAGGAGCAAACAGGATCGCGGCGTGGTGGCTGTGCTGGACAGGCGCATTAGCTCGAAGCGATACGGGCAAGCTTTCCTCAATTCGCTGCCCGAATGCACAATCAAGCGCGGGCCATCAGCGAACCTGCCCGGCGATGTAGCTGACTGGCTGGACGTGAGTATCAGGCATTAGACGTCGTAATGACCATAGTCATATAGCAAACAGGCCTGCGTCCTCGCCAGGGTAACAGTCACAACAATTGTCAGCCCACGAAGTGGGCGTAAGAAAGTAGCCCCATGCGTAAGCGTGGGGACAAACGCCCTCTTTATCCCAAGCCCCGAAGGGGCGACAGACATACAGCTAAACATTACAGTCTATTTTGTGCCGCCCCTTCGGGGCTTTGGGACTTTGGTGGCTTTACCCCAGGCTTACGCCGTGGGGCTACTTTCTATCGCCCCTACGGGGCTATGATGGGATACACGGGGCGCGGTATCCAGGCTCACGCCATGAGGTTGCTCTGTACTGTCCGATCCGCAGGCTTCCAACTATTCAATGCAGAAGCGGCCGGTAGACAGAATTCGCGCTGGCGTGTAAGATAAATCAAATCAGGCAATAGCATGAGTGACGTCCGCTTCCTTTGCCGGCAATTACTTAGCGCATCAATCCACTGTCTGCTTCCGGAGCAAAATCTAATGTCCAGGCCCAACCTCGCTATCGTGCAGCAGAGGGGCGCAACTTCAGGGTCAGAGGGTCTAAGCAACCTGCCTGCCCAGCCTACTCCCATCATAGGGCGTGAAGCTGAGATAGACTCGCTCGTTGCGCGTTTGCGCCAGCCTGATCTGCGGCTCGTCACACTTGTGGGGCCGGGCGGCGTCGGCAAGACACGCCTGGCAGTGCAGGTGGCCGTAGACCTCTTGCAACAGTTCAATGACGGCGTGTGGTTTGTGGGCCTTGCCCCTATTGTCGACCCAAGCCTGGTTATACCAACCATCGCCCAGACGCTCGATCTACACGCTCCTCCCGGCCAGCCCATACTGACCGTGTTAAAGGAGCATCTGCGGAGCAAACACACTCTCCTTTTGCTTGACAACTTCGAGCAGATAATGCCCGCCGGAAGTGCACTCGCAGAACTACTGGCGGCCTGCCCCAATCTAAAGCTGCTAGTCACCAGCCGTTCTGCGCTCCACTTGCGGGGCGAGCAGGAGTTTCCGGTTCCTCCCCTCACTCTTCCCAATCTAAAGAACAAGCGGCTGCCCGACCCGGAAGCCTTGCAACAATACTCGGCAGTGGCTCTCTTCGCACAGCGAGCTTCATCCGTGAAGCCCGATTTCACCATCAACAGCGCAAACGCCGAGGCTGTAGTTGAGATATGCGCGCGCCTGGATGGTCTGCCGCTGGCAATCGAGCTTGTGGCAGCACGAGTGAAGCTGCTCCAACCTCAGGCCATACTGCCACGACTGCAACACGGATTGCACCTCCTTACCGACGGTGCGCATGACCTACCGGTCCGCCAGCAGACATTACGCAGTGCCATCGAGTGGAGCTACGACCTTCTCACAGAAGAAGAACAGATGCTCTTCCGAAGGCTCGCTGTATTTGTCGGGGGCTGCACGCTGGAGGCCGCGGAAGTTGTTTGCGGGCTGGTGGCGAACGGCAGTGTAGCAGTTGACGGACGAAGCGCGACTGGTGATGCTCTGCGGCTGGATGTGCTCAACGGCATCGGCTCACTC
Source organism: Chloroflexota bacterium (assembly GCA_039932335.1). Classification (GTDB taxonomy): domain Bacteria; phylum Chloroflexota; class Chloroflexia; order QHBQ01; family JADMIH01; genus JADMIH01. The sequence goes on from JBDTQH010000005.1 coordinate 164,307, forward strand.
ATAAATAAGAGCTTGCTGCGACAGGCCGAGAGCGGAGATGGCGGAGAGGAAGAAGAGCAAGGCGAACAGCGATTTACCATGCTTGAGACCATACGCGAGTATGCGTGGGAGCAGTTGGAAGCCGTAGGCATAGCCGACGTGATGCGAGGCAGGCACGCTGCCTATTTCGTGGCTATGGCCGAGGAGACGGAACCCCTACTGACGGGGGCGGCACAGAAAGAGAGCCTGGATAAGCTGGAGCGAGAGCACGACAATTTCAGAGCAGCCCTCAAATGGTGCCGCACATCAGAGAATGGATCCGAGCATGGTTTGAGGTTGGCAGGTGCGCTTGGGCGCTTCTGGAGCTCACGTGACTACCTGGGGGAGGGACGGGAGTGGCTCGACGAAGTGCTGGCGAAGCCGGGGGCGAGCGCGCATACCACGTTGCGGACCAGAGCGCTATATGTGGCGGCTATCATCGCGGACAACCAGGGCGACTACAATGCTGTGCGGGCGTTCTGCCGCGAGAGCCTCACAATAAAGCGAGAACTCCTCGAGAAGTCGAACATGGCAAGCAGTTATATTCTGCTGGCTAAAGCAGCCTCAAACGAAGGCCACTACGACGAAGCACAGAGCCTCCTTCAAGAGGGGCTTGCTGTAGCGAGGGAAGCGAGCGACTCCTACGGCTTAGCCCACTGCTTGAACGGCCTGGGCGAGTTGGAACGCTTGCAGGACGACTATGTGACGGCCCGCGAGCACTATACGGAGTGCCTTGCCCTGTTCCGGCAGATGGAAAACGCCAACGGCATCGGTTTCTCGCTGCATAATCTGGCGCATGTCTATGTGCACGAGGGCAAGCCCGCGCAAGCAGCAGCCTTGCTCGATGAGGGGCTTGCTCTCTACAAGAAGCTGGGTAACAGGCTTGGGATCGCTATGTGCGTCTCCGCTATGTCGGGTGTTGCGATCGGCTACGGCCAACCGCTGCGCGCTGCGAAATTGCTCGGCGCGGCACAGGCCCTTCTCGAATTTATTGGCGCGCTGCTCGACCCTGCCGATCTGATGGAATACAAGCGCAACGAGGAAGCGGCACGCAAGCAACTGCGTGAAGGCGCATTCCTGGCATCATGGATGGAAGGCCGCGCTATGACCCCTGAGCAAGTCGCATCCATCCGAGATATGTCTGAGCATAACCGGGAGCCTGCCGCGAGCCTGACAGAGACAGATCGTGCAGCGGCAGCAAGACAGCCTGCACAGAAGCACCTGCCTCAAGCAAGTAACGACGGCTTGAGCGCGCGCGAACTGGATGTGCTGCGCTTGATAGGGCAGGGCCTGAGCGATGCGAATGTGGCAGCCCAGCTCTGTTTAAGCCCGCATACGGTGCGCGCTCACTTGCGCTCGATTTACAGCAAGATAGGCGTGACATCGCGCAGCGCGGCGACACGCTACGCCGCTGAGAACAACATCAAATAGTCTCCCCTATTATGCTAACAAAATAATGCTAGTGCCGCCGCCTCCCACTTGCCCAGTGTCATTCTGAACGAAGTGAAGAATCAACCTACATACTAATTTCTATCCGAGCGGATTCTTCACTTCGTTCAGAATGATACTGCATGGTGGCGTGAGCTTACCTGACACATCTTTGTTGGTCCGGTACTCCGAATGGCAATAGCTGGTGGAGTACGCTGACCTGACGTTGTTTTGTTAGCGGCGCACTGGCATAAGATAGAGATTAGCGTGCGTCCATGGCCTGGCGGCCTAACATACCGAGCAGCACATTATACGGCGCGGGGTTCTCAGGGTGGAATTCGAAGCGGGCACGTTCGAAGTACTGGACAGTGTACATCTTGCCGTCGGCGGCTCGCTCCTCAAACTCATCGCTGATGGGAAAGCCATTCACGAAGAGGCCGCCATTCTGCTCCCAACGCTGGCGAAATGCACCGCCGACCCACTTGCCTGTTTCGGGAAAGAGCACGCCTCCCTCCTTGTTTTGCTTCTGGCCGTGAGGCCCGTTGGGGTACGCCTTTTTGTACTGGTGTGAGCCTAGCTGTGAGATCAGCACTTCGTATGGTGTGCCTGCGTTTTCGGGGTGTAGCTCGAAGCGGGCGCGCTCGAAATACTGCACGAGATATGTCTTGCCGTCGTCTGGGCTGCGCTCGTTAGCAGCGTCCGAGATGGGATAGCCGAATTGCAGAAGGCCGCCGTTCTTCTGCCATGCCGCTTCCAAAGGCTTGCAGATTGTGCGCCCGGTCTCGACAAAGTGTGTGCCGCCATCACAGGGGCTCGGGCCGTACTTCCAGAGATTAGCATACTGGCGGGTGAGATCGAGATAACGAGCGCCGAATGATGCAGCCGGCTCTATCTCAGTGCCCTCAAACCATTCATTGTAGCTGGTGATTGTTATCCAGGCCGGGTTGCTAGCTGTGGCCCCGCGCCATGCCTCCTCATAGAGCGCGCCATCTCGCCTCGGGAAGACCTTGGCATCGCTGCGAGGAGGCTGCACCCGGCTTTCGTCCCAGTCGGGGGTAACACCCGCTGTCCAGAGCCGAGAAGTGCCGTGCTGCTTATTATAGTTGTGGATAGTGGCGCTCCACTGGGCGTTCACTTTAGCCACGTCCGTGTTGGCTGCCCATTTGCCCGCACTGAAGAAGTGTATTGTGTCGAACGCATCAAGGTATGAGGCATCGGTTGTATCAACGGACCACAACTGGCTGTTGTTGGGGTCAACTTTCTGGCGCACCGCTTTCCAGGCAGCCGCATTACCCATAGACTGGGGCGACCAGACGAAGATAACGGGCTTGCCATTGGAGTGCAGAAAAGCGGGGTGGTTGCCGTAGCGGCTAATCACCGATTGGAGTTGTGCTGCCACATCACCGTGCTGCATCGCGGTATTAGTCTCGAAATAAATCGTCACCGAGAAGTTATGTTTTGCGGCAATGTCGAGCAGTCTGGCGAAATTGGCGTCCGTGTCCGTGCCTGTTCCGCTCCATGAGGCGATAAAGCCGTCTATACCGGCATCATGTGCCTCGCGCACCTGCCGGTCCATCGTTTCCGGCTGGAGTTGTAGGGAGCGACAGGGCGGTCCAGCATCTGGCCTATATCGAAGTCGGCGGGCGAGTACCACATGTAATAGAAGGCAAGCACGAGCCTTGGCACAGCCTGGGCCTGTGACTGTGGCGCGGCGTTACCTGTATGCATACCGGCAAGGCCCATCAAGAGCGGCAAGAGCAAGGCTATGGACCACCAACTATGCGGAGAATGGCGAGCATAACGATTTCCCATAGAGCAACCTTTCCTGGGCGGGGCACTAAGGATGCCCGCCATTGTAGTGATTGTAGCAAGGTAAACGGGGCATACGCAAGGGGCAACCGGTATGGGGCTGCCATATGACATTGGTCCTGCTACGTTTGGAGATAAGCTATTGACTATTGTTTACTCCAATATAGAAGTTCGTTAACTCATCTTTACTCATATAGACGTGGCTCTTGGTTATGCTAAAGGTGCCCAGCGACAGTATGCAGTAAACATCCGGCTGAGCACCTTCTAGCGAGACCTGTTGCCTGACCGAAGCGAGCGTGGAAACACAGACAAGATGACAGGCCAGGCGGGCGACCGGTCAAAAGAGCCTTACGTTATGCAATGAGGCTAACATTGAAAGGAGATTCGAATGCTAGAGAAACTGTATCGTTCTGATCAAGGTGGCGGCGGCGGCAATCGGGGCGGAGGCGGCGGTGGCCGCGGACGCTCGGGTGGCGGCGATAATGACAACGAGCGCGGCTTTGCCGCTATGGATCCTGAGGAGCAGCGAAAGATCGCCCGCAAGGGCGGCGAAACTGTGAGCAAGGATCGCGAGCATATGGCTGAGATTGGCCGCAAAGGTGGAGAAGCTTCCGGCGGTAACCAGGGTGGCAGAGGCCGCTCCGGTGGCGGCGGTGGCCGCGATTAGTTAGCTTATAACGCCATGTGTGAAAATCCCACCCCGGCTATACTCCGGGGTGGGATTTTTCTCTTGCGCGAAGATCGTGCGTACGTGCGTAATTAGGCGCTTTCTTCCAGTGCCTTGGCCGCATGGGGCGAGGTATCACGCTCGTATGGGCGCTCACGTTCATTGCGCATGATGAGCCTGGGAGTATTCGTGCCCTCTATTACGTCGGCTGTGATGACGCACTTGCGGATGCTATCCTGGGAAGGTATCTCGAACATTATGTCGAGCAAAGTCGACTCGATAATGGTACGGAGACCGCGAGCGCCTGTTTTCTGCTTGAGGGCTTTATCGGCCGCGGCTACGAGGGCATCATCGGTGAAGACCAATTCCACCTTGTCCTGGGACAATAGCTTCTGGTACTGCTTGATGATGGCGTTCTTCGGCTCGGTTAGAATACGCACAAGAGCCGACTGATCGAGCGGATCGAGCGCCACGATAATGGGCAGGCGGCCAACGAATTCGGGTATAAGGCCGAACTTGAGAAGGTCTTCGGGTATCACCTTTGATAGAAGAGCCGCCGCGTTCTTGGTACGCTCTTCGGGGGTCATGCCGCGATGGAAGCCGATTGTGTCGCCGCCGCCGATACGCTTGGCGATGATTTCTTCCAGGCCCTCAAATGCGCCACCGCAAATGAAGAGGATGTTCGATGTATCCACCTGGATAAAATCCTGGTGGGGGTGCTTGCGTCCCGACTGCGGAGGCACGTTGGCGACAGTACCTTCTACGATTTTGAGTAGAGCCTGCTGCACGCCCTCGCCCGACACGTCGCGTGTGATGGAAGGGTTGTCGCTCTTGCGGGCAATCTTGTCGATTTCGTCGACATAGACGATGCCTTTTTCAGCACGGGGTATATCGAGATCGGCGGCTTGAAGCAACCGCAAGAGGATGTTCTCAACGTCTTCACCAACATAACCGGCCTCAGTGAGAGCGGTGGCATCAGCGATTGAGAAGGGAACTTCGAGAATCTTGGCGAGGGTCTGGGCCAGCAGGGTTTTGCCGCAACCGGTCGGCCCAAGAAGGAGGATGTTGCTCTTCTGTAGCTCAACATCATCGCCCTTCATGCTCGTACCGATACGTTTGTAATGATTGTACACAGCTACGGACAGCACTTTTTTGGCGCGGTCCTGGCCTATAACGTACCCGTCGAGCAGCTCGGCTATGCGCTTGGGCTTGGGGATCTGGCGACCAAGGTTGAATTCGGGTTTGCTGGTCGTAATATTCTCTTCGTCAATGATCTCCCTGCAAAGCTCCACACATTCGTCGCATATATAGACGGCACCAGGTCCGGCGATAAGACGCCGTACATCTTCCTGGGGCTTACCGCAAAACGAGCAACGATATTGGGGCTTACCGCTCCGGGGGTTGGCCATGCTGGTCCACTCCTCGTGTTTGTATTTTGTAAAGCGTAAAACGTAACGCGTAAAACGTAAGGTAACGGTTATGAGCTATTCTCTTACGCTTTACGCACTACAATTTCACGCTCTGCGTTTTATGCGTTATATCTTCAGCCCGCCCGAGATCAGGCTGTCGGCTGCGCTGCGTGACGGCTCGTTGCTGGGGATATCGGCAGCGGTCGGCATCACTTCATCGATGATACCATACTCTACAGCCTGGTGGGAATCCATGTACATATCGCGATCAAAGTCGTGGGCGATCTTCTCCATGGTCTGCCCTGTGTGGGTAGCCATGATCTGGCGGACCTTGGTCTGCTGCCTGATAAGCTCGCGTGCCTGGATTTCCACGTCGGGAGCGTAGCCCCCGATGCCGCCTACACCGGCTGGATGCTGGTGGATTGTAGCGTTGGGGAGGGCGTAGCGCTTACCCTTTGCGCCCGCGCAAAGCAGGACGGTTGCCATCGAAGCGGCAAGACCAACGCAGAGGGTAACGATGTCAGGACGCACGAACTGCATGGTGTCGTAGATGGCAAGACCGGCCGTTACTGAGCCGCCCGGCGAGTGGATATAGAGTTGGATGTCGCGCTCCGGATCTTCGTGGTCGAGGAAGAGGAGTTGGGCGACAATCGCGTTAGCAACCTGGTCGTCGATCGGCGTGCCGAGGAAGACGATGCGGTCGCGCAGGAGACGCGAATAGATGTCGTATACGCGCTCGCCACGATTGCTGCTCTCTACAACATAGGGGATAACCGCCTGCGGTGTAGAGCCGGGTGTCCAGAGTTCTGATTTCGGGTTCATTTCATTTCTCCTGTGAGCCATATTATACCTTATGATATTACCCCACACAATTGCTTTTCCCCAATGGATTCCGGGTCAATTATGAGGGGGATTTGTTCTGTAAGGGGGATTTGCTGCCACGGCTGCTCTCAGGGTATGAGATGGGATGCCGGGTAGGTGTACGCAGCCTTGTTAATGCTAATTATACCACAAGCGTGAAGAGTGACTGTCAGCAGGCGACGAGTCTCACCCAGACAGAGTCTACAGGGCTGCGGAGCCGGCTGCCAAAAGGCATATTACTTGCTTGGGTCCATTCGAGAGGCTGCGACATTTAGTATGGAGCGTTAAAATGATAGGGTTAATTCCGAGGCCACTGCACGCGGTGCTTGATTATTTATGGGGAATAGCAATGTTGCTTGCCCCTCAACTCATGGGCTTTGAGGGGAATAAAGCCGCTGATGCATATTGCAAGGCGCGTGGAGGCGGCATGATCGCCACTAGCCTTATGACGCGCTATGAGCTTGGACTGATTAAGATCATTCCCTTTAATATGCACTTGCTGCTTGACCTGACCGGTGCCCTGCTTGGCTTCGCGGCCCCAACACTCTTCGGCTTTGATAAAGACAAGAAGGCCACGCAAGCAGCGATAGCCTTTTCCGCGTTCGAGCTTGGAGCTGTTCTCTTCAGCAAGAGAGACAAGTAAAGAGGGCACAGCGTTCCGCTGAGATTCTTAAAGTGCTGAGGGAAGAGTGTGCGCCATACACAGACAACCGACAACAAAGCCCTGACATCCCTAATACGCTTTAGCCAGTAGAGCAATTTCCATTTCGTCGCGAGTGAGGCCGCCATGGTGGCCGTAGAACGGCTGCTCGAAGCGGCCTTGCTCGTACCAGTAGACCCCTTCACCCTCATATGGAAGGACTACGAGGTTGCCGACCCGGTCAAGGAAACGGCGCGAAGGGGTGCCTGTGCCGAAGAAGTGCTGAGAAATAAGATCTGCCACTCTGTATACTTCGGCGCGGCCCGCCACATGATCGCTCAGCATCGAGTATGCCTCGTCGAGATGCTCATCTTTCACATAGAGGAATAGATCGCGGCAGGAACCGCCTGGCACAAGGAATTGGCCATTAGCGTTGGATCTAAGGCAGCGGGCCAGAGAAGGTAATTCGCGGTTGAGATAGATGGTGGTGGCGGGGTCGGTGTTGGTCTGCCCGTGGTCGGCGGTCATGAGGAAGAGTGTCCGGCCATTGGCACTGTCAAGGGCCTGCTGGAACACATCTTCAAGCAGGGTCATAGTGTCACGGACGGAGGTGGTGAATTCGGCAGAGTCGGGGCCGTAGCGGTGGCCTGCACCGTCTATGCCGTCGAAGTAGAGGAAGTAATAGCCGGGAGAGTCGTCGCGGCGAACCCGCTCGCCAATCCTGAGGAGACCTTCGCGGAAGGTCGCAAACGGCACAACATCCGCACCGTTAAAAGCAATCGCACCATGTGGCGACGGAGTGAACGCGGCATCCTGGTACACAGCCGAATGGACGCCGAGATGCGCGAGCCTGTTGTAGACGGTGGTCACAGGGTAGGGAAAGATATCTTGTGGCTTGATCCCGGCAGCAAGGAGAGTGCCGGGAACAGGATCGCCCGCGAAAGAGAAGAGAAGCGGGGCAATCATGGCATCAATAACCGGTTCGTAATAGTACCATTCGTAGACGCCGCTCTGATCGACGGGCAGGCCCGTATGAATGGCGGTGATATGGGCTGCGGTGGTGGATGGGAACTGAGATGTCAGCCTGGTAACAAAGCCTTCGTCGAGGATGCGGCGCAGGAAGGGGTAGTCGTTGGCGTACCGCTCAAAGAAGCGCCAACCAAAGGCATCTATGAAGAAGAGCACCACCTTGTCATATTCGCCTGCCAGCGGGCCTAGCAAGGTTGATTGGATCGGGTCGCGGTCGGCGGCAAAAACAGAGTTGATCAAGCGAGGCAACTGTGAGAAGCAATAGGAATCGTAGAGCGGCTTGATGAAATGCGGGTTCCACTGCGCCTGCTGAACTGCCTCGATTGATGCCTGGTTGAGCATTTGGCTCTCCGTATTGCGTTTGCGTATTGCGTAGGGGTCAGGCGTTGGGCATAACAACGGGAGGTAGCGACAAAGGCGAGCCTGTAAGCCCGCCTTTGTCTGGTTGTGCGTGTTGTCGAATGTGAGAGGTTAGGCCTTGGCTGCGTCTTCGTCTTCGATGGCGGGGGCCGTTTCGGGAGTGCCGCCGCCTTTTGCTTTGCCCGTAGCCTTGCGCGAGGTAGTGTCGGCCTCTTCGGTGCCGAGCAATTCGGCTGCGCCGCCTGCCTCTATAACATCGTCGGCTCCACCTGCTGCCTCTTCAGTTTCCTGTCCGGCGTCTGCCTCTGTTTCATCAGGTTTGGCGGCTTCAATGCGGCCTTCGGCTATACCGCTGAGGCGCTCCACTATTTTCTGCTGGAAGAGACGATCCTCAATGTCGTGGTGGGCTTCCTCGCTGCCAAGCACCTTCTCAGCCTGTGCACGCTCTTCGCCCTGGAACGGCTCAAGCATCTTGTCCATTTCAGCGTGAACTTCAGGATCCTCAACCGCTATCGATTCGCGGCGTGCGAACTCCTGTAGAGCCTGGGTGCGGATCACTCGCTCGCGGGCACGCTCTCGGTTGGCCTCGCGATACTCTTCTTCGGTGGTGCCGTTGAAGGTGAAGTACTGGCGCAGGGTGATACGCTGCTCTTTGAGCCTGTTTTCAAGGGTCTTGAGCATGGCATCGAGTTCTTCGTTCACCATCACATCAGGCACTTCTATGGTCGCGCCTGCCACAATCTGCTCAATTATTTCCTCGATCTGCTTCGACTGGGTGGTCTCGTCGCCGCGCTGCTGCAGGTTCCGTTCGACCGCCTCACGAAGCTCGGCGACCGTATCGTAACCAACCTTCTTGGCGAAATCATCGTCAAGCTCCGGCAGATCCTGGATCTTCATCGAGCGTATAGTCACATGATAGGTAACATCAAGGCCGCGCAGGGCTTCGACAGGGTAGTCATCAGGCAAGGTGTCGGTGACATCTTTTTCATCGCCAATAGACATACCGACCAGCGCATCGCTCACCACAGGGGGCACGCCTGCGCGGGCCAGACCAACGATGGTGGGGAAGTCCTCGCGTGCGGCGTCTTCAAGTGGTCCCTGGGTGGTGTAGGCTTCGAGGTCGAGGTAGACCATGTCGTTCTTCTCGATAGGGCGAGGCTCGGTCGGCTCGTTCCATGGCGCACCTTCACGTCGAAGCTCAAGGAGGACATCCTCGACTTGCTCGGGTGTTACCTCGAAGGTCTCTTTCTCGACACGAATAGAGCCGTAATCACCAAGCTCAACCTTCGGAGGCTGTATGATGATAATCTTCACCTGCACGGGGTCCATGCTGATGATCTCAAAATCACCAACGTCCAGCGCCTCGATGTCCTGGTCTTTGATGGCTTCCTGTAGGGTGTCGGGTAGGATGTTGCGGACTGCTCGCTCGGTGAGGGTTTCCTTACCGAGATAGCTTTCCAGGATATAGCGAGGGGCTTTGCCACGGCGGAAGCCGGGGATGTTGTACTGGTTCACCATCTGCCTGTACGCCTTGTCGAGGGCACCGTTGATGGTTTCGGGATCTAGGTCAATAATCAGGGCAACCTGTCTGCCCGGCATATCTTCACGAGTTACGTTCAATTTGGGTATGCTCCCTTTTGTAGAGTCTAACGCTTATTATACCAGATTGGCTTGATGAGGCCAAACCGGGTTAGCAGGGTAAGTGTTCAGACTTGAGATGGAGCAACATGGCATCCAGGTTAGGGAAGACCCACCGCCCCCCGCTTCGCTCATACCCCTCCCACGCGTGGGAGGAGAGTCAAAGAAGAGGAATAAGTTAGGGGGCATCCCTAATACCCCGTCATGGGCTCCGCCCCTGCACCCCTTATTCTGAACATTTACCTAGCAGAAGGTGTGCATAGCAGCATCTAGGCCAAGTTCCGGCATGCGCCTTCCATACTGACAGAAGGTGCAGGCTACTTGGTAATGGTAGTACAACCAATTCCGCTTAGATGAGCGTCCTGGAGCAACCTGGTAACCCTAACAAACCGACCGCCGACCGTTCCTCACCATTATGTAGCAGCGTACGCGCACCCTGCCATCAACGGACAACTGGCAACGTACGCCCAATACAGGCGCGGTACGGATAAAGTATTGGTGCTGAACTTCTGAATGGCCGACCGAACAATACAACTTTTGGAGTGTTTCTTTTTCTTTAGCCCCGAGTATAATTCATATCGGTTCGAGGTGATTTTACAAAACAAGCACAAGAGAAGGAGAAAGAAATGAAGACATCCGGCAGAGCAATTATGAAGGGGTTATCGGCTGCAGCGATGCTGTTGCTGGTCATTCCCGCACTTGGTGGGGGGCAGTCGTATGCCCAGGGAAACAACCGTACTTTCCCTGAGACCGGCAAGACCGTGCAGGGTCAGTTCCTGACCTACTGGGAGCAGAACGGCGGACTGGCGCAGCAAGGCTTCCCTATCTCCAACGAGATACAGGAGCGCTCCGACACCGACGGCCGAACCTACACAGTGCAGTATTTTGAGCGCGCAGTATTTGAGATGCACCCTGAGCTTGGCAACAAGGTTCTCCTGTCGCTGCTTGGCAACTTCCTTTATAAGCAGAAGTACCCGAGCGGCGCACCCAGCCAGCAGCCTAACAACGCGGCTGGATCCGCATACTACGCCGAAACCGGCCACAGGGTCGGTGGCAAGTTCCAGGCATACTGGCAGAGCCACGGCGGCCTCGCCCAGCAAGGTTTCCCTATTAGCGACGAATTCCAGGAGAGGTCTTCCCTCGACGGCAAAACTTATGTAGTACAGTATTTCGAGCGCGCAGTTTTCGAGTATCATCCTGAGAACGCAGGCACGGCGTATGAAGTGCTGTTGAGCCAGCTTGGTAAGTTCCGCTATGACCAGAAGTATGCTGGTAGCAACCCACCTGCTCCTCCAGCCGGCGGCAACCCTCCTCCCGCACCCCCGGCTCCTCCGGCAGGTGGCGCGGCTACGGCTTGCGGCAACCTTCCCAAGAACATCAATGCGGTAAGTGACAAGAACCAGATCCGCGCCGGTGATTCAATCCGCTTTGCGGCGGGTGGCTTCACACCTGCAGAGCCGATGTCCTTCTGGTTCACACTACCGACAGGCGATGTCGTAGGCACAGCCAGGCCGTTGACCCAGTCTGACCTCGAATATGCTGACGAAGATGTGAACCCGAACGGCGACGGCATACTGGGCCCTGTGACCTTCCGCACAACCGCTGAGTTCGCACAGGTGCCTGGCGTGTGGGCAATCACATTCCACGGCGCATACAGCAACGCTGAAGCTGTCGCGTACTTCTGCCTGACCAGGTAATCACCTGCGTAGAAATACGCTGCACCCTCGACCCCACTCTCTGCTCGCGTAGAGAGTGGGGCTTTCTATTTAGAGGGATAGTCAGGACCGACGCATCATAAAAGGGCGAGAGCAAAGTGGGGACGGTGTCCCTTCTTCACCCGATTAGCAGGAGTTGACATGGCGCTCCCTGTCAGGAGTATTGCACTTAGTATCAGCCAAGAACAAAGGGGTGCAGGGGGAACGCCTGCCGGGGGTATGGGGGTGTCCCCAGTCTTCCCCTCTTTTAGACTCCCCTCCCCCCGCGAAACGGGGTTGGGAAGACGACACTTTTGGCGTTGAAAAATGAGAGCCCATCGGCTACTTTGG
>JBDTQH010000006.1:0-168531 GCA_039932335.1 Chloroflexota bacterium
GTGGAAACTCCTCCACCTCAACTCTGAACACTTACACAGCCGGGCCGGTTTGACAGGCCGCGCAAGCGGGTGATACCATGCTATGAAATCTGCAACTTAAGGAGGGACGATGCAACCCTACCCTACTCGTGAAGAAGCACTGGCCATGTTTGACGCGGCGCGACGCCAACACCAAGACTTTCTAGCCTCGATCCCGCGCGAGCGCATGACTGAGCCAGGCGCGACCGGCCTATGGAGCTTCAAAGATGTGATCGCTCACGTGTTGGCCTACCGGAGCTCGTTCACGGCTTCACTGGAGGCCCTTGCGTCGGGCCAAGCAAAGCCAGCCCCACCGTGGCCCGCCGACCTGCAAGATGACGATTCGATCAACGCGTGGATTTATGAGCACCACCGCGACGACCGACTAGACGACCTGCTGTCCGGGTGGTATGCCTCATTTGACCGGATGCGCGCTGCATTTGTCGCCCTGCCCGACGACGTTTTGTATGACCCGAACTACTTTTCCTGGACCGAAGGGAAGCCGCTAATCGAGGCGCTGCCGGACACCTACATGGGCCACTTCAACGAAGAGCACGAGCCGGCTATACGCGCCTGGCTGGCGGGCGAGAACGCCGCCTAACCTCTACGGCCGCCTGTGCATTTTGTTGCCAAGGCACATATGTTTCATTTAGAATAGATCTACTCCTATCCCACTCCTGGAGAAGACCCCATGCCAAGGCTACGCGCCCTGAATCCCGATGAAGTCCCGCCTGATGTAGGGCAAGTATTCGACCGCTTCCAGCAAGTGCGCGGTAACATACCGAATATGTTTCGTACGCTGGCACGGCGCCCGGAGATCATGATCACAATGGAGACGCACATGAACGCCGTACTCAACAAGGGGACGGTAAGCAGTGCCCTCAAAGAGTTGGCTGTTGTGCGTACCAGCGCCAACAACAAATGTGCCTATTGAATTGCCTCCCACTCTGCCGCGTTGCGGCGGTTAGGCACGTCGGAAGAAAAGATAGAAGGCGTACAGCGCGCGATAGTAGACGCTAGCCTCTTCACGCCGCAGGAATTAGCAGTGCTTGAACTGGCGGATCGCATGACATGGTCCGGACACGCGGTGGACGATGATCTCTGGCGGCGGTTGCTCGAGTTCTTCGACCAGGGTGAGATCGTTGAGGTTGTCTGTGCGATTGGCCTGTTCAACTACTTCAATCGTGTGAACGACGCACTGCATATGGAAATCACAAAATTAGACAGCAATCCCAAACCGTAAAGGATGGAGAAGCATTTGTCCTCACAGTTAAAGCTTGGCGCCCACATGTCGACTGCGGGCGGTTACTACAAGGCGCTCGATAGGGGCCGCGAAATCGGTTGTACAGCAGTTCAGCTTTTTACCAAGAACGCCAACCAGTGGGCAGGCAAGCCAATCAGTCCCGAAGACGTAAAGCTGTTCAAAGGGTCGCTCGAACAGGCTGGCTACACGGATAGCGACCTCATAGCGCACGATTCGTATCTTATCAACCTCGCGACACCCGACGACGCACTCTGGGCCAAGTCGCTAGCCGCTTTCGGGCACGAACTTGATCGCTGCGCAATGCTTGGTGTGCCCGCTCTCGTCACTCATTCAGGGGCGCATGTCGGCTCGGGCGAGGAAGCAGGCATTGCGCGTATCGCCGAGGGCATAGATCGCGTGCTGTCTGAGCGCCCTGACCAGGAAGTGACAGTTCTGCTGGAAACAACAGCAGGGCAGGGAACATGCCTGGGTTACACGTTCGAGCACCTGCGCGATGTGATCGGCGGTGTAAGCGAGGAGAACCGCCGCAGGGTTGCTGTATGTTGGGACACCTGTCACCTCTTCGCGGCGGGCATCGACTTCACCGAGGAATACAAGTATGAGCGCATGGTGGAGTCGTTCGACCGCATCATTGGCCTTGACCGCCTTCGCGCCATTCATATGAACGATTCGGTCAAAGGGCTTGGCTCGCGGGTGGACCGCCATGCGAACATAGGCAAAGGCATGATTGGGCTTGAGCCATTCCGCTTTATCATGAACGACCCTCGCCTTGCTGCCTTGCCCAAGGTGCTCGAAACCCCCAAAGAAGCCGACATGGCGGACGACATCATAAACATGGATGTTCTTCGCAGCCTGATAAAGGACTAGAACCGGACCCTGACTTGCTGACCGATAATGCGCCGCTTGAGACTGCGCGCCGCGATGAATTACTTGCCCTCAACCTACGCCTGCGTGCGTGCAGACTATGTCACGCGGAGGGCTTTCTTAACGAGCGAGAGTCCCTGCCGCTCGCCCGCGACCCGGAGGCGGATGCACCTCTGCCGCGCATCCTGCTGGTGGGACAAGCCCCCGGCTTGCGTGCCACACAGGAAAACCGGCCCTTTGCCGGGATCGCGGGCGATAAACTGCGCGCCTGGGCGGAGATGGGCGGCGTAGCGCGTGAAGACTTCTGGCGCAAGATACACTTCAGCGCCGTCACGAAGTGCTATCCGGGCAGGCTGCCTGGCGCGAGGGGTGATCGCGTGCCAACGCCGCGCGAGCAGCACCTTTGCCGTCCCTGGCTGGACGCGCAGCTTGCCATTCTCAAGCCTGATATAGTGCTGCTCGTGGGATTGCTGGCTATCCAGGCATTCCTGGGGAGGGTTACGTCGCTTACTGCCGTGGTTGGAACGGGCGTAGTGCGTGATGGCGTGCACTATCTTCCGCTGCCTCACCCGTCCGGCGTGAGCCGCTGGCTGAACGAGCCGGAGAATGTGGAGGCAGTGGCAAGGGCTATGAGCATCATGCGCGAGTGGGTTATTGAACTGGACATCTAATAGAAAGCAGGGCAGGCGTTTCCACCTGCCCTGCTGAGAAGCTCCACTTAGAGCTTACTTCATGATATGCCCCGCGATAACCATCCTCTGCACCTGATTGGTGCCTTCGTAGATCTGCGTGACCTTTGCATCCCGCATGAACCGCTCGACCGGGCTTGCCTTCGTTACGCCGTATCCGCCCAGCAACTGAACCGCATCGGTTGTGACATGCATAGCCGTGTCCGTAGCATAGAGCTTCGCCATGGCAGCTTCCTTGGCGAATGGTTTTCCCTCATCGTAATTGCATGCGGCCCTGTAGGTGAGAAACCGAGCGGCATCTATGGCAACGCACATATCAGCAAGCATGAAGCTGACCGCCTGGTTCTGCCCGATGGCCTGCCCGAACTGGTGCCTTGCCTTGGCGTGATTAAGCGCGAAGTCATAAGCACCCTGGCCCAGCCCAACGCCCTGTGCGGCAACCTCAATGCGGCCCACATCCAGCGCGGCAAGAGCGATACGCAAACCCTGGCCTTCTTCTCCCAGACGGTCCTCAACCGGAACACGCACGTTCTCAAGGTGAACCTCGCGCTGCACAGACGTTCGCACGCCCATCTTCTGAATTGGCTCACCGAATGTCAGGCCGGGCGTGTCTCTGTCCATCATGAAGGCGCTCACGCCGCGTCCGCCGGCGTCAGGGTTGGTTGAGGCGAACAGCACATAGGTGTCGGCAGCACCGGAATTGGTGGCGAAAGTCTTGCGTCCGTTGAGCACGTAGTGGTCGCCCTCGAGCACAGCGTGTGATTTCATGGCCGAGGGGTCGGAGCCTGCGCCGGGTTCTGTGATGCTGAAGCATGCCAGCTTCTCGCCTTTGCAGAGGGGCGTGAGCCATTTCTCTTTCTGCTCTTCTGTGCCATGCTGGATAATGCATGTCATAGGTGCGACGTGTGACGCCAGTACGAGCACTTGCGCCGACTCTACCCTGCCTATCTCCTCCAGAGCTATAACGTAGTCAAGCAGGCTGCCTCCGCCTCCACAATACTTCTTCGGAAACGGAAGCCCGGCAAGCCCTGCTTCCACGCACTTATCGAAGACCCATCTGTCGAACTGCCCCGCTTCGTCGCGCTCGGAAACCGTTGGCGCAAGCTCGCGCTCGGCGAATAACCTGACCCTGTTCCGCAACTCAATTTGTGCGGGCGTTAGATTGAAATCCATCGTTATTTTCTCCAACCTAGCAGCCGTTCTTCGGCTGCCGCCAATGTATCGTCTCGTTTCGCGAAGCACCATCTTGCCAGCATTGTGCCTTCATTTGAGCTACTATAAAACGCGGACGGCGGGATACAAGCCACGCCCACCTCTGTCGCCATGTAACGGGCGAATGCGACATCGTCCGCGAATCCCAGGCCGCGAATATCGGACATAATGAAGAATGTGCCTTGCGGCCGTATGGGACGCAGCCCCGCACGCTCCAACGCTCCGCTCAACTTCTCCAACCGGGCTGCGTAATCTCTTTGCAGGTCGGCATAGTAGCTATTGGTCTCGGCGTTCTCTATGGCAATAGCGACAGCCTCCTGTAGTGGCGCTGCGCTGCAAAACGTGACGAACTGGTGTACTCGCCTGAGGGCTTCGGTCAAGTCAGGAGCCGCGAGCACATATCCCGCCTTCCAGCCTGTAACCGAAAACGTCTTCGAGGCCGAGGAGATTGTTACGGTGCGGTCGCGCATGCCCGGCAGGCTTGCCATATAGATATGCTTGTTGCCATCAAAAACAAGGTGCTCGTATACCTCATCAGTGATAGCAAGCACCTCATGCTTGTGGCACAGACTGGCGATAAAATCCATCTCTTCCTGCGTGAAGACTTTGCCGGTGGGATTATGCGGGGTGTTTATTATGATAGCCCGCGTGCGATCGTTGAAGAGTGCGGCAAGACGATCGCGGTCAAACGTCCAGTCGGGCGCTTGCAAGGTAATGTAACGTGCGGTGCCGCCCGCGATTTCCACCGAGGGCACATATGAGTCGTAAAAAGGCTCAAACACAATAACTTCGTCGCCGGGATTGACAAGGGCCTGGATAACATCGAATATGGCTTCGGTCGCACCATTCGTAACTGTGATTTCGCGAGTGTCGTCCCACGCGATGCCCATCAGGCGTTCGGCCTTGCGCGCCACTGCCTTTCTCAGGCGCAGCGAACCCTGGCTCATCGCGTACTGGTTGATATTGCGTCCAATGGCTTCTTGCGCTGCTTCTTTCAGCCAATCGGGAGTTGGGAAGTCGGGAAACCCTTGCGAGAGATTGACCGCCTGGTGTTCAACGGCGAGCCTGCTCATCTCCGAGAAGATCGACTCGCCTATCGGGTGCACCCGCTTCGCCATGCGTGAAAGGTCCATTGGCGTTCGTTGTGCGCTTTGTGTCAAGGTTGCTCTCCTTGATGAAATTGTGTGTGGGGTAGCGTATTATAGCACAACAACGACGGCACGAAGCCTGCTTAGGCTAAGGGTGAACTGATCTTATGAGGCAGAAGCACATAGATAATTGTGTCTTACACCATGCCTCGAGGCTCGTGGCGAGACGCACCGGAGGAATGAGATTGGACAACAAAAAGAACCAGGCGAAACCGCAAGCGGACACCGGGCTACTGGCAGCGACGGCGCTCACCACGTTCGTCGCCGCGCTCGGCGTATCAGGCGGCACAAATGTTGTGATGCACTTTACAGGTAATAAGCTAATAAAGGAGCATCGCCCAACGCTGACCTTTCGCTCAGCTATTTTCGGCGACGGTGTGTTGCTGCCGATCATCAGCACGCTAATGATGAAGTCGTTCGTTCAGTGGAAACCGCGCATGGGTAGTCGCGCATCGCTCGCCTCGATTGTGGGAGGCAGCGCGCTGTCGCTGGTCTTTCACATAGGACAGGGCAGGGGCGGCCTCGTCAACTGGACGATGACGCGGCCCTGGCGTTGGAACTTGCTGGGCTACTACCACTTTGTCTACATGTCGACCCAGTTCAGCTATATGATGCTCTATCTCATGCTTCTTGCCGGAAAGCTCCCCAAGGGCGAAATCGACGCCGGACAGAAGCGCGACCTGACGATTATTGGCGTGTGCCTGGGGTTATTCGCGTTGCTTCTCGTCACCGATTATTACTAATCCGCCGAAAATAAGCAGAGAAAAGAAGAGAACCGTGAGACTACCCTCACTGTTCTCTTCTTTTGCTTCGGTGGCGGCCGTTAGTCTCCGCAGCAGAGGAGCTTGAAGTCCAGCAGCCTCCAGCCGGGACCGCGCATTGCCATGGTCGCGCTGATAATGTCGGTTTGCTGCCACCCGGCTTCCGGCTCAGGCGTGGGCTGTCCCGGCAGTGTGCGCGGGCGTATCTCACCGGACAGGGTTTCCAATTTGAGCCCATCTTGCAGGTCGTGGTTGTTTACGCTGCGCTTCCTGATTTCGTATTGCTTAACCTTGTTTGATGCGTCGCGCACAGAGGCCTTCAATGCATCTGTTTCTGATACAAGACCAGGTGCGAAGTAAGTAAGCGCATCGTCAAGCTCGCCGTTCTGCAGGTGAAGCAGAAAATTATTAAGCGAACCCGAAGGGAGGCGCGTAGACTGGTACTGCTCCAGGCAGCCTGTCAACGCCAGCAGAGCAAGCAGAGCGAGCAAGCTAGAGACTACTCGGCGCAGAGTGTGCCGTTTGCCATTGGACGGTCGGGCTAACACTGTTCAGTCCAAATCATCGTCAGGGCGCCCCGTGATTGAAGGCTCTCCCGACTTTCGTATGGGGCTATTGCGCCGGAGTTCCGCGGTCTTGAGCACGTAAAGAGCGAACCATGTTAGTAGGGTCGTGAAAACCGCCAGCCAGAACATGCCCAATCCGGCGACAATGCCAATTGAGGCCGTAATCCAGATGCTTGATGCTGTGGTTAGCCCTCGCACCGTCGAGCCTGTGCGGAATATCGTTCCAGCACCGAGAAAACCGATGCCTGTGATAATCTGGGCGGCAAGGCGGGCCGGGTCGCGATTGGTGCCGAAGCTATCAAAGCCATAGATTGAAGCAACTGTGAAGCAGGCCGCACCCGCGCAGACAAGCATGTGTGTGCGTAGACCTGCGGGCCGCTGTACTCGTTGCCGCTCAAAGCCGACAACACCGCCCAGCACAAAGGCGAGCAAGACTCTTGCAATTGTGACGATGTCAATATCTCTGAAAACGAAGATTTCCATCAGCGCCCTCCCTGTGGAGCGCAACTAAGCTCTCGAACTTGCCAGAGCAAAAGAAAAACTGGACGCAGCGCGTCCAGTATTCCCGAAAGCCCTGCCGTAGTTGGCTGCGTAGCTATCTGCCGGCTAACTCTCTAATATAGGCCACCATGCTCCATATCTCATCTTCGCTGTTAGCACCGCCGTAGTTCGTACCCCAGGCAGGCATACCTGTCAGGTTGATACCATGCTCAATCAACCAGAAGAGTTCGCCATCCGTTTTGGTCTGCGTTCGTGAACTGGTCAGGATAGCAGAGCGTGGGTACATCGTTGCACCCAGTTGTGCACTTCCATCTCCGTTCTGGCCGTGGCAGAACGCGCACTGCACGTCGAAGAGGGCTTTGCCATTGGCGGCTGTGACGCCTGCTTTCTGCGGTATTTTTCGGTCGTGATATTCGCCGGGAACGGCCAGCAAACGGAGGCCCAGGTCGCTTATGAATTCCTCACCGGGTAGAGGTGTTTCCTCACGCAGGATTATTGTGCCCATCAAGCCTGCTGTAGCCACGCCGCCACCAACAAGCACCAGTAGCACAATCAACCAGAAGATGCAGCCTCGGCTACTCTTCTTTTCGCCATCGCTCGCATCATCAACATCTGAAGTACCTGCCCGGTCAATATCCACGTTTATCCTCCTCAGGGAATGACAACTATTCGCCCAATGTTATGCCGGCTGCGTAATCATCCTCCTACGCATGGCGGTCCGTTCCGTCGTTATGAATACGACCCCTGTTACACAGCCGGCATAACATGATTTAGTCGTGGTCGTGGAACGATTTCTCGCCGGCCGCAATCTCAATCGCAAGGTTATTCTCGCCGGGCGGCAGCGGGCAAGAATAATAAGGACTATAGGCGCAATATGGATTGTATGCCCGGTTAAAGTCGAGCACGTACTGGCTGCCCGGTCGCTTGTTTAGGTCGAGATAGCGGCCCGCGCCGTAGCTAGCCTTACCGGATGTCTTGTCGCGAAAAGGCACAAAGAGCCTGTTGCCGTGCAGCGGTTCGTCAGATGGCGGCATGAAGGCCACCAGGCTCACCTTCTGCCCGTCTATCTCAAACTCCAGGCGGCCAATTCGAGTATATTCCTTGAAATCGCCCGTGGTGGTTTGCACCTTAAAGACTCCGGGCCTCGTCTCTTCCACAAAATTGGCCGTAACCCGGTACTTGAGATCGACAGGGAAGTAGTTGGCTCCTCTGAAATTCTCCTTATCTTCGGGCAACAGCGGCGATTGTGGGTGCTCGGCAAGGAACTTATCCTTCTGCTTTCTAAAGGCCTCGTGTTGCCGTCTTACGTCATCATGCTCTTTGTGGTCCGCTGTATGTACGTGCTCTTTATTCTCTTGATTCTGGTGTGTATGCTGCTCGTTTGTCATATCCTATTTCTCCCGTGTCTAAGCCGTGCGTCGTCGCGACCGGCGTTCGCAATTATAGCATACTATATACGTCAAGCCTGTCTAGATTCTCTCACCACCGAGGTTTGCTAGGAGAAACAATCCACACGTTTCGCCAGGCTATCTGCCTGTATTTTTCTTGGCCTCGATACAAACATGACGTTTATGCCGCAGGCCTTGCGCTATTTTACAACACGTACATGAAGCGTGTCACCTTGTGTAAATCGCGGGGTTGATGATCGTTAGACAGGGCGAAGCAGGCAGCGCCCCACTCTCACCCTTCCCTAACCAACTGTATCAACTCACGGGCGTTTTCTATTGCCCAGCCCTCAGGGTCATTGTTGAAGTAGCAGTAGACGGTCTTGCCGTCAGCGAGAAAGCCGAGCACGACATCGCGCCACTTTCGCAGCTCATCGCTCGTATACCTGTAATAGTACATTGCGCCCGACCCGTGGAATCGAATGTAGACGAATGGGGCCGTGGCTACAATGGGCGACTGATAGTGCGGAAGGCTCGCCATGCAAAATGCTACCTGCGACTCTTCCAGCAACTGAAAAAAGGATGGGTTGAGCCACGACGTTTCGCGCACCTCAATTGTGTGCTCCATGCCTTGTGGCAGCGCCGCCAGGAAGGCGCGCAACCTCTCTTCATTGTAGCGCCACCTTGGGGGCAACTGGTAAAGGATTGGTCCAAGCTTTGGCTCCAGCAGGCGGGCACGTCCTATAAGCAGGGCGAGCGGCTCATCAGGATCTTTCAGCTTCTTCATATGTGTAATGAATCTGCTGGCCTTTACGGCGAAACGGAAGCCTTCGGGCGATGTGTCTCGCCACCGTTCAAACGTCTCCGGTGATGGCATCGTGTAGTGAGTGTTATTGATTTCGACCGTGTCAAAGGATTGAGCATAATACTCCAGCCAGCGTGATGCCGGCAGCCCTTCGGGGTAGAATCGGCCACGCCAATGTTTGTAGACGTAGCCGGAGCAACCAATCCAAGCGCGCTGAGAAGCATTGCCGATTTGTCTCGATTCCATAGCCGCTGCTGGAGCAATTGCAGTGCCACTGGCAGGGGTTGGTTATGTTATACTGGCGGGTGTATGGAAGAAAATAACTCCAGTAAAGAACAGGGCTATAAGCCCGCCGAAGTTATACCTGCCGCCGAATTGCAAGGTCGGGCGGTGCGCCTGCAAAAGCTGCTGGTCGAAGCAGGGATAGACGGTGTGCTGGCGACCCAGAACGCTGATGTCTACTATCTGTCGGGCACGCTTCAACAGGCTCAGGTCTATTTGCCTGCCTCGGGTGATCCTGTCGTCATGGTACGCAAGCACGAGGTCCGCGCACGTAGCGACTCGATGTTGCCTGACGGCACTGTTGTCGGCATTCGCTCTCTGCGTGAATTGGCCGGGATGATTGAGGCTGCCGGCGGCAGACCTGCTGCTATCGGCTTCGAGTTTGACACCCTGCCCGTCTCCACTTTCCAGGCTTACGAGAAGGCCCTGGCTCCACTGGGCGCGAAACTCGTTGATGCAAGCAGCCTGTTCAGGAGGGTGCGCGCCCTAAAGAGCGCATACGAGCTTTCTATCATTCGCAAGGCGGCCCACGTTGCTGACATTGGCTTTCGTGCCGCCGCTGCCAATCTGCACGAGGGCATCACAGAGGTAGAACTGGCGGCGCTGGTGGAGGCCGCGACACGCTCGGCGGGACACAGTGGGGCGATCCGGATTCGCGCTTACGGTCAAGAGATGCACATGGGCCAACTGCTCGCAGGCGTGTCCGGTGCGCTTCCCTCCTTTATGAATTCGCCCACAGGTGGCTCTGGTCCCGGACCATGGTCGCCGGTTGGTGCAGGCACGCGGCCTATCGAGGGCGGTGTGCCTGTGTTCCTCGACTACACAGGCGAATGGGGTGGCTATATAGCTGATCAGACCCGTATGCTCTCGATTGGCAGACTCTCGCAATTCTGGCTGGACGCCTATGCAGCCATGCTGGAGGTTTCAGCCCGACTTGAGCGTGCGGTAGTGCCTGGTATCACGAGCGGAGATGTGTTCGATCTAGCCCTAGGTTACGCAACCGAGCTTGGCTATGAGCGCAACTTCATGGGGCCGCCTGAGGATGTCTCACCCGGCCAGAAGGTGCCGTTTGTTGGGCACGGAGTCGGGCTCGAACTGGACGAGTGGCCGCCCCTCCAGCGCGGCACGAGCGCAGTGCTGGAGGCGGGCATGGTGCTTGCCGTCGAGCCGAAGCTGATATTTGAGGGGCGCGGCGCTATTGGCATTGAGGATACCCACGTGCTGACCCCGGCAGGCCTTGAGCCGCTCACCTTTTCCGTGCGCGAAATCGTAGAGGTATAACTGTCGGCCCAGGCCAAGCCATGCAGCAACCTTTACCAACTCGCCCATCAATCAGGCTTCGCCCACCTACCGCTCAACCACCGCAAAGTACAGTACAGGCACGCATGCGCCACTTACGCAGCTCACTCGCCCTGCCGCTGCCGAATCCCTTCCGTTTGCTGATAATGTCGGTCTGCATTGTGGCCTTGCTCGCCATGTCGATCTATGGATTGCTTTCGTTGTCGGCGGGCGCTGAGATACGCCAATCAGAGCAGCACCTGAGCGACAGCAACACAGCGGAGTTCGACACCTCACTTGTCGGCCAGAGCTTTCAGAGCCGCCACGCAAACCTGGCCCGCATCGATGTACAGGCATCGACCTTCAACCATTTGCCCACATCGGGACAGGTTCGTCTCCTGACCGGCGACGGGCTGAGCGGAACTATTATCTACAGTAATACTTTCGACACAGTCAGTTTTGCCGCTAATCCATACCTTCAGGTTGAATTCCCGCCAATCGCGGCCTCACAGAACACCACTTACACGCTGACGTTCGAGACGCCTGGACAGCCCCTGCGTACGGCTTTTGCCCTCCGCTACAATTCTTTCGATGCGCTCTCCGCCGGCAAGATGTACACCGATGCCGGGCCGGGCGAGGGCGACCTCGTTATTACGACCTATTATCGGTATGGTCCGGCAGATGCCGCAGCCGACTTTGTAGACACTGTAACAGGGAGCACTCTTCAGGTGGTCGCGTGGTTGCTGCTCCTTCTGCTTCCGGGCCTTGCGCTGCTTGCCTGGTTGCCCAGCCGCCTGACAGCAGGCCAGCGCGTGCTTGCAGCGCCCGCCGTCACTTTGCTCGCGCTTCCAGTGTTCTTTCTAGTGACACGCGCCGTTGGTTTGCCGCTGGGCAGCATCGGCATGTGGATCTTACTGATAATATGCGCTGTTGCGCTGGTCGTGAGCGTTATCAGGCGCGAGACCGCTTTGCGCTTCCCTGCTCTTAGTGCGCCGGATGTCGCGTTCTGGGCGCTACTCGTTCTGACGCTGGTGGCGACCTTATTCGTGCGCTTCTTGCCGTTACGAGACCTCCTTTCCGGCATGGGCCTCGATGCCTATCATCACACGCTCATCTCGGAGATGTTCCTGCAAAGCGGCGGCATTCCATCCAACTACGAGCCTTATGCGCCGCTCGCCTCCTTCACCTATCATTACGGCTTTCACAGCCTTGTAGCGTCGATCGGGTGGCTGACCTCCATTACTGATCCCCTTGGTGTGACGGCGCTTATGCCCCAGGTTGGACAGCTTGCAACGGCGCTGCCCGTGCTTACGCTCACCCTGTTTGGCTGGAAGGTGCTGGACAACAGGTGGGCCGGTTTGCTGGCGGGAGCGCTCGCGGGCCTCTACTCCATCTTCCCTGCTTACTACGTCAACTGGAGCAGGTACACGCAGGGCCTGGGGCTTGCACTGCTTCCGGTCGCGTGGGTGCTCTTTCTCGAGGTGGTGCAGCGCCCGCTTCGCCCCGCATCGAGCGCACAGCCGCAGCCGAATGCGACAGTGACATGGCAGGCGGCCATACGCCAATCCGGCCCTTATATGCTCGGAGTCATTGGCGCCGCGGGGCTTTTCCTTACTCACTACCGCATCGCCATAGTGTATGCCACTTTCGTGCTGCTCTATCTGCTGGGCAGGCTCGCCGCAGGATTATGGCGGCGGGTAGGTAGCCGTGAACTGCTGGCACCTCTCAGGAGAACAGGCTTACTGGCTCTGTTGTCTCTGGCCGCGCTCAGCCCGTGGCTGGTGAATCTGGTGCAGAATTTCAGGACACACCTTGTCGGGCGTGACACGCCGGGAAAGCAGGAATATTACAATCTAACCGACCTGGGTGGTCTGCTTTCGCACTGGTCTATATGGCTCATGCTGGCCTTGTCGTTAGTTGGTGTGATCTTTGCCTTCCGCCACCGTAAGTGGCTCCTCTTGCTATCTGCCGCTGTGTGGTTGCCTCTGGCCCTATGGTCGAACCCATACTGGTTCGATTGGATAATGCCCGGCTTCCGGTTGCCGTTCGCAGGCTACCTCGATGTCAACACAATCGGGCAAAGCATCTGGCTTCCGCTTGCTCTGCTGTCCGGGTACGCTGTAGCAGTTGTGTGCGGCTGGCTGCTCTCGCTGCCGGATCCTCTGGCAAGGCCCTGGCCGCGACTGTGGAGGGTGTCGCTGGCTGCCTTGATGGGCGTGGCATTGCTGCTGTCGGGTACGGCTGCTGCGCTCCCAACTGCAACATCACTCGATAAGAAGCTGTACGTAACCGAGGGTGACGCGCAAGCGTTGGTATGGATGCGTGATAACCTGCCACACGACTCCTATGTGCTCGCGAATCCCTTCGCCTTTTCGTGGGCACCAGACAACATATACGGCACAGATGCGGGCATGTGGACACCCCTTATTGCCGGCTTGCCCTCCTCGGTTCCGCCATTGCCTGCCTACAACGAACGCCTGGCCGATCCTGAATATCTTGTAAAGGTTCGCAGGCTGATCGGCTATGAGCCGTTCGTATGCGGCGCGAGCGTACAGCCCTCGGTGTGCCGAGAAGCAGACTGGCAGGCGCTCAAATCCGAAGGGGTAACACACATTTTCGTGGGGTCGCGAGGCGGCGCGCTGGATGTCGCCGCTATGCTAAAATCGGACCATGTTCGCCCTATTTATAACTGGGACGGCGCATGGCTGTTTGAGCTTCGTTAGCGTTCTCGACGGCTGCGCCCCTACACCGTTCATTATGCGAACTGATTTGGCTGTGTAGATTTTGATATGGCCGTTTCCGAAACCTGCTGTTGTGCTACTCGTTTCTGGTATACTGGGTGTGTACTTGGCGCGGGGCTCTTTTTCGTGTCTGTGATATAGACAGGCGGCAATCGGCGCATGCGTGCTTATGGTAGGTTCGATCCGTGGATGTCCTCGGGCAACCGGGGACCTCTTACGATTCGGGTAATATTTCAGTGCATTTCCTTATCCTGCAATTTTAGTAACGAGAGGTATAGACTTCATGACCAATACCGGGAAACGACTGGGCACACGGTATCGCTTTGCTGGAGCCCTTCTTACATTGCTCCTGTTGCTGCCCGCCTCGCTGGGTGTGACACCGCAATCAACGCATGCACAGGGTCGATTTGCGGCCGATAATGCAAAAACCTTCAACCGGCAAGTGGACCGGAGCATAGATCATGTTCCCGGTGAGGTGCTCATCAAGCTTCGTGAGCCGGGTACGCCATCTTCGCGCATTCTGACCCAGATGATGGACTGCTTCAACCTGGCCGTCGCGGATGAGGTTGTGCCCGGCGTGTATAAGTTGTCGGCAGCAGACGCAAACTCACTTGACGTAAATGCTGCCGTGACCGCGCTTGAGTCAACAGGTCTGGTGGCCTATGCCCAACCCAACAACGTGTACTATGCCGACCAGACACCCAATGATCCCCAGTATGCAGCGGGGCAGCAGTGGAGCCTCACTCAGATCCAGGCCGAGCAAGCGTGGGACATTACCACAGGCTCAACGAACATAGTTGTCGCAATACTCGATACAGGGACGGCCACTGACCACCCCGACTTGCAGGAAAAGATCGTTCCGGGCTACGATTTCTACAACAATGATGACAACCCGTACGATGACTTTGGCCACGGCACTATGACAGCGGGCATAGTAGGAGCCATCAGCAACAACGGCGAAGGCGTCGCAGGCGTGTCGTGGGGTGCCAGAATTATGCCTGTGAAGGTGCTGGGCGGCCGTAACGGTTCCGGCTCCGATGAGATGGTTGCACGCGGCATCCGCTGGGCCGTCGATCACGGGGCGAACATCATTAACGCCAGCCTCGGCGGCGGCGACACCAGCCCCGTGCAGGACGACGCGGTCAAGTACGCACACGACCATAACGTGCTCTTTGTCGCCGCTGCGGGCAATACGCCCGACGGCAAGCCGCACTACCCGGCCGCCAACGACACCGTGCTGTCGGTCGGCGCGACGGGTCGGAGTGATACCGTTACGGGCTTCTCCTCATATGGCCCTTATGTTGACATCTCGGCACCGGGCGTCGGCATCCTGAGCACCACATGGGGCGGCGATGGCGGGCTTGGTTACGAGTATGGCAACGGCACATCCTTCTCGTGCCCCATCGTTTCGGGCGTCGCGGCGCTCGTCTGGTCAATCAACCCTTCTTTCACGGCTGATGATGTACGCTATATCCTCGAAGATTCGGCGGACGACGTTGGCCCAGTAGGTTACGACGAATATTCCGGCAGGGGACGCGTAAACGCTTTGCGGGCCGTCCAACTGGCCCAGCAAGGCCCGCCACCGGCCCGTACACCCACACCACCATCGCAACCCACCAACACACCCGGTCCTACCGCAACTCAGGCACCTGTGCAAGGCCCGAATCTGCAGCTTGATACCAATGAGCCGTCCCCCGGTTCTTTGCTAGCTATCACAGGCGGCGGCTTCGGCCCCAATGAAATAGTTGACCTGGCATTGCAGTCTGCGGGCGGCAATCGGGGCCTGGGTACAGCGCAATCGGGCGCACAGGGCGGCTTCCGCGCTGAGGTGGCGCTCCCAAGCGATACCGCGCCCGGTGCATATAGCCTGGTCGCTGTCGGCACCACAAGCAAGCTGACCGCCAAGCTCGACCTGACCGTCGTGCCTGGCAGCGGTGGCGGACGTTCGATGGTCAGGGGCACCATTCGCGGTGGAACCCCGACGGGCGTAGTCGTTCACTTGAAGCCGTCGATAGGTGTAAATGGACCGGAGCGAACCGTCGCGGCGGACGCCGGCGGCCAGTACAGCTTCGCAAATCTCGCCAGCGGCATCTACTCGCTTTCCGCTACGGCCCCTGGCGTACTACCTGCCGGGCCATTTACCGTGGAGCTAGACGGCACGGCTAATGACATAAAGACACTTGACATAACGCTGGCAACGGCCAGACCTCGCGCCTTCGACCGAGTTCCCCAGCTGGCAAACACTGCCAGTCTTAGCTACTTCCCGGAAGTCGGCCACAGCTTACGCGGCTCATTCCTGAACTTCTGGAAGAATAACGGTGGGCTGGCTATCTTCGGCTATCCTATCTCGGAGGAATTCCCCGAAGTTAGCTCAACCGATGGAAAGACCTATACCGTCCAGTACTTTGAGCGCAACCGCTTCGAGTATCACCCTGAGTTTGTCGGCACACCAAACGAGGTGTTGATGGGCCTCCTGGGCAGGCAAGTGACGCAAGGCAGGAATTTCTTGCCCGGTGTACCATTCCAGAGCACACCCACGCAGGCCTATTTCCCGGAAACCCAGCACTCACTAAGCGGCGCCTTCCTGAAATACTGGCAGGGGCACGGCGGGCTGGCTATCTTTGGATATCCCATCTCAGAAGAGCTTATGGAGAACGGCTTCCTGGTGCAGTACTTTGAGCGCAACCGTTTTGAGTATCACCCTGAGTTCGCGGGCACACCAAACGACGTGCTGCTAGGTCTACTTGGAACGGAAGTAGCACGGCGCAACGGCTGGGTGGCTCCATAAATCCAATCTCGATACCGCGCCAACATAGAGTTGAAGTCAATGGCGAAGGTGCATTCCCTCGCCATTGGCCGTTACTTAAGCTCGGTGTGAAATACGGGCGTCACTCTTTTTCTCGATTGCCGTTACAACTTTATGGGTATTGACATCGTCCACGAGCAAACCTATAATTTCAATGCTAAGCGTGTATTATCTACACGTAGGTCCGGAAGTGCGCGCCTACCGCTGCGGCACGTCCGGCGGGGCAAAGGTTGTCCTGCTCTTGGCCATGAAAACCTAAGGAGGGATTAGCTTGAACAGCACTGATAAGCTCGCTGATACAGACGTCGCTGCAGGCGAGAGGCTTTATACGCTTGGCGGGCGTACATACACAGCGGCCCAATATGAGCGCCTGGCCCGCGAGAATAAGGCTGCTGCCGGCCCGCTCCTCATTACAGTGGGAGCAGCCGTTGTCTTCGCCGCGATTGTGGCGCTGGTGTTCGGGCTGTCAGATTGGCGGCTGGAAGGCAACTGGCTCCTGGTCGCCGGTATTGTTATGGCGATTGTTCCGGCCGCGATCTGGCTGGTGGCTTTCTACACTCAGGATCGCCTTGAACCTGAACCCAAGACGTATGTGCTGGGGGTGTTTCTGTTGGGAGCAGTCCTGGCGGTCGGCATAGGCCAGCCCCTGATTCGTAACTTCTTCAGCGTTCAGAACTGGACCGGCAACAATCTGCTCATCGACTTGCTTGCTGCCATCCTGATCGTTGGCTTCGTCCAGGAGTTCCTCAAGTATGCAGCCGTTCGCTACACTGTCTTCTTCAGCAACGAATTTGACGAGCGCGTGGACGGCATTATCTATGGCGCGGCCGCGGGTCTTGGCTATGCCACCCTGCTCAACATGCAGTACATCGTGGGCAATAATGGAGTGGACCTCGCGGTCGGCGTGATGCGTGTCGTTACATCGGCGCTTGCGCAGGCGAGTTTCGCGGGTATCACCGGCTACTTCATCGGGGTCGCCAAGTTTGAGCGCAAAGGTCCATTCTGGCTGCCGCTCGGCGTTACAATTGCTGCCATTCTCAATGGTGTAGTTAGCTTCCTCCTCGGCCAGGTAACACGCCTTGGCGGCCTATCGTTCAATCCCTGGTATGCACTCGTTGTCGCTGCTGTCGTCGCGGGCGCCACCTTCCTTGTACTGTTTGGAATTATTCGACGCTTGAATGCTGCAACTTTGGCAGCGGCTCGTGCGTAGACCAAAAGGAGCATATGAAATGATAAATGCCAATGCAAATGCAGCAGTTGCTCCTGTTCGGCGCGAGGAAGGCGAGCCGGAGTGGATGGTGTGGGTGACCGTAGCGGTCGCACTGGTCCTTGGTTTCTTCCTTATGTGGTATATCACGAACCAGACAACCGCCGCGAGCGCGGGTGGAACCACACTCAGTTATCCCGCCACCTGGGTACAGACCTCAGAATCCGGCGCGGCCTTTGCCGTTGCTGACCTGAGGAATGGTGGAACTTTTGGTGATCGTGCTGCTGTGTTTGAGCTGCCCAAGGCGGAGCTACTGCCTCGGGACGGCGGTTTGCAGGAGGCTGCAGCCAACTACACTCTCGCCCAGCAAGACGCTCGCGTAGGCTATCGTGTGCTCAGTGTACACTCGCTTACGGTCCAGAACCGAGATGCAATTCAAATAGAAAGCGGCTATCTGCTTGATTCGCCCTACGGTGGCACCTCAATGCCTGCTTTGATGCACGGCATCGACACCATCGTGATGTCTGGTGACACCTTCTATGTCCTGAGTTACGCGACTCGGGCCGGCGACGTGGACAATGCAACCAGCGCCAATGACAAGCTCGTAAACAACTGGCGTTTGCCCTAAATAGAGAGGATTGGAGCTATGACTCGTAAACTTAACGGTACGCGACTATGGATTGCACTGACGCTGGGCATACTGCTCACCGGTGTTCTTTTCTCGCCAACCAGAACTACCGCGCTCACCAAGGAGAATCGGCAGCGCGCTCTCCTGGCGGCGGTTAAGATCCTTATAGTCGACCCCGACATGAAGATTTTCGGCACTTGCTCGGGCACACACCTGGGCGAGGGCGTTATCGTCACCAACTGGCACTGTGTTGGCCATACAGACCTGTACGGCCAGGACGATACCGGCCTGAACCTTAAGAACGGCGATACCTATAATCCGGACGGTATTGTTGGTATAGCGCCTCAGACGGATCCGCGCCAGATACCAAAACCAACCTATTTGGCCCACGTGGTTTCCGGCAATCCCGATATTGACGTGGCAGTCGTCAAGATCTTCCGCATGATCGACCCGAAAGTCAAGCTGCCCTCAGCAATACCGATTCCTGCCATGAAGCTGGCCGACTCGGACCAGGTCGATATTGGCGACCCGGTATACATCTTTGGCTATCCGGGCGCGGGCGGTGAGCGCATTACATACACAGAAGGCAAAATCTCCGGTTTTGACGACCAGGATGGCGACGGTAACGACGACTCGTTCAAGACGGATGCCGCCATTAACGCCGGTAACTCAGGCGGTCTTGCTACCAATGATGACGGCGATCAGATAGGTATTCCGACCTTTGCTCATGCCGAGGGCGCGGGACCTGGCCTTGGTGGTATCCGCGAAATCAACCTCGCGGTGCCGTATGTCAACGAAGTCATAAAGATCGGCAACTCGACCCCTGCGCCTCTGCCTTCCCAGACAGTAAGCGCGGCGACACCTCAGCCCACACCGGGCAGCGGCACGAACTTCGGGGCGATTGCCTTTGGAACAGACATCAAGAACAACAAGCTGGTGAACCAGGGAACAACGTTTACCTCGGGCGCGAAGCAGATCGTCGCACTCTTCTCCTATCAGGGTATGAGGGACGGCACAAAATGGGGAGCGGTCTGGGAGTATAACGGCCAGGTCGCCGTGGACCAGAAGAACGCCGGCACATGGAAGAACGGCGCGAAAGGCACAACCGGCATCTCTCTTGCCCTCGACGCAGGTTTGCCTGATGGTGACTACAAGCTGACCCTTTATCTAAACAACAAGCCTGTGCAGTCGGGCACGTTCGTGATTGGTGACGCAAACTCAGAGCCAACCCCGGAGCCACCCGGACCCAGCCAGGACAACGGTGTTGTGCTCAAGGGGCAGATTGTCGATGCCGACACACAGAAGGGCATTCCCGGCGCCATGATCCTCCTATTGAAGCCAGGCGTCAACGTCAACGACCTTACGAACAGCAATCTGCAGGAGAATACAGCGGCTGTTGGTCAGGCTGACCAGGATGGGTTCTATATCACCGCTCCCGGTGTGGAGCGCGGGCAGAAGTACAGCGTAATCGTGGCGGCCGACGGCTACCAGGCGGGCATCTACGAAGATGGGCTGACCATCGGTGCTAATGATGCTGATCTACTTGAAGTAGATGCAATTCCGCTTACAAAGAAGTAGAGCAGTTTTAGCAGCCAAGTGTGATAGAAGGGTCGAATGCCGCACAGGTATTCGGCTCTTCTTCTATTGATGCTTGTTTGACAGCCTTCAGGCAAGCGTGCTAAACTCCGAGGGTGACACGGCAGCGCAACCATCCAAGGCTCCTCACCCTTTGGCTCTTCGCGGCTCTTCTTGCCGCACTTTCATTCCTTCAGGGCGCATTGGCTCAACAGCAACCCCTACCTGATGGCGGCTTTGCCCATCCTAATTTCCAGCGACTGTGGGAGCGCACCGATTCGCCCGTAGCATCAAGCCAGGCACAGCGAAGCTGGTACTGGGGTCCCCAACCGGGCCAGGTGAAAACTGAGCCATATAGCGGCAACAAAGCCGGTACGCGCCTTGTACAGTACTTCGACAAGGCGCGGATGGAGATCAACAATCCCGATGGTGATACGACGAGCGAATGGTTCGTTACCACCGGGTTGCTGGTGGCCGAGATGGTTTCCGGCAAGCAGCAAGTTGGCGATAAAGCGTACAATCCCCTCCAGCCGGCCGAAATCGCTGTAGGGGGCGACGGCCTCACCGCTGACGCGGACGCCCCAACATACACCTCATTCCGGCCTGTAGCCTCCCTCAAAGGCCCCGGCTCCAATCGTGCCCCGGACCGCACCGGGCAGTCTGTAAGCGCAACGATCAACCGCGCCGGACAGGTGGGTGACAATCCCGCGCTGGCATTGTTTGCCGGTGCGCAGCTTGCGGCCTACAACGATGTGCTGGGTCACAATATACCGCGTGCCATGTGGGATTTCCTCAATCTGAAGGGGCTTGTCAAAGAGAATGGCAAGATGTCGGACGGCCAGACGTTAGCCAACTGGATCTTCGTGATGGGCTACCCGATTACCGAGCCGTACTGGGCGCGGGTGAAGATTGACGGCATCTATTATGATGCGCTGTTCCAGATGTACGAACGCCGCTCGCTCGCCTATATTCCTTCATTCCCCAAAGGCTGGCAGGTGCAAATGGGCAATGTCGGCGTGCACTATTATCGCTGGATCTACGGTGGACCGCTGCCAACCACACTTGTTCCGTCGGCGCGCGGCATCCCCTCAAAGCCGCCACTTCCCCCTTCCGTGGACGCCGAGATTTCACCTCAGGCAGGCCCAATCGGTGCGTCCTTCGCTGTTTCCCTGACGGACTTCCGACCGGCTGAGGACATTGTCTCGTGGTTTACGTCGCCTGACGGTGCGGCCACCGACGCGAAAGTCACCGTACGTGCTGCCGCTGGCGGCACTGCCGTTAACGTGGCCCTGCCCACTGCCGGGTTGTCGCCCGGTGTGTGGGCTGTGACTTTCCACGGTAAGGCCAGCAACCACGAATCGATCGCCTACTTCTTCTTGTATGAGCCTGATCCGTTCGCGCCCACACCCACCCACACAGCAACTACTGTGGCTACAGCCACCGCGACCGCGACCGTAACAGCGCAAGCTACAAGCTCCGCGGTCGTGCCCGCACCGACTCGAACATCAACGCCGCGGCCGCAGGGGACCGTCAGTCCGACGGCGACCTACCCACCCGTCCCAACTGAGCCCGCGGGAGGTCTCGTAATAGGTGTGCGGCCGCGTGCCGGCCCTCCGGACGGGCAGTTCACATTTACCGCGACCGGACTTGTGCCCAACGAGCCGGTGCAGGTGAAGTTTACCGACCCCAATCGCACGAAAGTCTATCCTAACGGCTCAAATGGCGGCCAATATCAGGCAGACCCGAGCGGCGCTCTTTCCTTTACGCTAGTGCCCACGCAAGCCTTCCCGGCCGCACCCACCGGCAACTGGCTGTTCGAGTTGCGCGGCCAGCAATCGGGGCTTGAAGGCGTCACCGGGTTCGTGCTGCGCTAACAGGTTGGCCCGGATTACTCCTGCTCACTTTCGCTCTGTAGCTCTGCCAGCCACTTCTTCTCTTCCTTTGTGAGTTCTGCTGTCTGGAGCAGATCAGGCCTGCGCTCTAGCGTGCGTTTTATTGACTCTCGCCGCCGCCACTTCTCTACGTTGGCGTGGTGACCGCTCACGAGGATGTCAGGCACATCCCAGCCGCGAAAGCCGGCAGGGCGGGTGTACTGGGGGTACTCAAGCAGTCCACGTGCATGCGATTCATCGTGCGCGGAGCCTTCCGCAAGCACGCCGGGCACAAGCCGTGATACCGCATCGGTAATGACCATAGCCGCCAGTTCTCCACCGGTCAGCACATAATCGCCAATGCTAATCTCATCTGTGGCAAGATGACGGCGTATCCGTTCGTCAAATCCCTCGTAGTGCCCGCACACCAGCATTATGCGCGGGTGCTGTGCAAGCTCCTCAGCGACGGAATGCGTAAAGCGGCGGCCCTGGGGGCTCATCAGGATTATTGGCACATCAGAGGGTGTTGGGATTGGCTCATCGGGCGCGGTGAGCGCTTCGGGGGGTGGTGTGTAGAGCGAAATGGCATCCGGCTCCTCTGCGAGGCGGTATACCCACTCGGCGGCGCGGAAGACCGGCTCGACTTTCATTACCATGCCCATACCGCCGCCGTAGGGGTAGTCGTCTGTGGTGTGGTGGCGGTCGGTGGTGTAATCCCTGATGTTATGGAGGCGTACCTTTACATGTCCAGCGATCGCGGCGCGCTTGAAAATGCTCGCGCCCAGCACGCCCGGAAACATCTCCGGGAAGAGTGTCAGGATGTCAAATAGCACCGACTATCCTCCCTGCGTCTTGCCTGTGTCAGTCATCGTCGTCAAACAAGGGGTCAAGGTCATCAGGCAGGGGCGGTAACTGTGGGCGCTGAGGCGGCTTCTTGTTGTCCGGCTGTTCCTGCGGTGCCTGCGGTTTCCGGGCGGTTGGGTCATCGAAAATGAGTGTGGTGTCGAAGCTCTCTATCTCGATGGCGATAAGGCCGTCGTCGCCCTTGCGGTTCAGCCCGCGTATCTCTTCATCGAGGTCGGTAAGAGATGCCGATCCCGCTCTCAGGGCGCGCTCGCTTACCTGCTTCACACGAAGCTCAGCCTCATCGAGCATGTTGCCGCAGCGTTCGGCAAGGGCCATGCCTTCTTCGTAAGACATGAGCGCTTCCTGCAAGGTGAGGTTGCCTTCGCTGAGCGTGGCGACTACCTCTTGCAGTCGCGCAAAGTTTTCCTCGAAGCTCGCCTTGTTCTCCCCGTGCGCTTTTCCGCTGCCGCTACCGTTATTATTCGCTGCCATCCCACTCCTCATATCTCTATAGACTCAATTCGCCTTGTTTTCGCTTCCAGCTACTCTGTTCGGCTGTTCTACCCTGGCACCGAACGCCCCGTCAGACAGTCTGACTTCGAGCAAGTGACCAGGCTCGGTGTCTAACATGCTGCTGACCACTTTCCCACTGTCGAGGTCGCGCACAATTGCATAGCCGCGTTTCAATATTTGTAAGGGAGAGAGCGCATCGAGCCTGCCCTTCGCGCTCTTTACGCGCTCTACGTCGAGGGCAAGACGGTGCCGCAAATTGGTCTGGATTGCGGATGCCATCGCTGATATGCGCTGCCTATCGCTATCCACCTGCCACAATGGGGAGAGCCGTTGTAGCTGCTGCCGCTCAGACTCAAGCTCGTCCCAGGCGATGGCCAGCCGCCCGGTCATATCGCTGGCGAGCATTCTCTTCCAGTTGTCCAAGGTGTAGCTGATATCAGCGATGTCGGGTGCGACTAGCTCGGCTGCCGCTGACGGTGTTGGCGCGCGCAGGTCAGCGACATAATCCACGATGGTGAAGTCAGTTTCATGCCCCACCCCCGTCACGACAGGCACTCTTGAGCCGTAGATGGCACGCGCCACAACTTCCTCGTTGAAAGCCCACAATTCTTCTATTGAGCCTCCACCACGCGCCACAATGATAACGTCAACCGCCTCGTCTTTCTCAAGCTGGTTTAGCGCGCCAATGGCAGCGGCAATCTGGCGCGATGCGCCTTCGCCCTGCACCTGGGTGGGCGCGAGAATGACCTCGCCCAACGGATAGCGCCTGCCAAGTATGTTCAGTATGTCCTGTAGAGCGGCGGCGTTGGGTGATGTCACAATACCGATGCGCCGTGGCAGCACAGGCAGAGGCCTTTTCCGCTCCTGGGCGAACAGGCCCTGGCTGTCCAGCGTCATCTTTAGCTGCTCAAAAGCGAGGTAGAGAGCGCCCTGGCCCTCTTCCTGGAGCATATCGACATAAATCTGCAGATTGCCCGTCGCCTCATAGAGCGAGATGCGCCCGTGTACCACAACCTGCGCCCCGTTCGTTGGGAGAACGGTCTGCCACATCGCCTGCTGGCGAAAGAGAACGCACTTCATCTGAGAGTCTTTGTCTTTCAGGGTGAAGAAATAGTGCCCGGACACCGTTGGCGATACATTGGATACTTCGCCCGATACCCAGCAGTCATAGAGTGCGTCGTTACTGTCGAGAAGCTCGCGCAGATAGGTGGCAAGCTGTCCGACGCGGAGGATGTTGAGTGGGTTCATGGACATAGTTCTATGGCCTGCGTCTGAGCGCCTGTGGATCTGTATCGTACGCCGGCTGTTGAGCGCTGCTAAGACTTGCCCTTCGTGCCAAATAACAGCTTGCCGAGCAGGGTTCCACGCAGCCGCAGTTCAAAGAGGAAGAGCAGATTCCGCACCCCGTCCTTCCAGGCGAACAGCTTGGTTTCGCCGATACGCTCGTGGTAGTCAATATGATACTCGCCCAGGCGGAGGCGCGGATGATCAACGACCAACAGCTTTATCTCTTCAGAGAAAGGCATACCGTCGCTTTGCGGCTTTATCTTGCTCAAAACGCTGCGCTTGAAGACCCACATTCCGGATTGAGAATCCGCCATCCAACGCAGCCACAGGATGCGGGTGGTCCAGGTGAGTATCTTGTTGCCGAGCACGTTACGGAAACGCATCGAGGCTTCGTTGCGGAGGGGGAAACGGCTGGCTGAGATGAAATCGTAGCCTTTTTCAAGCATGAAGTCGATCATCGGGCCGATGGAATGCGTCGGGTAGGTGCCGTCGCCGTCCGCGGTGGCGACTATATCGCCTGTTGCTCGCGGTAGCCCTGCCTGGTATGCATTACCATAGCCCTTCTTCGTCTCGAAGACCACTTCCGCACCCATTTCCAACGCGATGCGTCCGGTTTCGTCGGTGGAATTATTATCTACAACGACCACCTGGTCGACGTAGTCTGGCATCCCCTTCAGGACTGCTGCTATGCCATGCTCTTCATTGAAGCACGGTATCACGACCGATACTGATAAGCCTTTGTACATGCGCTCCTGAAGCACCCCTCTAGCGTCGGAATAGCCCGCCCTTTTGCTGGTTTTGCTGCTCTAGGGCGGCCTGAACTGCGGCGTCGTGCTGTTGTTTGCGCCGCTCGAATGTTTCGTTTACGATCCGCTCTATGTCCTCACGAGTGAAGAGGAACGACTCGGCAAGTGCCTGCAAGCCGCTTCGCTCCGCCGAATACTTGTTGCCGCGAACCAGTATTCCTTCGCGCAATTCCACAATGCAAATATCTCTGACATTGCTTTCATCAAGGAAAGCGCCAATCGCAAGCATCACGTCTTCATACGGTATGCGTGTCGTTCCTGTTTGATCTAACATTGCGGTCACTCCTATCCAGGCGCTGCCTCTAGGCAATGCGAAGTTTCAGGCGTGTGGCTGAGGCATTATAGCATAGCCCTATGGGCGGTGTAAAATTATGCTATATTGGGCGCTGAAGCGGCCACACCCCAATCGAAAGACCGATACCCTCTTATGAAGCGTTCCACTTTCACGCGTACAAGGCTTGTTTGTTCATCCTTGTTGTTCCTGTTGCTTGCCATGTCGTCATGGACACCTTATCGGCAAGTGTCCGCAGAGTTATCGCTCGCACCCTGGCCTGTTGAATGGCAGGCCGACACCTCCTTCTACAATCTCTGGTCGCGCGCTGACGGGCCGTTGGCGTCCGGTTCTGTGGCTCGCAGTTGGCTCTGGGGGCCGCAGCCGTTCGCCGTCGCTAATGAGGAGTACGCTGAGTCGGTCACAGGTAAGCGTCTTGTCGAATATCTGGACAAGGGCCGGATGGAGATCAACGACCCTGCCGCTGACCGCTCATCTGCCTGGTTCGTGACGAGCGGATTGCTGGTTAACGAGATGGTGACGGGCAGCATGCAAAGCGGCAACTCTCAGTTTGAGGTGCGCGCTCCTGCTGCCGTAGCTGTGGCGGGCGACGCCGCAAGCCCGAATGCTCCCACCTACGCCTCATTCGCCAACCATACTATGTCTGTGGCAAGCAGTATTGGCCAGCCTGTGGCGCAACTGATTGACAAAGACGGGACGATAAGCAGCTATGCGGCACAAAACGATCCGGGCCTATTGAATGTTGCCTATTTCGATGCGGAATCGGGCCACAATGTGCCTGCCGTCTTCGCTGACTGGTCCGGCAAGAGTGGTACTGTCATCGTTGGTGGGCGGTTAGTTACAGAGCAACTGCTGGATCCCCTTTTCGTGCTGGGCCACCCGATCACCGAGGCTTACTGGGCGAATGTGCTCGTAGAGGGTAAGCCCGCGACGGTGCTTATGCAGCTATTTGAGCGGCGCGCATTGACATACAATCCGGTGAATCCTGAGTATTGGCGCGTCGAGATGGCGAACGTAGGCAGAGCGTACTACGATTGGCGGTATGGAAGCGCCAGACCTGGCCCTGCCATTGCTGGCGAAGTGGAGATGGATGCTGTGTCTGTGGCAGGCTGGCACTGGCGGCCCTCAACGCAGATTCAGGTCGCGATTAACGAGGCCGCGACATCGGCCCCTCCGGCTGCATCAGCAGACCTAACGACCGATGCGTCTGGAAGGTTCCGGCTGCAAGTACCTCTCGATCAGTCTTTGCGTGACATGCTCCAATCGGGCGCGAAACTGCGACTATCTGCGGTGGCCGATGAAGAGGCGGCATCACTTCCGCTGGTAGGCAAGCCGGAGCCGTCGGGAAGCAAACATCTGGAGGGTCTGATAAGTCATGTGGAGATCGCACTGTCGGGGACGATTCTGACTGTAACCACCATGGATGGCCGCCAGTGGCCGGCTACAGTTACTGCCGGGACCGTAATAACATTCGGCGAGGGTGGCTCGGCCAAACTTGCTGCAATGGACGTTGGGGTGTCGGTTGTGCTGGACGGTAATCTCAGCCGGCGGACGATAAGCGCGAGTCGCATCGTGATCATGTCGGCGTCCCACACGGCTGCACGGATTGGTTATGCGTGGAGCACTGACGGCGCGAGCCTCAACGTAGTTGGCACGGGCTGGCCCGGCGGTCGTGATGTGCGGCTCGCGCTCGGCAAAGCTGACGACGCTCAACCGCCACCGTTTGTGACGTTACACTCTGATAGCCGCGCTAACCTGACGGAGATTGTGAAGCCGCCTGCTGGAATCGATTTCTCGGCTGCCGATATGTGGCTCTTCGCTCAGAGTGTCGCGGGCGACGGCACGCGGGTGCAAATTGCGGTCCCCCTAGCAACACTTGGTAATAAGGAATCCCCCGCACCTATGCAATTGTTTTTGGCTTCATCTGCAGGAGCGCAGGCAGGCGGCACAGGTTCATATTGCACAGCAGGCAAATGTCTCCAGGCGGCGGGTGCTGTTCTTCCATCGCAACCGTTGACGGTCAAGCCAGGCGAAGTGGTAGGGCTTCGCACACAGACGGGCGCGAATCCATTGCTGGCTCCATCCGCTACGCCGGTTTCGGCACAACTTTATACATATCCCCTAAGTTCGACTGATCCGTACTTTGTGCCTCAAGGTGCGCCTCTCCTCTCGACCGCAACGCCATCCGGCAGGCCGTTCAGCGTTGCGCTTCCCAATACACTTGCTAGTGGCAGATATGTGTTGGTAGTGAGTGTCACGTGGCCGGATAGCGGTGCAGGCGTGAATAACGGCATATATGCCTTTTGTCTGCAAGTTCCGTAGGTTGTCTCGCCTCCTATAAAGCAACAAACACGATGGACATTTAGCTTCCATCGTGTTTGTTGCTTGTCACTGTGAGGGATAGGCCTTACGGCTTGAGGTACTCATCGAACCAATCGGCTATGTGCTCTATGCGCTCCACTCGCAGGGATGGCTTGCCGCTCCGCGAGATGTCGTGCCCGCCCGACGGGAAGCGTACCATCTTTACGGTGCGCTTCAAGACTTTCAGGGCATGGTAAAGCTCGTCGGCCTGCTCGATATTGACCCTGAAGTCGTCCTCGGCATGGGTGAGGAGCAGCGGGGTGTGCATCTCCTTCACATATGTAATTGGGGAGCGTTCGAGATAAAGATCGGTGCGCTCCTGTGGTGTGCCGCTCAGTTCCCAGCTCCAGAGGCCAAAGGTATAGTCACCGGAACCCCATGCCGAATAGAGGTTTGTGACGGCGCGCATTGCTACGGCTGCCTTGAATCGCTGGGTATGGCCGATGATCCATGTGGTCATATAGCCGCCGTATGAGCCGCCCGCTACGCCGAGACGCTCCTCGTCTACGTAAGGCAGTGCGGCTGCATGATCGACGAAAGCCATGATGTCGTCATAATCGACGCCGCCCCAGTCGTTGAGGATAGCGTCGGCAAATTCCTGTCCATAGCCCTGGCTGCCTCGCGGGTTCGTGTAGAGGACTATATGGCCGCGCGCCGCAAGCACCTGGAACTCATGCAAGTATGCTTCGCCGTAAGCTACATGAGGTCCGCCATGGATTTGGATAATCAGCGGATATTTCTTGCTTTCGTCAAACCCCGGCGGCATTATCATCCAACCTTGCAAGCGCTGGCCACCTGGGCCGTCAAGCCAAAACTCTTTTGCCTCACCTATCTCTAGCTCGTCCTGTACATCATCGTTGGCGCGGGTAAGCTGCTTTTCACCCTTACCATCGAAGGCGGTCACGAAGAGATCGCAGGGGTGGCTGGACGTCGCACCCGCGAACACTATGCCGTTCGCAGCCATGCCAAAGTTCAGCACAGTCTTGCCTCCGCCGGCCGCCTCGCGCACTTCCCCTCCTGCCACGGGAACAGAGTAGACGCTCGCTACGCCCTCGCTGGTGCCCATGAAGTAGATTGTGTCGCCTGTGGAATTGAATCGTGCTCTCAACTCGCCTGTGCCCGCCCAGAGGTCTGAGTTGATCCATGTGCCTGCGGTGCGATCCCAGTCTGCGGTCAGATTGGTGTATTCGCCATCCATAGACAGCAAGAATACGTCAGCGTTAGTACCAAGTGCGCCCTCGTCTACCCTCGTATGCCCGAAGAAGACAAAACCGTCGCTCGCGGGTCTCCAGTCAAAGGCATAGAATGCGTGGTCGGTTGCAGTTATTCGGCGTGCTTCGCCCACCTTACCCTCATTGTCCACAGCCATGACATAGATGTCAGCGGCGTTGGTAAGCTCTGGGTATGGTTCCTTGTTGGCGGCATAGGCCAGCGATTTACCGTCGGGCGACCACATGGGCGACCCGGCATCCCAGTCTCCCTCGGTTATCTGACGCGCCTTGCCTCCGCCGGTGGAGACTATGAAGAGGTGTGTCCGACGCTGGAAAAGGCCTACGCCCTCTCCCTTGATGTATACTCGGGTGATAACTTTAGCGTGGTCGCCTTTGTCTTCGGCGTCTTTCTCGTCTTCCTCGTCCTCTGCCCACTCTCCCGCGACGCTGGCGGGCAAGACAGGGCCTTCACCGGATGTATTTCCCGGCTGCCTGTTTTCCGCGTCTGGGCCGTCTGTCTGCTGTCCGTCTTTCTTCTTGGCTTCGGCGGCAAGCTGCTTATCCTGATCGTTGTCGACCTGCGTGGCGAATACGATCCATCTGCCGTCTGGAGATAG
Source organism: Chloroflexota bacterium (assembly GCA_039932335.1). Lineage (GTDB taxonomy): Bacteria > Chloroflexota > Chloroflexia > QHBQ01 > JADMIH01 > JADMIH01. Next base: position 29,535 of record JBDTQH010000006.1, read on the forward strand.
GTCAAACTGGCCTACGCCGCGCCTGGCAAACGTGACTTGCTGTGCTTCGCCGCCGCCCACCTTGATCATCCAGACCTGCGGCTTACCGGAGCGGGTCGACAGGAACGCGATCTCCTCCCCTGTGCCCGACCAGCTCGGCATCATGTCGCGGCCCGATCCGCCTGTGAACTTTGAGGCAGGCGCGCTGCCGTCGGCAGGAACCAGCCAGATGTTGGAACCATAATCGTTCTTCTTCTTGCGAAGTCGTGTCTGGACGAACGCAACCGTTTTACCGTCCGGTGACACCTGTGGGTCGGATACGAGGCGAATTCTGTAAAGGTCATCCGCTTCAATCTTGCGTTTATCGCTGGAAGCCCCTGTTGTTTTGCTGCTCTTAGCTGACACAGATGTGTCCCTCCTTATATAAATATCTTACCCAGTATATCAGACAAGCAAAACCTCCTCTGCTCGCAAGCAAAGGAGGCCATGTTTTTCCCGTTCAGTCTACTTAATAGCGTCTATTACCGACGCCAGGAGTGCCATTCGGATGTAGAGACCATTTTGTACCTGGCGGAAATAGTATGCACGGTCGTCGCTGTCTACTTCTTCCGGAATTTCGTTCACACGTGGAAGTGGGTGCATCACGATCATCTCTTTGCGTGCCAGGCTGAGCATCATCGGGTCCACCACGTAGGTATCGCGGGCGGCACTGTATTCCTGGGCTGCTTTCAGGTCGGCCAACTGCCTCAAGGCATCTTTGCGGGGCGCGTCCAGGCTATCAAATGGCTGTCCATAGACCTGGGCTGATAGCTCCTCTGATTGCTGGGCGACAAACCGCTCGCGCTGCACCCGCGTCACATAGAGCACATCAAGGCTGCGGATTGCTTCCTGCAAATCCTGCGTCTCTTCAACGGGCATCTGGCGCGAGCGTGCAAACTCCACATACTCTGCTGGCATTGAAAGGCTCTCCGGCGCGATGCAGACTACTTTCACATGGCAGCGGTCGAGGGCAAGCAACTTCAGGAGCGAGTGAACGGTGCGCCCGTTTCTAAGATCGCCCACGAAGCCGATGGTTAGCCCGTCAATATCGGCCCCAAAGCGGTCCTTGATGGTGTACAGGTCAAGCAGCGCCTGGGTGGGGTGTTCACCTGTCCCGTCGCCCGCATTGATGATTGGAACCGGGCGGTGCATCGAATTGCGAAGCGCATCAGAAGCGGCGGCTGCTTCACGTGCCGAGCCGCGATTAGGGTGGCGCAGCACGATGGCGTCAGAATAGCAGGCGATGGTCTTGATTGTGTCGTGTAGGCTCTCGCCCTTGGTTACAGAAGAGTAATGGACGCCGCCTGCGGTAGTGATAACACGCCCGCCAAGCCGCTGCGTGGCAGCCTGAAACGACAAGTCGGTTCGCGTCGACGGCTCATAGAAGACATTCGCGACGACCTTTTGGCTGAGTAGTTGATCGGTGTGCCCTGCCGCCACTTGCCTGTCCATTTTCTGGGCGAAGGCAAAGAGCGCTTCAAGCGCCTCAGGGGTGAATTGTTCGACTGTCAGGATATGTTGGTATGCCAGATTCTTCAATGGGGTTTCTGTTGACGCATAAATTGCCGTCATGATGAATGCTTCCTCCAGATAATTGCGGGTATGCCTGTGAAATCTATCTGGAATTATATCATGTATGGCAGTCTGCGTTGTGCATAACCAACGCTAATTGCGGCTGTCGATTTACTGTGGCTAGTCCTCTTCGATTTCGTCGCGCAGGTCTTCAGCAGAACCGACTGCGGCTGCACGTGCTGTGAGTCCTGTTGGCCCGCCGACGGCTGAGTTACCAAAAGCTGCGGACCCTGCCATGTCGGCTATATCGGCTCCGGTCGCGGGACCATCACCGGACAGCACATCAATATTGCTGGGTGCGGAGGCGACGTCCATGATACTCTTCTCAAACTCCGGATCGGGCGTGCCATCATCAGCTTGATCGGTTTGCTTCTTATGATTTTCCATTGGATTTCTCCTGACATATTTAGAAAAGGACCACCCGGAATGGGCGGTCCTTCTTCTTTTCTCCATACTGCTAGTCTGCCGTGAAAGGCATCTTAGCTCTGATAGTCGCTGGACCTATTCGTCCGGTTCACATCAGTGTTGGAGACGTCGTCCATGTCGTCGTCCATGTTGTCGCCGGCAGATGCGCCAGCGGCTGCACCGAGACCGGCACCCGCGACCGCGCCGATGGGTCCACCAACTGCGCCGCCTACCAGCCCACCAGCGACTGCACCACCTGCGCCGCCGACAGCTTCGCCGGTGTTGTCGTCATTACCCCTGTAGGTGCTGTCGTATGTTGTATCTGTGCCCGCAGCGCCTTCAGTAGCATTTTCGGCTGCATCGCTGGCACCCTTACCGGCAGCACCACCGACGGCAGCACCAATTGCTCCGCCTGCAGCCATACCAATAGGGCCACCAATTGCGCCAATAGCCGCGCCTGTAGCAGCACCAGCGGCACCGCCACCGGCACCACCTACAGCATCACCGGCTTCGCCTTCGCTTGCTGCAGCACCGGCACCTGCTCCTGCTGCGCCGCCGATGGCCGCGCCCAGTCCGACACCCAGGGGTCCTGCAACTACAGCACCAATAGCAGCACCGGTAGCAGCGCCCGCTGCACCACCTGCCAGAGCGCCACCGGCGCCACCCTCGTCGTCAGTTTTAGTTGTCGTTGTGCTGTTATAGCGATAGTTGGAATCGCCGTAGCGCGTGGCTTCGTTGCGGATGTCACGTGCGCCGTTGGAGTTCAAGATGTTCTGCGCCATCTGCTCCTGACCATCTGCAACCCGGGCTGTCACGAGGACGCCACCGCGCTGCACGCCGGTTTCGTAGAGATGAGCCTCTTCTTCGGGGACGCCGGCATCAACCAAAGCACCTACGAGGCCGCCTGCTGCGGCGCCAACGCCCGCGCCAATCAATGTTGTCGCCAGAGGGCCGCCAACGGCCAGAGGACCGATACCAGGGATAGCAATCGCGCCAATACCGACCAGAAGGCCCGCAAGTCCGCCGAGGACGCCGCCGCCGACAGCACCTGTTACGATGCCACCGCCGCCTGTTCCTGTATCTGTTGCGACTGTCTGGGTTGTTTCCGATCCAGTCTGCATGGCGAGACTGATGTCATTCGCCGAGATGCCGCCAGAGCGAAGCTGCTCGACTGCTGATTGCGCCTGTCCTGTTGTTTCGAATAAACCTACTACTGTTGCCATTGTTAAAACCTCCAGATGGGTATTTATGTACTCGACCTTTGTCGCGCGCCCCATGCTGAGTGGAATGTGGCGCTTGCGCGTCCGCTATCACTACTGCAAGTGGCGTGCCAATATGTCAGTAACCACAAGAGCAAGCAGCGTGCCAAGCGGCAGTAATGGGCCATTCTCTACGGCAAAATCTACCTTGCTGATGCTGCAACTTCCCCATCGTTGCTCCCTATGCCTTTCTGCGTGCCGGAGTTTTGTGCTCTCTTCGCTTGTTTTCCACTTACCCTTGCGTTGCGCGAGAAACAAGCCACAAGCACGTCATCAAACGTTTCGACGAAGATCAGTTCAAGATCACGGAGAGTGTCAGGGTGCATCTTATCTGCATCGGCGCGGTTCTGAGCGGGCAAGACAACAGACTGTATTCCCGCCCGCTGCGCGGCAAGTAACTTCTCCCTGATCCCTCCCACCGGCAATATTCGACCGCGCAGAGTAAGTTCGCCCGTCATCGCTATGCCGGGTCGCACGGCTTCATCGGTGAGAAGTGAGACCAGCGAGACTGCGAGGGTTATGCCTGCCGATGGCCCGTCTTTGGCAACCGCACCTGACGGTACATGCATGTGGATGTCGTGGTGTTCGTAAAAGTCGGGATCAATGCCAAGATCAGCGGCACGGGCACGTACATACGAGAGTGCGATTCTGGCCGACTCACGCATGACTTCCCCAAGCTGCCCTGTCACCGTCAGGTTCTTGCCTCCAGCCATCACGACCGATTCTATATGCATGACTTTGCCGCCAAAGGGCGTCCAGAAGAGGCCTGTCGTCACGCCGGGTTGAACGGTCGTCTCAAAGTCACCGGCCAGGAAATGCGGCGTGCCAAGCACTTCGCCCACCATCGCGCGATCAACTTTCAACCTCGATGCCCTGCCGGCATTCTCCGCGACTGATGTTGCAACTTTACGGCAGATAGTTGATACAGCGCGGTCCAGCTGCCGAACCCCTGCCTCCTGCGTGTAGCCCGTAATTATTTCGTGAACTCCTGCTTCTGTCCATACCAGGTCTGCGCCCGTGAGCGCGTGCCACCTCATTTGCCGGGGTACTATATGGCGCAGAGCGATTTGAAGCTTCTCCTCTTCTGTGTAACCCGCCAACCTGATAATTTCGAGCCTGTCGCGCAAGGCCTCTGGAACCTGTTCGATATTGTTGGCCGTTGCCAGGAACAAGACGCCCGATAAATCGAATGGAAGATCGACATAATGGTCAGTAAATCCGTCCTGCTGCTCAGGGTCGAGGAGGTCTAATAGTGCGGCTGCGGGATCGCCTTTGGCCTTTGGGCCAAGTTTGTCAAGCTCGTCAAGCATGATCACAGGGCGGCTGCTGCCCAGCCTGATAACGGCTTGCATGACCCTGCCTGGCATAGCGCCAAGGTAAGTTCGCCTGTGGCCCCGGATCTCAGCTTCGTCGCTAACCCCGCCGAGCGAGATGCGCGCAAATGGCCTGTCGAGCGCGACCGCTATTGAGCGGCCCAGCGATGTCTTGCCAACACCAGGAGGCCCAACCAGGCAGAGAACTGATTGTCTGGCCTGCTGCGTTGGTGCGTGTGCAGCATCCTGGAGAGCGTTCAGACAGTGCCTGCTGTTGCGGAGTTTGCGTACCGCCAGGCTCTCTACGATTCTTTCCTTCACCTCGGTCATACCGTAGTGGTCGCGGTCAAGAATCATGCGGGCATGTTCAAGGTCGATAGTGGCTTCTTCGTCTGCCTCCCAGGGCAGATCGGCAAGCACTTCGAGATAGCCGCGCACGAGTCCGTAATCCGGCGAGGATGGGCTGCTTCCTGCGAGACGGCCAAGCTCGCGCTTCACAACTTCAGCGGCGGCAGGCGGCAGCGGCAAACTCTGGAACCGATCTTCTAAGGATGCAAAGTCGTCTGTGGACTGTTCGCTTGGGGTCAGGGCGCGAAGATGGCCGGTACGACTCTGCCGCGATTCGGCAGCGTTCTCCCTGGAAGCGATTTCGAGCGCCCTGACAAGTAAGGGCTGTAGGTATGCTAGCCGTGCGGCTGTGCTTCCCTTCTCCAGAATCTCCTGCCTCGCCGCAATGCTGATCGGAATTGTAGATGCAACAAGATATGCATATTCGAGTGGGTCGGTGCTTTGTTCAACGACAGGCAACAGTCGCGCTTCAGCAGCCGGATTAAGCGAAAGGAGCTTGCTGTACAGCGACCTGATTGCGTTGTACTGTGCGCGAGCTTGATCTTCGTCCTCGGCGGCGGCCTGTTCATTTATCTCTACCTCGCACTCCATGTGACTGGAAGTGGGGTGCGTGACAACGAGACGGACCGGCATAAGTCCTTCTGCCTCCGCGTCAATAAGACCGTGTTCGCCGTGTCGTATCCCTGTCAAACGCGCAAGGACGCCAACGGAGTGAAGATCGTCCGAAGTGGGATCTGTGTTACGGCGTGTCTTCTCCAGGAAGAGCGCAACAAGTCCATCATTGCGGCTAGCTGCGGCAATCATGTCCGAAGCCCACTCCCCCTGGAGTGTCAGTGGATAGACCGCGCCGGGGAAAACAATGTTTTCCGTTAGTGGGAGAAGTGGAACACGCAGGCGTGTGTGGGTTGGTGGGCCAGGTTCTTCGCCAGTGTCTTCATCGTGGCTGAAGAACGTATTGTAATCTTGCCCCGTATTCTCTGGTTCGATCATTGGCACCTACCCTCTCTGATTCGAGGCTCTCGTATGTTCTGGCGTCCCGCTGCAGCTCATCGCGTAGGTGTTTATAGCTGGACCATGCTCGATTACAAGCAGTTTGTTGCGCAACAACCGTGCCAACGCATGTGTGCGCCCACACATCCCCTACAGGATCAATAAGGCAGACTACGCATCACCCGTAGTCTGCCTTATTGATTCTGCCTGACTCTCTACATATATTTACAGGCACTCAAGCTACCCAGAGTGCTTGCCGCCATGCTGTGCGCCGATAGCCCCAATCCTCCGCGGTCAGACGTCGGCCATCTGCGGTCAGCGGTCCGGGCACACGATAGCTAGTTGGACTGCCACTGTGCGGCGCGGCTGAGACTTTGCTCAGGGAACGGAAGACCGGCCCACCGGAAGAGCACACACTGCTGAGGGCGGTCCATGCCATCCAGCCAAAGCTCAGGCACAAGCTCGCCTGTGCTTGTCGGGACCGGCTCGGGCAATGCCAGGTCGGTATCGCGCAGCAAAGTAGCGAGCAGCACCAACTCAGAATATGTTGAAACAACGCGCTGCTCCTTACAATCTTCGATGCGGAGAAGCAGTTGCTGACCATTCAGCCTGCCCAGGTAGGGATGGTACGTTACCACGGCTGCACAGGGCATTGTCACCTTATACAGGGCTGTCTCGACATCACTTATGAGCGTCAGGATCGCGCCTTCCAGCATGTAGCGTCCAAGCGCCGCTTCTGCCAGTTGCCGGTGAGATATATTGTCGTTTTGCGCAATTTGATGATTGCTGTTCACTTTTCCCCCTCGCAGCAGGGCTATGTCTGCGTGCGGTCTTCACTGTGTAACATTGAACAAACGAGGCCGGTGGGTGATGTGTACCCACCGGCCTCTGGATATTTGTTCTGAAGGGCTGAAAACCGCAACAGAAACAAAAAAGCCGTGGGTGCTTGGAGCGCCCACGGCAGATTAGTTACAATGTCATGTACCTAACTGAAAGTGGGCAGACTCCTCCCCTGGACCATAAGTCCGAACGGGGCTCTAATATTCATACCGGTATAACCGATTGTTGACATCAGTCTGCTCCTTTAACAGAAGGTTGCAAAGTTGACGTTAGTATAGCAGCGGAAATACAACCTGTCAATACTTTTCTGCAAGATTGCCCGTAAATCGATTCCGCTGCTCCCACTGCATTTTCTACCCTGGCACACTATTTGCTTTTGTCTGCGTGTTGGCACACGTCTCCTTCCCATAATGCTATGTCCCTAGTATGTAGCTTAACTTCTCTGTACTTCCTCTGAGGTGATTGAAAATGGATATCTCGCTAGAGATGAATGTTGAACAATCAATGCGGGTTTCGCCCACACTGATTGCTGTAAATCATATACTGGCTCTCTCTTCCCAAGAATTACAGAACCTGATTAAGCAGGAAGCCGATGAAAATCCTGCGTTTGAGATAACGGAACACCAAACCTGCGCTATCTGCGGTGAACACTTAAGAAACGGTGTTTGCCTGGCTTGCTTGCGAACCGGTGCTTCGCGCACCACACCGTCGGATGCCAGCGATGAATTCAGCTTCAACTCGATGGGTTATCGCGACGAATCGTTTGCGTCGGGTGGCTCAGGTGGGGGCGACGATGATGATTTCGATCCGATCTCGCTGGTCGCTTCAGAGATGTCGATGCGAGAGCGCCTTATGGTGGATTTGCGGTCTGCTCTGGATGGTGACGACTTTGCCATCGCTGATTACCTGCTTGGCAGTCTTGATGATCGCGGTTTCCTTGCGTCTCGTGTTGAGACAATAGCCGAGGAGCTTGACGTCCCGCTGCCCGAGGTGGCGCGGGTACTGTCTGTGCTGCAACGTGTTGGGCCGCCCGGCATTGGCGCAACGGACCCGCGCGAGTGTTTGCTGCTGCAGCTTGACTACATGAGGCAAGAGCAGGGCGAAGTGCCCGCGCACGTAAGTGAGATTCTCGACAAATACTTTGTCGAGCTTGGAGAGCATAAGTACGGCTTGATAGCCCAGCGAATGGGCATCACCCTGGATGATGTTGAAGAGGCCCGCGACTATATCCGCACGAACCTTACGCCCTTCCCAGTGGTGTTCGCCGGCGAGGAAGTGGCGACATGGGGCAGCCAGTCGAAAGCACAATATGTATCGCCTGATGTGATTATCAGGGAAGTCGACGGCGAACTGCTCGTGGAGATCGTGGAGTCACGCCGCTTCTTCATGCGGCTGAATCCTCTCTACGGACAGATGGCGAGTGACTTGAGGAACAAGACGGCATCGTTTTCCGATGATGACAAGCGCCATATCCAGCAATATGTAACGCGCACCAAGCTCTTTATGTCGAACATTCGGCAGAGGCGAGAAACGATGTCAAAGATTGCGCGCACGCTCGTCGAGTACCAGGAAGATTTTCTTCGCCAGGGTATCAGACATTTGAAGCCACTAACACGGGCCCAGGTGGCAGAAGCGACCAGCTTGCACGAATCAACCGTGAGCCGTGCCACTGCCGGGAAATATATCATGCTGCCTAACCGTCAGGTAGTCCCCTTCTCCGACTTCTTTACAGCTTCACTGAGCATCAAGGACGTGATCAAAGAGATTGTCGAGCGAGAAGGAAAGCCAATGGCCGACCGCGAGATTGTCGCGCGGCTGAAGGACAAGGGCATCCGCATAGCCCGGCGAACAGTCGCCAAATACCGAAGTCAACTGGGCATACTGCCCTCCACACTTCGCTAACCCGACCGTTCACAGCTGATATTACACAGTGGAATACGCTACTGTAGCATGAAGACCCCTTCGCCATCTTGTGGGTGAATGGGGTTCTTTCTCGTCTTACGGTCGGTGTATTACTCCTATCCGCGGTGAGTCATTTATCAGGTCTGACCAGGAATGTACCAAGAATATTCTTTCCCACTGTATATGGACGTAAATGTTGCGATTTATATTGCAGTTGGTTTATACTGCAAGCAACCTAGGGCGACCGGTGAGCAAGCAGCATTGAACTTGCGCTCAGAGTAGGAGTATTAAAGTGGATACTTCTGTTTGCCATGTCTACTGATAATAGGTCTAAAGCACCGAAGTCGAATGACATCGGTTGGCGTCTACGCCAGTTGAGATTGCGTCGCGGCTCATCGTTGCGGTCGCTTGCCGAGAGATCAGGCAAACATAGCTCTCAGTTAAGCCGCCTGGAACGCGAGTGGGCCAGGAACGGCACACCGAAACCGGAAACAGTAACTGAACTGTTGGATGCTCTGGAGGCAACGCCTGAAGAGCGTCGTGCGGTGTTCCATTTTGAGGAACCTGCCGTTACCCCGGAAGAAATAGCTGAGCAAGTACACCGTATTGCAGCAGAATACGATAATAGCCCCGTCCCAATTTTCCTCGCGGATGATAGATGGTACAGGTGGTACATGAATCGGGCTGGTCGCATGTTGTTCGGCCTGACTGCTGAAGAGTATGATCAGACGATTGGGGAACATATGCTCCTGCATCTGCTTTCTGCCGACTCGCCCCTCTCTCGCCGCTACATAGAGCAGGAGCGTCGTACCACATTTTCGATGCGTGCCGCCGCATTCCAGGCGGTGTTCGCTGACCAACAGTTCGACGAGTGGTATCTGAGAATCGCTGAACAGATCCGCCCGCACCACTGGGCCGAACAGATCTGGCTATCGCCACCAAAGCGCCCGATGTTTGCAGATTCACTCGTTTTCGACTTCATACATCCCACGGCAGGTCCTTTGCGTGCCAGAACACAGTTGCACAAGCTTGTGAATGCACCACGTTTTTCCATCATTGAGGTGGCAGGGGACACCTCTGAATCAAGTGCGAAGCTAGCTGAGCTGCTTCGCAGCGCAGGCCTAAGGCCGGCTGCTGACGTCTAGAGATACGTCTGCCGTCCCGTTTCCGGGTATGGCGCATCCTCTCTACTGTAAGAAAGGATGTTCTTGCCAAGCGCCTTTGGCAAGTTTATAATCCTCTTGTAGGTTACCCCAATCTTCTCCTGGAGTCGCACCCTTATGCCAATGCGTTTTGAATCTCTTGCCGCCACGCTTGATGCTCTGGAACCTGTTTCGGGTCGGACACAGATGATATCCATTCTCTCCGAGCTACTTTCACAGGCAGCTGCGGACGAAATCAGCCAGGTTATCTACCTGAGCCAGGGACGGCTCTTGCCTGACTTCATCCAGAAAGAGTTCGGTATGAACGAGCGGTTGATTTATCGCTCAGTCGCTCTTGCTTATGAAGTGAAGCCGGAAGATGTTCTCGCCCAGGCCAAGCAACTTGGCGATGCCGGGCTTGTAGCGCAATTCTACGCTGAGCAACACAAAAGTAACACCCCGTCGGCAGAAGTGGAGAGTGCGCCCGTATCAGTCCAAGACGTCTATGAGCATCTGACGCGCATAACAGAAACGGTGGGTTCGGGCAGCATGGAAGGGAAGGTCAACCTGCTGGCTGACCTGTTTGGCCGCCTGACTCCCCTTGAAGCCAAGCATGTGGCGCGCATTGTCGTGGGGCGGCTGCGGGTCGGCATCGGTGACCCGACGCTAATGGACGCGCTGTCGTTCGCGAAAGCAGGCGATAAGTCGCTCCGGCCACCCATCGAACGCGCTTACAATCTTTCGAGCGATCTTGGATTGGTGGCAAGCACACTTTATGCTTCGGGGCCGGAGTCGTTGGCTGACATACACGTGCAGGTTGGCAATCCGGTGAGAATGGCGCTTGCACAGAGAGCTGATACGGCTGAAGAGATACTGCAAAGGCTGGGCAGATGCGCGATTGAGCCAAAGTTTGACGGCTTCAGAATGCAGATACACAAGGACGGCGATACAGTATCGATCTTCTCGCGGGGATTGGAAGACCTAAGCGGCATGTTCCCCGATGTGGTGGCCGCCGTCCACGGGCAAATCGCTGCTAACCAGGTGATTATCGAGGGCGAGGCACTCGCTTACGACGTCGACACAGGCCAATTTCAGCCGTTCCAGGTGACATCCCAACGCCGACGGGTGCATAACATTGAGGCGATGACCGAGCAGCTACCATTGCGCCTGCTGGCCTTTGACATTCTGCTCGTTGAAGGGCGAGACTTGACTCTGGAGCCATACACAGAGCGCAGGCAAGCCCTCGAAGGGAGTATTGGGCCGCGAGAGGGGTTGGGCGGCATCGAGCCTTCCTCATACATTATCACAGAGGATCCTGAAGAAATCGTTACATTCTATGAAGACAGCCTTATTGAGGGACTTGAGGGCATCGTCGCGAAGCGGCTGAACGGCACGTATGAGGCGGGAAAGCGTGGCTTCAACTGGATAAAGATGAAGAGATCTTACCAGACGCTGATGCGCGATACGGTGGACTGCGTTATCGTGGGCTACGATTACGGCAACGGAGCGCGGGCTTCGTGGGGCATCGGCTCTCTGCTGGTCGCGGTATACGACAGGGCAAATGATACCTTCCCAACGGTAACACGAGTGGCGAGTGGATTGTCCAACGAAGCGTGGAAGGAACTTGGCCGCAGGCTTGCCGCCGATAGGATAGAGCATCCTGATCCACGGGTGGTGACGGTTATCAAAACCGACATGTGGGTAGTTCCGCACTATGTGCTTGAGCTACAGGCTGATGAAGTAAGCCGGTCGCAGATGCACCCCGCAGGGCGCTCAGACGGCGGGCCGGGCTATGCGCTCAGGTTCCCGCGAATCGTGAAGGAACGCACCGAGCGAAGCCCCGAAGACGCAACGTCGGTCGATGAAATTGTCGATCTATACAATATGCAGGGGAAGGGTGACACGCGCGGCAAGCGGAAAGCTGCTGTTGACGCAGGCGCAGATGCGGTAGAGGAGTAGCACGTGGGGGAAATAGTAAAGCAGGTCGCAGTTGAGGCACCGGCGCAAGAAGTGTACCAGTATGTGGTCGATCCGAGAAACGCGCCACAGTTCATTAGCTCCATAAACAGCATATTGTCGGGGCCGGAAGGAACTCCAAAGAAGGGCGATGTCTGGAAAGCAGAAGCGACGTTCTTCGGGCAGCGGAGATTGCTGAACCTTCGGCTTGACGACCTTGTAGTTGGACGGGCAGTGCGCTTTGTGCTCGATGGGGAACCGCAGGCGGTGCTTGTGCTCAAGCTTACGCACGATGGAGATCCTCGGCGCACAACAGTGAGCCTGACACTTGACGTGTCAGGTGTGCCGTCTATCTTGCTGAACGGGCTGCTGGGTAACCTGTTGAGCGCGGATATGGTGCGGTTGAAGAGCAATCTCGAATAGTCATGTAGGGAGGTCTAAAGATGCAAGAGCTGGAGAAAAGGATTGGGCTGTTGCGTCTGCTGCTGGCTGATATTCGAGGGAAGCACGCACAGCTTGCTGAGATGGAAGGGCAGTACAGGTCGCAACTGACCAGGATAGTAGAGTTTGTCATTTACCGCGAAGGCGACGTTGCCAATGCGCTCTCGCTGATGTCTGAAGTACAGGGTAAGCTAGACGAAGTTGTGCAAACCGCCGTACACCTGAAAATGATCGAAGAGCGCGGGCACACCGAGCTTGATGTGCTTGTCCTGACCAAGCGTGTCGCTGAGGCGCGCTCGCAACTGGCAGAGCTTGAAGAGCGCCAGAAAGAGCTTTCAGCGCGCCTGTCGCACCTTCCCTCTGTGGAACACGAGATGAACGAGGAGTACTGTCTTGAGGGTCAGATGAGCGACATCGACAAGATACAGAAAGAAGTCGCTGATGTCTCTTCGGAAATAGCCCGGCTCAATAACCTCATTTCCGACGCGAGCGATCGGGCAGCACGCACCATTCAATCCAGCGGCAAGGGCTAGCCCAGCACGAGCGTGCGGATAGTGCGCTCTTTGTTGTAGACTTATCTTATACGCTGTAGGCCTTACCGCCGCAGCCCGATTCCAGGCAACAAAAGAGGCACAATGAGTCCGCTGGGAAAACGAATAATCATTCTATTGATGTGCTGGGTTTTGCTGGTAATGGTCGTGCTGCAAGTGTACGACAACGTTACCGGCAAGGGTATGCCCGCGCGAGTAGAGGCGTCCGTGCCCGCTGCTGAGCCGACAGTCGCGCCCGATCCTGCCATACAGCGCCTGGCTGATTTGCAAACCTGCGTGGCTGCCAACCCCAGCAACCTGCAATGTACTCTTGACCTCGCGCTCTTCTACTACCAGGCGGGACAGTATCCGCAGGCACAGGTCAACTATGAGAGCGCGGCCAAGCTTTCGCCTGGTGATTACCAGATTCTTCTGAAGCTGGCGGGAACCTACATTTTCCAGCAGAAGTTCCCACAGGCGGCGGCAACTCTAACAGAGGCTGCTCGCCTGAAGCCGGACAGCCCGGAGATTCACCTGTTGTTAGGCCTCGCACTCAGCAGGCTGGACCCGCCCAAGATCAACGAAGCACTCGCGGAATGGCGGCAAGTAGTGACATTGGCGCCCGGCACCAAGTTTGCCGAACAGGCCACCCAGTACATCAATGAGTCGAGTTCGCGTTAGCTCAGGACGAATTGGCTTTCGGACAGCACGGGTCGCGGCCCTCGTGCTAGTGCCGATAGCAGTGACATTGTGGCTCTTTCGCGTACCCTATCCTGATCGCTATGATTCCTCACTCTTCACCGCGCCTACTGCGGATGCGGGAATGCGCTTCGCCGTTGTGGGCGATTTCGGTGTCGCGGGGCGCTCGGCGGCTGATGTCGGCAAGCTGATAGCAAGCTGGAACCCTGAGTTCGTACTTTCCGTGGGCGATAATAACTACCCCGACGGGGCTGCCTCAACCATCGACGCCAACATCGGCCAGTACTATCACAGCTACATCGCTCCGTACAAGGGCACCTACGGACAGGGCGCCCAGGCCAACCGCTTCTTTCCTGTGCTCGGAAACCATGACTGGAACACCACCGGGGCTAGACCCTATCTGGATTACTTTACGTTGCCCGGCAATGAGCGCTACTATGATTTTGCACAGGGACAGGTTCATTTCTTTGCGATTGACAGCGACCCTCACGAGCCGGATGGCATCACAGCGACAAGCGTGCAGGGGAAGTGGCTTCAGCAGAAACTGGCCGCTGCAAAGGAACCGTGGAAGATAGTTTACTTTCATCACCCGCCATACTCGTCGGGCGACCACGGCTCAACGCATGATTTGCAGTGGCCGTTCAGGGAATGGGGCGCGTCGGTGGTGCTGAGCGGGCACGACCACGACTATGAACGAGTTGTGTTGGACGGATTTCCCTACTTCGTGGATGGTCTGGGCGGCTCAAGCATCTATAACTTCAACGCTCCGATTCCCGGCAGCGTGGTGCGTTACAGCGGAGAGTATGGGGCGATGCTGGTGTCGGCGGACGATCTGACTATGACCTACCAGTTCATCGCCCGCACCGGAAAGCTAATAGACACATATGTTGCCTGCCTCGAAAGAGGGTGGCACCCAGGTGAGATTAGCTGTATGACGGCGGGGAATGGCGGGCGCACCCGGTAACGCCTAGACGTTGTGTTAGGCGTGGGTAAGGCGTGGGTCGCACTTCCCAAAGAGAACGGTTTGCAGTACAATAATTATGAGCGAGAGTACAAATGTCTCGTTTGCGACAATGGTGTCGCAGAGCAACAAGGAGGTAGATCTTGGCAAGTGTAACTGCCCCGAAGCCCACCCCTGCGGCCGGGCCGGCGGCCAAACCGAACTGGGTTGAGCGTAATCACTTCTTACTCCGGCGGCTCCATTCCTTGTCAGGTATTATTCCGGTCGGTGGGTTCCTTCTGTTCCATTTCTATGAGAATGGTTCCATCTTCTATGGTGTCGATGCCTACGACAAAATGGCGACCGATGCGCGAGAAATCCGCTATGTCCTGTTGATAGAAATTGCGCTGATCTTCATTCCGTTCCTTTACCACGCACTGTACGGGCTACTAATAGCCTCGTATGCGCGGAATAACACCGGCACGTACAATTACGGGCGTAACAACCTGTTCATGTGGCAGAGGCTGACAGGCATTTTCCTCTTGCTGTTTATTCTGTATCATATCTGGCAGTTCCGCTTCGTGGCGTTCCGTACGGAGCACGCCGACGCGGGAACGGTGGCGGCAACCCTCTCGATTTTGCCGGTCTTTATCTTCTACTGTGTCGGCATGATATCGGCCGGTTTCCACCTGGGGAACGGCATCTGGAGCTTCCTGATTACATGGGGCCTAACTATCGGCAAGCGGTCACAGCGCGTCTCGCAGATCGTAACAACGGCGATTTCGATCGTGGTAAGCCTGATCGGTATAGCCATCGCAGTCACATTTGTTGTCCGGGCGGGCGGATTCCAGTGGTGGTTCTAGGCAGAACTTGAAGAATAACAACGCACTATTCAGTTAGATAAACGTTCGCTGTGAGAGCAAGCAGTAGGGCGCGAGGAGCTAATTATGGCAGGTCCTAAAGTAGTAGTTGTTGGCGGCGGGTTGGCAGGATTGTCCGCAACCATCAAAATGGCAGAGCTAGGTGTCGATGTTGACCTCTTCTCGATCGTGCCCGTGCGGAGGTCACATTCGGTGTGCGCGCAAGGCGGCATTAATGCAGCGGTAAACACAAAGGGCGAAGGCGACTCGGCCGACATTCACTTTGACGACACGATATACGGTGGCGACTTTCTCGCTAACCAATCGATCGTCAAGGACATGTGCGAGCGCGGCCCCGGAATTATCTTCCTGCTTGACCGCATGGGCGTGATGTTCAACCGCACTCCTGAGGGCAACCTCGACTTCCGCCGGTTCGGCGGTACGATGCACCACCGCACAGCTTACGCCGGGGCAACCACAGGCCAGCAACTTCTGTATGCGTTGGACGAGCAGGTGCGCAGGCAAGAAGTTGAAGGAAGAGTTAAGAAGTTTGAGAGCTGGGAATTCCTGTCCGCGGTCATTGACGATGACGGCATTTGCCGGGGCATTGTCGCGCAGGACATGAAGTCGATGGAGATCAAGGCGTTCAAGGCCGACTCCGTTATACTGGCGACCGGCGGACCAGGCCTGCTCTTCGGGCGGTCGACCAACTCCATGATCAACACCGGCACAGCGGCGAGCGCGGTTTACCAGCAGGGCGCCGACTATGCCAACGGCGAGTTTATTCAGGTACACCCGACGGCCATTCCGGGCGAGGACAAGCTGCGCCTCATGTCCGAGTCGATACGCGGCGAGGGCGGGCGCGTCTGGACGAACAAGGACGGCAAGCCGTGGTACTTCCTTGAAGAGATGTATCCTGCCTACGGCAACCTTGTGCCTCGCGACATCGCGACCCGCGCCATATTTGACGTGTGCGTTAGGCAGAAGCTGGGCGTAGACGGCCAGAACCAGGTGTACCTCGACATATCGCACCTTGACCCGCATATGCTTGAAGTGAAGCTGGGCGGTGTGATTGATATCTACCGTAAGTTCGTGGGCGATGATCCAACGAAGGTACCGATGCGTATCTTCCCGGCGGTCCACTACAGCATGGGAGGCCTATGGACCGATCAGGCCACCAACATGACCAACATACCCGGCTTATTCGCTGTTGGTGAGGTTGATTACAACTATCACGGCGCGAACCGGTTAGGCGCGAACTCGCTCCTTTCGTGCATCCACGGCGGGTTGTATGTGGCGGGACCTGCGGCTATCAACTTCGCAAAGAACACGGCGAAGTCGGCGGCGGCTGTCGGTGAGGGGCCGTTCAAGCGAGAACTCGCGCGTCAGACCGACCGCTACAACGCTGTTGTCAACGCGAAGGGCAAAGAAAATCCGTATTCGCTCTGGCTAGAGATGGGCGATGTGATGACCAATAACGTGACGGTTGTGCGGTATAACGATAAGCTCAAAGAGACCGATATCGCGCTCCAGGGCTTGATGGAGCGATACAAGAATGTTGGCGTTCCCGACCAGTCGGGCTGGTCGAACCAGGCGTTGTTCTTCACGAGGCAACTCTGGAACATGCTTGTTCTTTCGCGGGTCGTGACGCTGGGTGCGTTGCAGCGCGATGAGAGCCGTGGCGCACACTACAAGCCCGACTTCCCGGACAGGAACGACGAGCGCTTCCTGAAGACCACCCGCGCCAGGTTTGTAGGTGGCACAGCGGCTCCCGAGCTCACCTACGAGGAAGTTGACATCCAGTACATTAAGCCGAGGCCGCGCCGCTATGATGTAGCCAAGGAAGAGACACCCGCAGCGGCGGCAACCGCGGGGGTAGCGGCAGGATCGAACGGCAAGCAGGGTGCTGTGGAGGGCATGGCGGTTGGAGGGACAGTGGCCGCGACACCCGCAAGGAAAGAGCACTAGGTCAGAGATATAATAATGCGTAGCGCTGCGCGCCGGGTGGCGTGCAAGTGGTGCGAGCTAGACAATGGAGATTAAAATGTCGCAAACCATAAATGGTGGCGCACAGGTGAACAGTACAGGCAACGCTACAGGCGCGGGGGCGGCCAATCGCATGATACGGATGCGTATCTTGCGCCAGGATAAGCCGAAGGGCGAGGGCGACGCAAACCAGCGCTGGGAAGAGTTTGACATACCGTGGAAGCCGGGCATGAACATCATTTCATGCTTGATGGCGATCCAGCGGAACCCGGTAACTGCAGACGGCAAACCTACCAACGCGGTTGTGTGGGAGAGTAATTGCCTGGAGGAGGTGTGCGGGGCTTGCACGATGCTGGTGAACGGCAAAGTGCGGCAGGGGTGCTCGGCACTGGTGGACAAACTGGCGCAGCCAATCACAATTGAGCCGCTGACATCGTTCCCGGTGGTGCGCGACCTGATTGTGGACCGTTCGCGGATATTCGAGGCCTTCAAGACCGTGCGCGCATGGGTGCCGGTTGACGGCACGTATGACCTCGGGCCGGGGCCGAAGATGAGCGAGGAGCAGCGCCAGGTATCGTATGTGCTGTCCACTTGCATGGCATGTACGGCTTGCATGGAAGCGTGCCCGAACTTCAACGAGGATTCGCCCTTTATGGGTGCGGCCGCGATTAACCAGGCGAGGCTGCACAACAGCCACCCGACCGGCGCGATGCACAAAGAGGAGCGCCTTGAGGCGTTGATGGGCATCGGCGGCATCGCCTATTGCGGCATGGACCAGAACTGCGTCCGGGTCTGCCCCAAGGGAATACCGCTGACAGAGTCGATTGCTGAGATGAACCGGCAAGTAAACCTGTACGCCATAACGAGCCTGTTCAAGAAATAATCCTGCTATTGGTGAGACATGAAAGCCGTGGATGAGCATCTGCGGCTTTCACGTTGCAGGGTTCGAATGAGCACGGAGCGGTTTGCAGTGTTTCGGGCAATCTGATATAATACGTTTGGTCGACGGGGCGTAGCGCAGCCCGGTAGCGCACTTGAATGGGGTTCAAGAGGTCCCGCGTTCGAATCGCGGCGCCCCGACCAGCGAAGTGGATACATGATCGGGCCAGACGTTCTATTGTCTGGCTCGATCGTCGTTTGCCGACGGAATTCTGACCGCGATCGGGTATTACCATGCGACGTAGGCTGAGGCTTATTACCGACTATGCGATAGTGGTCAAGGAGGTTGGAAGTGGCTACTTCGCCGAGTATCCTGCACTGCCAGGTTGCTGGTCGCAGGGCAGCTCTTATGACGAGGCGCGCCAAGGCGTCCTACGTATCCTCCAGCAATTCCTAGCCCAGAGCGACCAGCTACTCAGCCAGGGTTTCTACCCCGGATTGGCTGGCGAGATAGCATCGTGGTATAGCTGGGATGCGTCATGGTGGCGAGAGTGGGGCGTGGTATCGACACCGCCCGATACAGCAATTCGAGTGGCCTTCCGATTTGAAGGTGAGATTCCTCATTACGTTGCTGAGCTGCTGGACCAAGTCGCGGTACATCTGAGGGCACCGTATACTACGGAGGAATGGGACCGCGCGGCTGCCATAGTGATGGCCTCGGCCAACGAAGAAGCGGAAATGGAGATTGTCCTGAGCGAGGCCATGGACAATGGTGACCTGTGCTTACGTCACGAATTGTGGTCCAAGAAGACGCGACGCCAGGTGTCGATCGGCCATTTCCCTTTCCTTTCTAGCGCCTGGATACACGACCCTTCTGCTGGCGATGCTCGGGCAGCGGAAGAGGGTTAGTCAACTTGAGGTAAGCAATGGGGGTTCAACAGGTACTGCGTTCGAATCGCAACGCGATGACTAGGGAAGTGTATACGCAAAGGGCGCCAAGCCTTTGGCTTTTGCTCCCTTCTTGTTTCGTCGCAGCATCTGCACTTGATTGCCGCACTTGTGGTGCCGAGGGGTTCATCAATTCTGTCCCCGTTTGCGCCACAAACGTCAGGCCGCAATGGGGCAGACGAAAAATGCGAGGACCCGGGCGACATAAACTGGTGGTGATACTGGCTCATAGTTAGTGAGCGACGCTAACAAGAAGAGCCAGAGGATAACCAGAGCAAGTAGGATGCACACCCAGGGAAGACCCCACCTAGGTTGCGTTGAAGGGCCATCTATATTTCCCATCGGCACGAACTGAGACCCTGTTGTGTTGGTTTCAGCGTTCCTCGAACAACTCCTTAGGAAGGCCCGATTGCCTGATTATTGACAGGAGTGTGCCTGTTCGCAGCTCAGCGTGTTCGGGCACGGGCACGGTAGTAGTCGTGCCTCCCGCCCGCCTCTGCATAACGACATGGCTGCCGCGTTGCCGCACCTGAACGAAGCCATGTTCCCTGAGGATCGTGCACACCTGACGCCCTGAAAGGACGCGCAGCTTACCCAATCCCAATCTCGAGGCGGGTTATGAAGATATCATCGTGTCGTCTGCGCTCGACCTCCGATGCATCGGCGGACTCGAAGAAGAGCTCAAGCGCCTCGACAAGGTTAAGCCGCGCCTCCTCGACTGTGTCACCCTGGCTCGCTATGTCCAGTTCGGGACACAAGGCCACGAAGCCATCGCCCTCGCGCTCAATGATTGCTGTGAAGTGTCTGGTCTGCGCCATCGTTAACCCCCT
The DNA here is from genome assembly GCA_039932335.1 of Chloroflexota bacterium. Taxonomy (GTDB): domain Bacteria; phylum Chloroflexota; class Chloroflexia; order QHBQ01; family JADMIH01; genus JADMIH01. The sequence continues at coordinate 49,393 of JBDTQH010000006.1, forward strand.
GAAGGTCAGTATACCACGCGCCAGCGCGGCCCGGTAACGCACTTGAGTGGGGTTCAAGAGACCCAGCGTTTGAATCGCGGCGCCCCGACTAGCGGACTGCATACAAGAACAGTTCATCCATATCATCCAAAGCGGGCTGCACTGTTCTTATTTATCCATGACTACAATGCTGCTGCCAATGTCCCAAGACGTCAGTCATCATGAACTCAAGATTCCGAATGACACTTGTAGCATGTCATTTTCGCGGTCCGGTCTTCGTGCCCTGCCGACGGGCCAAGGAGACATCTGCTGAGGAACCCTTCGCCACGGGCGGGGAGAACAATTGCTGAATTACTAAGAACGTACCACGCCCATACTTCTGGATGAGAGGTTCCAGCACAAGTCTGGGGGTTATTACCCGCCTTAATCCCCCAACCCTAACCTTCACGGTCACGGCGTTCCGGCAGGCAGGGTAGTTTGGGTGGCGGCCTGTCGGGTGGCGCCTGCTGCGGCTTCTTCGGCTATCTGCGTGTTCAAGGCATCCACGGTGGCATAGTAGGCGGCCTGGGTGGGGTTGGCCCACCAGGTTTGTGTGGCGGCCTCGGAGGTCGGGTCGAAGACTATTCCCTGCGTCAGCGTGCCCCATGCATCAAGCTGGCCGAACGTTGTTCGGGTTTGGTCAGCAGACAGCTCTGCCTCGTTCATTGTACTTGTCGGCCCGAAGGTGGACCTGCCAGGGTTACCAGTGACATTAGGGCTACTGGCCCCGGCAGAGGCCGTAGGAGGGGCGGGCACAGAGGGTGTGCGCGTCATAATGGCGATCCAGACCAGCCCGACCAGTACCAGCACACCTGCCGCTATCCAGCGCATGGGGCTGCGTCTGTTTGCTCGTGCCGAGGAATCGTCCATGTGTGGATTATACACCTAGCGCGCGAGTTCCGGACGTGTTTGGGCCTTCGACCGCTGCTTTTGCCCGGCGCGCACAGTGGACAGCCTTGCCTGCCTGGTGCGTTGGACTTCCAACAGCCATGAGCCCAGCATGTAGGCGAGGGGTGGCATCATAATGAGGACGCCACTCCAGTCGAGGAAAAAACTGAACTTTCGCTGGAGGATCTGCTCGTTTGTGTAGTGGAGCAGCGAAGTTATGCTGAATATCCAGGTGGCGATGCGGAGGCGTCGCGAGGGCGCCAGGGCGGCGATAGGGATCACCCACGATACATACCACGGCCAGAACCAACCCTGTGCCATAATGAAGGCAATCACTACAAAGCCCCACGCGATAAGGGTCCGACTGAACGTGCGCGCCCGCCAGGTCAGGGCAATCGCGATCAGCACAAAGAGGCAGAGGAACCACATCCGAACATTAGCGTCCACGAACTCCCTTACGTGGGCCATGAACGCCACGCTGCTTGTCCCCGAGCCGGGGTGGAGCAACTTGGTCAGGAGATCGGGCACGTTCCACCACAGTACGTAGGGAAGGCTGTGCGTGTACATCTTGTTGGCGGGACCCGACACTGCTGCCTGTAATGTACGTGCGCCCTCCCACACCGGCATGTAAAGGACCGCCCAGGTGACCAGGATGACGGCAAGAGCCTGGACACCGCGCCACACCCCATGAGCGAAGCGGCGAGTAGTTGGTTCGCCTTCACTGGAGCGCACGCCGTTCCAGAACAGCAACCATAGGTAGCCGGGGATGAAAAGGAGAGCGGGCAGCTTTACGAGCGCAGCCACAGCGAGAGCGAGCGCGGCAAATCGCCACCATCCTTTGAGGTGCAGCCAGAGAGCAAGCAGCACGAACGTGATCATAACCACATCGTTGTGCCCGTTAGCCGCGAACTCGACTAGCAGCAGCGGGTTCCATAGATAAAATAGCAGTGCGGCAGTTTGTAGGCCGAGCGTGGTGCTGTGATCCTTTTGCGCCGGGCGGTAAAAGGTGCCGGGGCGTGCCTGTCGGGGTAGTTTACGGACGAGCGACGGTGGAGCCAGCTGCTGTGGACGCTTCGCAAGTATGAGGCCCATCACGCTCCAGACGAGGAAACCGTTGACGAGGTGGGCAATATCGGCCAGGAGCTTGAGCGACAGGATCTGGGCAGAGAAACTCCCGCCCAGCCACTGTCCCAACTTATAGAAGAGCCCGGAAATATAGAGCCATGCGGGGCCGTAAACTGACGGCTCGGTCTGCCAGAAGACCCAGGCGATCGAGCCTTCTGGGTCTGCCGGCAAGGCGAATTCTCTCGGAAAGTTCGTGTAGGGTGATGCGCCATGATCTACCCAGATACGAGAGTACCAGAAGTAGGAATAGATATCGCTCGACAGAAGGCCGCGCACGAACATCAGTATGACCATGATGAGCAACGTCACACCGAATATAGTCAGGAGCAGCCGCTTGCGGTCAGCTTGAACTATGTAGCGCCACTTTGGCAGCTTCCTCAAGAGGTAGAAGACCGGCACTGTTATCAGTGCGACCACACCCAGATAGAGGGGCGTGATGATCTGAGCCATAAGGGAGTCGCGGTCGAGCATGACCCAGCGCATTGGGAAAAGAGCGTTGATTGGACCGAAGACATCGGGGAATGGGCTGCGGACGGTATCAGGACGCTGACTATACCACATCGGCGGCGCTTGCAGGATGCAGAAGAGCCCAATGTAACCTACGATCAGAATCGCGCCGCAGAGCGTTATTTGGCCTAATAGCCTGTTGCTGTGTGGGGATTTTGCTGCCAAGACACACTCCGCTCTCGTTTATTCGACGGGTCGGGGAGAAGGGTGTTGGACGAAAGAAGGCAGCCTACTGCAGCATGATTTGGCTTGCCGCGCTCAGTGCGAGCGCATCGTTGTGGTGCTTGTCCAACTGGATATATGATAACGCATTTTGGGAACCGAAGTATAATAAAGCACAGAGCACATATGCACTTTTTGTGCCCAGTCCAATATAAGCGTGTTACCTTGCCGGCTTATTCGGCCTGGGTAGCTGAATTGTTCGCGGAGATGGATTAGATGAGCACACGCTGGAATGAAGATGTGGCGTTGAAGGGCTTTGAAGCTGCGACCTTGCGGTTTGCCGACGACTACGACGGTCCTGTGGTTGCGACCCTCGTACGGCGGCTCTCTCCGACGGCCACGCACAAAGCCTTTCTTTACATACATGGATTTGTGGATTATTTCTTTCAGGAGCATCTCGCCGAGCAGTGCAACGGGCACGGCTACAACTTCTACGCACTGGAACTGCGCAAGTATGGACGCTCGCTGGGCAAGGCTGTACACCCTAATTTTGCTAAGGATATGTCCGAATATTACGAGGAGATCACAGCCGCCCTGAAGATCATTACCGAGGAAGACGGGAACAGTGCGGTGGTGCTGAACGGGCATTCGACGGGCGGCTTGCTGGCTGCGCTGTACGCGAACGATGGCCCACTCAAGGCGAGGATCAGCGCGATTATCTTGAACAGCCCCTTCTTCGATTTCAATGTCGCGGGCCGTGACCGGGCCTTGCTTTCGGTGGCTGCACCTCTTGGAAAGCTCTTTCCTCATGCGTCGCTTCCCATGACTGTCCCATCTGTTTACGCGCAGAGTCTGCTGAAGTCGCGCTCTGGAGAGTGGGAGTACGACACTCGCTTGAAGCCTGAGAATGGATTTCCCGTGTATCTTGGTTGGCTGAATGCGATCCGGCAGGCACACAGGCGAGTCGCAGCAGGGCTGAATATTAAGGCGCCGGCTCTGGTAATGCATTCGGACAAATCGGTAGTGGGGAAGAAATGGACGGAGCAACACCGCGCTAGCGATGCGGTACTTAACGTTGAGCACATTCGCAAGGGCGCGAAGCGTCTCGGGAAGAACGTGGTTGATGTCGAGATCAAGGATGGGTTGCATGATCTGACTCTGTCGCGCCCCGATGTCCGCCAGCGCGTGTTCGCAGAAATGTTCGGCTGGCTCAAGAGTATAGAATCAGGTGGAGCAGACTAACAGCCGCTGGAAAGTACGACTTCACCTGATTATAATGTAAAGGTAATAGTAAAGTGATTATGGAGGACGAACCATCTTGTCTGATACAACCGCAACTGGACTAAATGGAAAGACGCGCGAGGACGCATGGCGACTTGTTACAGAGAACGTACAGAACGAAGGGCTACGAAAGCATATGCTGAGTGTGGAAGGTGCCATGCGGGCGTATGCGAGAGAATTGGGTGAGGACGAAGAATACTGGGGCACGTTGGGTTTGATACATGATTGGGACTGGGAAATCCACCCGACCGCCGAAGATCATCCGACAAAGGGTGCCGAAATGCTGCTGGAGATGGGGTGGCCAGAGGATTTTGTGAGATCCATACTGTCCCATGCTACGTATACTGATGTAGCACGAACTGAACCGCAAGATCGCGCCCTGTTTGCCTGCGATGAGCTTTGCGGCTTGATTGTCGCCACAGCGCTCGTAAAGCCGGGCCGTTGCCTTGCCGAGGTAGACGCACGGTCTGTGCTCAAGAAGATGAAGGATAAAGGTTTCGCGCGTAACGTGGATCGTAATGACATTGTGATGGGAGCCCAGGAGCTGGGACGTCCTCTTGAGGAGCATGTCGATTTCGTGGTACGCGCCTTGCAAGGGATCTCTAAGGAATTAGGACTATAGGGGCGTGTGGCTCTTTCACAACTACTTGCTCAGTGCCCGTCCTTACAGGTGAAACGCCGTCGGAGCGTTGAGTTACAAACTACTTACACTGCACACGACACAGGAGGCCCAAGAATGCCAGCAGGAAAAGTCTACTATAAAGCAGCACGTCGACCTAGAAACGAATCGGGTACGGGACCAGGGTATGAGGAGCGTATCTCCTGGATACAGGGCGATTTGACGTTTGAAGACCAGTATGTGCGCGCTGTGGCGCACGGGGACGACTCCGGAGATCGCAGCAACAAGACTTACGACTTCGTTATTCCCTGGCATAGCGTTCTGTATATCGAGATGGAACAGCACGCGGGCTAAGGAGTAACTGCGGACCCTGGAATGCCGAACGGCTCAGTTCGGATGGATGGGGTTGCCGCGCTTTCGGGCGGCGGACGAACAAGTAGAGCAATAAACAAAGAGGAGAGACCTCCCGCAAGGTCTCTCCTCTTTGTTAGGTAGGAGCCCGCAAAATGGTGGCTCTTACTTTATCTCTCACAGCCATAGTATCATGCCGTCATGGGTTTGGGTATAACCCATTGGTACTGCAAAGGTACCGGTTCTTTGCCCGCTAGAAGGCCACAATATCTGTTCAGCGGGTCGTAAGCGGGGACTTCCCTTAGCGAGATGACAGATCGCTCTCTTCCCGTTCTGAACGTTTATCGGCGTTCGTTGGGTTGACAGTGAGTTTGGCTAGGAATTATAATGGGTGCGGTTGCCGACGTAGCTCAGTGGTAGAGCAGCTGTTTCGTAAACAGCAGGCCGTGAGTTCGAATCTCACCGTCGGCTCTGCTTGAGAGGTTGAGTCTATGTGCTCCAACCTCTTTTTGTTTTCTGAAAATCTCATTAAAGGAGCTCGTATGGCAGGCACAGGTAAAGGCAAGGGGTCGCGCCCACAGAGTAGTGGCGGCGAGAGCGGCAGGTCTAAAGCATCTTCACCGGTCACGCGAGTGGCCACGAATGGACGTGTCTCACCGGCGAGCGTCAGCGACCAGGTGTCCACGGTCGGCAGCTCGCCCGCACCCGCCAGGCCGCGCAAGCTCTTTACGCGAAAGCGGGTTATCATTGGCGGGCTTGTGGCGCTCGTGCTCTTGATCGGCGGCCTGGGTTTCTATACATGGTTCACCATAAACAAGTCGCTGCCTACGCTGAATGGTACAGTGAAGATGGCCGGGTTAACGGCCAATGTAACGGTCACTCGTGACAGTTTTGGCGTGCCGCATATAGAGGCAGCGAATGTGCACGACCTCTACATGGCCCAGGGCTATGTGCACGCACAGGATAGGCTTTACCAGATGTTCTTCTTCCGGACGGCAGGCGAAGGCAGACTATCCGAGTTGCTCGACCCTGGCTTCGTGGACTCGGATAAGTACTTGCGAACTGTGGGCTTCCGGCGCGCCGCTGAAGCCGAGCTTGCAGGCATGTCGCCTGAAGTGAAGGCTGGGCTTGAGGCATATGCGGCGGGTGTAAACGAGTTCGTGCATACTCACAAAGATAACCTGCCCTTCGAGTTCACATTGCTGGGTACTGGCTTTGAGGACTGGCAGCCGGTTGATAGTGTCACGTTTGGCAAGCTACAAGCGCGTGATCTAACCGAGACCTGGCCGCAAGAAATTATCAAATCAGACGTTACGGCAGCGGTCGGGCCGGAGACGGCGGCCAAGCTTTTTACCAGCTATCCTGCAAATTCACCCGTGATTGTGCCGGGTGCGAACTCCGGCGGCCTTGACTCGACGCTTGAGGGATATAATCGCTACGTTCGCCCTCTCTTTGATCAATGGAACGAGGGCATTGGCTCCAACAACTGGGTCGTCGATGGGACAAAATCAACAACAGGCAAGCCCATCCTCGCTAACGACCCTCACCTTGGGGTGCGGAACCCCTCGATCTGGTATCAAATCCACCTGTCTACTACGGACGGAAAGTATGACGCGGCGGGCTTTGGTTTCTCGGGTGCGCCCGGTATCGTTACAGGTCACAATAAGAACATCGCCTGGGGCGTGACAAACGTGGGTGCAGATGTGGAAGACCTGTTCAGGGAGAAGCTGGATGAGGCGAATCATCCGGGCCAGTACCTGTCGGGTGATCAGTGGTTGCCATTGCAGATATTAACCGAGACCATCAAGGTGCGGAACGGCGAGCCTGTCACTCAGACAGTACGGCTCACCAAGCATGGGCCTCTCCTGAGCGATACAAACCCGCTCTCACCGACCGGCAGCACAACTGTGACCGGCACATATTCATTGCAATGGACGGCTTTGCAGCCGGGGCATGTTCTGGAAGCAGTCTATGGCCTGCAAACGGCCTCGAACTGGAATGAGTTTCGGGCGGCACTGTCAAAATGGGATGTGCCGGGACAAAACTTTGTGTACGCCGACCAGCAGGGGAACATAGGTTACCAGATGACAGGCCTTGTCCCCATTCGCAAGAGTGGTGATGGGTCGGTGCCCGGCGTCGGATGGACGGGCGAGAACGACTGGACGGGCTTTATACCCTTTGATGATCTGCCGCGAGCGTATAATCCCGACGAGCATTTCCTGGCTACGGCGAACAATAAGAATTACGATGACGGTTATAAATACCCATTCCCGGCTTACTGGGCGAAACCTTACAGGATTGATCGTATCCGCGAATTGCTAACGGCCAAGGATAAGTTAAGCGTCGAGGATATGAAAGCGGTGCAGCTTGATACAACGTCGGTGCTGGCGCGGAAGGCCGCTCCGATCATGGCTTCGCTGACCCTGACTGAAACACGGCTAAAGCAAGCAAGCGACATCCTGAAGGACTGGGACGGAAACATGAAGGTGGATAGCCCGGCTGCGGCAATCTATGAGGTTACTTATAACAAGCTGATCACAACCACGTTAAGCGACGAGGGGATTAACGACAATCTCTTTTTGCAGTATCTCGACGGGTATGACGGTGAGGCCATCAGCGCGATAGAAACACTTCTGGATAAGCCGGACGATCCGCTGTGGGATCGCAAGGATACGGCCGGTGTAGAGAAGAGCGACGACATTTTGCTTGCAAGCCTGACCGGGGCGGTCAACGAGCTGACCTCGAACCTGGGCGACAACATGCAGGAGTGGACCTGGGGTAAGATCCACCAGATCGCGCCTCGGCACGAGTTTAGTTCGGCGCAATTTGTGGGTGGATTGTTTACGCTGTCGGCATCACCGATCGGTGGGGACAAAACTACGGTGGCGGTGGCCTCGTACCCGCTGCCATATGCCGGATTCCCGCTGCAAGGGCCATACATGGTATCGTCACACCAATCGTACAGGATGATTCTGGACACGTCGGACTGGGCGAACTCGCTCGGCATCTTCGGGACGGGCGAATCCGGCCAGCCTGGAAGTAAGTTCCGCGAGAATATGTACCAACCGTGGGTCCAGGGCATATACAATCCGATGCTCTATACGAAGCAACAGATTGACGGCAACAAGGACTCGGTGCTGACGCTGACACCGTAGAGCACAAGAGCTTTCAAAAGAAGCCATGCGGGGCATGCTGTGCCGTGGTACAGTATGCCCTGCTTGCTCTTAAGCGCTGGATCGCGGGCCTTACTACCACCTGCCCCTGCCGCCGCTTTATTCGGGTCCCGTAGACAGGCTGGATTCAGATGACGTGATGACGCAGGACTCCCTTAAAATCACTTGCAAAATATCTGTAATTATCGAGTATAATGCGATTGTAGTACCTATCTACCGTCAACAGCGTGAAGTCTGGAGCACAGTGTCGTTTTCAGATACCTCCAGATATGCTGCCACCCCCGACTGTTGACTATGGCTCCTTGGGCCTATTAGATTCATTCCGGCCAAATTTCCGTCCTACTCTGCGCTCCATCTCCAGGTTAGTTCTTCGCTTAATGCCACTGCATCCGGTGAACCGATTTGCAATGTGGATTAGATTGGACACGGGGTAAGTCATGCCCGAAAGAATGGAACAACCCAAGCGGATAAGCGTTCTTATGGTCGCTGATCGCGCGGAGGACATCGCCAGGTTATCTACCATCATGGCGAAGTCTACAAGTGTGCTGTTCAGCGTGCGGCACGCCAAAGCGCTTGACCAGGCCGTTCGACATCTTGCCGGCAAGGGAGCCGACATCATATTGCTCGATCTCACGCTCGAGAATAGCTCTGGTGTAGATATGATAAAGGCGTTGCAACGAAACAGCCCCAGGTCAGCGTTTGTGGCGTTGGCCGATACGGACGATGAAAACGTAGCTGCCGAAGCGATACGGCGCGGCGCGCAAGATTATCTCGTAAAGGATCGCATAGAAAGCGAACTGTTGATGCGTTCGATCTTCTACGCAATGGAGCGTAAGCATGATGGCGTGCTGCAAGATTACGCGGATCGGCTCGAAATCTTGCATGAACTTGACAAGGTTATACTGTCCGCTCAGTCGCCCAGGACAATTGCACAGGCAGCGTTGAGCCATATCCGGCAACTTGTGCCATGCAGTATGGCAAATGTGCTCATGTATGATTTCCGCAACAGGAACGCCACGGTGCTCGCGACCCAGACAGATGGTAAGACCAGCCTCGGAAGGGGCGTAATCGTTCCTTTGTCCGGGCTGCCTGATGCCAAGCTACTGCGGCAAGGCAAGGTTTCAATAATTGAGGATATTTCGTCTCTGCCTGAGATGCCGTTGGTCTTCCAAACACTTGCCACCGAGGGCGTTCGCTCCTACGTGAGCATTCCGTTGCTGTCCAAGGGTGAATTGATTGGATCTCTTAATCTGGGTAATGAAAATGCGGGTCAGTTTTCTTCGCAACACCTGATATTGGTCTACCAATTGGCCGACCAGTTAGCAATCGCTATTCGTGATGCGCGTCTCCTGGAGCAACTACGACAGTCTGAAGGGCGACTCAAAGCCCTGTCGCGCCAGCTTGTCAGTATCCAGGAGACCGAGCGCCGCAATATTGCCAGGGAACTACATGATGAGATCGGGCAATCCCTGACTGCGTTGAAGATCAATATGCAAATGGCGCAACGATTGTCGCAATCGGATGAAATGGCGGTGCAACTGCGGGAAGGTCTGAGCATAGTGGACCACACGCTTGAACAGGTCCATAATCTCGCGCTCGCTCTGCGGCCTGCAGTACTGGACGACCTGGGATTGGTTAGCGCGCTGCGGTGGCTCGTAAACAGGCAGAGTGAGCGCGCGGGTCTTGAAGGTACGTTCACGACCAGTGCCCTGGGCACGCGGCTGCCATCTGATATAGAAACTACATGTTTCCGGGTCAGCCAGGAAGCATTGACCAACATAATGCGACATGCACAGGCTCATCACGTAGATGTAGATCTCCGGCTGCGCGATCTGCAGCTCGAGTTGACGATTTGTGATGACGGATTAGGTTTCGACCTCGAATCTGCGCGTTACCGAGGCAGGAACGGCACGAGCCTGGGTTTGATAGGAATGAGAGAAAGAGTGGAGCTTACCGGCGGCGAGTTGACGATCCAGTCAGCCCCGGGACAAGGGACGACTGTCCGGGCGTCGTTCTTTTTGCCGCCGAATAATGAACATACTGACGAAGATGAGGGCATTTATCATGGAGAAGATTCGATTACTCCTGGTTGAGGACCACAGCCTGGTAAGGGCCGGTTTTCGAGCTTTATTACAGCAACTTCCTGATATGGAGGTGGTTGCGGAAACCGACAACGGTCGTGACGCGATCCGGCTGGTAGAACAGCATAAGCCCGATCTCGTCCTAATGGACATATCTATGCATGAACTGAACGGGCTTGAGGCAGTAAGCCGTATTATGAAAACTTACCCCGGCACGCGCGTCATGATGCTTTCTATGCACGAGGATGAGGAGTATGTTACCCAGGCTGTGCGTGCGGGAGCAGCAGGCTACGTGGTCAAAAGCTCCAGCACCAATGACCTGGAGCTTGCGATCAGGACCGTGCTTAAGGGCGAGCCTTATTTCAGCCCGCCAATATCGAAGTTGTTGATAGATAGGTACATCAAGCGCATAGCCGTCGAGTCAAATGATACGTACCAACTAACACCGCGCCAGCGAGAGATATTGCAGCTGATCGTGGAAGGCCACACAACGCAGCAGATTGCCGACACCCTAAACATCAGCGTGAAGACAGCCGAATCGCACCGTGCACAGTTGATGGAGAGACTGGATATCCATGATATTCCGGGTCTAGTGCGTTACGCGATTAAGATCGGACTGATAACCGTAGACTAGTGATAGAGCGCGTAGATCCGAAACGGGTGCGTTGATTTTCCTTCCGGAAAACACTCAGTATCGTCTAAGGCCACCTTACATAGAATTACCGGAAAACCCTTAGCTGTGAGTCAGGTTTTTCCTGATAGCCTTCGTTGTATCGTTCATGTAGAGTATGCCTAGTGCCGCGCATGAGATGGACTATAGATGCCCATCTCAATAGACTCATACTGTATATATCTGTAACGAACTCGTGTTGCTCTCAGCACAGGGCTGGAAAGCCTCATGCAGATCAATGCTAGTGATCGAGGCCCCATATACTGAATGTCGTAGGTCCGCCTCCCATTAAGCGCGTACTGCCCGGCAAAGTTATAAGCGACGGTTGGGCGTACCCCGCTAACAAGGATCACGACAGGAACTAGGTCTACAGCCGACTGGATCACGTGCAAGCTCTATGCTTGCTCGTCTTCCTGTAGCATAACGAACCGGCTCCCGGGCAGCCCCAGCCCGTGCCGTAAGTTATCCGCGCTGCACACGTCCATAACTCTATGCGGTAGATTGGCTGCAGAGTTTGAATTCTTATCTACCGGTCGAGGCAGAATCTAAATAGCGTATTCCTCCTGAAGTACTGCGGGTGTGAGTAATATCGCAGGGCACACGGCTGCGTATATTGCAGCAACGTGTTCTGCCTGTGTCGAAAGGTACTCAAATGAGTCTCTTGCCGGAGGTAAGAACCACTAGCCCAATTGCAATGGGATTCGAGCCTTACCTTGATTCTGTAATCAGGTTGCTCGACAGAATTGGCGAGTCTAGAGGGCAGACTGTACTTGTGACCGGGGAGGCGGGCATTGGGAAGTCTCGTTTCATATCAGAAGTGAAGAAACAGGCTGGAAAGCGAAACCTCTTGATACTTGAGGGTGGATGTTTTGAGCCTGATCAGACTGTTTCGTTTGCGCCCATCCATGATCTGTTGAGGGACGTGTTGAAGGCCTACCCTGCGGATCGCGTGCTTGGACTGTTGGGCAGCAGCGCCCGCCAGTGGGCACGCACCCTTCCCGAGCTTGAGCGCGACTTGCCTGATGGCTCTTATGTCCAGCCGGCCAGCGAGCAAGAGAATCGACGTTTGTTGCGCGACATAGCGCAGTTCTTCGTGCGCCTCTCTTCAATCCAACCCCTTCTTATTGTGCTCGAGGATTTACACTGGAGTGACGATAACACGCTTGAGTTCCTGCATTACCTGGCCCGGGAAATCACAACGGAGCCAATTCTGCTCCTCCTGACATACCGCAGCGACGAGGCGAGCGCCTGTCTGACTCATCTGTTGGCTGAGCTTGATCGCGAGAGGCTGGCTGTCGAGCTAAGTTTGCCGAGGCTCAGTATCGCACAGGTCGATCAGATGGTGCGTGCAGTTTTTGGGCTGAAGCGCCCCGTACGCTCTGAGTTGCTGGAAGCTATCTATTCACTGACAGGCGGCAATCCGTTCTCGATTGAGGAAGTATTGAAGTTGCTTGCCCCCACAGGCGACATATTTCTTGTGGAGTCCGCGCTGGATCGCAATACTTTATCGCCTGTCGCGGTGCCTCGCAGCGTGCTGGATGATGTGTCGCGGCGGCTTCGGCAGGTCAGCGTTCAGGCGATAGCGACGCTATCGTTAGCGGCTGTAGTAGGCAACAGCTTCGATTTTGGATTGCTGCAGGAACTGACTACCCTCGACGAAAGTGTTCTGCTGAAGCAGATTAAAGAGCTTATCGATGCTCAACTGATAGTCGAGATGTCGGCAGACCGTTTCGCGTTCCGTAATACGCTTACGAGGCAGGCGATTTATTCGCAACTACTGGCTCGCGAGCGCCGCGTCTTGCACAAGCGCATAGGCGAGGCGATGGAGGGCATGCACTCCATAGACCTTGGTGCATCACTGGACGACCTTGCCTATCACTTTTTTGAGGCAAGCTCTTGGGAGCGCGCGTTAGCATACTCCGAGCGAGCAGGGGAAGTGGCACTGGCCCGCTATAACCCTCGCGTGGCTGTCGAGCATTTTACAAGGGCGCTCGAAGCGTCACGCCAGCTTGGTTTGCCGCCAAATCCTCGGCTGTACCGGCTGCGAGGTTTGATCTACGATACGCTCGGCCAATTTGGGAAGGCATATGCCGATCAGGAGACCGCGCTTCAGGCGGCCAGCGTCAGTGGTGACCGGCACGCCGAATGGTGCGCGCTGTTGGAGTTGGGCAAGCTTTGGGCAGGCCGCGATTATGAGCGTTCCGGGCAGTATTACAGGCAGGCTATATCTCTTGCCCACCAGATAGGCAAGCCTGCGGCGAGCGCCTCCAGCTTGAACCGGATGGGAACATGGCACCTGGGCATGGAGCAAATGGCGGATGCCTTGAAGTGCCACCAGGATGCACTGGCCCTTTACGAGGAAGTGAACGACCAACACGGCATCGGTGAGACGTTGAGTCTAACAGGCGCGGCACTTTATGCTATGGGCAATATACGGGAAAGTGCCGATTACTATGACCGGAGCGTCGTGCTGCTGCGCAAACTGGACGACCGGCAAGCCCTTGTGTCGAGCCTCCCGGTATTGTCCACGCTTAGAGGTCCATCTTACCTCCACTCCACCGTGGCTCAGGGTGGGTCTGCTAACCTATCAAGTTCATCGAGGCCGATTAAGTCGCGTAGCACTTACGATGTAGAGGACGCTCTGAAGCTCGCACGTGATATTCACTGGCGGCTTGGTGAGGCAAACGCACTCTGCTCGCTGGCAAACTCGCTGGGTGCCCAGGGTGAATATGCCAATGCGCTCGCGCTGGCAAACGCCAACCTTCTGATCGTGGAAGAACTCGATCATGCCGAAGGTCTAGCCGCCGCCCATTGTCTGCTTGGCGCCCTGTTCGTCGATCTCTTTGCCCTCAACGAGGCGCGTGAGGAGCTTGAACGGGCCTTGACGCTGTCAACCGATATCGGTTGCATGACCTGGATGTATTTTGCCACCGGATTGCTGGTAGAAACGTGCATACAGCAGGGCGACCTGGCGCGGGTCGAGGCCCTGCTTGGTGTCACTGACGAGTTGGAGGATCTTCCTCAATCGCTGGGGCAGAGGTTGGTATGGTGCGCACGAGCAGAACTGGCTCTAGCCGAGGGCGATCCTCATACCGCCTTGGGCATCACCGACCAGCTTATGTCCTGCGCGGGCAAAGGTAATGGCACAGGATCTCTCACTCCACCGAAGTTATCTTTGCATCGTGCCGAGGCGCTCGCGGGGCTTGGCAGGCTCGACGAGGCGATCGCGGAACTCAAAGAGGCCAAGCAATCGGCAAGCAGCAGCGGCATGCGTTCCATGCTATGGCGAGTACAGGCAACGCTCGGCAAGCTGCTGCAGCAGCAGGGCCACCAGACCGAAGCCGCAGATGAGTTTTCGGAAGCATTGTCGGTTATTGAGGAGCTTGCTCTACACATCCCCGATGATGAGCAACGCAAAAACTTTCAGACTATTGCCGCGTCCGCTATACCGCGTACGTTTGGCTCGTCGCTCCGCAGCGTGTCCCGAAAAGAGAATGGCGGCCTGACCACGCGAGAGCTTGAGGTCGCGGTATTGATTGCTGAAGGCAAGTCAAACTATGACATCGCTACCGAGTTGGTCGTTAGCAAGAGAACAATTGAGACCCACCTGAGCAGTATCCTCTCAAAGCTCGGCTTCGTATCACGTAAGCAGATAGCAAGCTGGGCTGTGGAAAAGAGACTGGAAAAGCGGCAGGCCGTATAGCCTTGTCGGGGATCTCAGGTGAATAATCGACTTGGTTTCTGAGGGAACCATTTTGCTCTCTTCAGTTTGATTCTGTGGCTCACATCTAGCACCGCGAGTGTCCTATCCCTAAATCTAGTGTTGGTGTCTACGTATATCCCTGCGCGATTTACGTATTCCGCCTGGCGGAGTACGTATATGCCTCGCACGATCTCCGTATGCCCTCCGAGCAATATAGGTATGGGCTAACGATGGCATTTTGCCGCTGTCCCGCTAGAATGTAAGCAGATGGGGCCGTCTGTGTAGCGCCGGAGTGGTGCCACCACAGTATGGTTCAGGGGGTATGCGTGCGAGATAGCCACTCTGAGTTCCGTTCAGATAGTCAACCGATAGCATGGGTACTCAGGGTCTTAGTTGCTCTCGGTATTCTCGCGTTACTCTACTACTATAGCTGGTGGAGCGACCCTGGCCGTATTACTTCGCCCTGGCGTGTTCTGATGCTTACGTTGACGTTTGCCTATTGCACCGTGCAACTGGTGGGCAACTGGCTACTTTACCTGTTTGCCCGCAGGCGGCAGAGTCACCCGCAAGCGCCGGATGGCCTGACCGTCGATGTCTTCGTTACAGCTTATCGAGAACCGGTTGATTTGGTCGCGCGCTCGTTGTCGGCAGCATGCAGAATGCGATACCCCCACAAGACCTGGCTGCTGGATGATGGTCACGATCCACAATTGGCGGCGCTGGCCCGGAAACTTGGGACAGGGTACATTACGCGTAATGATCGCACTGATGCGAAGGCAGGCAACATAAACGCCGCTCTAGAGCGAACGGACGGCGAGATCATCGTGATATTCGACGCCGACCACGCGCCGCACGCCGATTTTCTGGAGCATACCCTCGGCTATTTTAGCGACCCGAAGATTGGGTTCGTGCAGGTGATGCTGACCTTTCGCTATCGAGCAGGAAGCTGGGTGGCACGAGCCGCCAGTGAGACAAGCCTGGATTACTATAACCCTACTTCGCTGGGTGCGGATGCGGTGGGCGGATCAACGCTGGTGGGCAGCAATGCGCTTATCCGCCGGTCGACCCTGGAGTCCATTGATGGCTACCAGAGCGGGTTGGCCGAGGACCTCGCAACGTCTATCGCTATTCATGCGAAGGGCTGGCGCTCGGTTTATGTTGCCGAACCGCTGGCGCCAGGCATGGCACCCCCCGATCTTACCGCCTGGTTTACACAGCAACTTAAGTGGGCACGAGGCGTCTTCGAGCTGCTGTTGACGGCCTATCCCCGCTTCTTCCGCTACTTGACCTGGGGGCAGAGGGTTGCCTATGCGGTGCGGATGACCTACTACTGGGTCGGTCTGGTAGTTTGTATGCACCTTGTGTTCAGCATATGGCTCTTGGTTCACGGGTCGGAAAAAGCCTGGGATAGCTTTCAACGCTATTTGTTGCACTTAGCTCCGTTGGGTCTATGCTATCTGCTAATCCGGACGGTCGCTCTGAGCAACTTCAAGCACCCTCTGGTCTACGCGGGGCTACTCTGGCGGGCAATAGCACTGGTCTATGCAACCTGGCCGATCTATACTTTGGCCGCGATGATGGCGGTGTTCCGTATGCCGCTCGGTTTCCGTCTTACGCCAAAGACGGCAGGTGGGAAACTGAACAAGCTCTGGATACTGCCGCAATCCATAGCATTGTTGCTCCTGGGCGGTGGCGTGCTATATGGGCTGGTAACCGGCGAAGACGATTTTCCGTCTCTCTTTCTCTCCTTCCTTTTGGTCCAGAGTTTGCCAATGCTTGCCCTGCTCGTTTGGGCACTGCGCCCGGCAAACAATTATGCGATTCCTGTGGATTTGCTCATGGAAGTACCACCGATTGAGACTGAATGTGCTGTGGAGGAGCTAATCGAAATAGGTGTCATATCGCCCGTGAATGTGAAGAAAAGCGAAATGGTTGGTACTGTAAAGGTCGGACGCAAGGAGTAGGTGGTTCACGCATGCTAAGGCCGATAAAACTAGCAGAAGTTGAATTCAGCCAGCCCCTCCCCACGATCGAGGGCCTCGATGGCTATGCAACACTGAAGGCGTTGGTTCGGCTGCACGGTACACCAATCGGCTTCGTGAAGCTGCCTGTAGACGCAGGCAAGTGCACTGGGCCGGCACTCAGGAAAAGTATTCTACACGACCTAAGCTGGGGCATCCTTCAGCACCATCTTGCTGACCTGTTAGCAGGTCCGCGGCCCAACGGCTTGCAGCTTGACGACCTCAACAATGCGCCGCACATCGAATACCACGGCGACTTGCCTATGGTAACGGTGGCTGTTTGCACCCGCGATCGTGCCGCTGATCTTGCACGCTGCCTGGAGGCACTAAGTCTTATTGATTACCCTTCGTTTGAAGTACTGGTGGTAGACAACGCGCCTAGCAGCGATGCCACCGAGCATCTTGTCCGCGAGAAATATCCCGACGTGCGCTATATACGCGAGGAGCGGCCCGGTCTTGACTGGGCACGCAACCGCGCGATCGCGGAGGCGCAGGGCGACATTATTGCTTACACCGACGATGATGTGGTGGTCGACCCCGGATGGGTGAGCGCGCTTGCAAAGGTGTTTGCTGAGAACGCGGATGTGATGGCCGTAACGGGTTTGGTGGTGGCTTACGAGCTTGATACGCCTGCTCAAATCCTGTTTGAGATGTACGGTGGGTTTGGCCGGAGCTTCCAGAGGCGGTGGTATCAGGCTCCCAGAGGCACATGGGATCGCTCGCTTATCTATCAGGGCGCCGGGCAGTTCGGTACGGGTGCAAATATGGCCTACCGGTTGAGCGTCTTTGACGAGATAGGCTGCTTCGACCCGGCGCTCGATGTGGGCACGGTCACGAACGGTGGCGGCGACCTTGAGATGTTTTTCCGGGTGTTGAAGCACGGTCACACGCTGGTTTACGAGCCTGCCGCATTTGTTCGGCACAGGCACCGGCGCGAGTACGAGCAACTAAGAACACAATTATTCAACAACGGGATAGGCCTCTACTCATATTTTGTCCGCAGTGCTCGCGCCTACGAGGACGAGCGATGGCCTTTCATGCGGCTGGCGATCTGGTGGCTGTTGTTCTGGCACTTGAAACGGCTGGCCAGCTCGATTGTGAAGCCGACTCGTTTCCCTCGCGGCCTGATACTGGCCGAATTGTGGGGCTCAATTCTAGGGCCGGCACGCTATCGCAAAGCGGCATTGACAGCACATGAAGGGGGCGAGGTACGCAGCATCGATATTCCCAATGGCTCGACAGGAGCGGCCAAGGGCAGGAAATGGGGTACGGCGATTCGCACTGTTGACCTCGATGTGCCGCTCGGCGCAATCACTGACGTCGCGGATTACGGACACACGCGAGTCTTTGTGCTGCGCGACGGACGACCAATCGGCAGTGTTGACATCAATAACGTTCACAAGCCGATCAGCGTTGCCCGGTTGCGGGATGCGATTGTAAAGCATCTTACTTGGGCAATTATAAAGGATGGCGGCACAATCAGTAACGCTCCAGGGTGGCAAGGGGCGTTTTTCAAGCAGAGCGCTCCGTTGGACGAGCCCGCAAAGCCGAAGAACCATGAAATGCTGCCCGCTTACGTGCCGGTCTCAATCGTCATTGGCACTCACGATAGGCCGGAAGACCTTCGCAACTGTTTGCAATCATTGACTTCGCAAATATCTCTGCGGCGTGTGGAGATCGTGGTTGTTGACAACAACCCGGCCTCGGGCGTGACGCCTGGTGTGGTGGCTCAATTCCCAGGAGTACGTCTTGTGAGCGAAGCGCGTAAAGGGGTGGCTTATGCGCGGAACGCCGGTATCACGGCAACAACAGGCGACATCGTCGTTACCGTTGACGATGATGTGACTGTGCCTCCCGGTTGGCTGGAGCAATTGGTTGCGCCGTTTAGTAAGGGCGATGTCATGGCGGTGACAGGTAATATTTGGCCGCTTGAGATGGAAACCAGGTCGCAGCAGCTTTTTGAGGAATACGGCGGGTTGGGGCGCGGTTTTGATACGTTTGAGATAAACGGGGATTGGTTTGAGAGCTATAGAGTTCGCTCCGTGCCGACATGGTACCTGGGTGGCACGGCTAACGCTGCTTTCAGGGCCAGCATATTCAACGACCCCCAGATCGGGCTTATGGACGAGGCTCTGGGGCCAGGGATGCCGTCGGGAGTCGGGGAGGACACCTATCTCTTCTACAGAGTCCTGAAGGCAGGGCACAAGATGCTTTACCAGCCACATGCTTATGCGTGGCACCGCCACAGGCGCGACATGGCTGCTCTCAAACGGCAGATCTATAACTACAGCAAAGGTCATGTGGCATATCACCTGACGACACTGATTCGTGATCATGATCTAAGATCATGCGTGCGCTTGGCAATCGGCTTACCGCTGGCCCATACCTGGCGAATCGCCCAACGCCTCAGGTTACGGAGCGCATACCCGCTCTCCTTAATCATGGTTGAAATAGCAGGTAATATCGCAGGACCGTGGGGCCTGTGGCGGTCGTGGCGGCGAGTGATACGGCAGGGACGCAGCGCGCCGTATAGCACGCCGGTGAGGGAGCAGGTTGACATTGTGGAATTGCCGAGAATCGAAGAGTATCAAGAGACCGGGATCACACAGTAGGACACGCGCTCATGCAGGAAAGCACGAACATCTCAAGTCCGTACACAATGCTAGGTGAAGCCACCGTAGAGGTGCGTGTACGCAACGCACAACTGCGGGTTGCACTCGTTGGAGCTATGGTGGTGATTGCGCTGGCGGCAGGAGTGTTTTTCCGCTTCGCAAACCTTGATAAGAAGTTCTTCTGGCATGACGAGTCTTATACACCACTGCGGGCCGTGGGTTATACGGCGGCAGAGGTAATCGATCAACTGTTCGATGGGCATGAGATTGGTGTGCAGGATATCCGGCGGTACTTGCAGATAAGCCCTGACAAGACGGCCCAAGACACGATATCATCGCTCGCCGCCGAAGACCAGGAGCACCCGCCCTTCTATTTCCTGGTATCCCGCCTCTGGATGCGGCTTGTGGGCGACACTCCTTTTGATTTGAGGCTGCTGTCGGTGCTCTTCAGCCTGTTGGTGTTCCCATGCATATTCTGGCTTTGCATGGAGTTGTTCAAATCGAGGCTGACGGCTCTAATTGCGGTTGTGCTGGTTAGTGTGTCGCCGGTTCATGTGCTATATGCCCAAGAGGCACGACAGTACGCACTCTGGACGGTGATGATCTTATTGTCGAGCACGTTGCTGCTGCGCGCAGCCCGGCTGAAGACGCCGCTCAGTTGGGTGTTGTATTTTCTTGCCACGGTGTTGGGACTCTACACACACCTCTTCTTCGTGTTTGTTCTGCCGGGGCACGGGTTATACATGCTGGTGATCGAAAAGCTGCGACCAAACAGGACGCTCATCAGCTTTGTGCTGGCTGCGCTCGCGGCGGCCGTGGCTTTCATACCCTGGATCATGGTTGTTATCACCAACTACCAGAGGCTGGTTACAACTAACTCGTGGGCCTCGAACTCCGTAGACCTGGATTATCTATCACGATACTGGATATTAAACCTGGGTTATCCATTCATTGATGTCGATTTTGGCTATGATAGCTGGCTAACTTACCTGGTGCGGTGGCCGGCAATTATCTTGATTGGATTTGCGCTCTATTACCTCTTTCGCACCACTCCAAGGCAGGTATGGTTGTTTGTTGTGACGCTGATCGGTGTCACTGCCGCAGCTTATCTCGTGCCCGACCTGCTGACAGGGGGCGTTCGCTCGACCGTTAGTCGATACTTGTTCCCTTGCTTTATCGGCATTGAGCTAGCCGTAGCCTACGCGCTGTCGGGCTTGCTCACATCGGCACGGATGTGGAGCAGGTGGACAGGGCGGGCCGTCGCTGCCACGGCTGTCGTGGTTGGGGTAGTATCTTGCACAATCAGCATGGGGGCGGATACATGGTGGACAAAGACGGTCAGCCCCGAATTGCCGCAAGTTGCCCGCGCTGTAAACGCATCAGAGCACCCGTTGCTGATTGTCAGCAATCCCTGGCCGACCAATATTGGCGATGCGTTCTCGCTCAGCTATATGCTCGACCCCAAAGTGCGCCTTGAGCTTGTGCAGGATGCGAGCGCCCCGGTCATTCCTGATGGATTCAGCGACGTATTTTTGTTCAATCCTACCGATGTCCTCTGGGCGCAGATTGAAACCGACCAGCATTACCAGATAGACATGACGATACCGTACTCGCTCTGGCGAGCACATAAATAGTGGTTATGAGCAGTCATGTGAGGAGCTTTGAAGCGAAATGAGTAGTCGGATGGCAATGTGGCCAACACGCAAGGTGACCTACCTCTTCGATCTGTTGAGGGAACTGGTGGCGCGCGACCTGAAGATACGCTACAAGCGGTCGGCACTGGGGCTGGCCTGGTCTCTGCTCAATCCGCTCGCGCAACTGTTGGTGTTCGGCTTCCTGTTTGGCATGGTGCTGCCGCTCAACATCCCCAATTTTCCGCTCTTCTTGTTCAGTGGGGTGCTAGTCTGGAATTGGTTTAGCACGTCCTTGCTTTCGGCGGCGACCGCGATCACCGACAATCGCGAGCTAATCAAGCGTCCAGGTTTCCATGCGGCGATACTGCCTGTGGTCACGGTTACGAGCAATCTGATACATTTCGTGCTTGCGCTCCCGATATTGCTTGCATTCGCGCTTATTTCGGGAGTGGGGTTGTCGCCGGTGCTCGTCCTCCTGCCGCTGGTCATGGCGCTTCAGTTCATCCTGACGCTCGGATTGTCCTATTTCGTTGCCACATTCCAGGTGACGTTCCGCGACACACAATATCTGCTAGGCGTGATTTTGATGCTGGGGTTTTACCTCACACCTGTATTCTATGCTGTTGCCTCGGTGCCTGCACACTTGCAGTGGCTATACCGCCTCAATCCGGTCGCGCAACTGCTGGTGGCCTACCGTTCTATATTGATCTACGGAAAGATGCCCGACTGGCTGTCACTGCTGGCGCTCTATGTGATGGCGTGCCTCGTGTTAATCGGTGGATACGCGATCTTCTCGTCCCGGGCAGGTTCGCGTTTCGTGGAGGAGCTTTAGTTGGACGATTTGCGGGTTGACAGCGTGATAACGGTCGCGGGAATGGGCAAGCAATTCCGGCGTTTCCACTCCGGCCGTCCAGTAACTTTTCAGGAAGCGGCAGTCAACAAGCTGCGCGGTATGGCCGCCGTCGAGCGGTTCTGGGCGCTTCGGGAAGTCAGCCTTACGGTGTCAAAAGGGCAGATGGTGGGGCTCATTGGCCGCAACGGGGCAGGGAAATCTACCTTGCTAAGAATGATTGGTGGGGTGGGGCGGCCCGATGAAGGAAGCGTGCGCACGCGTGGGCGAATCGGCGCATTGCTCGACCTGGGCACGGGCTTCCATCCGGATCTGACAGGGCGCGAAAACGTCTTTGTGGCGGGAGTCATTGGCGGTCTCACACGCCGCGAAGTTGCCCAACGCCTGGAGGCCATAGTGGGATTTGCCGAGCTTGAGGAAGTTATTGATAACCCCCTGCGCACTTACAGTACAGGTATGGTCATGCGGCTGGCGTTTGCGGTCGCGGCGAACACGGACCCCGATGTTCTGTTGATTGACGAGGTGCTGGCGGTGGGCGATCTGCCGTTCCAGCGCAAGTGCCTGGAACAGATAGCTCAGTTCAAGAATAACGGCTGCGCTATTGTGCTGGTGTCACACGATCTGGACCTGGTGAGGCGGCTCTGCGACGAGGTGATCTGGCTGAAATCGGGACAACTGGAATTACACGGTCCGGCTGAAGTGGTAGTCGGCCAATATATCGCGGGAACTGCGCGTGAAACCACCCGGCGGACACCTATTTCGCGGGCTGTGCAGCACACACCCGCTGGAGTAGCCCTGCGTGTCAATGAGAATCGCTTCGGCTCGCAAGAGCTTGCGATTGCGGAAGTGCGCATGCTCGACGCGGCAGGACTGCCGGTGACTGAAATCGCCGCAGGTGATTATCTGCGCGTCGAGATAGATTATCGCGCCGATAGGAGCGTTGAGGCCGGGCGGGCCGAGATTTGTCCCCGGTTTAGCGTAACGATAACCCGGGGTGATGGGGTTGTATGCTTTGACACGACAGGTGAGGCAGGCGCGGGCGGTGGTCAAGTAGCACTCGGAATTGCGAGACTGGACCTTCGCAAAGGGGTATATTTCGTTGATGTCGGGACATACACACGTGATTGGTCTTATGCGTATGATTACCACTGGCACGCGTATACCCTGACTGTGAGCGGCGCAAGCGGTGGGAAGGGTGTGCTCGATGCTCCGCACCGCTGGGAAACAGATAGTGTGATTGGTTGGACGAACGATGTTGAAGAAACATTGAAGGCGGGATTAGTGACGGCATCTAGCCGAGAAAAGCTACCACTATGATTACGCTACTGAAAGACCAAACACACGCGGAAGAGAAGCCGGCGTTCAGCGCGACGACACAGATATTCGTGGGCCTCGGCCTGCTGTCGCTGATCGCGTATCTGCCGTACAATTTCCTGATTCCTCAATCACCTTCGTACATGGCAAGTCCGCGCTCGCTGCTGATTAGTCAGTTCCCGTTCTGGTCAGCCGTCACACAGTTGCCGATTCCGGTCCCGCGCAACGGTGTGGACGTGGTGGCATTGTTACTGGCCACAGTACTGCTCTGCTCGGTCTGCTATGCGCTCGCGCTGAGAGCGGGCGCGAGCGCTCTGGTGACAAAGGCAACTGTAGCTGTGGTGGTTGGGTTCGCACTGGTCTTTTGGCTGTCATCGGTGCTCACGCTACCGAACTTTAGCAGCGATCTTTACATCTACATGAGCTACGCGCGCGTGGGGGATGTCTATCAAGCAAATCCTTATATTTATTCGCCTGCTGATTTTGTGGGTGATCCGTTCCTGCAATTCGCCGATTGGATACATACAACCACACCCTACGGGCCGCTCTGGACGCATCTCTCCACAGGCTGGAGCCATATTGCGGGCGAAAACATAGCAGCAGGGTTACTGCTGTTCCGCCTTCTGTTCTTCGGCTTCAACCTGGCGAACATTGTACTTATCTGGAAGATTGCGGAGCGGCTGAACCCTGCCTATCGCCTCTCGGCCCTCATCTTTTATGCGTGGAACCCCATCGTGGTGTTAAAGGGTCAGAGCCACCTTGAGCCGCTTATTGTCTTCTTTGTCCTGATGGGCGTCTACGTGTATCTGCGCAAGTGGGAGTGGCTGGCGGTTGTCATGCTGACGTTTTCGGTGCTGACCAAGTTTGTCACAGCCCCGCTCTTGATCATTTACGCGGCATTCTTGTGGCGGCGCAAACCGCCATCGGTGGTCGCGACTTCGTTCCTGCTGGCCGGCAGTGTCGTGGTGTTGTTCTATTTACCGGTGTGGGAGGCCTGGGGCACCACATGGGCGCTGGCCGTACTCAGTATAAGTTCCATGACGGGGATCGCCCTCACGGTTGGCCTGGTAGGGTTGGTGGTATGGGTAAGCAGACGTAAGCTGGCGACCATGAACGACATGCTAAGGAGCTGGGGAATCGTTATGCTGGCTATGTCGATTCTGCTGACCTTTAGCCATCCTTCGTACGTATGGTATCTAATCCCCCTGGTGGGGATGGCGAGCATCGTTGACGCATACAGGCTAAAGGCGTTGACGCTGGGGCTCTGCTGCTCCGCTCTACTGGCGAACACGTTAGAGGGCATCGCGGCTCCATACACATCCTTCCTGCTTGAAGACCCTTTCGTGATGTTGTGGCGCGTATTCTTCTGGGTCGCGCCGCCTGTTCTCGCACTCGCATGGGTGGAACGAGCATCGCTTGCACGCTTCTTCAGCCGCACGCGGTTGGCGCCGTTGTGGAGGGATAGGTGAACAGGCGTGATGCGTAAAACCCTGATTGCTAGTAGACTTTATTAGCCGAAAAAGACGGTTTGAGTCACAAGAATGTACCAAAACTCGGCATTATGAGGGTCAAAATAGCTTAATCTGATAGAATTGCTCCTCATTTCTTGGCGATTTTGTCCTTCATAAAGCGAAAGGTAGCCAACTACGTCAAACTGCATATCTACTAGCAATCAGGGTGTAAAACGTGAAACGTGAAACTTGAGACTGGAAACGTGAGGCGGCAAGCGTACTCTTGAGGGTCTCGTAGTGGGCTAATGCTGTACATATGTGGGTTGTGGTGGGGAGTGTCCAGGAGCCTTTTGGGGTGTGGGGCACTCCTCTTTTTGTGCGTGTTACGTGCCTGATAAGTGATCTCAGTAGTAGCTCGATAGGTCTACGTATGGTGCGTGGGCAATCTACGTATCGTACCGGAAGGCTCTACGTACCCTTAGACGCTAATTTCCGTAGAGTGGGCACTTGATATAGGTGCACGCCCACGATGGCAGCCCCCCGATTTGTTGCTAAAGTTACCACGTAAGCGAAACGCTATTCCGTTACGTGCACTCACTCTATTGTGTGAATGCTAGACGATCGGGATCTACTTGTATAGGGTTCCTTGTTTCGCCTGATCAAAATCGCGCTCGCTGCTCCATTCCGCTTTCTGCATAAGCAATACAGGGGGTTGATGCAATGGCACTAGATACAGTTATTACTGGCCTACGACAAGATGAAGTAACGGGCGAGTTGGAGACCGAATCGACGCTGAAGTGTAGTGTTGGTGTGATGGCCTACAACGAAGAGCGCAACATTGGCCGCATCCTACAGGCACTTCTTGAGCAGCAGATGGAAGGCTGCCAGATCGAGGAGATTATCGTTCTGGCGAGCGGGTGTACCGACAACACAGTCAACATAGTGAACGAATTCGCCTCGATAAATCCCAGCATCAAGCTCGTCGTGCAGGAGAAGCGAATGGGTAAGGCATCGGCGGTCAACCTGTTTATGCGCCATGCCATCTCTGACATCCTGGTCATGGAGAGCGCGGATACTCTGCCCGAAGCCAACACGATTGCTCGCCTCATTGAACCATTTAGGGACCCAAATGTCGGCATGACGGGCGGCCACCCGGTACCGATCAACGATCCCAGCACATTCATGGGATACGCGGTACACATGCTGTGGCAGCTCCACCACCAGATTGCTATGAAAAGCCCAAAGCTGGGCGAGTTGACGGCATACCGTCACATTTTCTACCGTATTCCCAACGACTCAGCGGTAGACGAGGCGAATATGGAGCCGCTCATACGCGGCCAGGGCTTCCAACTGCGCTACGTGCCCGAAGCAATCGTCTACAACCGTGGCGCGGAGACAGTGCAGGACTTCTTGAAGCAGCGGCGGCGCATACATGCCGGCCACCTCAGGATGGCACGAGAGCAGGGTTACACGGTAGCGACGATGGGCGCTCGTCCCATACTCGCCGCCATAGTTAGCGGCTTCAAGTGGGACTGGCACTACTTCCTCTGGACACCGGCGGTTATTGGCCTTGAGGCATATGGTCGTTATCTTGGCTGGCTCGACTATCGTTTGAAGAAGAAGAGCCATGCAATCTGGGACATCGCAGCGACAACGAAGGGAGAGGTCAAATGATAGAAGCCATTCGTAAAATTCCGCTTTACATGCTCAACCGCAAGTTCGGCTGGCCGAATATGCTGCCGATGAACATCACTATCAGCCCCTCGCCTCGCTGCAACTCGCGCTGTTTGACGTGTAACATCTGGATGAAGCGCGAAGACGAGCTGAGCCTGGAGGAGTGGGATAAGGTCTTCCAGAGCCTCGGCAAAACCCCATTCTGGTTCACTATCAGCGGCGGCGAGCCATTCATGAATAAGGACATCGTTGAGACCGCCCAGTCCATCTACAAGCACTGCAAGCCGGGCATCATAAATATTCCCACCAACAGCCTGATGTACAAGATCATCGCACCGAAGGTGGAAACGATGTGCCGCACCTGCCCAGATACACAGTTCATTATCAACCTATCGCTGGACGGCGTGGGCGAGAAGCACGACCACATACGCGGCATCGCGGGCAACTTCGAGAAGTTTGAGCTGAACTACAGGGCGCTGCGCGAACTGAATCTGCCGAACCTTACGATTGGTGTTCACTCGGTTATCTCACGCTTCAATGTTGATGACGTCGAGGAGCTGTTCGATTATGCGTTTGGCCTCAAGCCGGACTCGTACATTACCGAGATCGCGGAGCAGAGAGTGGAGCTGGACACGGTCGGCATCAGCATCACCCCGTCTAAAGAAAAATACGGCGTGGCGATTGACGAGCTAATCCGCAGGTTGGAGAGCCGTGATTTCAAAGGCATCTCCAGGGTCACCGAGTCGTTCCGCATCCAGTATTACAAGCTCGTGAAGAAGATCCTTGCTCAGGAAACACAGGTCATCGCCTGTTATGCGGGGTGGGCATCAGCGCAGATCTATGCGAACGGTGAAGTTTGGCCTTGCTGCGTGCGCTCCGACAATGTGGCGAACTTGCGCGACGTGGATTACGACTTCAAGCGAGCGTGGTTCAACCCCGAGGCAGATCGAGTGCGGAAAAGCATCAAGAACAAGGAATGCCACTGCCCGCTGGCGAACGCCTCGTACACCAACATGCTCATGCACCCGCCGACGCTCGCAAGAGTGGGCACGAGGGTTATTCAGGGTTCCCTTCCGGTGATTAATGGCCCCACCAAGAACGCAGCGGCCACGACAGTTGCGACAACGCCGAAGGCGTAACCAGGGGAGGTTAGCAAAATGAAATGGCAATGGCTACAGGAGCATGTGCAGCACCCCAAGGACGCAGGTTACGCCAAGAGAGTGCTCGACCGCTACAGGCTGGGCATGAAGGCCAAAGGTGAAATTCTGGGGGCGCGAATCATCCCCGGCTCCAGGGATTGCGCGGTCGCACAGTCGCTCGCAAACAAGACTTACCTGCCCGACGACGCGCCCATCATTCCTATCGCGCAATGCACTTTGCCGGGTGGTTGTATGTGCGCTTACACACCCGTCATGACTTACGAGACGGAGCGTGCTCCTGTCGAGGAAGTAACAGCAGAAGTATAGCTTCGCGATACTCGGACAGCGAACTTTGATGGAGAGAACGATGAGCGCAACGGCGACGATAACCCGCAAGAAAGAAGCCCAGAAGCCCCGGCTGTACGACTTTGCCGAGGGTTGGGGGTCGATCTACGGGCGGTATGTCCGCAATGACCTCAGCCGCCGCATGATACTCCGCTATGGTCTACAGACTGTGCTTGAAGCGCCCTGCAACGCTGAGTCTTACTTCTCCTCACCTGGCACGCAGAGCGTAGTCTTCGCTGAGGCAGGGTGCGCCGTCACGCTGGTACACCACGACGAGGAGATCGTAAAGAAGACGCGTGATTTCTGGGCGGCGCTTGGCATGGGCGACGTGCCGGTGCTAAAGCCAAAAAGCATGTACGACCTGCCGTTCAAAGACAACAGCTTCGATCTTGTGTGGAACTTTGATTCGATCCCGCTGTTCAGCGACCCGGCGCGGTTCATCGCTGAGATGGAACGAGTATCGGGCTACCTGGTGATGATTATTCTGCCCAACACTCTGAATATCGGCTTCCCGATACACCGGGTGCTCACCAAAGTGCAAGGCACCGAGTCGGCATGGGGCGACAAAGAGTGGATGGACAGTGGCCGCGTGAAGAAAGTCATGCACGATCTGGGGATGAAGATCGTGGCTGAGGGGTTGGTTGATATGCCGCCCTGGCCTGGCTTCGATGTATTGAGCGCGCTCGGCAAGACGTTGCGCCACAACACAGTAGAGGCGGGCGAGGACACCCGAACCGATGCTGAGGTTGAGCAGATGCTGAGCAAGCTGACTTTTATTGAGTACGCGAAAGTACCGGAAGTGTTGAAGACGCCATTCTCGCACCAGCGATATTTGATCGCTCGTAAGCGAGGCAGGTGACCCACACTGACGCCGCGTACTGAGCCGCTCCAGATGCCCGCCCGCCAACAATGCCGGTCGGGCAGGGACGGCCTCGGTAGTTGGGTAAGGCGAATCTCCACGGATACGGATATTCGAGACAGGGAGAACCGCTAGTAGAGGCACTAAAGGAGGAAATGATGGCACTTATTCGCAAGACGCTCGCATTACTGGCCTGGCTCATCATCGAAATCCCCACAACTCTGTTTGTGGCGTTCGTGATGGTCAAAGTATTCGTCGAAGGACGTGCCAAGGAAGGCAAGAACGCAAGGAGGCAACAGCGTGAGCATTCCGCTTAAAGAGCGACAGACATTGCTCAAGTTCATTGAGCGCAACGTAAGCGTGGCACCGCAGGACCTCGACGAGGGCATTGGCACAGTCTACGAGCGCGTTGTGATTGACGACTACTTCCGCGACCTGCAGAAGAGGTTCAACATCATGACTGTGCTGGAGAACCCCGCGGATGGCGTGACGGGCGTTCCCGGCATGAACAGCCTGGAGTTCGCCCGCAACGGCGGCACGGTGGCTATGTCCAATCCATCTGTAAAGATGCTGGAAGGGGCGCGTGCTGTTTGGGAAAAGCAGGGATTGATCGACCAGGCGACATTCACACGCTGCGAAGTGGACGATATCCCGTTTGCCGACAATAGCTTCGACCTCGTTTGGAACTATTGCATGTTCGAGCGGTTCCTCGATCCAGGCCCTGTGGTCTCCGAGATGAAACGCGTGTCAAACAAGTACGTGCTGCTCATGACGCAGAACGTCTACAACTGGGGCACGGTCTTCCACAAGGTGTACCACAATATCGGCGACCTCGAATGGGATCACGGCTACGGCCAGCAGATGACGTTCCCGGCAATCCGCAAAGCGGTGCGCGCTCAGGGAATGCGCATCGTGGAAGAGGGAACGGTTGACATCCCGCCCTGGCTAGATACCTGGGATATGCCTTTGCGTGGCGTGCTGAAGCAGCTTCTAGGTGCGGTGGGCATGAAGTGGGAATGGAAGATCGCCGGTGCAGGTGCTCCCACAGAGGTACACCACACGGCGAACGGGCACAGCCACACCGGCAACGGCCACAGCCACAATGGCAACGGCCACAGCCATAACGGAAGTAATGGGCGACAGGCAAAGGGATCAGCATCAGGCACGGTAAACATTGTGCGCAATATCGAGCACAACCTGCCTACGTGGTTCCGCAAGTATCAGGCCCATCATCTCTATGTTCTGGCAGAAAAGTGAGCAATAGCATGTCGTCCGCAGCATTACGAGAAAACCCTTCGACGACGATCTCTCGGCTTGATTTCACCGTTGGCGAAGGACGAGAGATCGCGGAAATCGCCGAAGCGCGAGGTTGGAAGGTTGCCGCCCACGACCGGATGAGGTCGTTGAATATGCGGGCATATCGTCTTGCTGTGGACGAATACAGCGGTCAGGTTCGCTTCCTGCTGCCGCTGACGAGCCGAAGTCGGGTGTTGCAAATGCGCAGCGGCTGGGGTTCGGTGGCGCTCAACGTGGCCGGCAGCGCGGCGTCGGTGGTCGCGCTCGACGACAGGCCGGAGCGCCTCCGCTTCCTGGCTGCTCGACGAGACGAAGCCGGCATCGACACGCTGGAGACTCGCTTCGTGAGATTAGGCGCACGATTGCCGTTTGAGGATGGCGAGTTCGACGCCGTAATTATGCTCGATGCTCTGGAGCACGTTGGAGTGACGCACGGCGTGTTCTGGAGGAGCGAGCAGCAGCAGGCACTTGAGGAAGCGTATCGCGTATTAAAGCCGAAGGGGCAGCTTCTGCTTGCTGTGCCTAACAAGCTTGGCTTTGCCCGGCCGCAATCGGATGAGGTGGAGAAGCTTCAAACCTACAGTGGATACAGGAACACTTTGCGCCGGGCAGGCTTCAGGCGGGTTGCATTCCACGCACCGCTGCCGTCACATCGAGAACCATTCTTTATTCTGCCACTGGGCAAGCGGCACCTGTTGAACCATTTTGTTGATTGGATATTTACGGCACAGGACTACCGGTCCAAGCTGCAAGCACGCGGACTGGGCGCGGCATATCGAGCGGCATGGGGTGCCTGGCGAACGGGCCGCAAGATGCGAATGACAGGGCTGGCGAAGTATATCGTGCCGAGCTACTTGATCAAGGCGAGGAAATAAGAGCCATGATACCGCAACTACGCAGCTATTTGCTGGATAACTGGGCTGATCTGCCGGTTGGTAGGCAGCACAAGCGTCCCCGCAGGCTGGAATTCCTCGTGCAAGCGACGGGTATCAGCAAGCTTTGCTGCTACATCTTCGCTGATGATGAAGACCACCCGCGTTGGGTCGCGAAGATGCCGCGCACGCCTCGAGACAACGGCATCCTGGCACACGAGTACGGCGTGACAGAGCACCTGCGCACAACCGGCAATGCCTATGTGCGCTTGACAATCGCCGCGCCGCTCTTCACAACGACAATTGCTGATCACCTGGTGGGTATCGAGCCTTACCTCGCGGGCCGCCCGATGGATGGCCTCATGAGCACGGCTAGCGATCAGAATGCACCCGAAATCTTGAAGAACCTTGAGATTTCGATTGACTGGCTTCTTCGATGCCAGCAAAGCACCGGCTCAAAGGCTGAACGGCCGAGCGCGGCTGAAATCGAGAACTGCCTGCGCTCAATCTCTTTTATGAAGGCCACGTCGCGGCTGACGGCATCCGAAGCGGCATATCTGGACAGATTGTCAGCGCAGTTTACGCAGCTTGCCGGGGTACCCTTACCTCTCACATTCAAGCACGGGGACTTCCAGCCGGGCAACATCCTGGTTGATGGAAGCGCAATTCATGTTATTGACTGGGAGTTTGGAGCAATCAGCCAGCTTCCGCTGCACGACGTGTTCGGTTTTATTGCCCGAACATACGCCCGTTATCGGGGCCTGGAAGAGATGGACGAGCAGCTTGACGAGTACCTTGCCGATTTTGAGACAGTTTTCTTCGAAGGCGGTTCGTTTACCGGACCAACGCTGAAGTATGTCGCGCAGGCCTGCGAAGCCCTTGGGGTGGACCGGGCGTGGGTCAAGACGCTGTTTGGTTTGTTCGTGGTAAACGAGGCTAACAAGTACAACATACTCCTAAGCAGACGCGCTGAGCGTGGCTATGTATACCTACTTGGCACTAAGGATGGCGGCGAGCAGCACTCTTATGTTGAACAGCTTGCACGCCAGAAACAGGTTCACTTGCTCGGCTACCTGGCGGAGCACGAAGATCGGTTGATCTTTCGCGATGTTGAGGCCCATTTTGAGACACCACACCAGAACAAGCACCGTGTAACGGTGGGAGTAAGGCAATGATTGCGTTGGAAAACCCGGTAGGGGCCAAGACACAAACCGTGAACTATAACTTTCACGATATCTTTCGTCTGTCAATCAAGACGGAGGACGTGGCGGCGCTTCGCCATTTCAACGATGAGTACAGCAGGTTCGAGGACAAGTCGGGCGGCAAGGTTGATCTCGAAGTGAGCATCGGCAACTTCGCTTTCACACCGCAAGAAGATGTAACCAATTTCGGCAAGTATCATCTTAGCGGCGATTGGATCTACGGCTCGGCCCGCTATAAGGTGGCCTGGTGGCGCTTCGCCCTCAAAGGAATGATGACGCCCACAGCAGAGCTTTATTTCTACGGCGGCCCGTTCGCCCCTTACTTCTTGCAGCACTTCCTGGTCGAGCAGATCATGCGCTACAAGATCGCATTGAAGGGCTACTTGCTCGTACATGGGGGATGTGTAGCAGATCGGGGCAACTCGATTCTCTTTCCGGGGCTTGGGCACGCAGGCAAGACCGCGCTGGCTGTCCAGCAGGTGCTGGCCGGGCGCAAGTTTCAGGCGGACGATTACACCGTTGTGTCCTCGGCCGGCCAGACTTACAGCTACCCGCGACGACTCCACATCTCCGACCACACAAACGATGCCTGCCTGGACGCCTCTAAGAATCTCAGTGTCAGGCACAGGGTCTCCATGAAGGCAAAGCGCCTCATCTATTATCTCACCCTAAAGTACGGCGACCTGGACGAAGCTCTGCAAATGGACGAGCTTGTGCCGGGCGCGGTAATCGAAGAGGTCGCTCGAATGGGAGCCGTAATCTTGCTTACCAGCTCCAGCAGCGATAAGCTCAAAGGCCCCAAGTTCATCGATCCCGATACGCTGGTAAACCGCTTGATGGCTATCAACCTTCTCGAAGGTAAGCCGTTCAACGATATCTTGCTCGGGTTGCACTATGCCGGCCAGGCTCCCGCGCCGACCGAGCTTTGGGGACGAGAGCGAGAAGTACTGCGACGCGCATTGATAGGGGTGCCGGGCTACGAGGTGCTGGTGCCAACTCACGGGACGAACCCGTCGGCGGCTGTTGAAGGGACGTCTCGAATCCTGAATAGCCTGATGGAGAAGATGACCTATGCGGTCCCAGTCTAGAGCAATAACATCTACGCTCAAGTGGGGGTGGGAAAGCCTGCGCGGTGGGTCGGCGGGTCTGTTCACCGCGCTCATGATTGCGAACGTCATCGGCTATGTGTACCAGATGCTCATGGCGCGTATGATGACGCCCGAAGACTATGGCGTGCTGATAACCCTTACCTCAATTTCCTACGTGCTGACGGTGCTCATGCGCTCGTTCCAGATGTGGATAATCGAGGCAGTGGGCAAACGCAGGGACGCGACCAACGTGCGCATGGTCTTTCTCGCGGCGACGCGGACACTGGTGCCGTTGGGTCTGCTGGCGTTCGCACTGCACTGGGTCTTCAGCGGGGAGGGAGCGGATTTCTTGCAGATGCGAAGCTCGACGCCGCTCATCATGCTTGGTCTGTACACGCTATCGTCGTTCCTTGTGCCTATCCCTCGTGGTGTGCTGATGGGGATGAAGCGCCTCAGCTTTGCCGGTTTCATCCTCGTGCTTGAACCCGTCGTTCGGTTGGCGAGCGCGATACTGCTGGTCATGTGGGGCTTTAGCGTGAACGGGGCAATCCTCAGTTTCGCGCTGGGCAACCTGGTGGCATTCATGGTGGCGCTAATCCCCATCTGGTTCTTGCTGAACCGCAACCGCGCCGAGGAGCAAGCAGAGGGCGTTGAGGGCACATCCAGGCTGCGGGCACTCGACCGTTATGCGCTGACGGTGCTGGCGATCAATAGCTGCCTCATGCTTATTTCCAGCATAGATCAGGTGGCGGTCAAGCACTACTTCTCGGAGCAGGTGGCGGGCAATTACGCAGTGGCATTCCTGCTGGGTCGGGTGATCGTGATGATCACGCTTTCACTGGGGTGGGTGGTGTTTACCCGCTCAGCTACCATGACGCCCGACGACCCGCGCCGAATACGCCTGCTGACAAGGTCACTGGTGATTATCGGCGTCATATCCACTGTGCTAACGACAGGCTATATCCTCTTCCCAAGCCAGGCAGTTCACCTGATGGGTGGAGCTGAGTATAGCTCGGCCAAGGCTTATGTTGGCATGGTGGGGATCGAGATGACGCTTTTCGCGCTTGTGTATATCCAGGCCTACTTTCTCATCTCGCTCAGGAAGACGCAGGTTATCTGGCCTCTCTGCGTGGCCGCAGTACTTGAGGTCATTTTGATCGCGGAGTACCACGACACGGTTACGGAAGTGCTGCTCGGGCTCATCGCCGTAATGGGCGGTCTGCTGGTTACTGTGTCGGCGCTCTCATGGTGGCTAATCTACGCGAAGTCGAGCGCGGCGCGTGTCGCTGCACGTGCTACGGCGCGAGCAACGGGTGACATGGCCGACATTAAGCGAGAGGGCATGGCATAGCTATGAAAAGAGCCTGCATGGTTGTTCACTCGTTCTACCCCGACGATCCGCGTGTGCGGCGGGAGACAGAAGCTCTGCTGGAGGACGGCTGGGCGGTCGATGTTATCTGCTTGCGCGGGGACGGTGAGCAGGCGGTAGAAGAGTGCAATGGCGCTAAGGTGCACCGCCTGCCGGTGCGCCGCCATCGCGGGGC
Organism: Chloroflexota bacterium; assembly: GCA_039932335.1. Taxonomy (GTDB): domain Bacteria; phylum Chloroflexota; class Chloroflexia; order QHBQ01; family JADMIH01; genus JADMIH01. The sequence continues at coordinate 83,872 of JBDTQH010000006.1, forward strand.
AGGTTTCGCGATCTACATGCTTGAGTATGCGAACTTCTTTGCTCGTGCCTCGGCCTTGTTGGCGAAGATGCACATTCAGCGGCGGTTCGACGTGGTGCAAGCGCACAACATGCCCGACTTTCTTGTGTTCACGGCGCTAACGCCCCGCCTGCTCGGCGCTCGCGTAGTACTCGACATACACGATCTTGTGCCCGAGCTTTACATGTCGAAGTTTGGGGGCAAACCCAATCACCCCGCCATCCGCATGACCCGCTGGTTTGAGCGCAGGAGCGCGGCGTTCGCGGATCGGGTTCTAACAGCGGGCGAGCCGTTCCGCCGCCGGTTGATCGAGCGCAGCGCGCCCAGCGACAAGGTGACGGTGATTATGAACACGGCAGACCCGAGGCTATTCAAGAGCGATCAAAAAGAAAAGCATAGAGATTCAGGCGCGCGGAATGGCTATACGCTCATGTACCACGGCGGTTTGTTCGAGCGGTACGGGCTGGATATAGCAATCCGGGCTGTAGACAGGTTGCGCTCTGAGATACCGGGTCTGAAGTTTGAAGTCTACGGACAGGGGGAGGCCGCTGAATCGCTTGCGCGGTTGGTCGCGGAGCTTGGGCTTGAGGAGCACGTTCACATGGGCGGATTTGTGCCGATTGATGAGATACCGCGCCTGGTAGCGAAGGCTGACCTGGGCATCGTGCCCTACAGGCAGAACTCGTTCACGGATTTGCTCTATCCCACCAAGGCGTTCGAATACATCGCCATGGGAGTGCCCGCTGTCATGTCCAGTACAGGTGCGGTGGTGGAACTATTCTCGGGGCTGTCGGATATGTTCTTCCCACCGGAAGATGTGGATGCGCTGGCAACAAGGATCCTGGAGCTTTATCGCGATCCTCAACGAGCAGAGCAGTTGCTCGAAGCCTCGCGCAAAGCATACGCGCCGTACGCCTGGGAGAACCAGCGGCAGCGCTATCTGGGAATCATGCAGGGCCTTGTAAGGCTGCCTGAAGCGGTGCCGCATCTTGGACGCTATTAGGTGGAGTTAGGAGGAAAGTTCTATGCAACAGACTCACATTCTGGAGAAAAGCCCGGAGGTAATAACCTCGACACCCGAATCTCCAGCCACCCTTACACCCACCAGGCGCAGGTTGTTTTACCCTGCGGTAAAACGGGCACTGGACGTGATGATCGCAACGATTGCAATAATCCTTATTTCTCCGGTCGGTCTGATCATCGCGGCGGTAATCAAGCTCGATTCGCGTGGCCCTGTCTTGTTCAAGCAGACACGGCTCGGATTAGGCGGACGGCCGTTTACCTTCTACAAGTTCCGCACAATGATTTGCAATGCCGATTCTAAGCTTCACAGCGAATATGTGCAATCGCTTATACGGAACGAACTGCCGGAGAATAAAGATGGCAAGATCCCGGCAGAAGGCTACAAGCTGGTTCGCGACCCGCGCATCACACGGGTAGGGAGCGTGCTTCGCAAGACCAGCCTTGATGAGATTCCACAGTTGATCAATGTGATCAAAGGTGAGATGAGCCTGGTAGGGCCGCGACCACCGTTGCCCTACGAGGTAGAGGTTTACCAGGATTGGCACAAACAGCGCCTGGACGCAATCCCCGGCCTCACCGGCTGGTGGCAGGTTATGGGACGGAGCCAGGTGTCGTTCGATGAGATGGTGCGAATGGATCTGGAGTACATATCAAGCTGCTCTCTCATGCTCGATTTGAAGATTATGCTGCTTACGATACCAGCGGTCATTACAGGGAGCGGTGCCAGATAACAAAAGGAATCAGAGGGATCACATTACCGGGAGGATACTCGCATGGGCATGCTACAGAAAGTTACGTCTACACGTGAGCAGCAAGAAGCGCTTACGAAAACACTTGAGGAAATAGCTCCCCGTAAGCTGCTGAATATCGGGGTGATTGGCTATGGCTACTGGGGCCCCAAGCTTGTGCGCAACTTCCAGGAACTCCCCACCACACAGGTCACGATGGTATCTGATCTGAACACGGGGCGGCTGGATGAGCTACACAAGACATATCCCGCGATAACCCTCACGAGCGATTACCACGAGTTGTTGGCTTCGGATGTGGACGCTGTGGTGGTTGCAACGCCAATTACGACGCACTTCCCCATTGCGCGGGATTGCCTGCTCGCTGGGAAGCATGTCCTGATCGAGAAGCCCTTCTCTCATACATCGCAAGGTGCTCAAGAATTGATAGACATAGCGGCAGCACGCAACCTGATTGCTATGGTGGGACACACCTTTGAGTACAACCCTGCGGTGGAAATGCTCAAGGACATCGTTGCTAGCGGCGAGCTGGGACGTGTCTACTACGCATACACCTCACGGACAAACCTGGGTATCTTCCAGAAGGACGTGAACGTAATGTGGGACCTGGCACCCCACGACGTCTCAATCCTTCTCTATGTACTGGGCAAGGAAGTAATAAACGTGAGCGCGGTTGGTGGGGCATTCGTGCAGCCCGGTATTCACGATGTTGCACGATTGACAGTGAACTTCACCGACCAGATCCAGGCGCATATTCATGTTAGTTGGCTGGACCCCTGCAAGGTACGACGGGTCACTATTGTCGGCGACAAGAAGATGGTCGTCTATGACGACATAGAGATGCTGGAAAAACTGAAAATATATGACAAGGGCGTGCAGGTGCCGGACACAAGTGGGAGCTACGGCGAGTTCCACCTGTCCTATCGATACGGCAACATTACCATACCGCGCGTGGCCCTGAGTGAGCCGCTGAAGGTGGAGTGCGAGCACTACGCCCAGTGTATCTCCAAAGGGATGCGGCCCCGAAGTAGCGGCGAAGTGGGTCTTAGTGTGGTGAGGGTTTTAGAGAGTGCCGAGGAGTCGCTGCACGACTCAGGCAGACTGGTGCCGGTTGTCAGGTAAGAACGATTTAGCAACGGCACTGGAAATGGAGCATTCGACGTGGATTTGATGTACTTGCTAAGCGTGATCAGGCGTTGGTTCCTAGTAATTCTGTTGGTAGTGGCTGTGACGGGGGCAGCGGCATACTTTCGGTTAAGTAATGTCGCGCCCGTATATGAGGCGACTGTCAAAATTCAGATGACTACACCCTCAGCGCCCGACGTGGCACTGTATGATCAGTACCGTTCGACCAATCTTCGCGACGACATCACCGTGGCCAGCAACAACTTCATGGAACTTCTACAGAGTCGGGAAATTTATGATCGGACCATTAATAGGCTTGAGCTAACTAATGGGGATGCAGCGTACAGCGTAGATGCTACACCACTGCGCGACTCGGACTTCATTTACATAACTGTCCGCGCATCCACACCGCAACTTGCGGAGGAAATAGCCAACACCACAGTGTCTGAGGCTGTTGCCTATTACGGTGAAGTTAGCTCCAAGCCTACAACAGCGGCGGGCAATTCCATTCGGGCGCAGCTACAGAGCAGCGAAAAGCAGTTCCGAACTGCGGAAGAAGCGCTAGCTGAGTTCCAGAACACGCATCACATTACTTCGCTTGAGAACGAGCTTGACATGTACAAGACGCAGCTTGAGCAACTAACGCAGGCTCGGAACAGCCAGATGATGCAGGGATTGACGACCACTCTCATCGAGTCGATGATTGCGCAGCGGCGCGAAGACCTGCAAGCAGTACAAACTCTAGCGCCGGAGTATAACGTGCTCGAAGAGAACGCCAAGCAGGCGCGGGCCGGTTACCAGCTTCTGCTGAACAAATACCAGGAAGCCGTGCTAAAGGAAGATAGCGTGAAGGCTGCCAGCTTCGTGCAGATCGTCGAGCAGGCGAGCGCACCGGATGCTCCGGCTCCCACCAAGGTACAGGTAATTCTCTTGTTGGCTGTCGGCGGCAGCCTGGGTTTTGGTATCTTGCTGGCTCTTCTGCTCGATTCGCTACGCAAACGGAAGCCTCCTATTGATCCTGCCAACACCGAGAATGAGCAGCGCACCGATCATGGCGACGGTGACGAGCGCAAGGTGACACGCAGGCTCGCAGAGGCACCCATGACGGCCACGATGGAGACGCAAAGCGAACCTGTAAGTCAAAGACCGTGGTTCAGGCCATAGGCCGGGTAGAGGAGCAGGACGATGGCACAGATTGAAGCTATAGGCAGAATAGGCAGCCGGGGAGGCTTTAGACAAAAGTTCCCCCGATATTCTGACCTGCTCAAGAATACCTGGGTGCTCCTCGCGGCCTGCGGATTGGTCGCCATAGCGGGCGGCCTCTACATTGTGCAGCCTCGCATGGCCACGATGTTCGTAGCGGCGATTGTAGCTGTGCCGGTAGCACGGTTGGTGTGGCTACGCCCGGTATACGGGCTGGTGGCGCTGGTCTTTCTCGCGGCGAGCTTTGTTCAGCCCAACCTGATAAGCCTTCGCTTGCTGGGTGGCGGGCTGGATATGCGCGACATCACCCTGCTCGGACTGCTGGGCATCGGCGTGACGAAAGGCATTCTACGCAAGAAATTGCAAGTACCGTGGTGGCCTGTGAGCTTACCTCTACTGGTCTACTTTGGCATCGCCATTTTCTCGGGCTTATTCGCCGTTCTGCTGCAAGGCGTGAGCACTAACTGGGCCTTCAGCGAGCTTCGAGCCATATTCTATATCGCGGCGTTCTTTGCCACGGCGTGGAATATCGAAAAAGCCAGGGACATGTTCATACTACTGATCAGCCTGATAATCCTGGCTGACCTGACAGCGGCGGTTATCCTGATGCAGCAATTTCTGGGGCGCGACAACTTGCTCCTGTCAGCCATGCTCGGCAACGGCTGGTACCTCCGGTCGGTGGGTGACGCAGCCGGGGACTTTGGGGATGTGAGAGTCGTACCGCCGGGCAACGTGATGATGTACATGGTGGCGATAATCTCGTTCGCGCTCATGCTCCAGGCAAACCAGCCGTCACGGCGCAGGCTTTTCTTCATCGGCCAATTCATCTTTCTGGCCGTAGCAATTCTCTTTACCTACACCCGCGCACAGTGGATTGCCTCCGCCCTCGCAATGGCTCTTGTGGTGGCTTTCATACCGGGCGCGGACAAAAAGCGACTCATTCGTTACCTGCTGGTGATAGTCGTAGTTGCCGGCATTGTTTCCAGCGTCTTCTCGGGCGACTTGCAAAAGTTTCTCGAGAAGGAGCAATTCATCGGCAACGTGGTAGCCCGGGCGCTTACAATCTTCACTCCTGAGGCAACACTCGAGACCAATTCGCTGCAGTGGCGCGCCTTTGAGAATGGAGAGGCGATCAAGTCGATTGCTCTACATCCACTATTGGGAGTAGGGCTGGGCAATGCGTACAGGGATATCACTCTGTTGCAGTGGGAAGACCGCAGGTTCTACTTCCGCAAGACACGCTTCGTTCACAATAGCTACCTGTACATAACAGTGAAGATGGGCATTCCCGGGCTGGCTGCTTTTCTCGCCTTCTCGCTGTCGTTCGTAGTGTGTGGGTGGCTTGCCTTGAGGAAGATGGCCGAAGGCGATTTCAAGAGGATTACGGTAGCCATACTGGCGAGCTATATCGGCCTCCTGCTCTGGTCAAACTCTCAAATGCACTTTATGTCAGTGGAGAGCACGGCGGTGGTGGGCCTGATGGTCGGGATGGTGGCCGCCATGAGCAAGATCAAGCAAGAGGGCGGCGCAGTGGCGCAGCCGGAACCGTTGTTTATTAGCCGAAGAGCTAACCAACTCCGAGGAGAGGCATGATAAACGCACAACCAGACTCCGCAGCGCGTACACCCAGCTTCCATCGAGGCATCGTGTATACAAGCACGGGTACGATTATAAACATTGTAGCACTATTCATAGAGGCAATCATCGCGGCACGAGTTCTTTCAGAGGACATATACGGCACCTATGTAATCTTGATAGCCGTCGTGAACTTCCTGGTGGTTCTGATTGACTTCGGCTGCAAGACGTCTGTAACGAAGATGCTGGCGAGTGGGGATCCCCGCCAGCAGGCGGTACTTGCAAATACGGCCACGGTATTCCGAGTGCTGATCCTGGTTGCGCTCGGCGGCCTGCTGTGGCTATGGAAAGATGGCCTCCTGCTGCTGGACCCCACCAGCTCTTACCTGCAATACGCAGCGTTCGTGCCGTTGATGCTGGCGACGGCGAGCTTTGATGAGCTTTTCTTTAGCATGCTGCAGGGCTTCCGCAGCTATGCGCACATTGGAATATCACAGGTCATACGCGGCGCGGTCCGGTTCGGGCTTTCGTTCACTTTCCTTGCGGTGTTCCACATGGGCATCCTGGGGCTGATTTATTCGTGGATTGTATCGTTTGGCATCTCGGCACTGTACCAGTTCCTGGCACTGCCAATCTCGAAGCGTTTTGTGTTGCAGCGCCCTCTCCTTATCGAGATGCTGCGGTTTGGCTTCCCTCTGCAGTTGACCCGGTTTCTATGGTTCTTGCTGAGGCGGGCGGACATCCTCTTGCTGGCGGCCCTGGCCGGCCCTACCAGCGTGGCATATTACGCGGTGGCGGCCCGCATACCTGACGCTCTACAGAGGCTTTCGGAATCATATATAGCTGTATATTTTCCAACCATGTCGTCAATGCTGGCCCAGGGCAAGCAGGCGCTGGCCGACCAGATGCTCAACAGGTCTATGCGGCTTATATCGATGATTACGTCGTTGATCGCCATAGGAAGCGTGCTCTTTTCACGCGAGATCATCACACTGCTCTTTTCGCACAAGTATGAGCCAAGCATCGCCGTATTCGGCATCTTGATGGTCGCGTTCCATCTGGCTTTCATGATCAACCTGTTTGGCTACACCCTGACGGCGGGCGGGTATCCGGGCCGCTCGCTATGGGCTAACCTGGCCCGAATTGGCCTCAATGTGGTAGGTGACCTCGCGATGATACCACCGCTTGGCGCGATTGGTGCCGCGACTGCAGGGTTGGTTTCTGCCGCCCTCGCGAACCCGGTGGCGGTCTGGCTGCTACGGCGCAGTGGCACTGCTGTTGTTGCGCTGCCCTATGCTCGCCAGACACTTGCGGTGCTTGTGGTAGCAGGGTTGGTGCTTGCGTTGCAGCCGTTGCCGTTCCTGTTCAGAGTAGGAATCATGCTTGTGTTTGCACTCTTGAGCGTAGCGCTCTCTTCTATATCGCTCGATGACCTGAACCTGGTGCTGCCTGAAGGCATGACCAAGCGGCTGGGTGCCTTGCGACCGTCACGGGAGGTTATTTCCCATGGCGAATAACACGCTGAGCACCACGGGAAATGAAGGCGCGGTTCAGACCCTGAGCCGGGAGGCCGAGTCAGTTTGGGCGCGGCACCGGACCGCAATAGTAATGTGGGCCATCACCATCCTGGCAGCGGGCCTGCGGCTGTTCGGGGCGACCGCCAACGGCTACAGATTGGACGAAGTTTGGAGCATCTGGATTGGTAAGCAAAGTCTGCCTGACATGGTGGGCAACTTCCTGTTCGACAACCTAGATTCGACGCCGCCCACATATTATGCGCTGTTGCATCCCTTCCTGGCACTCAGCGAGGACTATCTCGTCGTGCGGCTTCTGACAATCATCGCGGGAACGCTAATGGTGCTCGTAACTTTTCGCCTGGCACTATACCTGTTCGATTTGCCCGTTGCCGCGCTGAGTGCTTTCTTGCTAGCGGTAGCTCCACTCCACATCGAGTATTCGCAGGTGGCACGAGCGTATGTGCTCACGGGACTGTTAGCAACTCTATCCATATATTTCTGTGCGCGGGTGCTGCTGGGCGAGGGTACTCGCTGGCATTGGATTTGGCTGGTGGTAACAAGCGCACTTATGTTGTACACGCACTATCTTGCCGGGTTGGTTATCGTTTTCGAGAACCTGTTTGTGGCGGCGCTCTGGTTGCGGCATGGCCTCGCAAAACCCGTGCGGAACAGGTGGATACTGAGTCAGGTCATCACTTTCCTGGGCGCACTGCCTCTTATTGCTACGTCGCTCTATGGCATAACGCACATGCAGCAGGGCAGAGGGATTGCATGGCTGTCGCGGCCGGATCTGCAAGTGATGATAAAGAGTGCGATTCTTTTCACCACAGGAGATCCCTCTTACGGGCCGACCGGGGTGACCATACAGCGCGGGCTTAGCCTGGCTACGATTGCCGCGATTGGCCTGCTCGGTTTGTGGCTGTTCGCCAGACATATTTATCGCCGGAAGGGTGACGAAGGCAAGCGAGTGCTCTTCATAGCAGGAGCGCTGCTCGTGCCGCTCGCAATCGCGCTTGGCGTATCACAGTTTCGCTCGATTTACCACGAAAAATATCTGCTCTTCGTCATGCCGCCGCTGATGATACTCGTTGCCTGGGTGCTGGTGCGGTCGCTGCAACGGAGCGTCATTTCTCCAGCCATGCCTGTCGCGGTCGCGCTGATATGTCTGACCAGCGTGGCGGGCTACATATATTACACAGCTCCAGCGGGCGAGCAGTGGCGGGAAGCGGTGGCCTATGTCCGCGCCGGTTACCACCCAGGCGATGTAGTGCTGATGTCTCCGGGCTATTATGGGCGGCCATTCTCCTACTACTTTACGGGCACATTCCCGGAGGATATGCGCACCCTCGGCTACACAGACGTGGTTGAGTTCAAGGACGGCCAATATACAGGTCTGAAGCTCGGCGACCAGGGAGAGCAAATCCTGGCGAGCAATACCCAGCTTGACTCTGCACAACGCATCTGGCTGCTATCCGGCTACGTCGCCGACGACAAGAGTCTGGAGAAGTGGCTGGGACAAAACTTCACCGTGGTGAAGCAGGCGGATTACCTGGGCACGCATGTGCGCGAGCTTGAAAGCGTGAAACGGTAGAGGCAACAGGATAGACGCGGAAAGAAAGCCGCTGTTTGAGGACTGAGTATGAAGGGTGAAACTATCTTATGCATAGCCACCAGGGTGTGGGACTCGCTATGGCGTGACTCTCAGCAGATCATGTCGCGTATGTCCCAGCAGAATCGTGTGCTCTATTTTGAGCCGGGGCGCAATCCTGACAGGTCGCATGCCTCCGAGATGTTGCACAACGTGCCGAACTTCCTGGGCCTGAAGGTGCGGAAGATCAATGAGAATCTGTACGTGATTCCCACGCCTTCGTGCCTGCCGTATGCACGGAAGAATCTACCGGCAAGCATGCTCCAGGTCACAACGCCAATGGTTGCGAACGTGAATGCCGCGATATTAACCGGGCAGGTGCGGCGGGCGATGCATGCGTTTGATGTAAAGTCGCCGATCCTCTGGCTGTATGAGCCGCGCCACGTTGGGCTGGTGGGTAAGTTCGGCGAGAAGCTGGTCTGCTATTACAACTACGATGAGATGTCCGGTTTCGCGGGTAACGAGCGAATCAGCGATCTGCTGCGCAGCTACGATGACATGCTATCGCGGCGGGCGGGCGTGATCTTCTCGACATCTCGCGGGCAGTGGGAAAGGCGCAAGAAGCTGAATGCCAACACCTACTTCATCCCAAATGGCGTCGATTTTGAGCTTTTCAACAAGGCTCTCGATCCTGCCACGGCGATTGCGACTGATATGAGCGAGATAAAGAAGCCTGTAATCGGCTTTGTTGGTTGGTTGGGCTACCAGATAGATGTGGATCTCTTGTTGAAGGTAGCAGGCGCATACCCGCAATGCTCTGTTGTGCTGATCGGCCCCGACTGCCTGCCTGAAGATGACAAGCGAGAGCGCCTCCACAAGATGCCGAATGTCTACTTCCTGGGTCAGAAAGATCTGGGTTTGCTGCCCAGCTATTTGAAGGCGTTTGACGTGGCCTTGATTCCCTACAAGGTCGCCGGGCATGTGCTCACGGTTTACCCGCTGAAGTTGCACGAATACCTCGCCTCGGGTCGCTCGATCGTGGCAACCGACATGCCTGAGCTTCGTGCTTTCGACGGTACTGTGCGTATCGGTGCGACGGATGCCGATTTTATCGCGCAGATACGACGTGCCCTGGACGATAACTCGCCGCAAGCGGTTGAGGCGCGGGTGGCCGTGGCCCGCGAGAATACGTGGGACAAGCGGGTAGTTGACATCTACCGACTTTTGGAGGACAGGCTGGGAGCCGCCTACGGAGGAGGAACGATTTGAGCCGTACATTCCTTGCATGGACACGCTACAACAGGCGCAGCGACTTGATGGCGCAGCACTTTGGAGCAACCATGCACCATTTGCGCTACGGGCAGAACGGCAACATATTGCAGGCCCCCTTCCGCTACGTTGTGCTGGCCTACCGCACATGGGGCATCCTGCGGCGCGAGCGGCCCGAGGTGATATTCATACAGAATCCGCCCATCTTCTGTGTGCTCCTCGCTTACTTCTACACGCGCCTGCACGGCGGCGGTTATGTGATCGACTCGCATACGGCGGCGTTTCTATCACCCAAGTGGCGATGGTCCCTTGGCTTGCACGGGTTCTTGTCGCGCCGAGCCATTACGACGATTGTCACCAACAACACCTTGCGAGAGCAGGTCGAAGGTTGGGGTTGTAGGGCTTTTGTGCTTGGATTCACGCCCGCTGAATACCCTGCCGGCACGCCTTACCCGTTGGGCGAAGGATTTAGCCTGGTTGTGGTTAGCGCCTATGCGGAAGACGAGCCGCTGGACGTGGTCTTTGATGCAGCGCGACGCCTGCCTGACGTTAGCTTCTATGTGTCGGGCGACTCGAAGCGGATAGCACCTGACTTGCTGGCAAAGAAGCCGGAGAACTGTCGCCTGACAGGCTATCTCGACTATGAGCAGTATGTTGGCCTTATGCGACAGGCTGATGGTGTGGTCGATCTGACCAATCGAGACCACACGCTTTTACTGGGCGCATTTGAGGCGGTGTCGCTTGGTACGCCCCTAATCGTATCGGACTGGCCGATTCTCCAGGAGTATTTCTCGCGGGGAACGGTACACGTGGCAAATAATGTCGATTCACTTTGCGATGGAGTGCACCGAGCGCAGCGCGATCAAGCCGTATTGAAGAAAGAGATCGTGCAGTTGCGGGACGAGCTTCAGGCCGAGTGGGAACAGAACCGGATTGATCTGGAAAACGTGCTGGCCGATAGCGTAGCAAGTATCGGTAGCACGGCCACAGTAGAAAGTCGAGGCACACGATGAAGGTAATCGAGGGCAAGTACTGGCTGGCTCTGGGAGGCCTGGCTGTATGTTTACTGGCACTTGTTTATTCGTTGTTGATGATACCCACATCGGCCGGGGTCATGCACTACAACGGGTTGGCTGGCCCGCAAGTGCAAAACACTTCCACCCCACTAGCCGCAGGCACTGACCTGGCAGATGTGCTGTTGCTGGTCGATTCGAGGCAGCCACAGATAGCTGAGGCAGGGTTCACCCGATTAGTCAAATTCTACGGGGTGACACTCGCCACAATCGACCTGTCAAAGACCGAGCTAACTGACAGCTTATTGCATGATGAAGCGGGCGCGTACTACCGCGCTGTGTTTGTCACGGCTAACAACCTTTCGCCCGATCTTACTACGTCTGAACTGAATGTGCTAAAGGCGGCCATGGAGCGCGGCGGGACAAATGTAATGATAGGGCAGTTACACCTTGAAAATAGCCCGGCCGTGCAAACCCTGACGGCTGGCGAGATCAAGGGCAGCTCAAGGTCGCGGGGGGCGAAGATAGCTTATCACGTATCGAGTGCCTGGCCTGAGATCACACGAGAGCTTTCGGGTATCGACGTGTCCAGCAAGAACACGCAGCCTGTCTACGCACTGACCATAGCTCCGCACACCCCAAGTATCGAGACGTTAATAGATGGCAGCGACGACTCGGGCGGGGCGTTTGCAACGTTCGCCCTCTATAAGAGCGGTCAGGGTGCATTGTTCGTGAGTGGCGACAACCCGGATCCGGTGTTAAGCGACAGCCCGCTCGCGAGCAACCTTTATGCGGTGAACCAACCAAGCCACGTGTACCAGGCAGATCGCTTCTCGCAGATAGCTCCCGTAATGATGTTCCTGCGCTATGCGCTGGGAGACGAGGTGTGGCACCAGGATCACAACTACGCCAACTTTACCCTGGATGACCCACCACTTAATCAGACCAAGTTCAACTACGCCGGAATAGAGAAGGAAGCCGAGATACACAATTTCCACTTTACGCTGGCAATGCCTCCCGTCTTCTATACGAGGACTGAAGAGATTGCGGTGAAGGCTTTCCTGGATCACCCCGATAGGATGTCGGTTGTGCAACATGGCAACACGCACGATGGCTATGAATTCTACAGGTATGTCACGGACGCCGCTGACCAGCGACCGGCAGAGCCGAAGGAGATGCAAGAGGCGAGCATCGTAGAGGGCTTGACACGGATGGAAGCGTTCACTCGCATCACCGGCATCCCGTTTGCCCAAACGATGATCTTCCCCGAAAATATTGCGCCGGCAGAGACGCTTACTTTGCTGAAGGAATACAACTATCAAGCCACAATTAATTCGCAGGATTTCCCGCTCGATGGACAGCGTACTGCCAACTGGGACTCCTATATGTACCCTGCTGAGCTTAGCTACAACAATCTTGCCCTGTTCGGGCGTAGCGCACCGAAGAACGAGCCTTATCCCTTCACCCTGTTCCTTGGGCAGCCTGTGTTGCTGTATGCCCACAAGGATTTCTTCAATCCGGGCATCAATTCGTTTAGCCCTGTGGCCGACTACATCAACGGGCTTAAAGCCAACGTTGAATGGAAGAGCCTCGACTACATCATGAAGCATCTCTACATGGAGAAATCCAACGATGATGGCGTTATCGATGTTCGTTTCTACACCAACGAGGTAATTATCACCAACGAAAAAAAGGGGGTACAGACCTATCGCATCCAGCGCGAAGAGACACAAATCGTGCCGATGGCATCAGTCACCATAGATGGAACGCCGGTCGATTATGACGACAAAGATGGGAAGCTGATTGTCCAGACGACGATCGCGCCGGGTGCGTCAAAGGACGTCCAGATACACTACGCGCCGCCAGATCGCGACTTTAGCCTGACGAATGCGGACATCTCTTACGATGCGAAGAACGGCGTTGTTTCGGCAAAAGTGCACAACCTGGGTGGACAGCCGGGACCGGTCACTCTTGGCTTCTTCAGTGGGCCGGCTGATACGACCGCACCGATGACATTGAACACAGCAATCCGAGTTGACCCGTCTTCGACCTCTTTGGTTACAGCTACGCTGTCCGTGACCGATACGGCCAGCCTCAAGGGGAGCATCACGGTGGTGGCGGACCCATACAACGTAATCCCCGAGACAAACGAGACAAACAACACTGCGACGGTGGACGTCAAAACGTCGGGAGGCGACTCGACACTGGCGGCAAAACCCTAACAGAAACCTGGTGCAGGAGAGCGCAAGGAGTAATTTACATGACACAAATTACCTTTACGGAGTTCAGGAAGTACGTGCGAAGGCGTGATGTCTTCGGCTACAACCGGAAGCTTGTTGAAACGAGCCTGACGGGATTGAACAGAATGTTCGATGGCTCAGTTGTACTGGACGTGGGGGCGGGTACGCGCCTAAAGCACTTCAAGAGCTACACAGACAAGGTGCGCTACCTGGTCGGCGTCGACATGGCGCATGAGGATCTCTTGCTCAATCACGACGTTGACAGCAGCGTGGTTGGCAATGCTCAGCAGCTTCCGTTTAGGTCGGGCACGTTCGACCACATTGTGTGCGTTGACGTTGTGGAGCACCTGACCGACCCGGCGGCCTTCCTCAAAGAGACTGCCCGCTGCCTGCGCCCCGGTGGAACCATGATAATCTGCACGCCCAATCTGCTCGGCTACAAGAACATCATATCCAGCTTGATGCCCCGCCCCGCGCTCGATCTTGCGTGGCGCGTGCTGAAAGGGCGGCCCGGCCAGCCGCACCGAACATACTACCGCTCCAATACGATCGGGCGCTTGCGAAAGTTGGCTGGGAATGCCGATTTCAAAATAGAGCAGGCACATTACCTGGACGAGATATCTCACTTCTATTATTCGCGCCCAGCGCTGTGCATGCTGGCCTATCTGTACGGGCGGATGTTGCAGGGGTTGCATATGCGCTTCTTCCTGAACTACATGGTTTGCGTGCTGCGAAAGAACTCGGCAGCAGGTGAGACTGATTACACCCGGCTGCATGAGGCGGCAGCTGCGGCAGTAGAGAGCGTTGATAAGAGCAAAGAGCGCCTTGTGAAAGTTTGATGACAGGAGTAGCGCGGACATTACCGGCTTAAGGACCGGGCTAGTACAAAGGCGGAGGGATGCAATGAAGGCGACTGTCGTAATCCCGACGTATAACGAGCGGGACAATCTGGAAGCAATTGTGAATGAGGTACTTGGCCTCGGCGAAGAATATCATGTGCTGATTGTCGACGACAATTCACCGGACGGCACCGGAGAACTTGCCGACGAGTTGGTGAGCCGGTCAAGCCGGGTTGAGGTTATCCACCGCCCGCAGAAGCAGGGCCTGGGCACGGCCTACTGCACGGGGTTCAAGCACGCCCTGGAAAACCGGTCGGACTACATCATTGAGATGGACGCCGACTTCTCCCATGATCCTCACCGCCTGCCCGACTTCCTCGCAATGATGGGCGACTATGACCTGGTCATCGGCTCGCGCTACGCCAAAGGCATCGCAGTGGTGAACTGGTCGATAAAGCGACTCGTGTTGAGCCTGTCGGCGAACCTCTACGCCCGCTGGATTACAGGCCTTTCGCTGTCTGATTGCACATCGGGTTTCAAGTGCTTCAGCCGCAAGGTGCTGGAGAGCATCGACGTTGAGAGAGTGTTCTCTAACGGCTATGCGTTCCAGGTGGAGATGAATTACCGCGCTCAGCGGCAGGGCTACCGCCTGGGTGAGCTTCCCATTATCTTTGTGGATCGCAAAGTCGGCCAGTCAAAGATGTCCACCAAGATCGCTCGCGACGCCTTCTGGCACATATTCAGAATGCGTGCGACCAGCTTGATCCGGCCGGTCAGTTTTGCGCGCATACAAATTAGTAATCCGAACTCGACGCTGCTGGCCGCCACACCGGGCAGCGAGCCGCAGCAGCCAATGGATAGCACCCGTTAGGTGTGCAGCACCCCGGAATCTTTTATCAAGGCAGGAGAGTAACATGCAAGTCAAATTTGTTGACCTTCAGCGCCAGTACCAGGCAATCAAGCCTGAGATTGATGAGGCAATAGCAGCCGCCATAGCGCGCACAGACTTCATCCTGGGCGAGGATGTAGTGCGCTTCGAGGAAGAATTCGCTGAATACTGCGAAACCGAATATGCAGTTGGCATCGACAACGGCGCGACGGCACTGGAGCTTGCTATGCGTGCCCTTGGCATCGGCGCGGGTGACGAAGTAATCGTGCCGGCAAATAGCTTTATTGCAAGTGCGAGCGCAGTTTCGTTGATCGGGGCTACACCGGTTTTCATCGATGTCGACCCCTTGACTTACACGATAGACGTGCAACAGCTATCCAGCCGGATTACGAGCAGGACGAAGGCGATCATGCCTGTGCATCTGTACGGGCAACCTGCCGACATGGACCCCATAATGGCAATCGCCAAACGACATGGCTTATTTGTAATCGAGGACGCGTGTCAGGCTCATGGTGCTCTTTACAAGGGGCGGCGAGCAGGTTCAATAGGGGATATTGCTGCCTTTTCGTTCTATCCGGGCAAGAACCTCGGGGCATACGGCGATGGCGGCGCGGTAGTCACCAATGATGCGAGCATTGCCGCGACCCTGAAGATACTTCGAAACTGTGGGCAGAGCGAGAAATACAACCATGTGACACTTTCAGGGAATCACAGGCTGGACACGATACAGGCGGCCGTGCTGCGGGTGAAGCTCCGCTATCTCGACGAGTGGAACACGATGCGCCGGCACTGGGCAAAACTGTACGACGAACTAATACCGAGTGCCGATGTGATCAAGCCGGTGCAGCCCCCGTATGCCGAGTCGGTGTACCACCTCTATGTCATTCACGTAGAGGGGCGTGACGCTTTGCAGGCTTACCTGGCAGAAAGAGGTATCAGCACAGGCATCCACTATCCGCTACCTATTCATCTGCAGCCTGCGTACCGGGACATGGGTCACAAAGTTGGCGATTTCCCGGTAACAGAACGGCTCGCTCTACTTTCTCTGTCCCTGCCGATCTTTGCGGAACTCACTATTGCCGAGCTGGAATTTGTCGAGGATTGCATCTGGAGTTTCACGCGAGATCGCAGAGTCGCGACGCCGGAAGCTCTAGTGTCTCGCGCCTGACAGTTCACCGGATCGATTATGCAGCAAGGGAGAATGACATGACCTTTCAGAAAATATCGGACGATGTAATTTTGGGCGACGGTGTGATTATCCGCGACTTTGTAAACATTTACGGTTGCGAGATCGGCGACGACTCGAGGATCGGCACGTTTGTCGAGATACAAAAGGGCGCACGGATCGGGCGCAAATGCAAGATATCGAGCCACACGTTCGTCTGCGAGGGTGTCACGATCGAGGATGAGGTTTTTATTGGGCACAATGTCTCCTTCATCAACGATATTTACCCGCGAGCGACCACCAATGGGCAGCTACAAACAGACGCAGACTGGACGGTGAATCAGACGGTCGTCAGGCACGGCGCGTCGATCGGAACCAGCGCGACGATCATGTGTGGCGTAGAAATCGGCGAGGGTGCGATTGTGGGGGCAGGCAGCGTTGTAACGCGCAGCGTGCCGAGGCGGGCCGTAGTCGTCGGCAACCCGGCCATCGTGCTGAGGTATCTACCGGAAGACGGCTCAGCGGCGCCCCTTCGCGCCGAAGCAGAGTTACAACTGCTGCGATAGATGGTCCGAGGCGCTTGGGGCGGCGCCAGGAAGAGATCGTATGTTGCCGCGAGCCGCGACAACTACTTCTATGGCGAGGAGCACTAGATGAGCGCAGGCAATGGTTTCTACAACATAGCTCGTGATGTACGTGCCACATGGCAAAGTGTGCGTATGTCAACGAGACGCAGCCCAGGCTGGCCTCTAAAGCGGCTAGGTCTGGTGCTTGTTCTGTGCGTTCTGGCGCCGGTAATTCTGCACCAGAACGCAAGCGCGTCCGGCCCGCCGAGCACGTGGTACAAGACAGATACTCATGTCCACTCTTCTGTTAGCGCGAGCGCATACACCGATGTAGGGTTGCTCGCTCAGGCCGGCACTGCACTGGGTTACAACGCAATATTCTTATCTGACCATGCTGCCGGCAGTACATGGCCGCTCGGCATTGGCAATCTTTCCACACATGTGGTTTTTGACGATGTGGTGAACGGATACTGGAACCTCTCGCGGTACGGCTCTACAACTTCCGCCACGGGCGCACTTGCAACTTCGCCTGTGTTGTCGGGCACCAACTCACTGCATCTCGCGGTCACCTCGAATACCTACGGCGAGTCGCTTGCCTGGGGCAACCGTGGACCAAACTTCCGCTCCGGAAATACTGTGTTGCATGTTTCAATTTATCCGACCCGCGTTGATCCCGGCTCCGGCCTGGATGTGTCGGTATCGATTGGCGGCGACCCCACGGTGCGCACTGCCCCTTATGGCTATACGCCTCAGGGCGGCACGGCTTCGCCCGGCAAGAGCACCGTGCTAATATGGCAGCTCGGTTCGACACGCGCGGCTTCATCGAACCCCAATGCACGCATCATTACCTATCCTCTGGCGTTCACTCTGAACACTTGGAACAACTACACGCTTGACGTGTCGAGCGCGCTCTTGGACGTGCCGGTCGCTGACAGGCCGTTGGATTACGCGCCGATAACCGACATAAAGATGACGGCTGCGGGCAATCACGGCACCGCGGATGGATATTTCGACTCGTATGTGCTCGACTCCTCGGCACCTGTGGCACCGGCTGATGAGTTCGTCTATCGCAATACATTTGTTGACGACTATGACACGAGCGTGTTCCGTATCTTCCCTTCGGCGGAGCTTGGGACCTTCAGGCAGTCTCAGCGCTTCAATTTCAGCATCAGCCAGCCGTCACAATGGGTGGCGTACGCGAGCGGGAATGCCGCCATATTGCCGACCCAGCAGACCGGATATCCTTCACAACTCAACTGCCCCGGCACCTGCACGCCCGCACAGGACGTGCTGAATACCCAGGGGGAGGGTGCCGATTTTATGGAGACTCGGCTCCCCGCCTTCCAGACGGTGTGGGAAGGCGTGCTGCAACAGGGCGTGCAGGTGCTTGGCACATGGTCGAGCGATTCCCACGCCAATATCTCAGCGGGGGCGGTTGCTACCTATATATATGCGCCAACATTGACCCTTGACGATCTAATGAGATCGCTTTACGAGGGGCGCACATACAACGCACTGAACAACTTCACAGGCCGGGTGATACTCAACCTGGATCCCGCCTCACAGGAGCCGTTTTCGTCACGCTATCCTGTCTATGTGTCGAACAGCCAGGCCAGCCAAAATGTACACCTCGCTGTCACCGGCGGCCTGGTGGCGGGTGACAGAATCAAGTGGGTTGTCAATGGCACACCCACGATTACGGATACCGTTGCAGCCTCGACATACGACGCTGTAAAGGCGATACCGTTCGCGGGGGCGCGCACCTACGTGCGGGCTGAGGTCGTCAGCGCGACCGGCTCGCAGAAAGCAATGACCCAGGCAATATTCTTCCTGGCACTAGCAGGCCTGCCGGTTGGGGATACGTACAATGTTGACCATGTAAACACTCCCGATGGTCGCGCCTATACGAAGATAACCACAAAGGGTATAACGGGCATTTCCTGGCTGAGCGCGAGCCAGATCCTGTCGCTCACACTCACGAATCCGGCGCAATCACTTACGGACATGCGAATGACCACCGCTGTGGGACCCGGCGCGGTGCGGGTGAACGGGTCGGCGGCCCCGCAGTTGGGTACGCTCGCTGACTACCTGCAGGCCACAGGTTCGGCCTGGTATTACGACGCGGGCGCGGGTCTGCTCTATTTACAGGCGCTGCATGCGGCGAATACGGCACGCGTGGACGTTGATTTCTCCGGCTCACAGTTCCCTACCGCCACGGCGACGGTGCCGGGCGTGCCCACTAATACACCAACCTCTACTGTCGTGGCGGCAACAAACACGCCCGGTACCCCAACCCTGACACCGACTGTTACGGCCACTGCCACACCGACTAATACGTCCGCTCCAACTTCTACTCTTGCGCCTACCAGCACCCGTACAGCCACGAACACCGCTACTGTCACGTCAACAGCCAGCGCTACGGCCACTCCACCGCCAGGCGGCAGTGTTATTTTCAGCGACGACTTTGAGAGCGGCGGGTTAGCACAGTGGTCGCAGGTGAGCGCGCTGGTTGTGCAGCAGCAGGAGGTGTTTGGCGGGTTGTATGCCGCGAGAGGCACAACCACGGGCGGCGCTGCCTACGCTCTAAAGCAGTTGTCCGCGCCACAGACCGACCTCTTCTTCCGTATTCGCTTCAAGATAGTCAGCCAGGGAGCAAACTGGGCGTACCTGGAGCGGTTCCGCACGGCTGGGGGCGTTCCATTGATCGGTGCATATGTGAGCCAAAGCACTGTCGGCAAACTCGGTTACCGCAATGACGTAACGGGGATAAGCACGACTAGCACAACGACTGTAACAAGAGGCGCATGGCACGAGCTACAGGTGCACTTACATGTTGACACCGTTGGCGGGCAGAGCCAGACGGAGACATGGTTCGATGGCGTGCGCTTAAGCGACCTGAGTAGGACCGAAGCAATCGGCACCACTGCTACCGGAAAGCTACAGCTTGGCGATACGTCGGGCGGGTACGCTCGCGATATTGCATACGATGATGTGGTGGCGAGCACCGGCTTTGTCGGCGGCACACCTGTACCCACATCAACGGCCACACCTGTGCCAACCACTACAACCGCCGCAACATCCACTAATACGGCTACACCCACTCTGACTTCGACACAGGTGCCACCGACCAGTACCGCCACCGTGACAAACACACCGACTTCTATTCCGGGTGCGACAAATACGCCAACCTTCACAGTTACGCCGACACCGACCGCAACCGATACGCCGACAGCCACTTCTAGTGCCACGGTGACGTCAACTTCCACGCCTACCAGCACATCAACTAACACCAGCACACCTACGATCACGTTGACGCCGACAGCTACCAATACGGCTGCCGCCGGGCTGCTATTCTATGACGGCTTCGAATCAGGCAACTTCTCACAATGGACCAGTGTGGTCACCAGCACTACATCAGGTTCGAGGTCAGAGGTCATCGCGGGGGCGGCTTACGCAGGCACACGTGGAGCGCATCTCACGAACGGTGTTGGCGGGAGGGCGGACAACGGATCATATTGCTTGATTACCATAACGCCGCCGGCATCCCATGTACTATCGGCCCAGGCACGCGTAAAGATCAACTCGATTTCGGGAGCGGGAAGCCTGCGCGTCTTCCAACTGCGCGATGAAGTGCGGGGCCGGACAGTACTGCGCGTGCAATACAACAACGGGGTATGGCAGTTGTACCTCGCCCGCAAAGACGGCACAACTACAGTTACAAACTTGGCGAGCGGATTGAGCGTGGGAACGTGGCAACTGCTGGAAGCGACCTACGACTGGTCAGGCGCACAACCTGTGGCCCGTGTATATGTAGGTGGGGTGCTGCAAGCTACCATCACGGATAGCAGTGCCGGAGTGGCACTGTCGCCCAACAGGGTGTTCTGCATGGTCTACGAGGATGTAATTACTGTGCCGGGCGACATCTATTTCGATGAAGTCCGGGTAGCGAACGCCTACATAGGCGGCACACCGTAGACGACAGGAGAACTGCAATGAAGAATAAGCCCTACTATCGTCTAGTACTTGCATTCATGCCCGCCATTATTGGGCTATTGCTGCTACCTGGGATGGCGGCGCAAGGCTCCGATAAATCAGGCGGCACTGCTGCGACAGGTAATGGCAAGACCAATGTGGAACAGCAAGTTGAGAAGGTGCGCTTGCCGAAGGAATTGGTGGCGCGCGCAGGCCAGATCACCACGGGCCGGGCTTACAGCGGTTATGTGAAGGCCGTTGACAGCTACAGTGCCATTACGGTTGACCTGCCAAAAGAATGGACTCAGGTCGAGTCGGGCGACTGGATAGTGCATGGGAAGCCGGTAGGTCGTTTCATCGCGGCTTCCACCGATCTCCAGGCGTTCTACAACACCGGGGCCGTGCCAGGGGTCTATTTCGCGGCCTCCAGTGTGGTGCCTGCGTACAACGACCTGGCAACTGCACCCGACGTGGCTGTTTCGGCAGGCACCTGCAAGAACATGGGCGTATTTGATTATCAGGACACCTTCTATCAGGGAGCCTACAACTACTATGCGGATTGCGGCAAGGGTGCTTCGAATTTGCTCGTGCTGAACGGTGCTCCGGGCAGCCAGGACTTTATGACTTCTGTCAGGCTATCAATTCGCAGCAAGGAAGATCTTGACGCTGCTGCACATATACTGGCCACATTTCAGGTAGTAGGTAGGCTGGACGCAGACAACCACAGCCACTGACACACGCACAGGACAGGCGGATGGGTTATTTTGCTGCAATAACTGAGGCCGACCTCAGCATTTCGCACTCCAGTCAGAATCGTGTCGGCATTTTTTCAGGGAAGAGGTGGCGCTATGGAGCCGAGAAAACTTAACCAGACGAGTGAAGAACTATTTCATGTGAGAGCAGAGCGCGCGCTATTGTCGAGTACGTGGCCGAAACCCCTTCTACGCCTGCGTTTGCTCGTATTTTCGGTGACCCTCTTGCTGGGGTTTACCACGCTACTTCTTCGGGCAAGCTCAACCGATGCTCAAACGGGCTGGCAATGGTACAAGACCGACACGCATGTTCACTCCAGCGTAAGCGCAGACGGCCTGGTTGACCTTGGGATAGACAGCCAGGCGGCTGCGCTTGGATATAATGCTCTCTTTCTGACCGACCATAACGACGGCAGCAGCTATTTGATGGGCAGTACGTCGCAGGCGGGTGGATCGTTCACGGCGAACCATGTCTTTTTCGAGGATGCCTATAACGGTTGGACAACCGGATCGTATGGGTCACTTACCAGCAGCATCAACGCAATCACAGGGTCTCGCCGCAATACGGGTGTGAACTCCGTCCATATGAGTGCTGTTTCAAGCACATATGGTGAAACTTATATTAAGTCTCAGCGCGGACCGAACTTCAGATCGGGCAACATTACCCTGCGGGTCGCGGTTTATCCAACACGCATTGACCCTGGTTCGGGCGTTGATATATCGGTATCCATAGGAGGCGATCCCACGGTGCTGAAGTCGCCGCCTGGATATACAACCCAGGCCTGGGTAATCTCGCCCGGTAAATCCACGGTCTTGATCTGGCAGCTTGGAACGACGCGCACTCCGTCTTCCAATCCAAACGCGCGCATCATTACTTATCCGCTGACTTATACGCTCAACGCCTGGAACATATATACGATCAACGTTAGTAACGCCCTGAATGATATTCCGGCAGCGGATTTGCCCGTTGACACCGCGGGGCTGATGAACCTGAAGATGACAGCGGGCGCTAACAATGGAACAGTGGATGTCTTTTTCGACACATACAGCCTCGATGCATCGGCCGCTCAGACGCCCGCCACAGAATATGTGAACCGGACCGGCTTTGTGCATAACTATGACACAAGCAGCTTCGTCATTTTCCCGTCTTATGAGATGGGCCAGACACACCACTCACAGCGGTTCAACTTCGGTATTGTGCACGCTTCCGACTACGTGTCCTACACCAACGGCTGGGACGGCATAGTCGTCACACAGCAGAGCGGGTATCCTGCGATGCTTGATCACCCGGCAACCAGCACAACTGACACAGAAACTGTGAGCACCCTGGCTTATGGGGCTGACCTTCTGGAGGTACGCGAGCAAAACATGCTCAACGACTGGGATGCCATCCTCCAACAAGGGGCACAGGTGCTGGGCAGCTGGTCGACCGATGCACACTCAGGGCTGGGGGTCCAGCAAGCAGCGACGTATATTTATGCGCCATCGCTCACTCTTGACCCGCTGATGCAGTCGTTGTTTGAAGGCCGATCATATAACGGCCTCAACAACTTCACCGGGCGCATTGCGTTCAACATAAACCCGGCATCTCAGGAGCCGTACCCGGCGCGCTACCCAATCTACGTGCCGAGCAGCCAGACTTCAGCTGATGTGCATTTGCAAATCACGTCCGGCCTGTATAGTAACGACATAATCAAGTGGATTGTGAACGGCACTGTGGTGACCACTACCAATCCGCCGGGGGCACAATATAATGTTACCAAAGCGATCCCGTTGAGTGGAAGCTCTACCTATGTACGGGCAGAGGCCCGCTTTGTGGGGGGCACGGCGAAGGGAATCACACAGCCGATCTTTTTTGTGAGCGTGCCATCTCTACCGCCCGGCATAAGCTACAACGTCGATAAGGTCACAACTGCAAATGGCCGGGATTATACGAGGATCAGCACAAAGGGCATTACATCGTCCGAGTGGCTTGCGGCTAGCCAGGCGTTATCGCTGACGCTAACCAACCCTGTGGGTGCATTGGTAACCTTGCGCGTAGCGACTGCAACGCCTCCTGTGGGCGTAGTAATAGACGGCAACAGCGTTTCGCCATCGGCCACATTGATCGCGTTTCAAGCGGCGACAGGCTCGACGTGGTTTTATGATGCCACTCCAAAGATCCTCTATGTAAAGGCGTTTCACGCGGCAGGTACGGCAAACGTGCTCGTAAACTTCTCGTCGTCCCCAACAGCTACGCCTACCTCCACAAGCACGGCCACCGCCACGCCTGTGAGCACTGCAACAAACACGGCTACAAGCGTACCAACCGCGACGAACACGCCAACAGACACACCAACGCCAACCCAGATAGCTACA
This sequence comes from Chloroflexota bacterium, assembly GCA_039932335.1. GTDB lineage: Bacteria > Chloroflexota > Chloroflexia > QHBQ01 > JADMIH01 > JADMIH01. The sequence goes on from JBDTQH010000006.1 coordinate 107,730, forward strand.
TTTACGGCAACGCCACAGGCGACTGATACGCCAACCTCAACATCTACGGATACCTCAACACCTACTGCGACACCAACAACAGATATACCAACGAGCACGAATACACCTACAGATACGGCAACTGTCACACCAACACCAGCGAATACGTCCACGCCAACCAATACTCCGACCGATACGCCTACGGCCACTAGCACAGCGACCAATACCCAGGTACCGACCAACACGCCAACAACTACATCCACGAGCACATGGACACCTACCAGTACCGCTACGAGCACACCTACCTCAACGCCAACCAATACGCCGGTGAGCGTTCCGACAAATACTCCAACCAATACTGCTACAAATACGGCAACCTCAACTCCGAGCAATACGCCTTCTGTGCCGTCGATATTCGGTGATGGCTTCGAGTCGGGTAACTATTCGGCCTGGACCAGCGCTACAATCGGTTCGGCGGTTGGCTCCAAGCTCGAAGTGATAGCGGCGGCTGCCAGCTCGGGTTCTTGGGGAGCGCACCTCAGTAACGGCGTGGGCGGGAAGCTAAGTGTCGGCTCTTACTTCTTCCAGAACTTCACAACGCCTGCGTCCCGCATTCTATCCCAACAAGTCCGGATTAAGGTGAACTCGCTCTCCGGGGCGGGCGACCTCAGGATCCTGCAACTGCGAGATCAGACGAGGCAAAAGTCCGTCTTGAGGGTGCGGACCAGTAATGGTGTGTGGCAGTTGTTCCTCACCAAGCGCGATGGCACCACAACAACCGCAAACTTTGCCACAAGTCTTCCTTTGGGTGCATGGCAGACGCTGGAGATTACGTATGACTGGTCACAGACGCAGCCTGTGGGCCGAGCATATGTGAACGGGGTCTTGCAGGCGACGATCACGGACACCACGGCAGGCCAGAATTACGGCCTCAACAGCATTTACTGCATGGTGTACGAGGACACAATCACAGCCACAGCCGACATCTACTTTGACGATGTGCGCGTCGCTGCCGGTTATATCGGGCCGTAGCGAGGAGGGACAAGATGAAGAATCGAAGATTGAGACAACCTTTTATTTCGCGAACCGAGTACCGCGTCGAGGAGTTCTGTGGCAAGGCGTACTCTTCTACGGTGGGCGAGTCTCGATGGCGGGCGCGACCCATGCTCCTGATTACAGTAGCCATGCTTATGCTTCTGGCTTTTCTACCGCTAAAGAACGGCATAGGCACGGTGTCTGCCGAGGCGGCAGGACAATGGTACAAGACCGACACACATGTACATTCAAGCGTTAGCTCGGATGGCTATGCGGACATCGGCATCAATTCGCTCGGGCAATCGCTGGGCTACAACGCATTGTTCCTGACCGATCATAACGGGGGCAGCAACTATCCTGCCCGGTCGACGGGCGCTACCGTCAACCACGTGACATTTGAAGATAGCTATATGGGCTGGCCCGCCGGCACATATGGGACAATTGGATCGACAACCAACGCGCTGACTTCTAACCCCCATCACACAGGGAATAACTCGGTACACATGGCTACAACTTCGAGCAGCTATGGCGAGACGTTCGTCTACACTCAGCGCGGGCCGAACTACCGGAATGGCGACATAATTATCAAAGTTTCTATATACCCGGTGAGAATTGACCCTGGCTCCGGCCTCGACGTGTCTGTGTCGATTGGTGAAGATCCTACCGTTGTGCGCAACCCAACGGGCTACACGACCCAGGCGGGCGTAGTCTCTCCGGGCAAGAGCACCGTGCTGATCTGGCAGCTTGGCACGACGCGATCCCCCTCGTCTGATCCCAACGCGCGTGTGCTTACTTATCCGCTGGGGTCTTACACATTGAACACGTGGAACAACTACACGATCAACGTGACCAATGCATTGAATGACATACCCTTAGCCGACAGGCCGATGGACTATACAGGGCTTTCGCGGCTAAAGATGACGGCTGCAGGCAATAATGGAACGGCTGACGCTTACTTCGATACATATTCTATTGATGCGCTCACACCTGAGACGCCTCAGAGCGAGTATATCTATAGAACCGGCGTTATTGATGACTTCAATACAAGTAACTTTGTGATCGTTCCATCCTATGAAATGGGCAAGAGCAAGCACACCAACAGGTTCGATTTCGGCATTGTGCAGGCATCGCAGTATGTGTCGTATACCAACGGCAGTGATGGGATCCTGCCGACAGAGCAGGGAGGTTACCCAGCCCAGCTCAATCACCCTGGCTTTACAATTACCGACGCGGAAACGGTGTCCACCCAGGCACATGGCGCTGACATAATGGAGGTGCGCGATCCGAACCACATAGTGGACTGGGATGCGATACTACAGCAAGGTGTCCAGGTGATAGGAAGCTGGTCCGCCGACCTCCACGATGGTATGGCTGTCGGCAAACCTGCGACATATATCTACGCGCCATCGCTCGGGCTGGATGACCTGATGCACTCCTTATATGAGGGTCGGGTCTATAACGCGCTGAACAACTTCTCAGGGCGTCTTATCTTCAACCTGAGTACGGCATCCGTTGAGCCATTTGCGGCGAGATACCCCGTCTTTGTACCTGCCAGCCAGAGCACGGCGAACGCACATCTCCAGATCACAACGGGCCTCTTCTCGGGGGATCGAGTCTACTGGCTAGTAAACGGCACGGCGCTGCCGGGTGAACCTCCTTCGGGCGGCGGATATAACGTTACCAAGTCAATATCGCTCTCCAGCTCGACAACGTACGTACGTGTGGAAGCCAATACATCGAGCGGGACGCGTCGGGCAATGACGCAGGCCATCTTCTTTGTGAAGGTGCCGTCGCTGCCCGCCGGCATGAGCTACTATGTTGACAGAGTTACAACGTCAGACAATAAGGACTACACCAAGCTCAAGACGAAGGGTATCACCGCTTCGTCATGGAATGCGACTAACAGCCTGTTGTCAGTGACGCTTACCGACCCTGCCAATGCTCTTGTTAGCTTGCGGGTCACGACACCGAGTTCGCCCGTAAGCGTCGCGGTAGACGGAACTAACAGTCCCCAAGCAGCATCACTGGCCGCCTTCCAGGCCGCTACAAACTCAACATGGTTTTTCGATAGCGGCGCTGCGCTTCTCTATGTAAAGGCACTCCATGCGACAAGTGTCGCAGATGTGGTAGTGAACTTCTCAGGCGCGCCTCTGCCAACAGCAACGCCAACAACCGCAGGTGCTCCCACTAATACCCTGACCAACACGCCGACATCTACTCCGGTTGTGGCGACAAGTACGCCTGGTATCCCAATGAATACTCGCACAGCCACGCTAACAGCAACACAAACCAGCACTCGCACACCCACAAACCCACCCGGGCCAACCAACACCCCAACCGTGACGAGCACGCCTACCGATACGCCCACGCCACCGCCTGGCGGGAGTCCGCTCTTTAGCGATGGCTTTGAGAGCGGCAACTTGTCGCTTTGGTCGCAAACAAGCCAGATGGTCGTACAGCAGCAAGAGATATTCACGGGGCTATATGCGGCGAGGGGTACCACAACAGGCGCGGCGGCTTACGCAATGAAGCAGTTGCCCTCTCCCCAAACAGACGTGTTCTATCGCATGCGTTTCAAGATTGTCAGCCAGGGCGCTAACTGGGCATATGTCGAGAGGTTCCGTACAGCAGGCGGAACGCCCCTGATAGGTGTGTATGTGACCCAGAGCACGGTTGGCAAGCTGGGTTATCGGAACGATGTTACAGGTGCCAGCACGACGAGCAGTATTACCGTCACGAGGGGAGCATGGCACGACCTACAGGTGCACTTGCACGTCGATACTGCGACGGGAACCGGCTTCACCGAGACATGGTTTGACGGCAACTTTGTTCCAGCCCTGAGCAAGAGTGAAGGAGTCGGGACCACAGCCACAGGCAAGCTACAGCTTGGCGATGCCGGTGGCGGCTACGCTCGTGATATTGCATTCGATGATATAGCAGCTGCCACAGGCTTTGTTGGCCCATAGGCGCAGGCTGGAGCAGAGGAGAACAACTATGAGAAAGAGCAACATCCTAACTTTCCTACCGCTTCTGGCGCTTGGCCTGTTTGTCGTCGTTGCGCTGTCGGGGTCGAGGATGGCAGCCCTTGGTGCGAGACCAGCCGAGAAAGTGCCGCAATTGGCCCAGGAAAGCCCAAGCCTGGCAGCCGCCGCGAGTAAGTTCCAGTTCCCGCAGGAGCTAGTGGATAGGGTTACGAATATGTCGGAGAGCGCGCAGGGCTCCTACTCAGGTTACATGCGTCTCACGGACGACTTTGAGGCAATGACGGTCTTCGTGCCCAACGAATGGCAGGATATCCAGACTGGCGATTGGCTGGTGCAGGGGAAGAAGGTCGGTAATGTCATCGAGGCATCAAGCGACCTTAATCGGTTCAAGACTTCGCACGACGTTCCTGGCGTATTCGTTGGAGCATCGCGAGTGCTGGCGGCCCAATACAGCGGACCTGCACTGCTGGACTTGCGACGAGGTGAAGCAGCGGCGGGGTGCGAGTATCGGGGCCAAATGCACTTCACTGACGCGTTCTATCTGGGTGATTACGACTACTCTATGAACTGCGGTGCGGAAAAGCAGAACGTGATAGTAGCCGCGGCAAAGCCTCCGAACGGCGATCACGTGATACTGATTCAAATTGTAGTAAAAAGCAAAGCTGACCTCGATGCGGCCGCGCATGTTCTCAGCACTTTTCAGGTGATCGGTGACCTGGACGCCGGAGACCACTAGCCGCCCTCCGGGCACAAACCTGACCTCGCAACGAATAAGCCGTACTGTTAATTCACCCGTGGAAGGACCTGACCAGGCGCGCCCTCCACGGGTGAATTCGCTCAAGGATAGGAGTAACTGAATGGAGAAACAACCGGCACTCCCACAACTATGATCACTGCTTCGTCTGGCTATACTTGGACTTTGCACCTGGGCGCTCTTCACTGGACTGGCTACAACTATCGCCTCTTCTGCTCAACGGCCCACTGTGCCAGCTGATGGGGCGGAAGCGTTGCCGCCCGGCACGTCAATAGAGACCATGTTGAATAATATGAACCAGCCTGTGGACCTGGCATTCGATCCACAAGGGCGGCTCTTCTATATCGAGAGGACGGGTGCAGTTCGACTCTTCGCAAATGGCGTCTTGCAAGGGGCGGCAGTCATTACATTCGGTGTTGATACGACCGCTGAACGTGGCCTTCTGGGCATAGCTGTCGATCCGGCTTTTAATAGCAGCCATTATATCCTTGTTCATTACACTTGCAGCCCTGCCCAGAGTTGTCCTACGACTGAAAATCGCGTGGTGCGCTTCACCGAGAATAATGGAGCGGGCACGAACCCGACAACCGTCTTTACTTCGCCACAACACGACGGCGACCACACCGCGGCGGCGATCCACTTTGGCCCTGATGGCAAGCTGTATGTGTCGCTGGGTGATGACGGCATGCCCTCCTATTCTCAGGATGTGAACGCCAGGCCGGGCAAGATCCTGCGCATCAATCCCGACGGTAGTATTCCTGCTGATAATCCGGTGTTCACTCAGACAGGGGTCATGACGGCAACTTATGCTATAGGACTGCGCAATAGCTTCAACTTCGTCTTTGATCCGCTAACGCCCGGCCGCATTTTCGCCAGCGAGAACGGCCCGTCGTGCGATGATGAGATGAACCGAATCGCGCCGGGAAATAATTATGGATGGCGGCCCAACTACCCATGCGATGACGCCAACCCCAATCCTGCCTACAATACAATTGCACCCCTCTGGCATTTGCCGGCGGCCCAGTGTTGCGAAGCGCCGACGGGGATAACTGTGTACACGGGCAGCCAGATACCACAGTGGCAGAACCAGCTATTTATGCTGACTTTCACGCCCGGCAAGCTGCGCCATTTCTATCTCGACGCGACACGTACATTTGTTACAGCGACCAATGTTGTGCAGGGTGTGACGGCCAACATGGACCTTGCGACGGGGCCGGATGGCGCGCTGTGGTATATCCAGGGCGGCGGCTTTGGCACCGGCACACTGAAGCGCATTGTTGGACCGGGCGCAACCTTCACACCTGGGCCGTCTCCCACGCCGCCGGGCGCAACCAATACTCCGAATGTGCCGACCAACACCGCAACCAACACAACTACGCCTACCAATACCAGCACACCAACTCTTACAAACACTGCTACGAGCACGGCCACCTCCACGCGCACACCCACTACTGCGCCAACTCAAACTCCGGGTGGACCAACTGCAACCACCATCCCAACGAATACGCCCACAGGCACAGCAACGGACACCCCAACACCAACAAATACGCCCACAGAGACGCCTGTTCCGCCGACATCCACACGAACCAATTCGCCGCTGCCAACACAGACACCGGGTGGACCTACTGCCACGACGATACCCACCGACACGCCAACTATCACACCGACCACATCTACAACAGTGGTTGGTACAGCAAGCCCGACAGTATGCGCGCTGGTGTTCTCGGATGTGGCCGAAGGTAGCACTTTCTATCCACATATCCGCTGTCTTGCCTGCCAGGGGATTGTCAATGGATACACTACGGGTTGCACGACTGGCGATCCATGTTTCCTTCCGAACAATAGTGTGTCAAGAGGACAGATCGCCAAGATCGTGGCGAACTCGGCGGGATTTGGCGAGCCGGCTGGGGCGCAACTCTTTGAAGACATATTGCCGGGAAGCACATTCTACGATTACGCACAACGGCTTGGCTCGCGCGCAATAATGGCCGGTTACCCTTGCGGCGGCGATGGCGAGCCTTGCGGGGTGGGCAATCTGCCTTACTTCCGTCCCAGCAGCAACGCCACAAGGGGGCAACTCTCAAAGATTGTGAGCAGCGCAGCAGGCTTCGCAGAGCCTGGTGGGGCACAACAATACGCAGATGGATTGCCGGGAAGCACTTTCTATGATTACATCTGGCGCATAAGCAGCCGGCGCGTCATGAATGGCTACCCGTGCGGGGATCCCGGCGAGCCTTGCGTTGGGCCGGGCAACCTGCCTTACTTCCGCCCCAGCAGCAACGCCACAAGGGGACAGGCGTCCAAGATCGTATCGATTACATTCTTCCCTGCGTGCGAGCCGCCTGCCAGATAGTCGATGTGCGGCGATAATAATACAAGCGGCTCAGCAAAGCAGCGGAGCCGCTTGTATTATTCTGGAAGTAGAGTTAACGTGCCGTGTTGGTGGGGCCGGTCACAGTTGGCGCTGGAGCCGCCGTGCCGTGGGAGTCGTATTCGGGCTGCAGGGCGAGAAGTTGTGCGACCGACGTGAGGTTGGATCCTTTTCCTGCGGCGGGCGAATCCGGGGCGGGGGTGTAGTCACCATTTATGAGGTCTTGTATGCTGGGTTGGCTGCTGTAGGCAGGCGCATGTACGAAAAGTGGGTCGGCATTTCTGCCTAGTGCGAATCCGCTCAATTTATACTGGAAGTTGCCACTGGTGCGCGCCCGATCGGGGAGGTAGTTATTGCCACCAACGAAGATGCTGTCTTTGATCTGGTGCCCACTCCCCTCCAGAAATATTGTGCTATGCTCTTGTCCATCAGGATCGTAGAGCACATGGAAAGACGTTACGTGCTGGATAGTCCAGTTGCGGGATTGTACTGTCGGGTAACCCATGATGTTGGCGTTGGTTGTATCGAGGATTAGCACATTGTTGAACATTACATTGTCTATCTGTGCCGACTGCCCTGCCGATAGCGCCTGTCCAAGGATAGTGCCTTGCATAAGGCCGGGGCCGAGGATGGCGCTGTCGATTGTCACGCCCGACTGAACGCCGCCGTTGTATATCTGTATGCCGTCAGAGTGACGACAGTAGTTGTAGGCCAGGGCTGGGTTGGAAGGGTGTGGGCGGCTGTTATAGAGCCACGACTGGCGTACAGTGAAGTTGGATATGCCGCCGCTGGATTGGAAAGCATCCTGGCCGTTGTCGTGAATCAAGTCGCGCTCAAAGATATTTTGAGAGCCTGAAAGGGAGACCCCCGGCAGGTCAGGGTTCCAGTGGTCACCATCTCGATACGCCTTGCCGTTGTCGGTGACTTCCACATTGCGAATAAAGTTGTTGGATGAGGATGAACCGAGGCTGATGCCTGATTGATTATTGCCGTGAATGAGGAAACCGCTCCATTTCGTACCGTCGATAACTACCCAGCTATTTGAGCCAAGATCTACACCGATCTTGTTGACGCCCGATGTCTGGTAGAAGTAAGAGGGTTGATCACAGTATGGCAGGGGTGTCGAGCGGCCTCCATAGATGACAGCCTGCCCGTCCCTGCCCACCTCAGAGGCGAGCTTGATGGTAATAGGCGCGGTTGAAGAGCCGCTCTTCGCAACAACCAGCGGCGTGGTATAAATCATCTGCTTGCTGCCGCCGTCGATTAGAATCGTATCACCTGGACGCAGTGAGGGCCAGTTGATCTGGTTTAGCTCGTTCCACGCGGTATTCCAGGAAGTTGCAGCAGTGTTGTTGCCTGTCTTGGACACATAGAATGTCCGGGCGGAGCCTGTGGTAGGGCGGCTTGAGGTGCCTTCGACAACCAGAATATTTGAAGTAGGCGTCTCCGTCAGAGTGGGGCCGGAGATATTGGCTGCCTGAATAGGGTGTAAGACAAATTGTGCAGCCACGAGCACAAGAATGGCGAAAGCCAGGATAATCGCAACAATCGCGGTCGTGCGATTGACTGTTGTCGGCATTTACTTCCCCAACAGGCAGTACTGGTAGGCCAGTTCTGTGGTGCGGAGCCAGGTGGTGATGCCCGGCTTCAACTACTGAGTATCAATCTTCAGGTTGTAAACGAAATGCCGGAGCGGGTTATGCCCCGAGTAATGATCAGCTGCCGCAGACATACGCGGCACGCCCCTTTCAGAATACTCCATCGCCAGTTGAAGGTCAAGATTACATTTGCATAACAAAGCCGCCGGTGAGTGAGCCGGCGGCTTTGTTATGCTGGCGTATGCTCCTCTCGGAGCAGCCCTGCTAAGGCGTGCAGTCAGGGAAGAATGTGTTGCTCACAAGCTTGGAGATCTGGCCTCTGCTTGAGATGGCGCTGGGACGGTAATACGGCAGGTTATCAGGGGCAACGCATGGCTCGTTCGGACTACCACAAGCGTAGCCGCTCACAATATCCCTGGATGCAAGGCGGTCTACGTACTCATAAAACGCGCTGCTCGGTGGTACATCTTCAAAGCGTTGCTGAACCGCCATGCCGGTCAAGCCCGCAGCATTTGACACCACCTTGGCGATCTGACCTCGTATAGAGTCGTAGCCTGGGCGGAAGTATGGTAAGTTACCGGGAGCGATGCACGGCTCGCCGGGACCGCCGCAGTCGTAGCCGTTGATGATGCCCTGTGAGGCAATCATATCAACATAATCAAAGAAGGGACTGCCTGGCGGCACGTCTTCAAAGCGCTGGTCGGTTGCCGTGCCCGTTAGGCCAGCCGCATTAGCGACAATTTTGGAAAGCTGTCCGCGCGACAGGTTGTTGCTCGGACGGAATGTGCCGTCAGGGTAGCCTGCCACAATCCCCTGGCAGGCGAGGCAGTGGATATATGGATAGAAAGTGCTGCCCTCCGGCACATCTGAGAACGCCAGCGCGCATACTGTTGGGCTTGCTGTACCGACTACTGTTGTAGATGCGGTCGGTGTGATAGTTGGCGTGTCGGTGGGGATCGGCGTGGCAGTAGGTCCGCCCGGCGTCTGTGTTGGCAGCGGTGTATTGGTTCGGGTGGATGTGGGCGGAACAGGTGTGTTCGAGGGCGTATTTGTTGCAGTTGCGGTCCGGGTTGCCGTGCCTGTGGGCGTATTCGTTGGGATGGTGGTTGCAGTTGGTCCACCCGGAGTTTGAGTTGGCGCAGTAGTGGGTGTGCGCGTGGAGGTGGCGGTATTCGTGGCCGTGCGAGTGGACGTGCCCGTGCTTGTTGCTGTTTGCACATAGGTTGGCACACTAGTAGCCGTGCGAGTGGCAGTCCTCGTATTCGTGGTGCCCGCCGTATTCGTTGGGGTTGCCGTAGCGGTTCTAGTTGTCGTGGCAGTGGAAGTTCCCACATTGGTGGGCGGAGGAGGCGTTGATGTTGCGGGAGGCGTGGCAGGAGGTGGAGCGGAACCGAGCAGGGATGCCACTGATGTTATAGCCGATCCCTTGCCTTGTACGGGGTAGCCTGCTCTTGGTGCATAGTCTCCATTGATAAGATCCTGCAGGGTGGGCTGGCTGAGGTAGGCAGGCGCGTTCACAAACAGCGGGTCTGCCGTCTGCCCGATCGTGTAGCCCGTCAGGTTGTACTGGTAGTTGCCCCCAGTCTGTGCTCCATCAGGCAGGTAGTTGTTACCACCGTACATGATGCTGTCCCTTATCACGTGTCCGCTCCCCTCCAGGAAGGTGGCACTGTGTGATGACCCGTCCGGGTCGTACAGCACATGGAACGATGTTACATTCTGTATCAGCCAGTTGCGGGACTGTATCGTTGGGTAGCCCATGATGTTGGCGTTTGTTGTGTCCAGTATGAGCACATCACTGAACGTCACATCGTCTATCTGGGCCGACTGCCCACCCGATAGCGCCTGCCCCAGGATCGTGCCTTGCATAAGCCCAGGTCCCAGGATAGTGCTCTGTATCGTAACCCCCGACTGTACACCACCGTTGTATACCTGTATGCCGTCTGAGTGCATGCAATAGTTGTAGGCAAGAGAGGGGTTGGAGGGGTGAGGGCGGCTATTATAGAGCCACGACTGGCGCAGAGTAAAGTTGGATATGCCACCGTTCGACTGGAAGGCGTCCTGGCCGTTGTCATGGACGAGGGTTCTATCAAAGAGGTTGTTGGCACCCGATAGAGCAACACCGGGCAGGTCAGGCCGCCATGCACCGTTGTGGAGGAAGGCCATGCCGTTCTCGGTAATCTCGGTGTTACGTACTGTTACATTGGAGGAACCGCTGTCAAGGTGGATACCATACTGGTTATTGCCCTTTACAAGGATACCGCTCCACTTAGTACCATCAACGACGACCCAGCGGGCGGAGCCAAGCTCAATACCGATATTATTGACGCCCGAGTTCTGGTAGTTATAGGAGGGTTGGTCGCAGTATGGAAGGGGAGTAGAGCGACCACCAAAGATAACAGCCTGACCGTTTCTACCGGCATCGGGAGCTAGCTTGATGGTGATGGGAGCCGAGGAAGAGCCGCTAGCGCCAACGATAAGGGGAGTGGAATAGACCATCTGCGAGGAGCCGCCTCCACCATCGAGGAGAATGGTATCACCTGGCTGGATGGAGGACCAGTCGATCTGGTCAAGCTCATTCCAGGCGGCAGACCATGAGCGACCGTCGGCATTGGAGCCTACCTTCGACACGTAATATGTTATCCCCGCTGGACTATTTACGTTTTCTTGTTGAGGATTGTCCTGTACTGAAATGATTGCTGAGCTATTTGAAACAGATATATTACTTGATAAGGTGCTTGCCTGCGAAGTGCCGGACATTCCGATTGTTGCTTGGATAGGAAGTAGTGCTAGGAAGGCTATAGTGCTAAGTGTTAGACGTTTCGGTATTTTCATTCTTAAGTGCCTCCTGGACACCACGTTCATATAGCGTCCCAAACTAGGTTATCCACATATCCCGCCGATTAGAACCGCATAAAAGTACTACCACTTTGGCTATATGGTCCCTACCACCAACCGGGACCATGTCCAAGAACGATTTGAGCACGAGGTCCTAATTGATGGTGTGCGCAGCCTTTTTCCATTGAGTGCGTTGGTAACATGAAGGGTAGTGTATGGAGGCCACCCGGGGCAGCCTCCATACGGATAGTTGTGATTGTAGGTGTGGAAGTCAACTATCGGTAATCGATTCGTACCTTGTCTATCATGACGCCCCTTTCACGACCCTTGATAACGAGGGTGTGTGTGCCCGCGGTCAGGCGGAAGACTTTCGGGGTGTACTGATTGACGTCGGGTGTGCCGTTGCCGCGCCATCCCGCGGTCCGGTACACATAGCCGTTGGTAACGGGAATATCCCAGGCCATTGTCTGGTTGGTGGGCTCGCCGTCAACGTTGAGGAAGACCGAGTTGCGGCCAAGATCTGGTGCGGAGACGAGCATGTTCACCACGTAATCGCCTGTTGTCGGCACACTGAACGTGTACGACGCCCGACCACTCTGGGCAGGATTAACTATTTCCGTAGGCTGGTAGATCGAGCCGCCGCTAATCTGGAAGGGAGCTTTCACATTACCGGCTTCGGCCTCAAACAAGGGGAGCGAGCCGGCAGTGGCGGACGGCGCAGGTGTGTTGACAGGTGTATTTGTGGCTACGGCTGTGGCTGTGCGGGTACTGGTTGCAACAGCTGTAGCTGTGCGGGTACTGGTGGCTGCCGGTGTGTTAGTTCGAGCAGGGACAGCAGTGGATGTGGCGGCCGGCGGGGCGGTGCGGGTAGGAGTAGAGGTCGCTGCGGGTGGCGATGTAGGAGCTGGGGTGGAAGGTGGCGGCGCTGAGCCAAGTAGCTGTGACACTGAGGTGATAGCCGAACCCTTGCCTGTGGCAGGAGAGCCTGCGCGCACAGCATAGTTTCCGTTGATTAGATCCTGGAGTGTGGGCTGGCTGTTGTAGGCAGGTGCGCCAACAAACTGTGGGTCAGCATTGGTGCCGACGGTGTAGCCGGTCATGTTGTACTGCACGTTGCCGGAGGTTTGTGCGCCACCAGGCATGTAGTTGTTGCCGCCGTAGAAGATGCTGTTTTTGACCTGGTGGCCGCTTCCTTCAAGGAAGTTTTGCATGTGACCGCTGCCATCGGGATCATACTGCACATGGAACGATGTGATGTTCTGCATGTTCCAGTTGCGCGACGGTATAGTGGGGTATCCCATCAGGTTTGCATTTGTGGTGTCCAGGATGAGGACGTTACTGATAGTAACATTGTCGATCTGAGCTGACTGACCACCGGAGAGCGCCTGCCCAAGAATGGTGCCTTGCATAAGGCCAGGTCCGATGATTACGCTGTCAATGGTCACGCCCGACTGCACGCCGCCGTTGTACACCTGCAAGCCATCTGAGTGGCGGCAGAAATTATAGGCAAGTGATGGGTTAGAAGGGTGAGGGCGGCTGTTGTAGAGCCACGATTGGCGTACGGTGAAGTTGGACACGCCGCCACCGGACTGGAAGGCATCCTGGCCGTTGTCGTGGATGAGGGCGCGCTCGAAGACGTTGTTGGAGCCCGAGAAGCCAACACCCGGCATGTCGGGACGCCAGAGGCCGTTGTTGAGGAAGGCCTTTCCGTTGTCCGTTATTTCTACGTTACGAACAACATTATTCGACGAAGAGGAACTCAGGTGAACGCCGTACTGACTGTTACCTTTCACCAGGATGCCGCTCCACTTGGTACCGTCGACGACGACCCAGTTGCTGGACGCGAGCTCGATTCCTGTGTTGTTTACACCGGTGGTCTGATTGGTGTAGTTGGGCTGATCGCAGTAAGGAAGGGGCAAGTTGCGCCCGCCGAACACGACAGCCTGGCCGTTCCTGCCCGCGTCAGGGGCAAGTTTGATTGTAATGGGGGCACCCGATGTGCCGCTTTTGGTGACGTTCAGTGTGGTATTGTAGACCATCTGGCTGCTTCCACCATCGAGAAGGATGCTATCGCCGGGAAGTACGGTACTCCAATTGATCTGGTTCAGTTCGTTCCAGGCTGCGGCCCATGTGCGGCCGCCTGCGTTGGAACCTGTCTTGGACACATAAAAAGTGTTACCTGTTGGAGCGTTTGGTACGCTTGCTACTGTGCTTGCCTGTACGTCATTTGGGAGGCTAAGGCCTACCTGGGCTGAGAGTAGGAGTGAGCAGGCTAATGCGCCTACTGCTAGATTCTTCCGAACTTGCATTTTAGATTTCTAAACCTTTCTGATAAAACACGCTCTGGGCTACAACGACTAAGAGTGGAGCATTTGCACTATGTGCGTAACTACAACTGCCAATTTCTGTCGCAAAAGAATCTCATATACTGGTTCGACTGTTGCCTTTCACCAGGCCTTGAGAGAATGTAACTAAGCGTGATAACTAATAACTCGTCTCATGGTGACCGGACGCAATGCCGATCTGATAATTGGTTCTGTGGATTTTGTCCCCCTTTGCTTCGACGGTTTAACAAGTGCCACAGACAAGCGTATCCACATATCCCGTGGTTTTGAACCGCAGAATAGTCCCGCATTTGACACTAGATGGTCCTTGCCGCTTGCCCGGACTTTAGGGCACTTAACGCGTTCCATCCTGTGGCATGGCTTGACAATTGTCTTTACCACCAGCTGCAAGGGTCTGCCTGGAAGTCGCTTTGCTTAGACCGGGACGGAGAACTACATTGGCTTCATCAGCACTGTGTTGGTCTATCTCCCGGCATGGGGGCTAGCTGTAGAGAAGCGTTATGGCGGGAGATCCGTCGCCCTCCAAGACGGCCCTCGCTCTCTTCTGCGAAAGTTGGTTTGGATAATCGGTTGTAAGAGAATTGATAAGTTATATTTGGGAGTGGCACGCCCGCTGCAATGAAGGTGGGGCTGCACCAGGCTACGTTGATAATTCAATTGACTTTCCTGAATCTAGTTGTTGGTGGACTGCAAAAGGCAATGAGCAAGGCCTCCGTGTTACCCGCATCTTTGTCGGATAACACAGTTGGCCGGTTTGCCTGAGGTTACGTCGATGGACACCCGAAGAATTTTGTGAAGCAGGTCGGTTGGGCGAAATGGGAGCGCCCAACGTGAATGTGTCTATCTGTAGGGGCGGCTGCATGAGCCGCCTTTACACTTTTCTTCGCGATTTACCTGTGGTATGTACTAAGGAGTCCAGTCTGGGAAGAAGGTATTGCTCACAATCTTGGATAGCTGACCTCGGGTGGAGGAGTCGCTTGGGCGGAAGTATGGTAGGTTGTGGGGCGCGACGCATGGCTCGCTTGCACTGCCGCAGGTGTAGCCGCTGATTGTTCCTTGCGCGGCCAGCCTGTCTATGTACACATAGAAGGGGCTATTTGCGGGTACGTCATGGAAGCGCGGCGCGTTCGGTGCGCCGGTTAGTCCAGCTGCGTTCGCCACTACCTTGGCAATCTGGCCTCGGCTGGAAATGCCGTTCGGCCGGAAATAAGGCAGGTTGCCGGGTGCGACACATTGCTCGCCAGGGCCGCCGCATGGATAGCCGCTGATGAAATCACGTGCAGCTAGCCTGTCTACAAAGTTGTAAAATGTGCTGCCAGCGGTTATGTCCTGGAAGCGTTGCCCTGTAGGAGCGCCTGTCAACCCCGCGGCATTCGACACAATCTTGGATAGTTGTCCTCGTGTCAGGAAGTTGCCCGGGCGGAATGTGCCGTCGGGATACCCGCTGACAATATCGTTGCAGACCAGGCACTTGATTGATGAGTAAAAAGTGCTGCCGGCCGGGACGTCGGGAAATCCGGTATTGCACGGGTTGGGCACGGTTGTGATTGTAGGCGCGATAGTGCTTTCGGGTGTGGAAGTCTGTGCCGGGTTTGATGTGGGCGACTGGCCGGGCGGTACGTGCGTGTGGGTAGCCTCCGCCGTGGCGGTTCCGCTGCCCTGAGTGCGGGTCGGGACCGGAGTACGTGGGGTATTAGTGGGGGCCGGTGGCTGTGGAGTGTTTGTAGGCGTTGAGCCAGCCGGTTGTGTAGGAGTGGATGCGGGAGGCGTGGCAGGAGGAGGTGGTGGTGGAGGAGCAGCGCCGAGTAGAGTGGAGACCGATGTTATAGCCGATCCTTTACCCTGTACGGGGGAGCCTGCTCTTGGTGCGTAGTCTCCATTGATCAGGTCCTGCAGGGTGGGCTGGCTGGTGTAGGCTGGCGCGTTCACAAACAGCGGGTCTGCCGTCTGCCCGATCGTGTAGCCCGTCAGGTTGTACTGGTAGTTGCCCCCAGTCTGTGCTCCATCAGGCAGGTAGTTGTTACCACCGTACATGATGCTGTCCCTTATCACGTGTCCGCTCCCCTCCAGGAAGGTGGCACTGTGTGATGACCCGTCCGGGTCGTACAGCACATGGAACGATGTTACATTCTGTATCAGCCAGTTGCGGGACTGTATCGTTGGGTAGCCCATGATGTTGGCGTTTGTTGTGTCCAGTATGAGCACATCACTGAACGTCACATCGTCTATCTGGGCCGACTGCCCACCCGATAGCGCCTGCCCCAGGATCGTGCCTTGCATAAGCCCAGGTCCCAGGATAGTGCTCTGTATCGTAACCCCCGACTGTACACCACCGTTGTATACCTGTATGCCGTCTGAGTGCATGCAATAGTTGTAGGCAAGAGAGGGGTTGGAGGGGTGAGGGCGGCTATTATAGAGCCACGACTGGCGCAGAGTAAAGTTGGATATGCCACCGTTCGACTGGAAGGCGTCCTGGCCGTTGTCATGGACGAGGGTTCTATCAAAGAGGTTGTTGGCACCCGATAGAGCAACACCGGGCAGGTCAGGCCGCCATGCACCGTTGTGGAGGAAGGCCATGCCGTTCTCGGTAATCTCGGTGTTACGTACTGTTACATTGGAGGAACCGCTGTCAAGGTGGATACCATACTGGTTATTGCCCTTTACAAGGATACCGCTCCACTTAGTACCATCAACGACGACCCAGCGGGCGGAGCCAAGCTCAATACCGATATTATTGACGCCCGAGTTCTGGTAGTTATAGGAGGGTTGGTCGCAGTATGGAAGGGGAGTAGAGCGACCACCAAAGATAACAGCCTGACCGTTTCTACCGGCATCGGGAGCTAGCTTGATGGTGATGGGAGCCGAGGAAGAGCCGCTAGCGCCAACGATAAGGGGAGTGGAATAGACCATCTGCGAGGAGCCGCCTCCACCATCGAGGAGAATGGTATCACCTGGCTGGATGGAGGACCAGTCGATCTGGTCAAGCTCATTCCAGGCGGCAGACCATGAGCGGCCATCGGCATTGGAGCCTACCTTCGACACGTAATATGTTATCCCGTTTGGACTGTTCTGGTTGTCTGGACTATCATGCAGCGTCTTTGATGCACTCTGTGATGGCGTTGTACTGCTGTATATGCTGCTCGCTTGCGAGGTGCCCGTTATACCAATTGCGGCCTGTGCGCAAAGTGCAGCTATTACAAAACATAAAGTCGTTTTCATACCATTTCGAGTGTTCACGATGCTTGTCCCCTTTCCGTGAACCGCCCTGGAAGCGCCCCATGGCGGCCTGCGATTCGCCCGTCAATCCGGGAGAATCGAAGTGCCTGTTCCCAGCGCATGAGGATAACCCATGCCGAAAGGCGGGTCAAGTTTGGGTCAGGGACAAATATGAGTAAGAATCGCGGCTCGGCGCGCGAAGGCCGGATGGTGCTAGGCGTAAACTCACCACCCGTTTACGGAGAATGCATTAGCAAAAATGGAGCACTTACGTAGTATGGATTAGTACTTTTTGGCTATATTGACTAGGAAAAAAGTACTATGAGATCGGGCTTGTGGGGACCGCCTACTCATTATTGCAGAAAGGCTCAGGGACAGCGACCTCATGCGGTATTTGGACGCTGGGCGACTGCGGTTCCTGCCCGTTTGATACGAGCGCGCCGCAACCAGGAAAGCACGACACCTGATTGGAACGATATCGAGCTTCAGTGGTTGCGGTACTGTTCCGCTTTATTCGACTGTTACCGATTTAGCGAGGTTACGGGGCTGATCGACGTCGGCCCCTCGGCGAACCGCTACTTTGTATGCGAGAAGCTGCAGAGGTATGGCTGCCAGGATGGGCGAAAGGAGATAATCGACCGGGGGCAGATAGATCACTTCGTCAGCTTTGTGGCGGATGTCATTGTCGCCTTCGGTTGCTATGGCGATAACCCTGCCGTCACGCGCCTTCACCTGTTCAATGTTGCTCAGCATCTTGCTGTATATATGATCTTTCAGGGCGATGCAGACAACAGGCAGCGTGCGGTCGATGAGTGCGTTGATGCCATGCTTCATCTCACCCGCCGGGCAACCTTCCGCGTGGATATAGCTGATCTCCTTGATCTTGAGTGCACCTTCAAGGGCAGTTGGGAAGTTGATGCCTCGGCCCAGGTAGAGCATGTCGGTAGCGTCGTAGAGCTGGCGGGCTAGCTCATCGTAGATAGCGTCCTGGGCGAGCAGATCGCCTGTCTGGGCTGGGAGGCGTGCCAATCCGTCAAGTAGTTCGCGGGCGCGCCTCTCATCCAGCGTCCCGCGTGCCTCGCCGAGAGACATCGCAAAGAGCACCTGGGCCGCCAGCATACCGGTGTACACTTTGGTGCTGGCAACCGCGACCTCCGGCCCCGCCTGCACATGAATCCTGGCTTCCGCGATGCGGTCGGCCTGACTACCTATGACATTTACTATGGTCGCGAGGCGTGCGCCCTTGCGGTTAGCTTCGGCCATTGCTTCGAGAGTATCTACTGTTTCGCCTGACTGCGTTATAGAGATGGCAAGTGTACCGGGTTCAACGACCGGGTCGCGATAGCGATATTCCGAGCCGTAGTCCACCTCAACGGGTATACGCGCTAACTGCTCAAACATGTACTTGCCTGCGAGAGCAGCGTGCCAGGCGGTACCGCATGCCAGGAGGGTGATTTTCTTGAAGCCTTGCATCTCCCGGCGGGTGAAAGGTATGCCGTCAAGATCGACGCGGCCCTTTTCGAGGTTGATCCTGCCGCTGAGAGCCTCTGTGAGCGAGCGTGGCTGCTCATAGATTTCCTTTTCCATGTAGTGCTTGTAGCCGCCCTTGGCCGCACTGTTCGCGTCCCATGCCACCGTTTGGGGCGTCTTTTCAACGGGTGTACCGTCAATTTTCTGGTAGCGGACGGAATCTCTTGTGAGTACGGCTATTTCGCCCGGTTCGAGAAAGGCGAGCCGTCGGGTATGTTGCAAGATGGCAGGTTGGTCGGATGCGACAAACATCTCACCTTCGCCGTAACCTATTACGACACCACCTGCGTTGCCGAGGCGGGCAGCGATAAGCACTTCCGGCTCCTCAGCGCGCATCGTAACAATCGCGTGCGAGCCTTTGATTTCGCCAAGCATCAAGCGCACAGCTTCTTCAAGATTAGGCGCGCCTGCTTTCAGGTGATGCTCAAGCAGGTGGGGCAGAACTTCGGTATCGGTGTCGGAGCGGAACTCATGGCCCTCGCCCTTAAGCATGGCCTTTATCTCAAGATAGTTCTCAACGATGCCGTTCTGTATTACCACGATGTCACCCGAACAGTCACGGTGGGGGTGCGCGTTCGCCTCGTTTACGTTGCCGTGGGTGGCCCAGCGCGTATGTCCTATACCCCAATGCCCGGCCAGAGGACGCTCTTTCAGCACCGTGCCGAGGTTATCGAGCTTTCCGGCTGCCCGCCGCACGTCGATATGCCCATTTTCCTGCACAGCAATACCGGCCGAGTCATAGCCGCGATATTCCAGTTTTCGCAGCCCCTCGAAGATTATCGGGGTGGCCTCCTGTGGACCGACGTAACCAACTATCCCACACATATAATTCCTGTCTCCGTTTCATGTAAAAGGTGTCCCGCAAACCAACAACCATCAGGCTGCAAAATCATTGCGGCCCACTGTAAGTTTCAAACGACCGGTAAATTATACCATGTCAGAGCTTTCCACAGCCTGAATAGCACGCAACATGGACCTTCACCATTCGAGCTAGGTCCTGCACTTTTCGAGCAGTGCCAGTCGATAACGGCACTTCCGGTCCTCTGTTCATCAGCGCAGCCAGGATGGGACTGTTAGGCATACCCACACGCGCGCTGCTGACGCTCATGCCGGAAAACCCTGTTGGTGGGTCTGCTCCGAGCTAGAGCGTTAGCACATATCTCCCGGCTAACTTATTGGCGCGGCGGGGCCGCCGCCAGGGGACGGGGTTGGGGTTGGCGTCGGTGTACCCACAACAGACAGTTGATTCGCACTTTCTCCGGTTACTGCCGTAGCTGCCGGGGTGGCCGTCGGCGTCGAGGTATGTACGGGTGTCGGGCTAAGCGTGTGCGATGGCGTCGCCGTCGCGCTCGGTTGGCTGGTCGCAGTCGCTGGTGCGGGGGTTTGTGACGGCACAACCACAACATTTACGGTCGCCGTTGGCGCGGGTGTGTCGGTTGGTTCCGGCGTGGGCACAGGAGTGCTTGTCGGCGGTACGGGGGTGGGCGGTATGAGGCTCACGGATACTTTCGCGGGGTTCGCGCTGACCAACTTGATACCATCAGGCACGGTTATTTGAGGATCAAGCTCATATGTGCCTGGACCCAGGCCGCTTGCATCGATCACGGCGCTGACATCGGCGGGTCTGAGGTTCTGGAACTGCGCGAGTGTGCCGGAAAGAGACAATTCGATACTACCTGGTGATACGAGTGCGGTTGTTCCAGGCGGCAGGTTCTCTACAACAGGAGTTACAGCCATTTGCCAGGTGGTCTCAAACGTGTTGATGGTTACAGTGACACTTATTTCGCGACTCTGCCCTGGGTAAAGCTCCACTCCGGTGGGCAATATGAGTTGGGTTGTTGTGATCACGGTCGATGTCGTTCCAGAGATGGAGACTGGCTCCGTATCGACCGATGAGATTGGCTCAAGCACGCCGCTTGCCGCACAGCATATGGTCACGTTGGTAGGGTCAAGCTTGATCTCGAATGCGCTGTAGCCGGGTGCAGGATTGCCCAGGAGCGGCACGCGTACAGGCACAAGTTTGTAGTTGAGCAGCAGTTTGATCGGCACGACGACCTTGACAGTGGCCGGCGTGAAAGTAAGCCCTGTGATTTCTTTTCCGGCACCGTCCAAGGCCAGCGGAGTCTTGAAGCCGCTCTGCGTTCCCGCCTTGTCCTGTACATCGACCGAGACCACTAGCTCCGCAATCCGATTGACATCGCTCTCCGGCCCGGTAACCTCCACCTGGGCGGGGTCGACCTGGGCAGGATCTGCACCCCAACCGAACGCCGGTGTGCCACTGACCTTTACGTCTATCGGGAAGACGCGAGTGGACTGCACTTCAAGCTGCACCTGGATGGTACGCGGCACAATGCTAAAGTTGAGAAGGGTTCGGTCGGCAACGCCGTTCACATCCACTTCGACCGGAACTTCATGCACACCCGCACTCAGGTTATTTAGATCGACAAATGGGCGTATATCGGCCTGCCGCAGGCTGCTCATTATGTTTTGCGGAGCCTGCACGTTGATACTGACTGTCGGCAGTGCTTTGATGATCTTAAGACTGGTGTCGATGCCGCGGACATCAATGCTCATGCTATTGAACTGGGTGACCTGGGCAGGGTTTTCCAGACTTGTCACATAAAACCAGAGGAGGGCGGAGAGCACCACCGAGAGAATAATACGCCCCAGACGCTCGTCCAGACTCAGGCCCTGTATGGCGGTGCGGATCGGGTGAGCCCGGTTGGTGCGGCTTAGTGCCGGTCGAACCCGTGCAGGAGCAGCAGACCTTGTTTGATGCGTAACCGGGATGCCCGAATCTGAGGTCTCAGCCTCCAAGAGCAAGGCATCGTCACGGGACAACTCATTGGTGGCATCAATGGTTGCGGTAATCGGGGTGGTGGCTGAAGCGTCCTTGCTGCCCGTTTCGCTGGCAGCTTCCGCACTCTGCCCTGGGGATGCTTCGGTCCTCATGATGACTTATTATAACGCACGCTGGACGATCGTACTAGAAAAATGCAGTCCGATTTGACGTATTTTGTGGATTTGTTTGGTGCTTTGGGCCGCGAACCGGCCAGCCACGGAGATCTCTTGGCCGCATGCTACAGCCCCAGCACATACTTTTCGATAGCGAACGCAGCCCCGTCTTCCGAAATGGGTGGCGAGATAATGCGGGCCACGTCCAGCACGGCTTGTGGAGCGGTTGACATGGCCACCCCATAGCCGGCCCACGCTATCATGTCGAGATCGTTATGACCATCGCCAATGGCCATGACCTCTGCCTGATCGATGCCGTAGTGGGCCGAAAGGAAGGACAGTGCGTGGCCCTTTGAGCATTCTTTGCTGGTGAATTCGGTGAAGCGTGGATGCGACTTTGTGACCTGTAGTTTGTCGCCGTACAGGTCGGTGAATAGGTTGAGCGTATCGTCTGTGTAGATGGCGTCCGTCACAATTACAAGCTTTGTCGGTTCTGCTCCCGGATGTGCTTCCAACCACAAATGCAGGTCGTCCACTATGTGTAGCTGCAAATCCATGTTGATGTCGGCGTAGTAGCGGGCCTGGGGATTGTCGGCGGCGACATAGAGTTCATCGCCCACGTACATGTTCAAGTGCAGGCTGCGGTCTGCTGTTGCTGAGATAATCTCATGCGCGAGATGGATCGGCACTGTCTTGTGATAGAGAACTTCTCGCGAAATGCTGTGCTGAATTAGTGCGCCCTGGTAGCAGATGAGAGGCTCGTCGAGAGAAAGCTTGGCGGCCACATGGCGGGCTGACCGGAACATTCGTCCGGTGGCGATCGTGACAATCACCCCCTTTTGTTGGGCCGCCATAATAGCGGCGCGGATGCGGTCCGAGATGATAAGATCGTCTCCAAAGAGCGTTCCATCAAGATCGAGGGCGAGGAGTTTAATTGTCATGGCGTCCTTATGATTACAATGCGGTCGTAGCCCGCGAGATCTTTTTGTACTTCGACAGTGGCATTTGGAAACGCTGCTTGCGCAAGCCGGGGTACGATCACGCCCTGAGAATAGGCGGTTTCCATCACGATTGTACCACCGGGAAGTAGGTAGGCGGGAGCCTGTTCTAGGAAGCGCCGGATGGTGTTCGTGCCGTCGAGCCCTCCTCCGAACACCGCGACGTTCGGCTCCCAGGTGGCGACATCGGGGCTTGCTTCGCCGGGAGAAACGTAGGGTAGATTGGCTGCGATGGTGTTCACGGGGTTTGGGAGCGGGTCTAACAGATCGCCAACAAGGATTCTCACTCGTTCAGCAAGGCCATGACGGATAGTGTTTTCCTCGGCCACTTTTGCCGTTTCGGGCGAGATTTCTGTCCCAAAAGCCGTGAGCAGGGGTCTATTTGCCGCTACAGCGACCAGAATCGCCCCTGAACCCGTGCCTATATCAGCCATTTGGCTAATTTCACCTACTGGCAATATACCCAAAATGACATCAACGACGCTTTCTGTTTCGGGTCGCGGCACGAGTACATCTTTTGTGATGAGCAAGTCGAGGCCATAAAACTCTTTGTGACCTGTGAGATAGGCAATCGGCTCGCCTTCCGTCCGGCGAGCGATGAGGTCGTCGTATGTGCTCATGTCAGCGTCGCTTATGTGCTGATTCGGACGCGCAAGAAGTGCGGCCCTGTCCATAAGGAGGATGTGGGCGAGAAGTAGCTCAGCGTCGAGCCGCGGGGATGTTGAACGGGCAGAGAGTTGGCGTGCTGCTGCCCGTAGAGCCTGATCAATGGTCGTCATTCGGATTGCTAAGTGGTGTAGGCCGGTTGGCCATCACAAAAATGGGAGGCCTACGCCAGCCCTTCACGTCGGAGACGGTCTGCTTCATCGGTGACACGCAAGGTCTCAATTATGTTATCGATGTCGCCTTCGAGAACACGCGGCACGCCCGATACAGTCAATTTGATGCGGTGGTCGGTAACACGGTCATCGGGGAAGTTGTAAGTGCGAATTTTTTCTGAGCGGTCACCAGTGCCAACCTGTGAGCGGCGCTCGTCGCCAAGCTCCTGTTGACGCTTGGCCAGTTCCAGGTCATACAGGCGGGAGCGGAGAACCACCATGGCCTTGGTCTTGTTCTTCAACTGGCTGCGCTCGTCCTGGCAGATAACCACGATCCCAGTCGGAATATGCGTCAAGCGAACTGCGGAGTCGGTTGTGTTTACGCTCTGGCCGCCATGTCCTCCAGAGCGGTAGACATCCAGCTTGATATCTTCGTCACGGAGGTTGAGGTCCATTTCTTCGGCCTCAGGCATAACAGCGACGGTGGCCGTGGAGGTATGGATGCGGCCCTGAGATTCGGTGACAGGTACACGCTGCACCCGGTGTACTCCGCTTTCGAACTTGAAGTTGCTGTATGCGCCTTCGCCCCTCACCTCGAATATGATTTCTTTCATGCCGCCAATGTCGTTGGGGTTGCTCGACAACACTTCGGTTTTCCATCCACGCTTTTCAGCGAAGCGAGCATACATGCCGTAGAGTTGGTTGGCGAAGAGGGCTGCTTCATCCCCGCCCGCACCTCCTCTGATTTCGATAATAACATTCTTGTTGTCGTTAGGGTCACGTGGAAGCAAGAGCCGCTTGATGTCTTCCATGAGCCTGTCGCGCTTCTGCTCGAGCGTCTCTATTTCAGCGCGTGCGAGCTCAGCCATCTCAGGATCAGAGCCATCGCCGCTAAGCATAGTTTCGGTATCGGAGATCTCACGAGATGTCTCTCGGAGAGTGCGGTAGGTCTCCACCAGCGGAGTAAGTTCCGCGCGCTCGCGGCCAAGCTCCATAAGACGCCTGGGATCAGTGGAGACATCAGGATCGCCCATCATATCTTCCAACTGGACGTAATGCTGCTCTATCGATTCTAACTTATCTTCTAACATTCTGGCTCTCAGGCTCCATTTTGATTGGCAGTCATTCGATACACGCGGGCTGCCGCCGCGTTTGGCCGAATCTGTGGCCTTATGTTGCAGAACTCTTGTCGGACAATTGCGGTGGTTTGCAACATACGATTATACGACGTAGAAGCGTCACGTTCAAGTTCGGAATGAGCGCCTTGCATTTGCCCATACAGGTGCTATAATTCTACTACTTTGTCTGCGACCGCCTCCGAGCGCGATAATGGCTTGTGCTGTTATTCGTGTGAGGGTTACTGCTTGGCATGCTTGCTCCTCGGCAGTAATACATTCTATCCCATCAACGAAACAAAGAAAGGGAGAAAAACCGTGTCTGCTAACGAGAAAACCGACGCGAATGCCGAGTTGGCACAGATCCTGGAGTCTGCACAACGATTGGGAGTAGAACTTGACGAAGCGGAAGCACTGCGCTGGCTGACCGCGATCGCCGCAGGTAAAGAAGGCAATGAGGTGGTGCTGGATATGGAAAGCGGGGCTTTCGGACACCACGTCTCGATGCTTGATTTCAGCTCGGTACAGCTAGAGCGTTTCAGGCGGATTGGCCGCATAGTCGAGATAACCGATACGCCGGGAGTTGTGGAGTCGGCGCTTTCAATTTCGGGCTCGGCCGCGCAGTCGAAAATACAATCATATCCGGGCGACTGCGATTTCTTCGAGAGGGTTAATATTACCGTGCCTACGCGCGCTGAAGCGTGTACCATCCTTTCCAAGCTTATGCGTGATAAGGCACTGAACACAGAGCGTGGCGCGGATTACCAGTTTATCGAAGTCAAGTACGGCTCTTATCAGTTTGACTGTGCTCGCGATGGCGTGGGCCGAAAGAAGGGTTCGCCCGTCTCGTGGTCGATTGGGCCGCTGCGAGCGGGGCAGTTCGATGTAACAACAGCGGATGGAAAGGTCACCACACTGCATTGGGACGACTTTACTATGGAGCCTGGTTGGTGCAAGTTGGACTGGGTTGTGTCAGACCCGGAGCGCAGAACCCTTGCGAACGCCAGCAACGTGCTGGATGTGACATGGGAAGCACCGGACGGCAGCATCACACCGCTCGACGGCTACCTCGACTCCTACTTTCAGGAAGTGTATCTGGACGCCGCATCGATCCCGATCTTCTCCAAAGTCGCCAAGCATGTGTCTCAGGATGTGCTGGGTGATTATGTGAAACAACTGGAGCACGAAGTCTATAAGTACGTTGTGGAGCACCCCAATTATGGCAAAGCCGCTAAGAGAATGTACAACGTATTTAGGCTGACGGGCCGTTACACGGACGCCGCATTCATTCGTGAGCTGTTTGACGAGCCTGCCACCATGCTCTATCAAGTCTGGTCGCTGCTGGGTACTGTCGAAAACGCAATGTCGCCCGATTCCAGTATCCCGCTGGACGACGTTGTGGCGCAGACGGATGAGCTAATCGTGATGGTGGTGAAGGCACTCGAAGGGGATGAAGAAACGGAAATAGTGCGGTCGCTACTGAGGCTGCGTGGCGGGCTGACGAGCGCGATGGTGTCTGACGTTCGCACCAACGAGATTGAAGCAGCACGCGCACAGATCGTCAACGTCATCAACAACTTCTTTCAAGAGCGCCTGACCGCTCTTCCCAGCGTAAATGGCTACCTGGAGGAGATACGAGCACGAACCTAACGGAAGCCTACATTTCCGTCGATGTAGAGACCGCCGGGAACAGCCCCAGCCGCTACGCGCTGTTGTCAATCGGCGCGTGCCTTGTGGACGATCCCGACCGGAGCTTTTATATAGAATTACTACCTGACAGGAGCGAAATGCTGCCTGATGCGATGGCCGTGCACGGTCTGTCGATGGAGGAGCTCGCAGTCACAGGCGTCGAGCCGGCAGCCGCCATGAAGCAGTTTGCAGAATGGGTAGAAACGGTTGTGGGCGACGGCTTGCGGCCTGTTTTCGTCGCGCACAATGCGACGTTTGACTGGATGTTCGTGAACGATTACTTCCACCGCTACATGGGGACGAATCCGTTCGGGCATTCAGCACTCGACATGAAGGCCTATTTCATGGCGCTGACGGGCGTCACATGGTCGCAGACATCTCTGCGGGACGTGGCGAAATATTACGGTCGGACCGTGCAGCTAACCCACAACGCCCTGCAAGACGCTCAGGACCAGGCAGTTTTTTTCGCGCTGATGCTAAAGGAACGCGCGGCCTTATTGGGCTAGGACTGCTTGGTCGTGCTTGTTAACTGCCTGGGACTACCGTCTCAAAGCGGCTACCCGTCCGTGTGCGCAAGACCAAAGATGGATCCTCCATTTAGATAGTGATGGTGGATAATCTTGAATGCCTGCCACAGTTTTCATTTGCGCACATAGGATGATATAATTGTGCCATCGTTCGGACTTGGTTAGATAAACTAGGAGGAAAGTACATGTCTATTGAAAGGCGTTTATTTAAACGTGCCGGTGCTATGACAGCACTTGTGCTACTCGTTGCGCCAATGCTGGCGGCCTGTGGTGATGCAGCCACACCGACGCCTCCTGCGGCGACCGCAACTACTTCTGAGGCTCCGCCCACGGCCACGACCGCCGAAGCCGCAGCGACAGCTACTACGGGTACAGTGGCCGACACCCCGACCACGGGCGGGTCAGGGAGCGGCGCGAAGCTAAAGGTCGGTCTGGTAACAGACGTGGGACGATTGAATGACAAGTCGTTCAACCAGACATCATGGGAAGGCGTTCAGCAGGCAGAGAAGGATCTTGGCGTAGAGATCAAGGCCATCGAAACCGCTGACACTAAGGATTACGACAAGAACATCCAGCAGTTCGTCTCCGAGAAGTACGATGTTATCGTGACTGTCGGATTCGCGCTGGGTGAAGCGACTACGAAGGCAGCACAGGCCAACCCGAACATCAAGTTCATCGGTGTGGACCAGTTCCAGGCCGCTGACCTCCCTAACCTGGCTGGCCTCGTCTTTGAAGAGGATAAGGCCGGTTACCTGGCCGGCGTTTTGGCCGCTTCTATCTCCAAGACGGGTAACATTGGTGCCGTGCTTGGTACCGACGACGTTCCCCCGGTGTGGAGATACGGCGAAGGCTACAAGGCCGGTGCAAAGTCAGTCAACCCGAACGTGACTGTACAGGTGGTTTACCACAGCGACGTTGACATCACAAAGACATTCAACGACCCGGAGTGGGGCAAGACAACAGCCCTGTCGATGTTCGACAAGAATGCAGATGTGGTGTTTGGAGCGGGTGGAGTAACAGGTAACGGTGCCATCTTCGCAGCCAAGGACCGCAACCTGCTTGCAATCGGTGTGGATGCCGACCAGTACTTCACCATTGGTGACGAGTACAAGGGAGCACTCGTATCGAGCGCGATGAAGCTGCTTACGCCCGGTGTGTTCAACCTTGTGAAGCAAGCCCAGGCGGGCACGCTGAAGGGTGGGAACAACACAGGTGAGGTAGGTCTTGCGCCTTATCACGATCAGGATGCGGCAGTATCGGCTGACGTCAAGGCCAAGATAGAGTCTGTGAAAGCAGACCTCCAAAGCGGGTCGGTTAAGACGTGCGTATCGCCTGCCAAGGGCGTAGATGCACCTGCGGGCTGCACAGGTGGGGCCACCACAGGCACAACCCCGGCGGCTGCAACCCCATCGGGCGCGAAGCTAAAGGTCGGTCTGGTAACAGACGTGGGACGATTGAATGACAAGTCGTTCAACCAGACATCATGGGAAGGCGTTCAGCAGGCAGAGAAGGATCTTGGCGTAGAGATCAAGGCCATCGAAACCGCTGACACTAAGGATTACGACAAGAACATCCAGCAGTTCGTCTCCGAGAAGTACGATGTTATCGTGACTGTCGGATTCGCGCTGGGTGAAGCGACTACGAAGGCAGCACAGGCCAACCCGAACATCAAGTTCATCGGTGTGGACCAGTTCCAGGCCGCTGACCTCCCTAACCTGGCTGGCCTCGTCTTTGAAGAGGATAAGGCCGGTTACCTGGCCGGCGTTTTGGCCGCTTCTATCTCCAAGACGGGTAACATTGGTGCCGTGCTTGGTACCGACGACGTTCCCCCGGTGTGGAGATACGGCGAAGGCTACAAGGCCGGTGCAAAGTCAGTCAACCCGAACGTGACTGTACAGGTGGTTTACCACAGCGACGTTGACATCACAAAGACATTCAACGACCCGGAGTGGGGCAAGACAACAGCCCTGTCGATGTTCGACAAGAATGCAGATGTGGTGTTTGGAGCGGGTGGAGTAACAGGTAACGGTGCCATCTTCGCAGCCAAGGACCGCAACCTGCTTGCAATCGGTGTGGATGCTGACCAGTACTTCACCATCGGTGACGAGTACAAGGGAGCACTCGTATCGAGCGCGATGAAACTGCTGACCCCCGGTGTGTTCAACCTTGTGAAGCAAGCCCAGGCGGGCACGCTGAAGGGCGGGAACAACACAGGCGAAGTAGGTCTTGCACCTTATCACGATCAGGATGCAGCAGTATCCGCTGATGTGAAGGCCAAGATCGAAACAGCCAAGGCCGGCCTGCAGAGCGGGTCGGTTAAGACGTGCGTATCGCCTGCCAAGGGCACTGACGCTCCCGCGGGATGCCCGGCACCTTAGGCTTGATTGTGTGGTAATATAGTGGCGAGGGCGGTGCAACCTTGAACTGGAAGCACCGCCCTTGCATAGCACCCGTGCACGTGGGCAGGCAAGGCGAGCTGGCAACAAAAACTTGACTGTCCCTATGTGCAGGCTGTTGAACTTTCTTACCGAGTAGAGGAGATGTAATTGAGCGCAGTCTCCACGAAAACGGTACAACCCGGCGCCCCGCCGGAGATACCTCCTGATAGCTCCGCCAGGAGAAACTTCGTTATTGCTCTTCTACAGTCCTTCGCTGTGCCTTTGCTGTCCGTCTTTACCGCTCTGGTAATTGGCGGACTGGTCATCTGGGCGACCACTGGCGACCTCTTCAAGGTGATTGGCCCAAACGGCGCGTTCGTGGGCTTGTGGCAAGGAGCGGTTGGCTCTCCACAGAACATAGCCGGCACGCTCATGACCTCGACGCCATATATCTTCGCCGGGCTAGCCGTTGCGTTGGCGTTCAAGTGCGGCCTGTTTAACATCGGTGCTGAGGGGCAGTTAGCGGTTGGCGCGATTAGCTCTGCATTCGTGGGCTACGCAGTAACGGGGCTGCCTTTTCCCGTGCATGTGTTCCTGGCGCTTGCCGCAGGATTATTCGGTGGCTTGATCTGGGGGGCGATACCGGGTTTCCTGAAGGCGTATACGGGCGCGCATGAGGTGATTATCACTATCATGCTGAACTACATCGCTCTCTCACTCGTGCAATATTTGCTGGGCGGCCCCATGAAGGACCGCTCGCCAGGCAACGTTACAGCACGATCACCCCTCATTAAGCCTGAGGCTGAGATTCCCAACTTCTTCGTTGGCACGCCCTGGCAAATGCACTATGGCGTATTGCTGGCCTTCCTGGCGGCCTTTCTGGTTTATTTCTTCCTGAAACGCACTACATGGGGCTTCCAGATAAGAACGGTTGGTGCCAACCAGCATGCAGCGCGCTACGCCGGTATGAGCGTGCCCCGGAATATAGTCCTCGCCATGGCGCTCAGCGGCTTGCTTGCAGGCGCTGCCGGCTCCGTAGAAGTGCTGGGAGTAACCTACAGGCAAGAGCTTGGATTTGGCTCAGGTTACGGTTTTGACAGCATTGCAATCGCCCTGCTGGGTCGAACAAATCCTTTTGGTGTAGTGGCCGCTGCAATTCTGTTCGGTGGGCTGAAATCGGGCGCGACTCAGATGCAGTTCAACACCCAGATATCCGGCTCGATTATTTCCGTGGTGCAAGGACTTGTGCTGCTCTTCGTGTCGGCAGATGTAATCATACGATGGTTGTATCACCTGCGGCTGAACAGCGATCGCACAACGCTTGCGCTGGCCCCGTCGGCGATGGCCGCAATAATACCGACCCCAGTGGTGGACACCGATATCCTGCCCGCGGGCGTTGACTTGACCGCATCGTATCGCACAATGGCTCCTGCCGATCAGGAGAACGAGTCGCAGGCTACCGCGGCGGTCGAAGAGGATGAAGACCGTCTGAACGGTCCCCCGTTAGTTGGAGGGAGCGGATGAACGTCTGCGGCGTCCCAATTGAATTGCTCATCGCCAGCCTGCTTGCCACAACGCTGCGCGTCGCTACTCCCCTGACGCTTGGCGCGCTCGGCGGGCTGTTTTGCGAGCGTTCGGGCGTTGTAAACATCGCCATCGAGGGAATGATGCTGTGGGGGGCGTTCAGCGCCTATGTGGTCGGTTCAATGACCGGCTCCCTCTGGCTGGGCGTGGCTGCCGCATTTGTGTCGGCAGGCTTGCTCTCGGCGTTACATGCCCTGTTATCTATCACCTTCAAGGTTGACCAGATCATCAGCGGCACCGTGATAAACATACTGGCTTTCGGCATCACAGGGTTCCTGTACGACCAGTATTTCTCGCGGAACGCACCTGGTTCCGGCAAGCTTCCCGTCATCTCCATACCGTTCTTACAAGATATTCCTGTGTTCGGCCGGCTGTTCCAGCAGCAGCCGGTAGTGTGGATTGGCCTGATCCTTGTGTTCCTGGTGCACTTCGTGCTCTTTTTCACGCGGTGGGGTTTGAGGACCAGGGCTGTGGGAGAGCATCCTCGCGCCGCGGATACAGTAGGCATCAACGTCTACTTCATGCGCTATATGAACGTCATAATCGGCGGAGCGATCGCGGGGCTTGGTGGTGCCTATCTGATCGCTGAAGTATCGGTGTTCAGTCCAGGTATGACTATTGGGCGCGGCTTCATTGCCCTGGCGGCGCTTATCTTTGGCAAGTGGACGCCCATCGGCGCATGGGGCGCTGCATTGTTGTTCGGGTTTGCACAGGCTGTTCAAATCAACATCCAGCAATGTGGGCTCGACTTTCCTCCGCAGATTATCGGCATGCTACCCTATGTGGTTACAATAATTGTGCTGGCGGGAGTGGTAGGCCGCTCAAATCCGCCCGCCGCTTCAGGTGTGCCATACGATAAATAGCAGATTGCGCTTCTAGAAATCGGTTGGACAAGTCATGGAAACTGCTGAACGACAAACGACACTTCGAAAAGCACCCGACGCGGCGTGCGCTTTGCAGGCGCGCGGTATGACCAAGCGCTTTCCCGGCGTGCTTGCCAACGACCGTATCGACCTTGATCTCATGCCGGGTGAGATTCACGCACTACTTGGAGAGAACGGCGCGGGAAAGTCCACTTTGATGAACCTTCTGTATGGCCTTTACAGGCCGGACGAGGGACATATCTACGTCAAGGGCAAGGAAGTCAACTTTACAGGGCCGAGTGATGCGATCGCGGCAGGCATCGGTATGGTCCACCAACATTTCATGCTGATTCCCCCTTTCACGGTCACTGAGAATATCATGTTGGGTGGCGAAAGCACGGGCGTGGCCGGGGTGCTTGACACCGACACCGCAAGCAAGCGCATCCTGGCCCTGTCACGCGAATATGGGCTGGAAGTTGACCCTGAGGCCAAGGTGGAAGATCTGCCGGTAGGCTCTCAGCAGCGCGTGGAGATTTTGAAGGCATTTTATCGCAATGCAGACATACTTATCCTGGATGAGCCAACCGCAGTTCTGACCCCCCAGGAGGCGCAGGACCTGTTTGCGATTATGCGCAGGCTGGCGGACGATGGCAAGGCCATTGTGTTCATCACGCACAAGCTGAAAGAGGTCCTGGCAATCGCGGACCGGATTACTGTGTTGAGGCTAGGTAAGGTGGCTGGAACCGCTGACCCCCGCACGGCGACTGAGGTGCAGTTAGCTTCGTTGATGGTGGGCCGGGCCGTCATACTCCAGGTGACGAAGCGCCCAGCGAAGCCGGGCAAGCCTGTGCTGCTGCTCGATAATCTCCAGGTGAA
Source organism: Chloroflexota bacterium (assembly GCA_039932335.1). Lineage (GTDB taxonomy): Bacteria > Chloroflexota > Chloroflexia > QHBQ01 > JADMIH01 > JADMIH01. The sequence continues at coordinate 140,183 of JBDTQH010000006.1, forward strand.
AGACAACCGCGGCCACATGGCTGTTGATGGTCTGAGCCTGGAGGTGCGCGAGGGTGAGATATTCGGTATCGCCGGCATAGAAGGAAACGGCCAGACAGAGCTTGTAGAGGGGCTTACGGGTCTGCGTAAGGTTAGCGGGGGCACCTACATGCTTGACGGGCGCGACGTCAGACACGTCCCTACAAGCGGGCTCATAGAACATGGCATTGCACATGTGCCGGAGGATAGGCACAAGTTTGGACTGGTGTTGACATATCCCGTTAGCGACAACCTGGTGCTCAATACGTACAATAATCCGCCATTCGCAAACGGGGTGCTTCGCAACGATCGCTCGATAATCGAATTCGCCAGGAAGCTGGTGAAGAAGTTCGACGTGCGCACGCCCTCCGTGAGTGTTCCTGTTCGCAACCTATCGGGTGGGAACCAGCAGAAAACCATTTTGGCGCGCGAGCTGTCGCGGCAGATCCGACTGCTTATCGCTGCCCAGCCAACGCGCGGCCTTGATGTCGGCTCGATTGAGTTCATACACAAGCAAATCGTAGCACAGCGGGATGAGGGTGTAGCGGTGCTTCTGGTATCGGCCGAGCTTGACGAAGTGCTTGCGCTGGCGGACAGGATTGGTGTGATCTACAAAGGCAAACTGGTCGCAATCATTCCGCGTGCCGAGGCCAACCGCGAGAGGCTTGGTTTGCTAATGACAGGCGGCAGCGTCTAGGGTCGCCCACAACGTAACGCTCCTTGCCTTGTAGTGGAACCGCCTACCTACGGCTTGACATCGCGCACGCTCTTCCCATTCGCAAGATCGGCCACCCATACTCGGAGGCTCACGCCGCTGGAAGTTTCGCTGTAGAACTTGTCCCGTGGAGTGACGCAGTGCTCGCTGCCTGGGCCCATAAAAGTGTGGAAGTTGGGCGCTGCATTGTGAATATCGAACAGGCTGGCGTCAAGAGCGTCTTCCCACGGGGGAGGCGTTTTTGTTTGGAGCGCGGCGGCGAAGTAGAAGAGTTGCTGAGTAGTGTCGTGCTCGGTGTTGTATTGCGAGAAGCTCTTGGCGGGATAGTAATTGGCGATGGCTTTGTAGAATGCTGACATTGTGAAGTTGCCCGCAGAGATTTGGGATACTGCAGGTATCCAGTTGGGGAAGTTGTCGTGGGCGTGCCAATCGGTCTGCAAATCAACCGGGTGATCGAAAACATAAGCTTCTGAGTCGCCGAACTGTGTTACGTTTGCCTTGTCGTAATGCCTGATCACGTAGGGAGCGAAGAGGATTGAGCCGACGCTGCCCGCGCTGCAACCTGCAACAAACACAGATTCGGGTGCGGCGAAGTGCTGATACGCCCAGTTCACAGCCGATGAAGAGTTGACAAACCCTTTGTGCTGGATCGTTACCTCCTCGCCTTTTGTCGAGCGATAGGTCTGGGTATAGCTCCCCATGTGCACATCGCCCGTGCAGTAGGGGACGTACACGGCGTAGTAATCGTGGAATGGATTGTTGGTGTTCGCGAGATCGAGCATTCCACCCCGATTTTCCGGGCCGTCGCTGCCTGCCAGGGTAGACGTAAAGAAACGGCTGCCGGGCTTGCAGGTATCATAACTCCAGCACCCACCACCTCCCTCAAAGAAGAGTAATAGCTTGTTGGCACGGCCGGGGTGAACCCAGAATGAAAAGGGTGTGCCGCGCGCGCATGCCGTATCACCGGCAGGCTCGATCTTGGTCCAGCCGTCAGGGAGGTTGGGCAGCACATAAGCCGCCCTACCCGGAGTGGGTGACTCGGCTCCAGCAGTAGTGCCGGAGGACGCAAGATCAAGCTGGGGTATCGGCGGCATTTCGACGGCATAGAGCCATGCATCGAATAGAGTAAAGAGCTGTTGTCCGCTTATCTCCTCGGCTACAGCGATAAAGTTCGCCGTGCCTGCGTTGCCGTGCCGGTATCTCTCCGCATACGTCTTCATCGTCTTGAAGAATGCATCGTCGCCAATTTTCAACCGGAGGGCGTGAAGGGTTAGCGCACCTCGCAGGTAGACGCCCGAATCGAACAGGCGATCAGCAGTAGGGCTGCCGGGCGGGAGGCTTTTTTGTTCCTTCACCACGCCGTATATGTCTTTGACACGTGCGTCCAGGGCGGCCTTGCCGTTCTTATGCTCCAGCCACAGCCATTGAGCGTAGGTAGCAAAGCCTTCGTTGAGCCAGATGTCATGCCACTGCTCCAGGCTCACGCTGTCCCCGAACCACTGGTGGGCAAGCTCGTGCAACACAACTTCGTTCGAAGGGTTGTCGCCAGCGCCCACATCCTTGCCAAAGAGAGATAGCGTCTGAGTTTCTAGCGCGAAGTTGAGGGAGGTGTCGGCAACAACAACGCCGTATTCCTCGAACGGGTATGGGCCGAACGTTTCGCTCAGGAAGTCGACCATTTGTGGAAGGTCTTTGAAGAAATCTCGGGTTTTCCGGGGTAGATCGCTGGGGAAGTAGTTTCGGATTGGCACACCACTCACAGATTGTGTAGTCTCAACATCAAAGGCGGCAATATTGAGGGCAACGAGATAGCTGGCAACGGGGTTTGTGGTTTCCCAGGCGTATGTGGTGCTCGATCCATTGTCGGTGGAGCTTTTCAGGTGGCCGTTGGAGGCAACCACGTAGGGCTTGGGCACGGTGACCGTCATGCTGTACGTGGCCTTGTCACAGGGATGCTCGTTTACGGGGTAGAAGGTAGATGAACCATCGGGTTCACCGGCCACATAAATGCCATCCTTGTAGTTCGTCCAGCCCTCCGTCGGCGAGCCATTACGAGCAGCATCCGCAGGCGTCCCATCGTATGTGACCTCCACAGAGAAATCGCTGTTGGCCATAAGAGGCGTGCCGGGCGTGATGAGCAGTTCGCCGTTATTGCGCGTATAAGACGCGTCTTTGCCATCAACCAGCAGCTTTGTGATGTTGAGGCCGCGAAAGTCGAGATTGAATGTGCTCAAGCTGGTGAGAGCTTTCGCCGTCAGTCTGGCATCGCCGGATAGTGTGTTGCCCGCAACATCGACGTTCAAGCGGACGTCATAATGGGCGACATCATATCCGGAATTGCCAAGAGTAGGATAAAGGGTATCGCCAAGCCCGTCCCGTGGTGAATTGACAAGTCGGTCGGGACTGCACCCCGGTACAGACGACTCGGTTCCCGCAATGGCTGAAGGTGTAGACATAGTAGTAGGCGTGGAGGACGTGTCGATGCTTGTCGCTGACGGGGTTGGCTCCGGCGGTTGCGGGCTGGGCGTATTTGTCACAGCAACGCTTGTGGCAGTGGCCAACGGAGTTGGTATTGTTGTGGCGGTTGGTGTTGCAGTTATTACGGGCTGCGGGTTGTTGTCGCACGCGACCAGGGAAAAGATGAGAACCAGTAGAACAATCGCGTTTCTGTTCTTGTGCATTCGGATATCCTGAGCAGGAGTGGGAGAGTGGGCACGGTGCGCCGGGTGAGCGGACCTTAACAGTATATACAGTTTTGGGGCGCTCTGAGTTCCGGCGTAAAGTGCCGGGAGTGTGACATAGGTTAAAACAAATAACCCTCAGCCGGAAACTGCATCGTGTTCAAGCTCAGGGTTATGCTTTGCGATGGGGTATGTCTTAGTCGTCCGACATCTTGATCCAGCCGTGACGCAACGCATATATCACGGCCTGTGTGCGGTCGTTTACGGCTAACTTGCGGAGGATTGATGTAATGTGGTTCTTCACAGTCTGGTCGGAGATATTCAGTATGCGAGCAATTTCTTTGTTCGAGTTGCCGCGTGCTATGCAGTCAAGGATTTCGACCTCTCGTGTTGTGAGGGGAGCAAACACAGACTCGCCTCCGTCGGCCTCAGCCGAAGCCAGCTCACGGAACTGATTGAGCATGCGCGACGCGACAAATGGGCGCGACAACACGGCGTCGTTGATGGGATAGTGCCCCTCGGCAACCTCGCGCACGATGTCCAGCAGGCGGTCGGGCGAGATATCCTTGGCTGAGTAGGCAGCCGAGCCGACCTTGGTCGCGTTGAAAAGCTGCTCGTCGTCTTCGTACACCGTCAGGATGATTACTGCGATTTGCGGTTGGCGCCGCCTGACCACGCGGGTAACTTCGAGGCCGTTTAGACCCGGCAAGTTAATGTCGATCAACATGAGGTCTGGCGCGAGCGCTTCAGCCATCTGAATAGCACGCTGCCCGTCCGGAGCCTCACCGATGACCTCGATGTCCTTTGTCGCCTCGAGTGTGTGTCTCACACCCTGCCGAAAAAGCGGGTGGTCATCTACGATAAGTACTCGGATCTTTTCCATCAACCTCTCCTCTATTGAAACTTAGGCATCGGCAATGTGAGCGTGATAGTTGTTCCCGTGCCGTTTCTGCTTTCGACCTTCAGTGTACCACCAACTGTGGCGGCCCGCTCCCTCATACTGACCAGTCCTGAACTTGCGGTGCGACCCTGGCGCACCAACTTACTGTCAAAGCCCTTGCCATTATCCGCGATAGTCACAATCAATGGGCCTCGCGGCCTTTGCTGCAAATTGACCACTACCTGATCCGCGTCGGCATGCTTATGGATGTTCTGCAACGCTTCCTGTATCACGCGGAAGACCACAAGCTCCTGGTTGGAAGAAAGATTGAGGGTTTCCGGAACGTTGACCTCTACCGGTATGTTGAACTGGTCAACGTATTCCTGTGCATAATACTTTATCGTGGCTATGAGGCCTGCATCTGTGAGGGACGCGGGCCGAAGGTTAAAGATAAAGCGCCGCACATCTTTCAGGCTATCCTGGATTGCGGTTCGGAGTTTTCCTAGCTCTCCTTCAACTTCGTCGGGCCGCTGCTTGACCATTTGCTCAACGAATTGCAACCGCATCACCGTGTTAGCGAGTGCCTGAGCGGGACCGTCGTGGATTTCACGAGCGAGCCTCGCACGCTCAGCCTCTTGCCCCAGGGCAATTTGTGCCCACATCACCTGATCGCCGGAGTTGGGCTGGTCTTCTTTTGGCTGGGCCGCATCGCGGTCAGTCTCCGAAAGCACCCACTCGCATGCGCCCTCTATCTGGTGAATTATCCAGGCAAGGCGATTGGTCAACTGCTCCAATTCGTTGTTAATCTGCCCGAGATCTGCCTGATGCTTGATCAGTGCATCCTGCTGCCCTTGCATCGCCAGAAGCTGGTTCTCAGTTAGCGGCCCGGTAATAATCGAGGGCGGTTCCGGAGAGTTTGCGAATGCGTTCAAGCGATACTGCATCTCGTCAAGAAATGCCTCGAGATGCTGGCGCTCCGTGGTACCTTGTCGAAGCCGCTGCTGCGCCGTAGCCTCAATGACGCGAAGGCGCTTTACCGCCTCGCTGATGGCACCTTCCACATCGCGGCGGACTTGCTGGACATTTGCCTGTTGAAGACCTTCTGTTGGCATATGCAATCCAATCTCATGGTTTCGGACGGCATGATATTGCAGCCGAGACTAATAGTATCACATGCCCCACGGTACAGTGGTTATTTTACACTATACACGTCACCTAATCAATACATGACATAACAGATATTTTTCGTTATAGCAGCAAATAGAGCCAACTGCCCACCTGTGACGTATGTTATAATTGAAAGGACCGCGAAAAGCCCCTGTGCGGAAGCCATTATGCCATTATCCAGCAAGAAAGTGCGCCGTGACAAATGCGTTTGCCATGTGCGACTCTTCAGGCAGAGAAAGTTTCAAGGCTTCCCACCATCCCTGAAAGGTAGAACGATTTAGATTATGGCGGCCAACGAACTACAAGATTTGAAGGTGGATCGGAAAGGACGAGTTCGACGCAACTTTTCCCCGATGTTTCTGCTTGGCAACCTGTTGATTGTGGGCGGCCTGCTGCTTCTGCTTGGCATTGGCGGCTGGTACGGCTACCAGGCGTATTCTAACGACCAGTATACCAAGGAGTTCGCGCTTGAAGGCGGGACGTTTGAGCCGACTCCTATCCCCGTAGTCGCGGGTGCGGAAATACCAACTCCTACCGCTGAACCGGCACCGCCCCCTCCTAAGCTGCCTTCGGGCCCAAATGTCATTAACTGGCAGGGCATTGTCCAGCAGGTTGATAATTCGCCGCCTGTGCGCCTGTCAATTCCAAGTGTGGCGATCGACAGTCCAATAGTGCCAATAACATGGGCGATGATACCATCAAAGAACGGCGGTAGCAAGAGCGAGTGGCAGGTGGCAGACTTTGCCGTCGGTCACCACTTCGGCAGCGCCAATCCTGGGCAGGTCGGCAACGTGGTCATGTCGGGTCATGTGGACTACAAGGGATCTGTCTTCAAAGACCTTGATAAGGCCAAGAAGGGCGATGAAGTCGTTGTGTACACGGAGAAGGGACAGTATTTGTACGTGATCACCGACAGGGTCATTGTGAAGGAAGAGGGCGCGACCGAGGAACAGAAGCGGATGAACGCCGCTTACATGAACCCAACGCCGGACCAGACGCTCACTATGATTACCTGCTGGCCGTATGGCATCGACACTCACCGCTTAATTGTAATAGCCAAGCCGTACCAATCGAACGCAAGCGCACAAGCCGAATTCATTTTGCGATAGCGTACAGCAACGGAAAAGAACAAGCAGCAAGCGCCCATTATCGGCGCTTGCTGCTTGTTCTTTTCCCCGTCACGAAATTCAGCTGTTCCCTGTGGGGGAGCCTGCGCTGGAGTTGTTCTTGTCCATAGTGCCCCATGCGCCAACGTCGCTGAGATCATCGTGCGTGAGGCGGTCGCCCGTATTGCGGTTCGGGTGCGCTTGATCCTTGCTTTCGCCTTCTGTTTTCAACCCGTCCGGCGTGTTTACGAGATCGGCGGTTGGGTCGGCCACAAGACCCCATGACGTGCCTGTCCTCTCGCTGTCAGAGCCTTCAACTATGTCTGGATACGTGTTCAACGTGGTTCCGGCGGTCTCATCCGGGCGCCGGTTGGCGGTCTCTACGAGGGGGCGCACTAACTCGGGGTGCTCCTTTCCGTACACTGTATTATCTGTGCTTGAGACGCCACCGGGTCCACCCGTCTCGCTGCCGACACCTGATGGTCCTGTGATATCGTCGCGGTTGAAGTAGCCTTCGTCGTGTCCACCCGTGCTTGCTCCTCGGTTGAAGTAGTCGCCCATATCTTAGCCTCCATTTCTCCTGCTGGTTTGTGCTGGGAAGTTGTGCGCTCCGGCTTCCACAATGAGACAAGCATTTGGCGTGCCCAGCAACGGCGGCTGCACCGGCGAGTTAGTGGCCTGCTCCACTCCTGAGTTGTTCGATGGCGTGTGGCAGGACAGGCAGGATTGCCTCCAGGCACTCTTTCACGCCTTTTGGAGAGCCGGGAAGGTTGATGATAAGGGTGCGGCCCCTCACCCCCGCCACGGCACGCGACAGGGCAGCCATTGGTGTTTTCTGCAGCGACACAGCGCGCATGACTTCCGCAAGTCCAGGGACAACATAATCGACAACTGCCAGCGTCGCCTGAGGCGTATTGTCGCGGGGCGAGATGCCTGTGCCACCACTTGTGATAACAATGTCCATATGTGACTCGTCCGCCCATGCGGTAAGGATTTCTTCGATGCTAGTTCTATCGTCGGGTACGACCGCGGTGGCTATCTGCTGCGCGTTCAGTGCTGAGGCGAGCATTTCAACTGCGAGCTTGCCGCTAAGGTCTTCGCGGGTGCCCTGCGTTACACCGTCGCTTACCGTTAGTACTGCTATTCCAGGCATTTTGGGCCTCCTGTTGGCGGTTCTTGATCGCTAACTTCTCGCTTCCTGCATTTGTGGCATAATGATGCAGGCAAGAGCAAATCTTTGCAAGCCGGAGTTGTGAGCTTGAAGAATCTGGGCGTCCGAACAATCAGCGGCGTAATCTTACTGGCGCTTGTGCTTGCCGCGATCTGGTTTCGCGGACCTCTTTTGATGGCAACAGTTGGGGTCGCCATAGTACTGGCAGGCCACGAGTTCTATACAATGGTTCGTAAAGCGGGCTATTTGCCCTGGTATCCGGCAGGAATCGCGCTCGCCCTTGTGCTTGGCCTGCGCGCCTACCTGGGGGGCGATCTTCTCACAGGGGTTGCTTATTCAGGGCCAGGAGTTGCCGCCGAAGTGATCGCGCTGGCGCTGGTGCTTATTCTTCTCCTGGCGAGACAGGGCCTGATCTGGATGCGCGCTCCACAAGCGGCGCTGCGGGGCGGCACGCAAACGGCAGCGCGTAGTCCGTTTCTTGCCTGGGCCGATATTGGCCTCACGCTTGGAGGAGCACTTTACACGGGCGTATTGCTTGGCTATGCGCCGCTGCTCGCATCGGTTGAGGAGACCGCAACACGCGGCGGGGGGCAGGCATGGATGCTTATGGTGCTGCTGGGGACCGCGGCGGCTGATACAGGCGCCTATTTTGTGGGAAGCCTGATCGGGCGGCACAAGATGATACCGCACATCAGTCCAGGGAAGACCTGGGAAGGGCTTGCGGGCGGAGTGCTTGGGGCCGTAGCCGCTGCGCTCGCTCTGGCAGGTCTGCTGAAGCTGCCATGGGAAGCCGCGGTAGTGCTGGGGCTACTGGTTTGCGCCGCAGCCGTGACGGGCGACCTATCCGAATCGTTCCTGAAGAGGGCATCGGGGGTCAAGGATAGTGGCAATATCATTCCAGGTCACGGTGGCGTGCTTGACCGCGTGGATAGCGTTCTCTTTGTAACGCTCGCGGTGTTCTGGTTTGTAACGGTTTGGGGTTAGGGTGCGATTGCCGGTAATGGAGAGCTAAATGGCGCAAAAGGCGAAAAAGATAGATTATGAGCGCAGACCCAGTGCGACATGGTACAGGGTGGTACGTGTATTCTTCGGGCTGATATTCCACACCCTGTGGCCGTTAGAGGTGAGGGGTGTAGAAAATGTGCCGCGCAAGGGCGCTGCCGTGATGGTAAGCAATCACCTCAGCCTTCTGGATCCATTCGTGGTTAGCTATGGCGCGAATCGCCTTGTCAGCTTCATGGGGAAAGAGGAACTATTCAGGATGCCTCTGCTCGGTGAAGTGATGCGAAAGCTTGGGTCTTTCCCGGTAGATCGCTCGCAACGTGACCCTACTTCAATGAAGATTGCACTCACAATTTTGAAAGAGGGAGAACTGCTTGGCATGTTCCCGGAAGGCACGCGCAGCACAACAGGCGACATGAACGAGCTTCGTACAGGGGCGGCCAGGCTCGCGGCTCGTACTAAAGTGCCGATCGTGCCGGTGGCGGTGATCAATACAAACCATGCTATGCCTCCCGGCAAGCTGTTACGCCCTGCACGCATAGGCGTCCGTTTTGGCGAGCCATTTGAACTTACCGAATTATATGACAAGCCAAAAGATGAAGCAGCACTTGGGCGGGCGCTTGAAACTATAAAGCAGCATATCGCGGCGTTGCAGGTGGAATAGGCGTCCGTTGGGGACCAATAGGCGGCAGACGCGTAACATGTCGGCCTTGTTGCCCTGTTCGTAAATTGTGTACAATCGCGTATGCTTTACGACGATGTGCTGGCAGCAGCACTGGATGAGGTCAGGCGTGCCGGGGCCGACTACGCCGATGCCCGCTCGGAAGATTCCGTTACAGAAGCTCTTCACGTGCGTGATGGTGCAGTCGAGCGGCTGACCAACAACCGCGATGCAGGTTGGGGGATTCATGTTCTCGCCGGTGGAGGCTGGGGCTTTGCGTCCTCGTCGTCTACATCGGCGGTATCAGTGAAAGAAACCGCACTACGTGCCGTCGAGATAGCCCGGGCAAGCGGTACAAAGCGGCGCTCGCAGTCTGACCTTTCGTATATGCCTACCGGTAGGGGAGAATACTACACGCCCCTACCGGTTGATCCGTTCTCGATGCCCATATCGGAGCGCACGAGTTACCTGACGGAAGCCGTAAATAATGTTTTGCGGGGCAAGCGGGTGAAGGTGGCATACGGCCATATTTCGCTTGAGCGCCACGATAAGCTGTTCATGAACACGCTGGGCGCGCATTTTCGCCAGGGCATTACTTACACGCAGTTTAATGTCGCCGGTGTCGCTGTTGATGACAGCGGCTACTCATACAGGCGCTCGTTCAACGACATGAGCCAGGCAGGTTGGGAGTTTGTGCATGAGCAGGATCTTCCGGCCCAGGGCATACGCATTGGCCGGGAGGCCTCTGAGCTTGTAGCTGCACCCTGGGCACCTTCGGGCGCGCACAATGTGGTGATCGCTTCTGACTTCGTCTCACTGCTTGTGCATGAGTCTTGCGGCCACCCCACCGAATTGGACCGCGTGCTGGGCTGGGAGGCTGCATTCGCCGGTACTTCCTTCTTGATGCCGGAAATGCGGGGGAAGTTCCAGTACGGCTCGCCTCTGGTTAACATGACCGCCGATTCGCTTCTGCCGGGCGGGCTTGGCACGTTTGGCTGGGACGAGGAAGGCACTCCTGCACAGCGTACGGCGATTGTCCGCGATGGCATATTCACCGGCTACCTCTCGTCCCGCGAAAGCGCACACGAGATCGGCGAGCGGTCTAACGGCTGTGGAAGGGCGATCTCGTGGGGGCGGATCCCAATTGTTCGCATGGTGAACGTGTCGCTGGAGCCTGGGGCTGGCACTCTGGATGATCTAGTGAGCAAGGTGGACGACGGACTGTATGTTGAGACGCCCTCGTCGTGGAGCCTTGACGATAAGAGGATGAACTTTCACTTTTCAGCAGAGTTATGCCGAGAGATAAAAGGCGGTAAGCTTGGTGAGCTTAGAAAAGGTGCATCGTTTCAGGGGAGAACGCCTCAATTCTGGGGGTCGGTGGAGGCAATTGCAGGGCCGGAAGAATGGCGGCCATGGGGATTCCCACACTGCGCCAAGGGTGAACCGTTGCAACTTTGCCCGGTATCGCATGGAGCATCGCCAATCCTGGTGTCGGGGCTAAATATGAGCAGGCATCAATAGAAACGGGTTGCGACTTGATTACGCTAAACCCGACATGGGCGGAGGCTAACGGTGGCAGAACGAAACGAAATTGAAGCAGTAGTGCATAGATTGGAGTCGGCGCCAGGCCGGTTCGCCGCGCTGCTATCCAGTCTTGAGGACGCTGACTCGATTGAGCAATCGGCTGACGACGGCAGCACACCGCAGGGCGTGTTTGCTCATTTACGGGCGGCCAACGCAATCCTGGAGCCGAGGATATACTTCGTGCTTGTGCGCGACAATCCTCCGCTTGTCGGGTATGACGATGCGCGCTGGATGGAGATAGCCCGCTATGCCAGCCTGCCCGTAACCGATTCGCTTGAAACTATGCGCTTGTACCGCAGCGAGCTGGTGTATATGCTCCGAGGGATCTCGCTTGACGATTGGGACCGTACGGGCACACACGAAGTACGCGGCCCTATGACCGTGCTGGAACTGGCCCAGCAGATTGCCGAGCAGGACGATGACCACCTGGGGCAGATTCAGAAGAGCATTGGGGTATGGTTTGAGCGATAACGGATTGCTTGGAGAAGCCGCGGCACTTCAGCACCTTGAAGATGCCCTGCACGGTTCGCCTGCCGATGCCACCGAACTGGTACTCCTGAGGGATACTACCGATGTGACACGCTTCGCCAATTCTGAGATCCACCAGAACGTGTCGCAAACAGACACTCGGTTGTCGGTACGGGTTACAGTAGGGCGGGCGACGGCACGTGTGTTCACAAATTCACTGGAAGTAGGTGCGCTGCGCAAGAGCATCGAACACGCCGTGAGCCTTGCTCGCCTGCAAGCGCCAAATCCTCTTTTCCAGCCATTGCCATCGCCCCAGACCGGTTACGACACTCCATCGAGCGCGCCTCAATCGTACTTTAGCAGTACCGCAGAGTTGTCGCCCCGAAAGCGAGCCGACGCAGTAGCACTGGCCATTGACGCTGTAGAGGGCGCCGGCTTTGGGGCGTTCGGCGCGTATTCGTCGTCAGCGTCTGAACTGGCTGTCGCAAGCAGTACAGGCATTAGGGCCTATGCGCCATACACGCGGGCATACCTGAAGATGCTGGCGGAAGGGCCGGGCGGCACCGGCTTCGGCGATGCGCTGGACCGGGATGCCGAACGTATTAACGCTGTCCATGTCGCGGAACAGGCTGTCGACAAGTGCCGGGCAAATCGAGAACAGTTGGAGATTGAGCCGGGTGACTATGAAGCCATATTCGAGCCGAACGCTGTGGCGGATATGGTACGGTTTCCAACAGTGTGGGGTATGGGGGCTCGATCCTTTCTCGACGGCCAATCGTTCCTGTCAGGCAAGCTTGGCGAGCGCGTTGCTTCTGAAGTCGTGAATATATGGGATGACCCTACTGACGCGCGGTGTATGCCGCTGGCGATTGACTACGAGGGTCTCCCCGCGACTAGAGTGGACATTATTACGGACGGCATTGCGCGTGGCCCGGTGTATGATAGCCAGACGGCCCAGGAAGCGGGAACAAAGTCGACAGGTCATGCCTGTTTCCCCTTCAACGACTTTGCGTCACAGCCGGTGGCTGACCACATTGTTATGCCGGTCGGTACTGCCAGCCTCGAAGAGATGATTTCGCACGTGGAGCGCGGTGTGCTTGTTACCCGCTTCCACTACACACACTGCCCGGACGGCAAGCGCGTTATCGCCACCGGGACAACACGTGACGGTACCTTCTTGATACAGGGCGGCAAGCTGGTGGGCGCATTGCGAAATCTGCGTTTCGAAATGGGAGTATTGGATCTACTATCGTCGCTGCAGGAGGCGGGTGAGGGGAAGCTCTGCCAGGATTGGTGGGCTATGAACGGCATGGACACCACCAACTATTTCGTGCCTGCTATGAGGTTCAGCCGCTGCACCTTCACCGGCGTCACAACTTTCTAGCCCACGAACCTCTTGCTGTTTGCGTGCGCAGAAACGCTAACCGCTGACAACGAAAATTAGCCGGAAAATCGCTGGCAAAACCTATTGACAAGAAGATAAACATCCTGTATTATGATCTCACTTCGAAGGTGTTGAGCCTTAGGAGACACAGAAGCTCTGATAGACTTTCGGGTCTGCTAGAGCTTTTCTGTTTAACCAGATAATGACGTAAGAAGGGACACGACCGCCGTGTCCCTTAACTTTTCCCTGAATTGTCTTGCCGCTTCGTTATTTGGCTATGAGAAGCACGCCCCACCTGGCGCCGACGTTCACCTTGAGCGTACCGCCCAGCACCGTGTATGGCGTTCCATTCGTCATCTGGTCGGTGAATGTAGTGCCATCGGACGCGACATCCTTCATCGGCAATTCAAGTTCCTGGTCCACCGCGCTGCGATTGAGGGCCACTACAGCAGTGCTCTTGCTGTCCTTGCGAGCGTATGAATAGACGTCCAATTCGTTGTTGTAGCCCAGATTGATGTAGTCACCGGTTTGTAGAGCAGTAGTTTCGCGGCGCACTCGACCGAGCATGGTGTAATACTCAATCAGCGATGTGTCTTCGCTGCCCCACGGGTAGGTACGGCGGTCATCGGGATCCTTCCCGCCTTCCAGCCCGGCCTCGTCACCATAGTATACGGTGGGCAGGCCCGGCCATGTGAACTGCATTAACGCGAGGAGCCGGAGCATGTTCTTATCGTTGCCCGCTTCCGTAAGGGCACGAGTGGTGTCGTGCGAGTCGATAAGGTTCATGGAAGTCGCCAGGGCCTGTGGCGGGTAATCCTCGATGATGGAGGCGAGTTTCTTCGCCATGGTCTCGACCGGGCGAATCGGGTTTGCCAGCCAGCCGAGCACAGCGTCGCGGAAGCGGTAGCTCATCGTACCGTCCCACTGGTCGCCCGCGAGCCAGGGAGCGGAGTTTTGCCAGAACTCGCCTATAATCACGGCATCAGGATTCTGCGCTTTCAGCACCGTGCGAAGGTTCTGCCAGAAGCTGTGGCTCTTCTGTTCGGCAGCATCCAGTCTCCAGCCCCCGATACCCTCTGCGGTCCACTGGCGAACTACGGAGTCGGGGGCGTTGAAAAGGAAGTTCTTCAACGCATCGCTTTCGCTGTAGGCAGGCAGTGTGTCGATGTTGAACCAGGACGTGTACTTCTTCGGCCATTCCTTGAAGCTGTACCAGTCTGAATAAGGTGATTGCTGGGATTCGTATGCTCCATTGTCAGGGTAGCGCGAGAACTTGTCGAAGTAAATCGAATCGCTGGACGAATGGTTGAACACGCCGTCAAGGATAATTTGCATGCCACGCTCTTTGGCCTTCGCGACCAGATCTTTGAAGTCTTCGAGAGTACCAAGCGCAGGGTCGATTTGCTTGTAGTCTGTTGTGTCGTAGCGGTGATTTGAGGGCGACGCGAAGATAGGGTTGAAGTAGATAGCCGTGACGCCCAGTGACTTGAGATAGTCCAGCTTGGCGGTCACACCCTTCAGGTCGCCACCGAAGAAATCGTTGCCTCCTTCAGGCGACTCTCCCCACTGCTTACCCTTGGTCTGTGCGCCATAGATGAATGACCCGGCGGGTTTGTCGTTGGTCGGGTCGCCGTTGTTGAAGCGGTCGGGGAAGATCTGGTACACGACGCCGCCTTTGAGCCAGTCGGGCGTCTTGAAGTTGGGGTCATAGGCCACCAGCGAATAGTCGGTGTCGGACTCATAGAGATGTCCTTCCCCCTGGCCGCCATCACGCTCCCGGTCGTCATTGTAATAGGCTGTCGCGCTGCCGTCTGTCGCGATAAAGCGATACCAGAGCGCCGCTCCATCGGCGGGTGTGGCGACTTTTGCCTCCCAGATGTCGGGTGCTGTGGGCGACATCTGGACGACTGTTTCTGTTTCTGTGCGCGAGTTCCATATCCGTATCTTCGCGCCAGTGAGATCGTTCGCTGCTGTCTTCAGCCGCAGAGTTACCGCTGTGCCCGCTGTCACCGCACCGCCTGGTGTCCTGTAGAAGGGATCGCGAGAATCGTGGAACAGCTTGTCGGGGTCTACATTACCATCGCCTGTAAGCTGCGCTGTTGGCACGGCGGCCGGCTGAGTAGCATTGCTTGCGGGCACCGACGTGGCGGTTGGCAGGGCGGCAGACGTAGCTTTCGGTGAAGGTATCGGGGTGGCCGGACTGCCCTGATCGCAGGCGGCCAGGGTGAGCAAGAGCAGCGCGGCAATCAATATTTGCCCAAAGCTGTGCCTGCTTGTATTCAATCTTCTGAACAATATTACCTCCTCGACCGCAAAGATCACACTCAGCTGCAGATGTAATAACCGGCAGTGCGTATCTTGCGTGGCAGTGTTGGCCCTTTATTGTTATACGTCCTGAGCAGCGGTTGCGCAAATGGCATGGCTATTGCTCTGCTGGTTGGCAGGTGGAGGCAAATTGCATGGGATAGTACTAAGGAGCGTAGCAGATGAGAATGCAGGGCGGCGGAAATAACGTGCCGGTAATCCTACTGGTTGTGATCGTCGTGATTCTGTTGTTAGTTGTACTGGGGTGGTTTTTCTTCCTGCGATAGAAGCCGCTCAGCAGAGAGGGTAATGAGATGAGAAAAGGCAAGAAAATAATCGGCCAGGACATATTGAGCTTTGCCGATGGACAGAAGGTAGGCTCTGTCAAAGATCTTATCATCGGACCGGAGAGCGACACAGTTGTGGCGTTGCTGGTCGAAGAGGGTGGCCTGTTGAGCAGTGCACGTATCGTCCCGTTTGATAATGTCAACAGCTTTGGGAAAGACGCGGTGATGATCGATGAGAGCCGTTCGGTGATAAGCGCCGACAACTATCCTCTGGTGTTTAACATTCTCAATACGAAAGACAAGTTGATCGGGAAGAAGGTGTTTACTGAGGGCGGAACTGACGAGGGCAGCATCGGCGATGTCTATTTCGATGAAACCTCTGGAGAGGTGCTTGGCTACGAAGTGTCGGGTGGGCTAATCGAGAATGTCCAGAAGGGCACGTCTTTCCTGCCACTTGACGATATTGTGAATATCGGGCCGGACCTGGTGCTGATAACGCAGCAGGCAGGTCCAATGCTGGAGGCTCAGGTCGGCGGTGTGCAGGGTGCTGTGCAATCGGCGCAGAGCAAAATGGGCCAGGCTGTGGGCAACGTTGCGGAGGATAGCGCCGTTGGACGCGTCGCCGGCAACGATGTCGAGGATGACGACGGCACAATCGTTGTTGCGGCGGGCCAGCGCATCAAAGAATCGCATGTAGAAGAAGCTCGACGTCGCGGACTGTTACCTTCATTGCTTGCCTCAGCCGGAATGGGTGAAGCACAGCAAGCAGGTCAAAACGCCGGTGGACTTTTCGAGAGCGCAGGAGATAAAATCAACGCAACAGCGAACAGCGCCGGGAATACGGCAGGCGGTCTTTGGGAGCAGTTCAAACGCAACATAGCCGAGCTAACCAACAGCGCCGGAGATCGTGTTGACGAGGAGCAAACGAAGAGGCGATTGGCTGACATTGAAGATGCTGTTGGCCGTCCCACGACCAAAGTGATTCTGGACAGGCAGGACAACGTAATCCTGAACCTGGGAGACATTATCACGCACGAGTCGGTGCAGCGAGCCTATGATTCCGGCACACTCGACAGCCTCTTAGCTAGTGTGTATAAGGGCGAGGTGGCCTTCAGCAAAGAAGAAATGCGTGTGCCGTTGGAGGCCGAGGCAACTGTGGACAAGGCAAAAGGTAATGCGCCCGTCCTCGACGAGATGCAACAAAAAGTAGACCAGGCGCAGCAGAAGCGAGACGCAGAGCGTGATAGCCGAGAAGCAGCGGCAGCGCAAACGCCACCTCAAGTGCCTGGGCAGATGCCCGCCCAACCACAAACCCAGCCGGTCGCGCCTCCTGTTCCACAAGCCGGTGTACAGCCACAATCCCCGGCATCCAGCGCAGGCAGCAGCACCACGATCAGACCCGGTAACGTGCCCGCAGTTCCCGTACCTCCTGCTCCACCGAACCAGCCTCGACCTGCCAGTGCTGGGCCGTCGCAACCAAACAGCGCAGGGCAGCAGGGTTCAGCGCAAGGCGGGACTACACCGGATCGCCCAATGCCCGTGCAGCCAAACTATACGGAGCCTCCGAACAAGCAGTAACGCTGCGCTTTAGCAACGATTACTCCCACTCAAATAGATACAATACCCACGCAGACTATAGCGGCCTGGTGGGTATTGTATTCCCGGCCGGGGATACGGTTATTGCGTGTTTAGTCCTCTTGGTAATCGCCCGATTGCTGCGGTATAATGCGCTAGTAAAATAGCCGGCAGGCGGCCGCACTGGCCCTTGCGCGCGATTGCGATAGTTACTGTGTTTACGGTTGGGAGGGTATATGCGTCTACAGGGCGGTAACAATACACGTCTACTTTTGCTCATTGTCGGGGCTTTGGCGATTCTCTTGGTCGTTATTCTAGCCTTTCTACTATTCAACAAATGATCACGCACCTGAACGCGAGGAGGCAACTATGATAAAAGGGCAGAGCATAATCGGTAAGCCGGTGTTGACCCGAAACGACGGTGAAAAACTCGACTCGGTCAAAGACCTGATAATCGGCACAGACCATACCCACGTAATAGCCCTCCTAATTGACGAAGGCGGGCTTTTCGGAAAGCCAACCGTAGTGCCTATCGAGAACGTGGTCAGCTACGGCAAGGATGTCCTGATGGTAGACGACAGCCAGTCCGCTGTACGTGCCGACCGCCTGCCAGCCGTAGCGGAGGCATTGGAAGCCTCGCAGAAGCTCGATGGCAAGAAAGTCTTCTCGGAAACAGGCGAAGAGTACGGGCGAATAGATGATGTTTACTTCGAGGAGAACGGCGGCAAGATCGTTGGCGTGGACGTAGCTGACCTTGCACACAGCAGCTCGCCGAAGACCAAAGCTTATCTCGAAGTTGGTGATGTCATCAGCTTTGGCAACGATGCTGTTATCATTAGCGCCTCGGCTGCTGCCAGGTTGGTTGGTCCGGACACCACAGCGGGCGCGACTGGGTCCTCGAATAGCGATGGCTCAGGCGCTGCAACTTCACCGGATGTTCCCAGTGGCTCGGCAGACTCGCTTATCGGGCAATCGCTTGGTACAGACGCTACCGGGGGCGGCGCGACGGACACTTCTTCGTCAATGGCTCGCTACACGGATACGGCTCAAGGTGGGTGGACTGCCTCTCAGAGCGACGGTGGAAAGTCTGACCCTGGGGATACGAGCAAGATCCCGGAGACAAACGGGTGATCTCCTGTAGGGTTCTGACTTAACCGGCAAAAGTAGCGGAAAGCAGCAGTAGCTATGGATCACGGTTCAGGTTGGTGGTCGTACATTCGGCATGATCCCTCGCAGGACAAGCCGCAGGTCAGCCGTGCTTTGCTGCGCCGTGTTGCAGGGTATGCGCGGCCCTACAAGGGGCGCATCGCTATCATGCTGCTGACGATAGCAGGCATTTCGCTGCTATCCACGATCCCGCCGCTCTTGTACAGGTCGCTAATTGATACGGTTATACCGCGTGGCGACCTTGGCCTGCTGAATTGGCTGGCGATCGGCCTGGTAGCGGTTCCACTCTTTTCCGGCCTGATGGGTGTCTTGCAGCGCTATCTTGCGTCCAAGATTGGCGAAGGTGTTATCTTCGACCTGCGATGTGCGCTCTTCAGCCACTTGCAGAGGATGTCGCTGCGCTTCTTCACGAACACCCGCACGGGCGAACTGATGTCGCGGCTGAACAATGATGTAGTAGGCTCACAGCGTGCAATATCGGGCACCATCGTTGATATTCTATCGAACGCCATAACGCTCACCTTCACGCTCATAATCATGCTGTCGCTAGAGTGGCGCTTGACCCTGCTGTCGCTGGTGATTTTGCCTTTCTTTATCATACCTGCGCGTCGGGTTGGCATAGTCCTGCGCGAGGTTGTTCGTAAGCAACTATCTCTCAACGCTGAAATGAATGCCATGATGAACGAGACGCTCAACGTCAGTGGGGCGCTTCTCGTGAAGATATTCGGGCGGGCGCGAGATGAAGACGCGCGCTTCGCGGACAGGGCGTCGAAGGTGCGCGATGCAGGCATACGGCAGGCGCTGATTGGGCGCTGGTTCTTCATGGGTCTGGGATTGAGCGGGGCTATCGGCACAGCACTTGTGGCCTGGGTCGGCGGCAACCTTGTGATTTCAGGCGGCGGGTTCACGATCGGTACAATAGTGGCGTTTATCTCGTACCTGGGGCAACTCTACGGCCCTATTGGATCGTTGAGTAACGCGCGGGTTGAGTTTGCTACTTCGATGGTGAGCTTTGAGCGCGTATTTGAGGTACTGGACCTGCCTATTGAAATCCAGGAGAAGGCAGACGCCCGTGTACTTGGGCAGGTGCACGGGCGCGTAGACTTCGTGGATGTGTCGTTCTCATATGAACGAGCGGACGGAAAGGCAGGGGAGGCTCCGGCAGGATTGTCGCAAGTTGTGCGCTGGGGGCAAGCACCCGATGCGGCACTTACACTGAGCGGTGCAACGGCCAGGCCAATCGGAGCTAATGGTTCTACGTCAGCTTCCTCGGCAAGCCTCAATGGCGATGAGCCGCGTGAAGAGTCGGAAGTGCGGTATGCCACACAGGACGTGAGTTTCACGGTCGAGCCCGGACAGTTGGCTGCGCTGGTGGGGCCTTCAGGGGCCGGGAAAACGACGATCACCTATCTTTTACCGAGATTGTACGACCCAACTGCCGGGCAGATCTGCATTGACGGACTTGACATAAAAGATGTCACTCTGGATTCGCTGGCCGAGCAGATTGGCATGGTAACTCAGGAGACTTATCTGTTCCACGATTCGATAAGGGTCAACCTGCTTTATGCGCGACCTGATGCGACCGACGAGGAGATGGTCGCGGCGACACGAGCTGCCAACATACACAACTTCATCGCGGACCTGCCGGCGGGCTACGATACCATAGTTGGCGAGCGTGGTTACCGCCTGTCGGGAGGTGAAAAGCAGCGCATCGCTATCGCCCGAGTGCTCTTGAAGAACCCACGCATACTAGTACTTGATGAGGCGACATCCTCGCTCGACTCGCAGTCGGAGGCTTTGATACAGGCCGCGCTTGAGCGCCTGATGGTCGGGCGCACATCGATAGTGATAGCTCACAGGCTTTCGACCGTGCTGGCGGCCGACGTGATACTGGTGCTTGATAAGGGACGTCTGGTTGAACGAGGTACGCACGCCGAGCTGCTCGCAAGGGGCGGCCTCTACGCCGAGCTGTACAATACTCAGTTCAGGACACCACAAACGGCAGAACCGACAGCAACATAATATTCAGGGCACGTGCGACAAGGAGGTCTCGTGGTCAAGGGTCGAATCCAGCAGCCAGGTTCTATTATTGAAAGGGGCCTGGAGGGCGATGCGGTTGCTCCAAAGCGGGTGATTGTTGTAGGGGCCGGCATGGCGGGCCTTACTGCCGCCTATGAGCTACAGCGAGCCGGGCACGACCCTGTCATCATCGAGGCGCAACAGCGTGTGGGCGGTCGCGTATACACGCTGCGCGAGCCGTTCACGCATGGCCTTTATGCCGAAGCCGGTGCGATGCGGATCCCACGCGCCCATGACCTGACTATGGCCTATATTGAGAAGTTCAACCTCGGCTATTCCCCATTCACAATGGGCAATCCGAACGCGTTTTACTACGTCAATGGCAAACTGCATCGTATTCGCGACACCGATGCAGACCCCTCTCTATTGGGCTTCGATGTTCCCGAGCACGAACGCGGAAAGACAGCCAACCAGCTGTGGGCAGAGGCCATCGCGCCTTTCGTTAAGCGCCTTGAAGATCAGGGCGAAGAGTGCTGGGACAACATTGTCGCGGAGTACGACCAGTTTTCGACACGCGAGTTTCTGGAGGCGAATAACTGGTCTGAGGGCGTGATAGAATCGTTTGGCTTGCTCGCAGACCAGGAGGCGCTGATGAATGCGTCCTTCCTTGAGCTACTGCGCGAGGAGGTCGGTCACTACTACACAAACATGGTGGAGCTGGATGGCGGCATGGACACCCTACCTAGGGCATTTGTGCCCCACCTTACCGGGCGCATCCGGTTTGGCGCGAGGATGACAGCCATTGACCAGCGGCCCGACGAAGTAATCATACATTACCAGACAGCCGCCGGGCGGTTCAGCGTCACGGGCGACTACGCGATTATAACGGTGCCGTTCGCTGTGTTGCGACACGTTGAAGTGGTGCACCCGTTCTCGCGGGCGAAACAAAGAGCAATTCGCCAGCTGCACTACGACGCCTCGGCCAAGATATTATTCCAATGCAGGCGGCGCTTCTGGGAAGACGACGATGGTATCTTCGGCGGTGGCAGTATAACCGACCTGCCCATACGCGTAATCTACTATCCCGACCACGGCCGCGAAACGGGGCGCGGCGTCATGCTTGCCAGCTACACATGGTCGGAAGATGCGCAAAGGTGGGGCTCGCTCGACCCACGCGACCGGATCAGCCAGGCCATTGAGAATATGTCGGCTATTCACCCGCAGATTATCCAGGAGTTTGAGGTTGGTACCTCGAAGATGTGGCACGATGACGAGTTCGCGGGCGGTGCGTTCGCCTTGTTTGATCCGGGGCAACAGACCCTGCTCCATGACCACATTGCCTCTCCTGAAGGCCGGGTCTTTTTCGCTGGCGAGCATACATCGCTCTGCCACGCATGGATACAGGGAGCAATTGAATCGGGACTGCGCGCAGCCCAGGCAATCCACGCTATGCAGGCTCTTCCCGCCGAGCGTATCGAGATAGCACACTGAGAGGGAAGGTGCGATGAACGAATCGCGACTTGCAGGCAAAGTGGCACTCGTGACCGGCGCAAACCACGGCATCGGAGCCGCTATAGCGAGAGCCCTGGCCGCCGAAGGAGCACGCATCTTTGTCAGCTATCTCAGCGTGCCTGACGAAAACCAGCGGGCCGGCCTGGCTGCCTCACCGGGTGAAGCCCGTTACAACGCCCTTAGAGGCCTGAGTGCTAACGAGGTTCTAGAAGCAGTCAGGCGGGACGGCGGCGAGGCGTTTGCACTCGAAGTTGACCTTGCTGAGCCTGCCAACATCCCCTTGCTCTTTGACGCGGCAGAACGGGAGCTTGGCCCCGTGTCGGTGCTGGTAAACAATGCGGCATACTGGGAGGCGGATACGCTTCTGCCTGATGACGCCGATCTCTACAATAAGCTGTCCGAACTATGGACTTCCCAGCCGATTAGCACGCTTACCGTGGAAAGTCACGACCGCCACTTCGCGGTGAACAGCAGGGCCGTCGCCCTCATGATGGCTGAATTCGGCCGCCGGCATATAACCCGGGGCGCGGATTGGGGACGCATAATTAATATCAGTACAGGCGGCGCTCCCGGCTTTCCAAGTGAAGTCTCTTATGGCGCCAGCAAGAACGCACTGGAGAGTTACAGCAGGGCTGCCGCGGGCGAGTTCGGGAAGCTCGGCATCACGGTGAACATTATTTCGCCGGGGCCGATCCAGACCGGATGGATATCAGCCGAGCTTGAAGAACATCTGAAAAAGATAAGTCCGCTGGGCAGGATTGGTTACCCCGAGGATATCGCAGACGTGGTGGTATTTCTCGCGTCTGAGCAAGGACGGTGGCTCACAGGCCAGCTCTTACACGTGGGTGGAGGACACCGGATGTATTAGGAGACGCCGCGATACTCCGTCTGCCGACCGATTGACAGCAGCAAGTGTGCCTGCTATCATATCGGCTAATACGTTGCCATACAGGTAAGGCTCGAACAATTAGTGCGCGAACAATGAGACATATTTCATTCAACCGAATCAGTGGTGGTAACCAGAGCCAGCAGGGCAATCAGCCTGGCCGGACGTCTGGTTAGCCGCGCGTCGTGAGCGCCGATGTGGCCCGCCGGACCGAAGAGTCCTGGCGGGTTTTGTTTTGCATGAGTGAAGGGCTAGAGCATGGATAAAACCGGTTTAGCGATAGGCGAAGACACGTCGCTCGACCAGAGAGTGACATTTACGCGTCAGGGGCTTTTTGAGGGTGCGCGCCAGACTGTTCCGGTTGCACTGAGCATTTTTGCGTACGGCCTTGTGTTTGGTGTGCTGGCTCGCCAGGCGGGACTGAGCACAGCGGAATCGCTCCTGATGAGCGGGATTGTCTTTGCCGGTTCGTCACAGTTCGCGGCAATCGGGCTGTGGGTGGCACCGTTGCCGGTGGCGGCGATTGTCCTGACCACGCTGGTTGTCAATCTGCGTCAACTGCTTATGGGTGCGGCGCTGCGCCCCTGGTTCGCCGCGCTGACGCGACCCCAACTGTTCCTGTCGCTGTTCGTCCTGAACGACGAAAGTTGGGCGCTCACAATGGGCAGTTTGCGGCGCGGCAGCAACAACGGCGCGTTCCTGCTCGGCAGTGGCCTGGTATCGATGATGGCGTGGTTGAGTGCGACGCTGGTTGGCGGCTCGCTTGGGAATGCGCTGCAAGATCCCGGCGTGCTCGGTCTGGACTTCGCGTTTACGGAGGTATTTATTGGCTTGCTGGTCGGCTTCTGGAAGGGACGTTCCGATCTTCTGCCGTGGGGAGTGGCGGCGCTTTTTGCGGTGTTCGCCGCGATGTACCTGCCCGGAAAGTGGTACATCATCGTGGGCGGGATAGCAGGCAGCGTTGCGGGAGCGTTGAAAAGTGACAGTTGACCCTCTTGTGCTGGTCACCATAATACTCATGGCTGTGGTCACCTACGCCACGCGCCTGGGCGGCTTCCTGTTGCTTAGCAGGCTCAATATGACAGGCAAGATGGCCGCCTGGCTGCATTACGTGCCCGGTGCTGTCCTTATCTCGATTATCGCACCCACAGCTGTGCCAAACGCCTTGCTGGCCGGCAGCAGGGGGGAATCGGGCGCCCTCACCGCAGGACCGGCCGAGGCACTCTCAGCGATTGTCGCCATAGCTGTGGCGGCGCGCACTAAGAATTTGTTGCTTACGATGGCTGCGGGGGTAGTGGCCGTATGGGTTTTCCGCAGGTTGTTGGGGAGTTAGTTTCGATGGATGCATCACTTTTTCTGCGCGGCCTGCTGATAGGCTTTTCGATAGCCGCTCCGGTCGGGCCAATCGGCGTGCTATGTATACGGCGGTCTCTTACTGAGGGTCGGGCATCAGGCCTGGCTTCCGGCCTCGGCGCGGCCACCGCTGATGCCATGTACGGCTGCATAGCCGCCTTCGGCCTGACATTCATTTCAACCTTCCTGGTGAGCCAGCAAAGAGTTTTGCGTCTGGTTGGCGGCATCTTCTTGCTCTTCCTCGGAGTGCGAACCTTCCTGGCAAGACCGGCCTCCGAAACGGCAAGCGCACCGGCGACCAATTTGCTCAGTGCCTACGGTTCGACCTTTCTTCTCACGGTCACCAACCCACTCACTATCCTGTCGTTCGCGGTAGTGTTCGCGGGCATTGGGCTGGGGGATAATGGTGGGGATTTTGCAGCGGCGGCTCTGGTTGTGTTGGGCGTGTTTCTCGGTTCCGCGCTCTGGTGGCTGCTCTTGAGCGGTGGCGTGAGCCTTGTGCGAACTCGCTTTTCGTATGGAGGTCTGTGGTGGGTTAACCGCGTCTCCGGTATACTCATAACAGGGTTTGGTCTGCTTGCCCTTGCCAGTCTCGCGGGTTAGACTTGGCCTATAGTCCCAGCCGGAAAGTCTGGCCCAGCGCTTGCTCGATGAGCCAGTAGAGGAGAGCTACGATGACAAATAGATTGGCGGGCGAGACAAGCCCTTATCTGCTTCAACACAAAGACAACCCCGTAGACTGGTATCCATGGGGACCGGAAGCCTTGCAGAAGGCCCGCGACGAGGACAAGCCGATTTTGCTGAGTATCGGCTATTCGGCGTGCCACTGGTGCCATGTTATGGAGCACGAGTCGTTCGAAAACCCCAAAATTGCGGCGCTCATGAACGAGAACTTCGTGAGTATCAAGGTTGACAGGGAAGAGCGGCCCGATCTCGATGCTGTCTACATGGAAGCAGTGCAGGCCATGACAGGGCACGGCGGCTGGCCGATGACCGTTTTCTTGACGCCTGAGGGCGGGCCGTTCTTCGGCGGCACCTACTTTCCAGCCGAGGATGGCAGAGGCATGACCAGCTTTCCGCGTGTGCTGCTCGGGGTGTCCCAGGCCTACAAAGAGCAGCGGGACAAGGTCTTCCAGAGCGCGTCGGAGATGCAGCAATTCTTGAAGAACAGTCTTGACCTCCAGCCAAGCTCAAGGGAACCCAACATCAGCGTGCTCGATGAGGCGGCCAGGACGGCCCTCAGCCAGTTCGACCGGGAGAACGGTGGGACAGTGGGCGCGCCAAAGTTCCCTCAGCCGATGAACATCGAGTTCTTGCTGAAGCAGTATCACCGCACGAGCGACCGCGCGCTCCTGGCCATGGCAGAATTGACTTTGCAGAAGATGGCGAACGGCGGGATGTACGATCAGGTCGGCGGCGGTTTCCACCGCTATTCGGTGGACGATGTGTGGCTGGTGCCGCACTTTGAGAAGATGCTGTACGACAATGCGCTGTTATCGCGGGTCTACCTGTCTGCTTATCAGATCACGGGCAACGCCTTTTACCGCCATATCGCGGATGAGACGCTCGATTATGTGGCCCGTGAGATGACTTCGCCTGAGGGTGGTTTCTACTCGTCGCAGGATGCCGATAGTGAGGGCGAAGAAGGTAAGTTCTACGTTTGGACGCCCGCTGAGGTGATCGATGTGCTCGGGCCGGAAGATGGCAAGACGTTCAACCGCCTGTTCGATGTCACGGCTAAAGGCAACTTTGAAGGGCACAATATTCCGCACCTTGAGCGCAGCGTGGAAACCTTCGCAGCTGCCAGCAACATTCCTACTGAAAGCTTGCAGCAGTCGGTGGGCGCAAGCAAGAAGAAGCTGTACGAAGCGCGCGAGAAGCGAGTGCATCCGGGTCGTGACGAGAAGGTGCTTGTGGCGTGGAACGGCCTGATGCTGCGCGCTTTTTCAGAGGCTGCCAGCATTTTGGAGCGCGACGACTACAGGCAGATAGCCGTCAAGAACGCTGAGTTCGTAACCTCCACGCTGTTGCGAAAGGACGGGGATGAAGCCCGCCTGTGGAGAACATATAAAGATGGGCGCGCTCACATTGAGGCGTTCGCTGAGGACTATGCGAGCTATGCCAACGGATTGGTGTCGTTGTATGAGACAACCTTCGATGTGCGCTGGATCGAGATTGCACGCTCGCTGGTCAATACGCTGATCGACCATTTCTGGGACGAGGCAGGCGGCTTCTTCTCTACGTCGGACTTCCACGAGACGCTTGTAGCTCGCCCCAAGGAGCTTTACGATAACGCCCTGCCATCAGGTAATTCCGAAGCAGCGGAAGTGCTCATGCGCCTATACCTGCTGACTGCTGAGCCCGACTACGAACGCTATTCGATCGCTACGATTCAGCCGCTTGTTGAGGTGCTTGGTCGCGCACCAACGGCGTTCGGGCGGATGCTCTCAGCGCTCGATTTCTACCTTATCTCGCCAGCCGAAGTGGCCCTGATCGGCAAGTTGGGCAGCGACGATATGCGGGAGATGCTGCGTGCCGTCTGGGGCCGATATGTGCCCAACAAAGTGGTGGCCGGCTCGGAACCGGACGACAAGAATGCAGCCGAGGTCGTACCACTGCTGGCCGACCGCCCGCAGGTGGATGGACGCACTACGGCCTACGTATGCCGCAACTACATATGCCAGCGGCCCACGACTGATCCAGCCGAAGTCACACGGCTGCTGATCGGTGATGACGAAGGGGTTGAGGTGTAGTGGAGACAGTTACTGATTGCCCGACGCCAGACGGGCTAGCCCTTCCTGGTCGAGCCGGTAAGACAGCCAATCGTCAAGTTGGCGCGCACCCAGGCGGCGGTAGAAGTCGATAGCGTTGGTGTTCCAGTCGAGCACCACCCATTCCATCCGCCCACAGCCACGGCGCACGGCTTCGGAAGCGAGGAAGCGCATCATCGTGTAGCCGACGCGTGTGCCTCGGAATTGAGGCAGCACGAATAGGTCTTCGAGATAGAGGGTAGGAAGCGCGAGGAAGGTCGAATAAGTCTCGAATATGAACGCATACCCAGCGACCGTCTTCTCAACCTCGGCAAGAAATACCTCAAAGCGTGGCCTTGGCCCGAAGGCATCGGCAACCAGCCTTTTCTGTGCGGCATCGTCCGGCGGTGCGAGCTTCTCGAACTCAGCCAGCCCAATAATGAGGTTTATCAGCAGATCAGCATCGGATGAAGTGGCCTTGCGGATGGAGATATTGCCTGACGCTGAGTTCGGTTGGGCTTTGGTCATTATTTTCCCCTTCTTCTGTGGCACAAAGCAGACCTCCTGTTCGGGAGGTCTGCACGGTTACCTGTGCGCGCTGTCGACTATTATAGTTGAGGATCAAGCGCCAACTTCGTCAATGCGAGTATGCAGTTGGGCAACATTCTGTTCTATTTGTTTCAGGCGTGTGTCTGCGGCCGTCATTCTCTCCTGCTCCATCCGCACAAAGCGTGTGTAGGGAGCTATGGCGGCACGGATTCGTTCGATCGAGTTATCAAGCTCAGTATTGAACTGGTCTTTCATCGCGCTGCTTAGCTTGTCGCGAAGCTCAAGCGTGCGCTGGCGAAAATCCTGTTGTGCTTTACGCTTGCGGTACGGCAGCACAAAGAGACCGATCGCACCGGAAACCAGCGCGGCAGTTATGCCTGTGATGTCTACGAATGAGGCGGCTATGGTTGCTGTAACCAGTAAGCCGAGCGCGGCTACGCCACCCGCGCCGAGCAGTACGCCCACAGCACCGCGCATATCCTGGGCGATATTAGCAGCCTCTTCCTCGCGATCATAATTCTCGACAACTCGGCGCGCTTCCTTCACCACCGAACGAAGCAGCGAATCGCGGTTGTATGCGAACTGCCCGCCCACACCGCCGATTACATGCTCGTTGTATTCGGGCGAAGAGCCGATGCCCGCTTGCCTGCGCCTGTTGACGTACTCGCTCACGGATTGCCACATACGCAGATCCTGGTCAACCATCCAGTCTATCAGGCTGTTGGTCGCATCATCAATGCGGCGAGATGTGTCCCCAATCACTTTCTCCTGGAACTCCTGCTCGATCTTCTTCGAGTTCAGCAAGTCCCGAACGCGACCAACACGCAGAGTATCATCGAAGAATGCGTCGCCGCGCTCCTTAAGGTCGTACACGATAGTCTCAATTTGAGCCAGCCTGCCCTGGAACTCTCTCCGCATATCGGCGGCGTATATTTCGAGCTGCCCTTCGATGTTCTCGACTGTCTTGAAGTCCTCGGCTAGCACGCTCAGCCGCTCGCTTGCGACATCCTGATACTTGCCGAGGATGCGGCCAGCGACACCAAGCGGGGTCTGTAGCTTCAGACGTATGCGCCCTGCTTCATCGAGCGTTGTGAAGATATATTTCTCCAC